>NZ_AZUN01000001.1:1200000-1800000 GCF_000527095.1 Methylomicrobium lacus LW14 | reverse complement strand
GGTTGAAGAAAGCCTCGCGGCAAACCGAGTCATCGGAGCAGACGGACGATTCGCCAATCGAAGCAATGATCGTTTATCGGCAGCATTGGCTGCCGTGGCTGTTGCTCGGGCTGACCTGGGCGGGGGGCGCTATTTACTGGCTGATCGGGCCGAAAATGCTTTGAGTCTCAATATTTGGGCTCAAAGCCGCCGTGTAAATGATGTAAATCGGTCAGTTTTTTTTCTGCCGAAAAAAGTAAATCAAATACCTAAGATGACATTCATTGAACAACAGCACCACGATATTTTTCTATTATCTGCGCTAAAAAAGCGGTTACAGGCGGGCTCGTATCTAGGACTAGTCGGCCTAATCTCCTGTACTTTAATATCGTGCGCCTCTTCCACCATTAGCAAGCCTGTATCCGTTCAAAATCGACCTGAGGCGCAAGCGTTATTTGATGGCCTCACGGAAACAATCTCGGTTATTCGGTCGAATTACATTGCGCCAATAGATTTGACAACGTTAATTCAAGCCGCTCGAAATGGAATCTATAAAGACCTCACACTGACGAGATCCTTAAACTTCAGCTTATCTGCTGATTCGTTAAACGGCTTGCAAGAGGAATATTTTTATTTACTCGACAATCACCCAAATTTTCAAGCCAAGGATATTATCAAGTCCGCGATGCTAGGCATTGCTGATTCGATGTATCCTAAGTTAAAACTTGTCGAACAAGCATCAAGCGACGCTCCAATGGCGAAAGTAGGCTTGGTGCTTCAGAAAATAAATGACGACTATGTTATTTCTTCGATAATCAAAGAGTCGCCAGCTCAACGGATCGATCTCAAAAGAGGAGATCGCTTGCTCAAAATCGATGAGCAAATTCTTAGTGATCTGCCGCTTGAGGGCGTGATCGCCAAACTTCAAGGCTTGCCGGATTCCACGGTTCGTTTGACGATTGAACGTGCGGGCAAAGTAGGTGAAATGATTGCGACGCGAGCATTCGTAAATGACGCGCCCATTGAAAGCAATCTTTATTCAAAAGGGATCGGCTATATCCGTATCTCGCGATTCGATTCTCCTGGCAGAGAATTGTTTAGTAAACAAATTTCGACGCTTGGCTCTGCTAATACCGAAACTCTCAAAGGAATTATTATCGATCTTCGCGATAATACTGGCGGTGATTTGAGAGCGATTGTTGAAGTTGCAGACTATTTTTTAGATGATGGTCTTATCTTATCCACCAGTGGGCGATCTGAAGAATCGGAAATGCGTTTTCTTGCATCAGTCAATGGAAATGCTATGAATTCCGGTGTGAAGCTGGCTGTTTTAATCAACGGCCAAACAGCGGCCGGTGCGGAAATGCTTGCGGCTTCCTTGCAGGATCATAGGCGCGCAACCGTGATCGGCACCACCTCCCAAGGCTACAACAAAATATCCACGCTCTTCCCTATGAAAGGAGGGGGCGCAATGATATTGGTAACTGGGGAAATGACACGCCCGAGCGGAAATTTACTTAGCCAGTTTGGCGTGGTACCGAATATCTGTGTCAGTGATGGGACATCAATTGCTCTCGATCCGCAACAATATCAAAGCCCCGAAGCTATTTGGAATGCTTGTCCCGGCGAGACACAAATCTATCCAAATGATGACGGCGATTTTGCTCTCCAGACTGCTGTCAACCTATTGCTTGAAAAGCAATAGGTTTAATTTCTTTTGACTCGGCTGGAATACGTTTGAACCTGAGGCAAAGAATGAAAATGCTTAGCGGTTTTTGGGGACATTGGCGGTTGCTTTTACTGTGTGTGTTAACGCTATACGGTTGCACTACTATAAAGAGCTACGATGGCCCACCATTGTCGGACGATCAGCTAGCTACGATTGCTCTGGATTGGCGCGAAACTTCATGGGGTCGTGACCATATCAAAGTCAATGATATAGAGCTGAATATCTTCAAGACGGTAATAGTACGTCCGGGGCAGTTACGTATTACCTTGAATAACCCATATATCGTTCGTGAGGAAAAAACAGGTGACGATAGTTGTAGTCAGAGTAAAATCGAGTTTAAAAATAAAAATGGGCAAAATGTATACAACGAAACGACTACCTGTAATTCCCCATATCGGGTTACCGAGAATATTCAATTATGCCAAATAGTCTTTAGGGCTGAGGCTGGTCAACATTATGAAGCCTTTACCAGAAATAACCGATTGATGCTGATCAATCTAAACAATCGGCATATCGAGCAGGGAACATGCAAAGATTATGACCGTTCATATGAAACGACTAAAACGTCGACCAGTACCGGCCGTAATCTCCAAAAATAGTTGAGCCTAATGTGTCTATCTGGTTAGAGGATAGAACTGGACGGATAATTAGTTAGATGGTGAACGTCTCTATTGGGTCGTCTATTGCCGGTCAACTTCAATAAAATCAACTACTGCCAATGGCTGCGTTGCAAAAATTACAGGTGGCTGGTTCGCAACAAGTAAGCATGGCTGTTTTGACGGGAATACTCATTGAGTCTGTTTGCAGCTTCAATGATGTGTAGCAAGTAGTCCAGATGAAATGCTTTTGAAGCTGTCAGATCAAGAGGGGATGAACGAGAAGCTTTAGGCTCAAGAGCGCGTCAATTCCTTGCTCTGATCGGCATCGCCGCGCACAATCAGGCGCGAGCACAACAAGCCGGCTTCAAACAGCAGCCACATCGGCACCGCCAACAAGGTCTGTGAAATTACGTCGGGCGGGGTCAGCACCATGCCGATGATGAACGCGCCGACGATCACATAGGGGCGCTGTTCGGCGAGCGCCTGCGGAGTCACAATACCGGTCCACACCAGCACGATTGTGAAAATCGGTACTTCGAAACAAATGCCGAATGCGAAGAACAGGGTCAGCACAAAATCGAGATAGTGGCTAATGTCGGTCATCACGGTCACGCCGGCGGGGGCGGCGGCGGTCAGGAACTTGAACATTAGCGGAAACACCACGAAATACGCGAAGGCGACGCCGAGAAAGAAGAGCAGGGTGCTGGCGAACAGCAGCGGCAGGATGAAGCGCCGCTCGTGCTGGTAAAGCCCCGGCGCGACGAAGGCCCAGAACTGGTACAGGAGATAAGGGATAGAAATGAAGATCGAAACGACCAGCGCCAGCTTGAACGGCGTAAAAAACGGCGAGGCGACCTCGATCGCGATCATGCTGCTGTTCGCGGGCATGTGCTTCATCAGGGGGCCGGCCAGCAGCGCATAAATATCGTTCGCGTAATAGGCAAGCGCCATGAAGACCAGCAGCACGCAGATGACCGCGCGCAACAGGCGGTCGCGCAGTTCGATCAGATGGCTCAGGAAGGGCAGTTCCGGGGCGTCGTTTGGATTATTTTTCTTCATGCGGGTCTTTGTCTAGGGTGATGCGGTCTTGCGTCAGGTGCTCCTCAAGCGAGGATTGAAGCGCATGCCCGGCGCTCCGGGTTTCATCGATCAGGTCTTGCAGCTGCTTCAGGTCGTCCTGGTGTTCGAAGGCCTGACGCAGTTCCTCGGCATGCAGCTCGGCGCTGATTTCGGCCTTTGCATCGGCGATCAGTCGCCTCGTCTTGCCGATCCAGTAGCCCGCGATGCGGGCGACCTTGGGAAGCCGCTCGGGACCTATCACCAACAGGCTGACCAGCGCGACCATCATGATTTCGGAGAAGCCTATTTCAAACATCGCTTAGGTTTTTTCCTGGTGTTTGGTAATCGTTTCGCCTTCGATCGGCTTTTTATCCTCGGCGACCTGTTCTGGACTGTCCTGGTCCTTGACCGCGTTGCGGAAACCTTTGATCGCGGCGCCAAGATCGGAGCCGACCGTGCGTAATCGTTTGGTGCCGAACAGCACCACCACGATCAGCAGTAACACTATTAATTCGGAGATGCCGATGCCCATGGATTTTACCTCTTGTTGAAGTTTGGGGGCTTATGCTGGGGTTGTGGTTGTCGCCCCGACGGGGCGGTGTGGATTGCGTTTCTACGTAAGGGCGTCACTGCCATTAAGTTAAGGATGGCCGGTCCCTTCTCCCTCTGGGAGAAGGCTAGGATGAGGGGATCAAAATAAAGTATTTTTCCTTATTTTATTCCCCTCACCCCGACCCTCTCCCGAAGGGAGAGGGAGATACCCCCCTTAACTTAATGGCAGTGACGCAAGAGCGTGTGAGTGATGAGCTATTTTTGCCGCTGCGCTTTTTCTTCGATGCCCGAAAGCCCGAAGCGGCGCTGCAATTCCTTCAATACATCGTCGGGGCCGAGTTCTTGCTGCGCCAACAGCACCATGCAATGAAACCATAAATCGGCCATTTCATAGATGATTTGCTGTTTATCGCCGCCTTTCGCCGCAATCACCGTTTCGGTGGCTTCCTCGCCGATCTTTTTCAGGATCGTGTCCAGGCCTTTCGCATAAAGGCTCGCGACATAGGATGTGTCCGCCGTTTGTTGCTTGCGCTGTTCCAGCACGTCCGCCAGTTGTTGTAATACGTCGCTCATGATTTTCGATATATCGCTTCAGGGTCTTTCAGCACCGGTTCGACGGTCTGCCATTGCTCACCCTGCAACTGTCGGTAAAAACAGCTCTCGCGTCCGGTATGACAGGCAATGCCGCCTTGCTGTTCAATTTTGATCAGGATCACGTCTTCGTCGCAGTCGAGATAGATGCCGAGCACTTTTTGCCGGTGGCCGGATTCCTCGCCCTTGCGCCAGAGTTTGTTCCTCGACCTGGACCAGTACACCGCATAGCCTTCGGCAGCCGTCAGTCGCAACGACTCGCGGTTCATCCAGGCGAACATCAGAATCTTGCCGCTGTCCGCCTGTTGGGCGATCGCCGGGATCAGGCCGTCTTCGGTCCAGCGCAGTTCGTCGAGCCAGGCTTCGCTCATGTCAGCCGAACCTCGATGCCGTGCTTGGCCATGTGCTCCTTGGCCTGTTGAATCGTATATTCGCCGAAGTGGAAGATGCTGGCCGCAAGCACTGCGTCGGCCTTGCCTTCGATAATGCCGTCGACCAGATGGTCCAGGTTGCCGACGCCGCCCGAGGCGATCACCGGTACCGCGACCGCTTCGCTGAGCGCGCGCGTCAGGCGCAGGTCGAAGCCTTCGCGGGTGCCGTCGCGGTCCATGCTGGTCAGCAGGATTTCGCCGGCGCCGTAGTCGACCATTTTTTTAGCCCAGCCGATCGCCTCGATGCCGGTCGATTTCCGGCCGCCGTGCGTGAAGATTTCCCAGCGCTCGGGATCGCCCGGCGCGGAAACTTTTTTCGCGTCGATCGCGACGACGATGCACTGCGAGCCGAAACGCTCGGCCGCTTCGCGCACGAATTCGGGATTGGATACCGCGGCGCTATTGATGCCGACCTTGTCCGCGCCGGCGTTCAGCATGGTGCGAATATCGTTTAAAGTGCGGATGCCGCCGCCGACCGTCAACGGAATAAATACTTCGCCGGCGACCTGTTCGACCACATGCACCATCGTCGCGCGGTTGTCGTGGGTTGCGGTAATGTCGAGAAAGGTGATTTCATCAGCGCCTTCGCGGTCGTAACGCCGGGCGATTTCGACCGGATCGCCGGCATCGCGGATGTCGACGAATTTGACGCCTTTGACCACGCGGCCGTTATCGACATCCAGGCAGGGAATGATGCGTTTGGCGAGACTCATGATCAGAACGACTCGGCCAGTTTTTCCGCTTCGGCGAAATCGAGCGTGCCTTCGTAGATCGCGCGGCCGGTGATCGCGCCGATCACGCCGTCGCCGGCAATCTGGCCGAGCGCTCGGATGTCGTCGATATTGGTGATGCCGCCCGAGGCGATCACCGGGATTTTAATTGCGCGCGCGAGCCGGGAGGTCGCCTCGATGTTCACGCCCTGCATCATGCCGTCGCGCGAAATATCGGTATAGATGATCGCCTCGACGCCGTCTTCCTCGAAATGCTTCGCGAGATCGATCACGTCATGGCGGGACAGTTTGGACCAGCCGTCGATCGCGACCTTGCCGTCCTTCGCGTCGAGGCCGACGATGATTCGGCGCGGGTATTCGATCGCCATGTCGCGAACGAAATGCGGCGCGTTGACCGCCTTGGTGCCGATGATCACATATTCGACGCCGGCATTCAGATAAGCCTGGATCGTCTCTTCGTCCCGGATGCCGCCGCCGATTTGGATAGGCACGTTAGGAAAGGCTTCGGCGATCGCATGGATCACCTCCGCATTGCGCGGCTTGCCGGCAAAGGCGCCGTCCAGATCGACCAGATGCAGACGTTTGGCGCCGAGATTGACCCAGCGGCCCGCGACCGCGACCGGGTCTTCGGAGAACACCGTGTCGTCTTCCATGCGTCCCTGCCGCAAACGGACACATTTGCCTTCTTTCAAATCAATTGCAGGTATTAACAACATACACGGTTTTCCTCAACAGCAATTTTTAGAGTCATGATGATCATCGATCGAAAAAAATGAATCAGCCGGACCAGTGCAAAAAGTTGCGCAGCAACTGCAAACCGGCGGCCTGGCTTTTTTCGGGGTGAAATTGCACCGCAAAGATATTGCCCCAGGTCAGCGCACAGGCGAAGTCGTCCGGATAGGCGCTGGTGGCGGCCGTCGTCCTATCGTCGTCGGGGCGCGCATAATAGCTGTGCACGAAATAAAAGCGGCTGTCCTGCGGAATGTCTTGCCACAAGGGATGCGGGGTCTGGTGCACCCGATTCCAGCCCATGTGCGGAATTTTGAGCTGATTGCCCTGAGCGTCGGTCAGTTTGTCGGCAAAGCGGACGACGTGTCCAGGAATCAGATTCAGGCCCTGGATGCCGCCGTTCTCTTCGCTGTCGGTCAGCAAGGCCTGCATGCCGAGACAAACGCCGAGCAGCGGTTTGGTGGCCGCGGCCTGGCGGATAACCTCCGCCAGACCGGTTTCGTGCAATGCCCGCATGCAGTCGCGAATCGCGCCGACGCCCGGAAACACCACCCGGTCAGCGCCGAGAATGGTATCGGCATCAGCGGTGCAGATCACTTCGGTTTCAGGATCGGCATGCTGCAATGCCTTGACGATGGAATGCAGATTACCCATTCCGTAATCGATAACAGCGACGGATGACATAAGATTTAGGCGGAAGGCTTAGGCTAAAAAGGGAAAAAATTCAGGGAACATTGCCGATAAACTTAACAATGATAATGGAATCTAAGGATTAAAGCGTGCCTTTGGTGGAGGGCATGATGCCGGCCATGCGCGGGTCGTGGGCAACCGCCATTCTTAAGGCGCGGCCCAAGGCTTTAAAAATCGTTTCGGCGATATGATGCGCATTGACGCCTTTCAGGTTGTCGATATGCAGGGTCACACCGGCGTGGTTCACGAAGCCTTGAAAAAATTCGCGGAACAGGTCGACATCGAAGCGGCCGATCGTCGCGCGCGGGTATTTGACTTCGTAAAAGAGCCCCGGACGGCCGGACAAATCGAGCGCGACGCGGGACAAGGCTTCGTCGAGCGGCACATAGGCATGGCCGTAACGGACGATGCCTTTCTTGTCGCCGACCGCCTTCGCAAAGGCCTGGCCGAGCGTGATGCCGATGTCCTCGACGGTGTGATGCGCATCGATTTCGAGATCGCCATGCGCCTCGACTTCAATGTCGATCAAGCCGTGGCGGGCGATCTGGTCGAGCATGTGATCGAGAAACGGCACGCCGGTTATGAAGCGGGATTTGCCGGTGCCGTCCAGATTCAGGCTGATCTTGATTTGCGTTTCGAGCGTGTTACGTTCGACTGCTGCGGTGCGTGGTTCCATGATTTGGTTATTAGATGGCATAGTCGGCCATTTTACACTGAACTCAAGTATTTTTGCAGTAGTTGCTGATGTTGGCCGGCAATTCTAATTTCCGCCAAGACTGCTGCATGATGGCATCAGTAGACAGACATTGCAAGCGATAGGCTATGATATGATTTTAAACGGGTTGGCGCTTAGCCTTCACTTCATCAACAACAGGTTATTTCGGGAAACTTGAAAATAGTTGTCCGCCCGCCGGGAGATATGACTCTTGCAGCTGCCTAACGAATTTCCGAAAGCCAGGATCGTGATCGTCGAGTGGGACCGTTCGGGCGATGCGGTCGCCTGGCCGCCGAGGATCAAGCATGTCAACGCGGCCGCGGCCGAATTGCTCGGTTTCGAGGAGCAGGAGCTGGCGGACCAATCCTTCCATCGCCTCTGCCCGGAAAGCGAGGCGCAGCCCTGGCGGCAAATTTTTACGCAACTGATCGAGGCGGGCGTCGATCAATCTGTGATCGCCGGCGTGGCGGCCCGTGGCAATCGGCTGATCAAGGCGCAGTTGTCGCTGTCGCGGTTGCTGACGCAAGATCCGGGGCGGATCCCTATATTGATACTGATTCAGGAATTCAATGACAAAAATCTCGCGGAAATCGACGGCGTGGACGCCTCCGGCATCGCCGGCATGGGCGTGAATGTGTGCCGGGATGTCGAATCGGCGCTGGTCGAAAGCGAGGAGCGTTTTCGGCAAATGGCCGAGATGACCGGCGAATGGCTGTGGGAGCAGGACCCCGGCGGCTTTTATATCTATTGCAGCACCGCGGTGCTGCAGATTTTGGGTTATAGCCCTGACCAGGTCGTCGGCAGGCATTACACCGAATTCCTGACCGCGCAGGACAAGGCCGAACAACAGTTTTACGCGGCCAGCCATCAACCGTTCTACAGTCTGATCAATCATTATCAGCACAAGGATGGTCATCAGGTGATCACCGAATCGACCGGTTTGCCGATCATCGACGCGGCAGGAAAGCTGCTCAAATGGCGCGGGGTCGATCGCGACATTACCGTCAGGAAGCGATTTCAGGATGCGCTGATCGACAGCGAAAAACGTATCCGCCTGATCATCGAGAGTTCGCTGAGCGCGATCGTGATCATGGATTCCTACGGCATCATCCGGGACTGGAACCGCCAGGCGGAACAGATTTTCGGCTGGCGCCGCGATGAGGCGATCGGCCAGCGCCTCGATGAACTGATCATTCCGGAACGCTTCCGCAAGGCGCACCGCCTAGGACTCGATAATTTCCTGCACGGCGGCAACGGCAGCATCCTGAACCGTTTGATCGAGCAGACGGCCTTGCGGCGCGACGGTGCGGAATTTCCGATCGAATTGAGCATTTCGCCTTTGAAAGAAGGCAATGTCTTCATCTTCAGCGGTTTCATCCATGACATCAGCGCGCGCAAGGCCGCCGAGCAGCAGATTCGCCAGGCACAGGTCAAACTCGCGATCGCGCGCAATGAGATCGATATTGCGCGCAAGATTCAGGCGACGCTGTCTCCCGCAAGCCCGATCAAAAATCGGCATTTCGAGGTGATCGGCCGCTGTTTGCCGGCCGATCAGGTCGGCGGCGATTATTATGATTATTTCTTCCGTGGCGACCGCCATCTGGACATGGTGATCGCGGATGTTTCGGGGCATTCTATAGGGCCTGCGCTGTTCATGGTCGAAACGCGCAGCGCGATTCGCGCGAATGCCGGCGGTGTCGGGGCGCCGGCCGCCAAACTGGATCAGTTGAACCGTTTTCTGTTTGAAGATCTCGACAAGTCGGATTTTTTCATCACCCTGTTTTATCTGCAATACGATATCGACAACCGGTTGATCCGCTTTGCGAACGCAGGTCACCCGCCGCCTTTATTGTATAAGCCGCAGCAAAACGCCTGTTTGCGGCTGGACGCGGACGGCTTGATCGTGGGCGTCAATCAACAGGTTTATTTTGAAGAAAAAGCGCTGCCGATAGAGTCCGGCGACATCATCCTTTTTTATACCGATGGCTTGATTGAGGCGGAAGGCGGGCAGGGCGATTTTTTCGGCATAGACCGGGTTGAAAGTCTGTTGATTGAACATTGCCAGGATGCCCCGGATACGCTGATCAATGTCTTCCTGGAACGTTTAAAACAGTTCTGCCGGACCGATTCGTTCAGTGACGACATTACGCTGATGGTTTTTAAATGTTTATGATGCGGACATGAAAACCGCCTCTGGAAACGCCGAGCCCCAGCCCGGCGCGAAGCCAAACACAGAATTCGCCGGGCTGAAGCGGCATTCCCTGGGGGGTAAGGCCGGCGAGCCTGGCTTTCGTCTCTATTGGTAACAGCTGGTAACGTTGAGGTTAAGCTGCTGGATAAGGCTTATTGAAGCGAGTCGGCTCGAACGATGCGAGATAAAAATATTTCACCAAGCAGCCGATAAACTCTCAGAAGATTCAAATGTTCAAATTTGGTGGTTCATGTTCATCGATGGCATTACGGAAGGGAAAATAGTTGCAGCCGCAGGAGGAGCACATAAGCGACATTTGAGGATCAGGCTCAATGAAATTAGTATGATTTTTCTTGAAGCATTGAGGACAGACGGAGGTATTGGCGAGTTCATCAGAAAGTTTATTCATGATAACCCCTCGGCTGAAAATCAGCGGCTTGATAAAAAATTTGATTGGGACGAGCGACGAACGGGGCAGCTTAAAAAATAATTATGCCGCTTCCATCTATCTTCCCTGTTTTAAGGTGGATTTGCAACAAATTATTGGCGTTAGCCGTATTGGGTGCTGAATATTATCCTTTATTAATTTTGTTTCGCCTTTAAACTATCCTCATCAATGTCGGGTGAGCGTCTAATTAAACCCGCTACGATACTCCAGCTTAATTTCAAAAACATTGAGATTGCAAATACACACAATACGCCTCCCTGGAATAGTCTTCCCAGCAGGGTTTCTTCTCTCATATGCGTGTAGTCAGGAGAAATATTAACTAGCATGCGAAATAAAAAGAGTGAGGCGATGAAAGCGGCGATGCTGACAAAAAGCTTTTTTCTGGTGAGAAACAATGGCAAAAACGCCAGGATAGGGCATATCACGATTAACAGGGCAGTCGTTTTATTAATGAATGCGGTTAATAATGGATTCTGTAATTTGGACAGTCTTTCTTCCGTCGCCTTGCGTACCTCAATGACTTCATCTTTCAAAAGAGGTGCAATATGAGGGATTGCCTCCTTTCCTTGTAACGCTATCAGTGCTTCCATGGCTGCAACGCGGATATTAGGCTCTTTGTCTTTTAAAAAATGGATAAAAGTGGGGATGGCTTCCTTTGCCTGTAATGCGGCCAGTGTCTCTATCGTCGTTAAACGGACAGAGGTTTCCGTATCTCGCAAGAGAGGAATAATACTAGGAATCGCTTCTGTCGCCTGTAATGCCTTTAATGTAGCGACTGCCGTATAGCGTATGTTTTTGTCGTCGTCCTGCAAGAGAGGGAGTACATTAGAAATCGCTTCTTTTTTAGGAATCGATGTATTTTCTTCTTGAAAGTGCTGCAATAATTCCATGGTTCGGATTTGCACCCGTTCATCATGATCATGTAAGAGAGAAATAATGCGAGGGATTATTTCATTTTCTTGCAAGCGTGATAAGGAATCGATCGCTTGAATGCGTACATTTCCAACGGGATCATTTAAAAGCGGAATAATGCTCGAAACCGCTTCTTTTCCCTGTAACTCTTCTAAGGCCGAGATGGCGTTACTGCGCACGTCAGTAGCGCTATCTTGCAAAAGAGGGGTAATGCTTGGAATGGCTTCTTTTGCCTTTGCTTTGCGTAACATGCTTATCGCCGTAGAACGCATCTTTGCATTGCTGTCTTGCAAAAGAAGGATAATGCTGGGCACGGCTTTTTTTGCGTCTAAATCCTGTAATGCTTTTATCGCGCTCAACCGTACATCGTCATCAGTATCTTTTAAAAGAGAAATCATTTCGGGAATGGCATCTTTCCCTTGTAATGCGCTCAATACTTCTATTGCGCGAATACGTATATTTTTATCGCTATCTTTCAATAACGCAATAATGCTGGAAACCGCCTCTTTTGCGCGCAATTCCCATAAGGTGTTTATTGCGGTCATGCGTACATTGCTATCGTTATCTTTTAAGAGAAAAATGATATTTGGAATCGCCTCTTGGGCTTCCAATTGCAATAACGCTTCCATCGTGCTGATGCGCACAGTGTTGTCTTTTGCCTGCAAAAGAGGAATGATGCTGGGAATCGCTTCCTTTGCGCGAAATTGCACTAATACAGTGATGGCTTTACTGCGCACATGGCTGTCAATATCCTGCAAAAGAGGAATCATCGTTGGAATCGCTTCTTTTGCCTGTAATTGACCTAATGCTTCTAATGCCGCATCGCGTACATAGGCCTCGCTATCCTGCAAAAGAGGAATAATGCTGGAAATCGCTTTTTGTTCAGCGAGCTGTTGCAACAGTTGCAATACGCCTGATCGGCTGTTACTTTGGCTGCCTTTGCCTTCCAAACATCTTTTTTCAGGCCCGGCAGCACGATTAAAACAGTCTTTGGCTGGTTCGGCTATAACACTATTATTTACTAAAAATAAACTGAGGGAAAAAACGAAATAGAGTATTTTTTTCATAAATAATAAACTTTTGATGGGTGGATTAGGCTTGAAATACAACACCTCGATGGAGTCCTAAGAATGGCTTTTAATAACTGATATTACGCATTGTCCACGAAAGGCATGAAAAACACGAAAAACACGAAAAATTTCATAGCGCAATCCGTTCAACCGTTGCTTTCGGATACACCTCAAACACGCCGCACTCTTCTTTGTACCCATTTTTTTGTGTCTTTCGGGTTTTTCGTGGATATTAATCGTACGTAACGTCAGTTATTATAAAAGAATAGCCTAATACATTAAAAATAGGCAGGTCCGCGCCACACTTCGAGATAACCGATCAGGATGCTGCCAAAATGGCGTATTAAGGCCAGCCCATGCCCTTTACACAAGTCCGTCATGCCGGCAGGGTTTGTGCCGGCATGCAGGCTAACTTGCCGACGACTGCGAGGTGTTCCGCATCATCGCTGACGGCCAGAGGAGCACCGGCTATTGGGCCGGATAGGCGCCCACGCGCATCTTAGCATTCAAACTTTGGAAGAGTAAGGGGGGCTTGAAGTCGATTTAAGACTGACGCTCAACATCAGAGAACATTCTCTCGAATGAATGTTGGTCATTAAGATCGAGCAAGGGTGCTATTGCTTCAGTCGCTTTTAGTTGGACAGATCAGGGGGAAGAACTGCATTGATCAAGGTCATCGCTTTTGTTGGGCTATTGTACATCGTGGATTTTATTTGGTGGGCGGTTTCGCTTCATGCATGGCTTTATATTTCTTCTGCTGTCGCGGCATTTTATATTCTGCGTGCCCTGAGCCGGATTAAATCAACCAGTTCAATGTCCTAGCCGCGCGTTTTGCGGCTGGCGGGTTAGCCGAAGCGTGTCGAAAAAACCACGATTGGCGGCAGGGTGGGGTTCTTGTTATTTTCAGGAGCGCCTGTGGCGGCCTTCATTTCACTATAACAGGAATGGATATGATCCCATGGAACCAAACGGGATTTCCGTTTTATAGCGACTCTTGGTTATCACGCAAGCAGCAAAAAAAGCCGGCGCTAAGCCGATTTTTATTGCCTGCATATCGTTATTCACTAGCAACGATGACCTTGAAGTTATCATCTCTCACCAGTACGTTTACGTCATCGAATTCCGGTGAGTAAGTTAGACTGGTAGCGTAAGAGTCAAAGCATTCATCGTATTTATCTTCAATCGTTTGTTCGTTATCTCCCAAGATTACAGCAATAACCTTGCGGCTTTCAAAATTGTAAACATAGGCTTTCATTTTGAATTCTCATTTTGTTTATAACAATGATTTTCGCCAAAATATCTTCGCGGCCCTGGCGCGTTTTCTTGATCAAAAACTCGGTGCGGGCTTTGTTGGATAAAGCACAAGCATTCTGAATTTCCCCCCTGACTCAGGCGGATTTAGGGTATTGCCATGCCCTTGTCACAGGTGTGCCAAGTCGGGCAAATCCATACCGAGCCTGAGACTTCCATAGTCACTCGCTCAGGCAAAAAAGGGTCCGCATCAAAATTCCAAGATCATTAGATGCCTGTTGTTAACTTCACTCGCCGTTTTGAAACCCCAGCGCTCAAAGCGCTTTTTATGGCTGGTGCTTACTAGGCAGCGCCCGCTAGGAAATTTGTCTCGCACCCACTGTATCCGGATGCTTTCCAAAGCAGCCCCAACTCCTTTACCGCGATGGTCTTTATTCACGGCCATCATGTAGAGTATATGCGTATCTGAAGCCCAATCGGCTGCCTTAATGCCCCCCACTCCGATCAACGTTCCGTCAAAATCATAGGCACCGAAAAATTTTCTATAGAAAGGCTGCGCATCTGCCGGGCGTATTTCAGTGACTAGCCTGCTTTTCTCGTAGCGTTCAGATTCACTGGGGCAATTGGAACATAGCAAATCGACCGCATCAGATAATGCGAGTGACGTGGTATCTAAAGGACGTATCGTGTAGGTTTTCATTTTTATAAACGATTTGTCGACGGATGTCAGTGATCTGGTGATCGATGACGCTCGCAAGGAGTATGATCTTTTCCAGGCTCGCGGTTGCAGTCATATAAGCGATGTTGATAACAAACAGCGCAGCGATTTAACCGGCGTACATAGCGGCGATGGGCTGACAGAATCAAGCTGTCAATACGGTCACTTGCTATGGGGTGTGCGTTGCGTCTGATGAGCAACATGGCATAAAGCTCACGCGCCTGGTTTATCAAGGTGTCATTATCCAGTGATTGACCTTTCATGGTTTTTTATTGAGTAACTAAGTTTACTGTCCGATCAGACGCGTAATGGCTAGTATGAGGGGGTATTGTTGCAGTTCTGTGAAATGATCATCACAGAAGACAGTTGACGGAGCTATTCAACCAGCCGGTATATCTACCTTTGCTATACTTACTGCTCCATACAAACTTGGCAACGGCGAACCATGCAAACAGAAACAGGCAAACTGGTTCGATGGATCGACGACAAAGGTTTCGGCTTCATCAAGCCCGCCACCGGCGATAATGACATCTTCATCCATATCTCCGCATTAAAGGGCATGAGCCGCCCTCCCGTTATCGGCGATACCGTCCTTTACCAGACTGAATTCGACGCCAGCGGCAAACTCCGCGCCATCTATGCCAGCATCGAAGGCGTGGCCAAACAACTGACATTGGAACCCGTTGCGAGAAAACGCGAGCTGCCGACCGGCTCAGCCAGCTACGAGAGGGCACAACAAAAACCGAAGCAGAGGATAAATCAACCGCAAAAGCGGCTGAGTAGCCTACCGTTGCTGTTCCTGTTGCTCATCATTGGCGGTGTTTTCGCTTACGACAAGTTGGCCCATCGGCCTACCGAGATCGTCGACCAGCCAACGACTCAGCCAGTAGTGGAATCTGTGATTCCCGAACAACACTTCCAGTGCCAAGGGAAGGTCTACTGCTCACAGATGACTTCTCGCGAAGAAGCCGAGTTCTACTTGGATAACTGCCCCGGCACAAAGATGGACGGCGACATGGATGGTGTCCCTTGCGAAAACCAGTTTTGAAGACGTAGCCACTGTTACAACGGATGCCACACTGCGCCTGTCTGTTATTCCGTAATGACCCGCAGCTTTCCAAACTGGTGAGTAAGTGGAATTGATAGGCTGCGTGGGCCTTAGGCTAGCCTGAACTGAGAATAGATCAAAGACTTGATTTGGACTCAACCCCAAAACAAAATTTGGGACTTGGACGCTCTAAATGTCCCAAGGACCGGAAGCAGGGCAAAAAAAAGGGCTTACATCTCTGCAAGCCCTTCATTTATTTGGCTCCCCCGGACGGGCTCGAACCGCCGACCCGGTGATTAACAGTCTGTTGCTAATATAAGTAAAATCAATGGCTTAGCTGGATGTAATTTTGGGCAAAGACATTTATAAGTTGTTGATTTCTCAATGTGGTGATATTTAGTTTTGTACACTTTTTCTGTCTAAATCCTTTGCTCTGATTTTTTCATCCTTATGGAACAATCCAGTCGCTTATAGGAATAATTGACCGATTAGAGCCTAATTGAACCAAATAAGCGCCCTTTGAGGCGAATCGTTGTTCCGGGCCAAGGCTGAGTCTTGGGAATGTACCCGGATTGAGTGCATTTTCGGCTTCATGCTCTATGTATTCGAGCAAATAATCCCGTGAAAAGTGATCAACGACATGTTCCAGGCTATATTGCAGCAAATTCAGCGCATAATAGGAATTGAATTGAATTCTGTCATTCGTAATGGGAAGCCTTCTGGTATTCATCCAGGCCCTGACTCTGAATGCATGCGGATGATAAGCCGTGGGTAATTCGTAAGGATAAGCGAAAATAAGCTTAGCGATAAAGTCTTTGGAAAAGGTGCTTAAATCTTTTTGCAGCATGCCGGAAGGCAGAAATATGCGTTCGATGGCCTCGGGTTGTAAAGCCAATTCCGTTAACACCTCGGTTCCGAGTTTATCGGGCCAAATTACGAGAGAGCGGATATGCGAATGATTCTGTTTATATTCGGACCATGCTTGCCGGAAGTCTTCGATTTTTTTATAGGAAATTTTTTCGCTTTTCAACGGGCTTTCGGCGCTCATCGCGGCGTTGAAAATATTCGCGGGGATCTGCCCTTGAGCTTCTTCATCCCTATAAATCTGCACAATGGAATCCGTCGTATCCCCTTTTATTTCCTTGCTGAGATATTTCGCAATTGCTTGGGCTTCCAATGCAAGGCCGGCATTGAAATAGATCGAATAATGGCCGGACTGCTCCTGCGCCGGCAACTCAGTGATCGGAAAAAGACAAGGCAGATGATTTTGTTCGCAAAATCGGTGAATCGGCGTCCAATCACCTGGCGCCATGCCGCCGATCAATGCGAAGACCGGTTTTTTGTCATAATAGGCTTGCAATTCTTTTGGCCAATCCGCCGGATTTTCCGAAAGCTCCCAAATGTCGTGTTGCCATAGTCGAAAGGCTTTCGCGAAATCGGAACGATAGTTCGGAGAAAAATTAGGATGGTCCTGATTTCCCTTGGTTTCCAAATTCAGCCATTCTACAAACTTGGTTATTGTCGATAGCATGGCATTTTTGCTGTCTGCATCGACGCCTTTACCTACAACGGTTGCAAAATAAATCGACTGGTTGTCGATGCCAGGATCGTTTTGGGAAGACAGATTTTTCAGATAGGCTATCAAACCCGACATATCGCGGTCGCTGATTTGATAACGTGGCATCAGCGGGTTCAAGGTTCTTCCTGATGGGTCGATGCCTTTGCGGATTGCTTTTGCCAAAGACTCCTCGGTATACGCCGGACGTTGATAAGCGGATCTCATGCGCGCCCAAAACAGTTTGGACTGACTCTCTTTAAACAATTTTTTGAAGAGATCGGCCCGATCGAAACTTCGGGGATTGAAAAGACTGGCGCCGGTGATCGGCAATACATAGTTTCCGCCTTCGCTGGAACCGTAACCACTCCGCCGGTGGCATTGGGCGCAATTGAAATTCGCGTCCTTGAAATCGATGTCGCCTTCGGTCCGTCCTTGTAATGGGGAGCCGGACGAGTCAAGGCCCTGATTATAAATCCGTTCGCCGAATGACAATTGTGATGAGTTCTTGTACATCCCATAAAATTGCATCGCCCAATACCCTGAAAAAGCCATGGAAATTATCAATAGCAGGCTTACGCCGAATTTTCCGGCACGAGAGGTTAAAAATCTGGATCCCATTGTTACAAACTGGTGTGGTCTATTGATCTGGCGAAATGGCTTGCCAGCTCTTATTGGTTTGATTTTGGCAAGGGCTGGGGCTCGATGAGTTTTTTATAGGCCGTGACAATGTCGTTTTTACTGAGCAGCCTCTCGATTCGGATCCATGGCGCATTAACCTGCGAACGCATAAAGGTCAGCGGTTTGTGGTACATCTTGTTACTGCCTGGATAAGCGGCATTGAATGCCTTTAAGAGCGAATCTATATCTTTTCGATTGCCGGTAAAAAAATACCAGTTATTTCCGGCTTTGAAGCGATTGGCGTAGGCATCCAATTTTTGAGGCGTGTCTTGCTCGGGATCTATCGAGATCGAAATCAGACGGTAGGAAGCCTTTAGAGTATCCAGTACCGGCTGGGCACTGGCGAATGAAGCACTCAATACCGGACATATCGAAGAGCAGGTGGCGAAAATAAATTGCAGCATGACCGGGCCGCCATAATCGATCACTTGAAGGAAGTCGACCTCTCTACCGGTTTTGTCGATAAGCGTCAGGTTCGGGAGATCGTAAAAATTTTCGCTAAATTCAGGAACGGCAGCAGAAATTTTTTCATTCTGATTGCCGCGCGGGTCTTCCTGCGGGGAATTTGCCATCAGCTTGGAATCGGAAAGCACCCAGCTTTGCGTCATTTCGCCGGAACATACCATCTGACAATTGACCAGTAATAAAATAGCACTGAAAAACGGTACGGCTTGCAATCCAGACATAAAGTACTAAAAGTAAAAAAGAGTAAGCGCCGCTTTGGGTTTATCAAAGCGGCGCTTTCCCTGAATGGGACGGAATCTAGGTGTTGATCCGGCTCAGGTTAGTGAATCGACCATATCGCGAAGTCGTGATGCAACGGGTCGAACTGGTACCAGCGCAAACGCCGTGAAGGTTCATAATTCATTTGCATCTCGATGTTATGCTGGCCGACCACGGTATTATCGCCCGATCCTGTCGCCGGCGGCGTAATGATCAACCCCGGTTTGCCTGCGGTGGGCATGCCGGCGTTAACCCACCAGTGCGCGCGCCCGAAGGTGAACCATTGTCCGGCGCCGCCGATCGCCTGGGTCGACTGGAAGGTGTTTTCCCAGCCGCGCCGGCCGCCGAAGTCCACGTTGAAATAGGCATGATCGAAATGATCGCCGTTCAACAGCTTGATTTTAACGGTCTTGCCTCTAAGTTTCCAATCGGGATATTCCACATGGCTGTCGTCCCTGATCCCTTTGATCTGGCCGTAAATGGTATTATTCACGAAGAACAAGGTCCAGTCGCTGTCAGGATCGGCCGTTACTCCGTCAGGCAATTTGTTTCGGTCTTGCGATTGTTCGAATGCACGGTTCAGGCTTTTAATATCGTTGGCCGAGGCTTTGCCGTTAGCCTTAATAGACCGCAAGAGATTCCACATGCGCTTTTCGGGCGCAAGATCGCCGATTTTTGCAATGGCTGCCAGTTTTTCAGCTTCGCTAGCGCTTGGGTGTGGGCCGAAGACGTCAATTTCCCATTGCGGCAAGCTTTTGCCCGCTATCATTTTACGGGCATTTTCAGAAACCTGAACCCGGGGAGGGTGCTTGCGCCAGCCCCAGTTGTAGGTCAGATTATAATATTTGCCCGGCGCCATTTTGATTTCGTATACCGTACGGGTACCGTCTTCCATCGGAAAAAAAGTCTGATCCATTAGCACATGCGGCATCGGCGGCATGCCGGGAGGGCTGAGCGCCGGATCGTCGAAATACATTACCATCGGCGCGAAATCCTCGTGGCCGCGATTGAGGGTATCGACGGTAAAGCGGACGGTCCAGGGCACATCGAGCACATCGCTGGGGTCGATCATCGCCGCGTCTGACTGGATAGTGCCGTCGAACCAGACTTGATGTACATCGACGATACCGCCAATCTTGACGTTATTTGCATCGTACACCGCTTGCACATGCTTTATCCTTTCCGGCCCCTTATAATGTAATAATGCCATGCCGCTATAGGTACGGCTTGGAATGGGATTGCCTTCCAGAATATCAATAGCCTTTTGTACGGCCAGCTTATCATGCCCTTTCGATTTTTTGATCAGTTGAAAAGCTTCCCGTAAATCATCGGTAGGCGAGGTTTTATCGATCACTGAAACGACGGGGTTGTCATGTAAGTTATAGGGATTTTCGGGTGTGGAAGGCAAGGTATTGACCATTTCGACGCCGTTACCGTCGCAAACATTCTTGTAAACGGTATCCAGATGGTTGCTGCCCGGCGGATTGGTGAAAGGATCCTGGCTTGGGAATGCGCCTTCAGGGGTGATGATATGCGTGGTGGTTACCCCGTTGTCGACTGTTTGCCACTCATTGGCTTGAGGGGGGCGCGGCCGCGGCATAACGTCTGTGCAATCGGCGGCGATGGCGGCATTTCCCCCTAGGGCCAACGTGATCGTAAACAGCAAACGGCTATAGGTGAATTTAGTTTTCAACATAACGAACTCTGTTCCTTAAATAGCTTTGAAAGTTCAGCATCAGAGACCGAAGATGCTAAACATCGCGGTTGCTGTTCTTGTCATGGTGCCGGCCTGCCAGATTCACGGGGCCGGCGCGCTTGATTTCAGCGCCCGCCGAATTGCCTTTTTGCAGCCATCCGAGGCGCGTTACCGCCATATCGGGATCGGCGTCCGACGCGAATGCGCCCCATAAGCCGACACCGCCGTTTCCGTAATGCACCATCCGCACGTTGATGCCGCCATGTTGATGGTGCTTGGACAAGTGCTTCGCGAAGCGTCCGCTGATGGATTTGGCGTCTTCATCCGATGGCCGCAGCAAATGCCAGCCCTTAGGAATATGATGTTTCTTCGCATAGGCGGCGAGCCTGTCCAAGGTATCTTTTTCAGGGTCGGTGGTGATTGAATAGATGCTGACCTCTTTTCCCAGTTTGTCGCCAAGACGGCGTGCGATCTCCGCAATGTGCTCGATCGTCGGATGATGTTTCTGTCCATCGATCGACATGAATTGCACCAAGACCACTTTGTCGCGAATTAAATCGCTGTAAAAACGGTAACTCTTGCCGTTATGGGAAGTCACCGGAACATCCGGCATCCGATTGCCGCCGCGGCCCTGAGTGGGCGGTGGCAAAAGGGCTTTCGCTAATTTGTTTCTCAGCTCCAGTTTTGATGACGTAGTGGATGAAGCATCCTGAACATTTTTGTCTTTCATAACTACCTTTATGTGTGTCGAATGGGGGGCGTGCTATATGCTCTTATCAATCGCCTTCACCGGGCGGCACGATATCCCATCGAATCATCATGGCATGGTCTTCATGCACGACGTTATGGCAGTGCATCACATGCTTGCCAAGAAAATCGCGCCAACGCGAGTAAAATTTCACCTCTTCGTTGGGGCCTAACATCACCACGTCCTTTCTGGCGTGGCGGACGTCGTGGCGGTCCACCGGCTTACCGTTGATTTCCAGGATCTGGAACTCCTCGAAATGGCTGTGAATGGGGTGCATCCAGGTGTTGCCGGCGTTTCGAAAGGTCCAGATTTCGGCGCTGCCTTGTTCGATCAAGGCATCAGGCCGGTTAGGATCCATCAGCTTGCCATTGATCGTCCATAAGCCGTTGTCGTAGTCAAAAACAAATAATCTTTCTTTTCTTACCAGCCGCTTTTTGATCGGCGGCAATGCGCGCATGTGGTCGGGGATGCGGCTGGGATCGGGCGCCTTGGCGGCCACCACATCGAAGCGCATGATCTGGTTGCCTTGATCCAGCAATCTTCCGGTCCAGCCCGCGCCGTCTTCGCGAATTTCCATCCGGTTGACCAAATACAACTTATCGCCGGGTTTATATTTGGAAAAATCGACGATGATGTCGTGGCGCTCGGCGACACCGAGCCTGATATTGTTGGTTTCGATCGGTCTCGGCAGCAGGTTGCCGTCCGTGGAAATGACGAAAAACTGTTCGCCCTGATCCGAGCCGCCTTCTTTTTGCACATACAGCTCGTACAGTCTGGACGGGCCGCCATTCAAAACCCGGAAGCGGTACTTCCGCGCTTCGACAATAAAGAAAGGCTGGATGATTCGATTGACCGTAAAACGGTCGCCGATCATGCCGTGTGTCGTATAAAGCGCGCTGGGCAGGTCGTTTCCGGTCGGTTCGGGGTTGAAAAAGTCCCAAACGGCTTGGCCGTTCTGATCGAACTGGACGTCATGCAGTATCAGCGGTACGTCGTATTTTCCGCTCGGCAGCCGATACGTTCCCTTTTTGGTTTCGTCGTTCGCGTCCTTCTTGTCGAAAAGCAGGTAAAAACCGTTCAGGCCTGCATAAACGTTCGGAGCGGTGAAATCCATGCGGTGGTCGTGATACCACAAGGTGCTCATGATTTCGCGTTTGTCGAACCCGGCAGGAAAATTGCCATAGTGATGATCCCAATACTCCCCCGGCCAGGTATAGTCCTGGGGTATACCGTCGCTTTCCGAGGCGGTATGCGCATTATGTAAATGGATCGTCGTACTGGGTAGCGCGAACCTTACTTTTCCCGCTCCTACCGGAGGCAATCGATTGAGGCGCCGGACAAAAACCGGTTCGCCATATTTCGCGTGAAAGGTCAGGCCCGGCGTGATGCCCTGAGGCATGCCCGGCTCGCGAAAGCCCCAGGACCAGGAACCCTGGTTATAGGGCGGATCGACATGATACCGCCAGAGGAATTCCTCCAAATAATGGACATAAAATTTCTGCGGTTTAAATTCATCATAGCGCTGATGCCTTTGCGGATCGGACGGAAGTCCTCCACCCGCCTCGGTTGACAGAAATGCTTCGTCAACGGGTTTGGCAATCGGCATGACGTTTAGCGGCACCACGAACGGTCTAACCGGAGGGCTTGGAGCCTCCTGAATACTGGGTTTGAACCCGTCCGGAAAGACCAGTTCAGCCTTGCCGACCTTGGGCGCCAGCAGCCCGTAGCCGGCGCCCGCCGCGCCAATCTTTAAAACATCACGCCTTGTTGCCATATCATCCCCTCATTGTCATTGAATTATTTCGCTGTTGACCTGGCCCCTGTAAGGATTTCTTCCAAATCGCGACTTACGGCATGGACTACTAAAACAGATCCCGCTGCTGCGCTAAAGATAGTGAATAGATTTGCGGATGTCTTGAGCCATTCGCATCAATTCTTCGGCGGGGATGCCTCAAATGCGATTGTGATAGATGGCTTAATCAATTGGGTCAATTGCCCTATTTGTTGGCGAGGTAGAGGCTATTTGGATGCCATCCTCGTAAAGCCAAATCATTTGGCGTAATTGAAATGGGACTAAAAAATTAAGTTTTACTGCGGATGATGGGGCAGAAGCTCAAATTGAGCTGGAGTCAATCGCGGACCTAAGGCGATTTATGAAAAAGAGTTATCTTGAAGCAAGTGAAATTTACAGGCTGCCGTTTCTTCAAGATGCAAGCTATTTAGACCTTTGGTTTTAGGGGCAATCCGTTACGGGTTGCAAACAGCATCAGTTCGAGCCGGTCTTTGACTTCCAGCTTTCTATAGATCGAGTAAATATGATTTCGAACCGTTTTTTCGCTGATATGCAAAGAATGTGCAATTGAAGAAGTATTGCGTCCCTTAACGATAAGATTAACCACTTGTTGCTCTCGTCTGGAGAGGCTGGACATTCTGAATTTCTCATGCGCATCCGAGTGATTTGAAGGCGCAACTTCAGGACCTCCGGCCTTGAAGATGGTTCTGTCAAACCACAGTTCATTGGCTAGCACTCTGTCCACGGCATTCAGTAAAACATTTAAATGTTGAGTTTTCAGGACAATCCCCGCGACGCCGGCTTTGAGAAAATCCAGGTAATAGTTGGCGGCGCAAGGCGAAGTGATCAACAGAACATGGCTGTCCCTGCATTGTTGAGCTAACCGGAAAACCCAAGGAATATTTTCTTCATGATTCAAGCAGGGGTCGGCAAGGATCAGATCAGGTTTTAAATTTAATGCGAGTCCCAAGGGGTCTTGGGCAAATCCAACCTCGGTGATGACGTCAAGATGATCCTGTTTCGCAAGTTTTTCAGCCAGCATCTCTCGATACAGTGATTGATCATCGACAAGCATGACTGTATTGACTGAAGATTTTGAGAGATTAGAAAACATGCATAACAGCCATTGAAGTCACAATTCGAACACCTGAAAAAGACAAATTCATTACAAAGGTGTTTCGTCGTATTTTAAGTCCATAACCTTACAAAAAATTCACTTAATTTTTGAGGCTGAGCGAAGGTGTTTGTCTCACGAACTATAGCGATGGAAGAAAATCGGAACTGAAAGGTAAAAGTGATACGATGCGGCTGGCTATGGATTGGCTACCGCATCAGGTGTTTTGTCGATTTAAATAGCGCATCCAGTCCTCGATAGTGTCGACGTCCCATTGTGGCTCTAACTCATAAAAATTGAGCCCTGTCTTGGTTAATCGTCGGCGGGTTTCTGCCATGACACTATCGGTACCCCAGGGCATGTCGCTGAACAAAATAGGTTGATGGGCTGTCACGCCAATTAACACATAGCCTCCATCTTCTGCGGGAGAGATCACGACATCGTTGCCGTTTTTCAGAACCGTCAGGGCTTGACGTAAATCGTCCGTCGTCATGCTGGGGCAGTCGCAGCCAATCAAAATCGCTTTCCGGTAATGTGATAGCGCTTCAACAAAAGCGTGTTGCATGCGGTCGCCCAGATCATTACCGCGTTGATTGGTTAGGTTGAGCGGATAATCCGCCGCGCATTGCCGAAAAAAAGCATGTTCAGCATCGGGTGCGCAGCACAGTATGACTGGACACAACGGCTGCTGAAAGGCTCGCTCCAATGTCATCCGCGTCAATTGACGATGGGCTGCCGCGGCCTGTTCGGAGGTTAGCGCCGGTTGCAAACGCGTTTTCACTTGGCCTGCTATCGGAGCTTTGCAGAAGATCAACAGAACGCTGTCGGGAAATAGATACGTCATGGTCTATAAGTTGCTGAAAGGCCGGAGTGCCGCCACAAGCGATGGGACGGCGACAGATAATAAAATACCCATTAAGGCGAAACGTTCATTAGCTTCCATCAGAGCTTCCCGTAATAGCATGCCGCCAGATTATCGGGATAGGCACCGAAGAAATAGGCCAACCGTAAACGCCACATCAGCAGGATAGTGTTGAGGATAACGTACTTTTGCCAGCGTCTCGACGCTGTGATGACTTTGGCGCGCAGGCGATTTGTCCTGCTTCATTTAAAACCGGGGCGATAATGCTGAGTTGTGGAGTCAATCTGCTCATTTTAATGCTTGCGCCGCCAGGCATGATAGCGTTCTACCCAATGCAGTAATGCCTGCGGCGCATGGGCGCGTTTCCAGACGCCGGCGGCGTATTTGTTGGCTTCGGCCAGCGTCGGATAGATATGAATGGTGCCCAGAATCTTGTTCAAACCAATACCGTATTTCATTGCCAGCACAAATTCGGCGATCAGGTCGCCGGCATGTTCGCCGACGATCGTCACGCCGAGAATTTTGTCCTTGCCGGGCCGGGTCAATACTTTGACGAAGCCATGCGCTTCGCTGTCGGCGATGGCTCTGTCCAGATCGTCGATACCGTAAGTCGAAACCTCATAGGCAATCCCCTGGGCCTTGGCGTCCAGCTCATTCAGGCCGACGCGGGCGACTTCCGGATCGGTAAAGGTCGACCAAGGAATCACCGTATAATCGGTGCGAAACTTCTTTAACTGGCCGAACAAGGCATTGACCGCCGCGTACCAGGCCTGATGCGCGGCGGTATGGGTGAACTGATAAGGCCCTGCCACGTCGCCGACAGCAAAGATGTTGGGATAATTGGTTTGTTGAAAGGCGTTGGTATCGAGTGTTTTGCGCGGCGACAAGGCAATGCCCAATTCCTCGACGCCATAGCCATGCACATTGGCGGCGCGGCCGATCGCGATCAGCACCTGATCGAAAGGAATCTTGGCTGTTTGGCCGCTGCATTCCGCCAACAGCGTGTTCTCGCCATTCTCAATCATGAATTGCTTGGCGGTATGGTTGACGCGCACATCGATCCCCTCTTGCTGGAAACAGGCCATCACCGCGGCCGACACCTCCGGGTCTTCGCGCAATATCAGGCGTGGAGCCATTTCCACCTGTGTCACTTGGCTGCCCAAGCGGGCGAAACTCTGGGCCAACTCGCAACCGATCGGACCGCCGCCCAAGACCAGCAGGCGCTTGGGCCGTTCGCGCAGAGCCCATACCGTATCCGAGGTCAGATAGTGAATCCGGTCGATGCCGGGAATCGGCGGCACGAACGGCCGGGCGCCGGCGGCAATGACGATCGAGCGCGTGGTGAGCGTTTTGACGCCGTCGGCGGTGGTCACCTCGACTTCCCAGGGCGAAACGATTTTGGCCGTGCCTTGGATGACTTCAACACCCAGGGCGGTATAGCGTTCGATCGAATCATGCAGTTCGACGGTTTTGATGACGTGCTGAACCCGCTCCATCACGGCGGCGAAATCGAAATCGGCCTGGGCCTTGTCGATGCCGAACTCCTTGGCGCGTTTGACATGCGACAAAAACTTGGCGGAGCGAATCAGCGCCTTGGACGGCACGCAGCCGGTATTCAAACAATCGCCGCCCATTTTGTGTTTTTCGATCAGGGTGACTTTGGCCTTGACCGCGGCGGCGATATAGGCGGTCACCAAGCCGCCGGATCCGGCGCCGATCACCACCAGGTTGTTGTCGAAACATTTGGGTTTGCGCCAGCGGGCATAGATTTTACGTCGTTGCATGAGGTCGAGCATTTTTTGGGTCAGTAATGTTGTTTTCCATTGACCGACCAATCGTAATCGATCGCGGCCTTGATTTTAAGATCGGGCAGTTCAGGTTGATAGCGTTTGATGAATGCCGCCACGCCGCCACCGGCGGCAAAGTCTTTTTCAAACCAGTCGAAGATTTTCGACACCTTGATCTGGTCTTGACCGACGCTCAAGCCCTTGCCGGTATTGCTCAGAAAGCGTTGCGCCTGATCGTCCAGTTGCGACGCCAGTTTGGCGGCGCTGTAAGGCTCGTCGCGCAAATCCGGGCAGCTTACCGAGGCGCAGACAATGGCCAGATGAATCCGGGGTTCGCCCAGGGGCCGCAAAATCGTATGCTCCACCTCGCCCAGGGTTACCTCCTTTCCGCCCAGTTGTCCCGCCGGTTTGTCCCATACCGGCTTGAACAGGCTGCCGACATCCTTGATGCTGTCGACCGGCCAATGGTCGGCCACGGTCTTCAAGGCTAGGATATTGTAGGCATTGATATAAAATGCCAAGCGTTCTTCGCGGCTCGACAACCGTCTGGGATCGAAGCCGGCGAGTGCCTGATAGGCCTTGTCCAGGCTGCCGTTCGCCTTGATCGCGGGATAGTCGACCAACATCAGCTTAACGCCGTTTTTGTTGCCAGGCTTGACGTGATTCAACACTACCCGGTAATCGCTCCAATTCGGTTCGGCGGCCTGGGCTTGACCGGCAAACCATAACAGGTTTATCAAGCAAGCGGCCAAAATTTTCATGAACATAATAGTCTCCAATCGGTTGGCTTTTCCTTTGGTCGCTTGCACCGGCATTTCCTTACAGGTTAATAGCAACCTGCCTGAGATGTGCTCGGCGGTGTTTCTGGCCGAGAAAGTGCTGGTGAATGGCACTCACAAACCCAAATCGCTCAAACCGGCGTGATCGTCGGGGCGGCGGCCCAGCGGCCAGTGGAACAGCCGTTGGGCTTCCTGGATCGGCAGATCGTTGATGCTGGCAAAGCGCCGTTGCATGAAGCCTTGTGGGGTGATTTCTGCGTTCATGATTTTCTCCATTATTGAATAGTGTGTGAGTTAAGGCTGCCACATTCCCGGCATCGACACGTAACCCGGCAAGGCGCACCTGGTTAAGTGAAACTTTCGAATTGCACCCGTTCGTCGGCGATGCCGAGTTGGCGGGCGGTTTGGCGCACGCTTTCAATCAAGCGTGTTGGGCCGCAGACGTAAATGACGGTATCGGTTGATGCGTTATTCAACAACGCCGACACATCCAGCCGGGTTGGCGTTGGCGCTTGGCTGAAATAAAACCGGCATCGATTTGGAAAATGCCGCCGCAAGTCCTCGACAAACGGCATGTGTTGCGGCGAGCGACCAGCGTAGTGCAATTGGAAATCCACGCCGCGCGCCGTCAATTCCTCCGCCATCGCTTTTAGCGGCGTGATGCCAATGCCGCCGGCAATCAACAACGCCGGGCGGTCGTCGTAGTGCAGGCTGAAATAGTTATCCGGCGCATCGACGTTGAGGCGGGTGCCAATTTGCCATCCATCGTGCAATGCTTGAGAGCCGCCTTCGCCATCTTCGACCCGCAACACGGCAATGCGATACTGGCGTGGGTTGTCCGCTGCGTCGGTCAGCGAATAAGCGCGGGTGGTGACACTGCCATCGGTTAACGCGATCGGTACCCGAAGATGCGCCCCGGCCCGATACGCGGGCAGCAAATCGCCGTCGGCATGGCGCAGTTCATAAGCGCGAATAGTGAGTGTCAACTGCCGAATCCCGGCAATCGTTAACGGCAACGCGCCGCTACCCAAAACGGGGGGTGCTTGCGGTTTCACCACCGCCGTTTGTTGGCGAGTTTGGTCAAGTAGCGCTTCGACTTCACGTTCACTGTAGCGCGGCGTAATGTACTTGGGGCAATTCCAGTCGAAGGCTTCGACTTGGATGATGATGCCGCGCTCGATGGGGGCTCGGAATGCGGGCGATTCCAGTTTCGCTAGTAGTTCCGGCTCGGTGCGTTCGTCCACTGCGCGCGCCCGACCCCAGATTTTCAAGCGCCGCCGCTGCGGATAATCCATCAGCAACAAACTAATCCGGTCATCGCCGCGTAAATTGCCCACCGAAATGTATTGGCGGTTACCGCTGAAATCGGCGTAGCCAAGGGTGCGTTCATCCAGCACCTTCAGGAAGCCCACCGGCCCGCCGCGATGTTGTACGTAGGGCCAGCCGGTTTGACTCACCGTGGCTTGGTAAAAGCTGTCGCGGTCGGTAATGAACGCTTGTTCGAAGGCACTCAGCGCAACCGTCTCGGCCTCGCCGAGCTCGGCTGCCCGATACGCCATACGGCTGCCCATTTCGGTTTGTACCGCTTGCACGTCGGGGGTGAAACTGATTTTGGCAAAAGCGCGGGCCATGACCTTGCTCCGGGTTGGGATTGAAACATTGGCGTTAACTGTGACACAGACGCCAGCCGCATTGAATAGCCATAATTTGCAATACTTTATTCCATTCAGCGCAAGAATCCGGGCGCAAGTCCGTCCTTGGACTTGGCCCGGTTCACTATTAGGCCGCCTGTTTTAGCGCCACTTTCGGGAAGTCGATGCTGACCCGGCTGGCTTTACCCAGGATATTGGTCAACACGTTCATGCCTACGTGGGTGATCACCTCGACGATGTCCGCCTCGCTGAAGCCGACATCGCGCATCGCCTGCAATTCGGCGGCGGTGATTTCCCCCTTGTGCTCTACCAGGGCGCGGGCGAATTTGACCGCCACCGCCGCTTTGGCGTCCTGGCTGGTGCCGGCCCGGTTGGCTTCGATTTCCGCGCCGTTCAAACCGGCTTTGCGGCCGATGGCGGTGTGTGCGGACAGGCAGTATTCGCATTCGTTCTGCTGTGCCAGCGCCAGCGCGATGCGCTCGCGGGTGACGGCGTCCAGCGAACCGTGGTTGGCGATGTGATGCAAGCCGAGGAAGGCTTTCAAGGCGTCCGGCGAGTGGGCGAATACCCGCAAAAAGTTGGGCACCATGCCCAGTTGATTTTGAATTGCCTCCAACAGATTGAGTTGTTCGGTGGTGGCGGTTTCGTTGCTAACGGTGGTAATACGGCTCATGAGGGTTCTCCGATCGATTAAAGGATTTGCAATAATGCCTGCCGGGGATTCGGTAGGCGGGTTATAGTGTGTCTTATTGCAAAAAATTAAAGAATAACCAAAAATACCAATTAACTATTCCGATAATTGGAACAAATAATGGATCGATTGCATTTGATGAGCGTCTATGTTGCGGTGGTCGATGCCGAAGGCTTTGCCGGCGGCGCGCGCAAATTACACATGTCGCCACCGGCGGTGACGCGAGCTGTGGCGGCGCTGGAAGAACATTTGAGCGTTAAACTGTTGAATCGCACGACCCGCCATGTGCGCATGACGGAGGCCGGCCAGAAATATTACGAGGACGCCAAGCGGATTATTACCCTGGCCGACGAAGCCGACGACGCGGTGTTGGGTATCAACGCCGAGCCGCGCGGCCTGCTCACGGTTACCGCCTCGGTACTGTTCGGGCGTTTGTTCGTGATGCCGGGTATTGTCGAGCATTTACGCCGCTATCCGGCGGTGGAAGTGAATGCGCTGTTCGTCGACCGCGTGGTCAACATGCTGGAAGAGGGCATTGACGTAGCGATACGCATCGGCGATTTGCCCGATTCGTCATACCGGGCGTTGCGGGTCGGTTCCGTGCGGCGGGTGTTATGCGCCGCGCCGGACTATCTCGCTACTCACGGCATCCCGCAAGTCCCGGAAGATTTGCCGAACCACAACATCATCTTGGCGCGCGGCTTAAACCCAGCCAATGAAATGCGCTTTGTGCGCGATGGCCAGTCGTTGACCGTGAAACTACAGCCGATGTTAAGCGTCAGCGATAACGATTCAGCCGCCAGCGCGGCCATGGCCGGATTGGGGATCACCCGCCTGCTGAACTATCAAATTGCCGAATCGCTCCGGGCCGGCAAACTGAAAATCGTACTGAGCGAGTTTGAAAGCGCAACGGTTCCGGTCCACATTCTGCACCGCGAAGGCCGCCATTCCTCGGCCAAAATTCGCGCGTTCGTCGACTTGATGGCGGAGCGGTTGCGGGCGGAGTTGACTTTGAATTGACTGCGGACGGCTATTCGCTGTCGACGATTTTCGCTCCCTCCACCTCCAACAACACCGTTGCAACATGGGCCTTGCCCTCGGCATCCAGCGGATTTTGTTGCAAATATTCGCCGGCCACCGCAGCGCCGGATAGGCCGTCCAAGGTGGCATCATGCCATACCCATTCCCGATGATAACTTGCATCGCAAACCTCCAGCTGACGCTATGGATGGACAGCCGCCAACGCTCCGCCGCAACTGCTGCCTTGACCCGCGGTGCAGCCGTAGCAATGGGCTGCGGTGGCGATGGGCGCGTCCCGAAGCCGGTCCAGGCTCAACTCGCTGATATGTACTCTCGGTTTAGCGGCGGCTCCCAACGGCATCGCCAGCATCTGGTTAAAGTCGCAGTCGTAAAGGAAACCTTGCCAGTCGATGCTGAGGGTATTGAGACACATCAGATGGTCGAGGTTGTCAGCGCGATAATGGTCTTTCAGCAAATTCAGGTAAGCCTCGAAGCGGCCCTGGCTAACCAGCATGCTGCCGAAACGTTGAATCGGCATGTTGGCGACCGCAAACAGGCGGTTGAAGACGATGCCGTAGTGTTGCCAAAGGTGCTGCTGGTAGGCCTGTTCGAGATGCTGTTGATCCGGGGGCAGCACCGCATTTTGCGGGTTGTAGACCAGATTGAGCCTTAACCGGCTGTCCTGCTGGCCGTAGCCCAGCCGATTAAGGCGTTGCAAGGCCGCCAGACTGTCCCTGAATACGCCTTTGCCGCGCTGTTTATCGACGTTTTCTTCCAGATAACAGGGCAAGGAAGCGGTGATTTCCACCTGCTGCGCGGCCAGGAATTCGGCCATATCGCTGTAGCCTGAGGCTTCGAGGATGGTCAAGTTGCAACGGTCAATGACCTTGATGCCCAGGCCGCGCGCCGCCCGCACCAAATAACGAAAATCGGGATGCATTTCCGGGGCGCCGCCGGTCAAATCCAGAGTGTGTATATCGGCGGCTTCGGCCAGCGCCAACACCTGACCGATGGTCTCACGGCTCATCAGTTCGGTGCGCCTTGGGCCGGCGTTGACGTGACAATGCACGCAGCTCAGATTACATAGATAACCGAGATTGAGTTGCAGGATTTCCAGCGGTTTGCGAAAAACAGCCGGAAAATCGCTATCCGCGAGCAGCGGTTTGGTGCCATGCATGCTTAATCCTTGGAGAAGTCACTGTCGCCGTATTCGGAATCGGTGGTGGCGCTACGACCTTGTTCATCGTTTGCATTTTATTAGGGCTTTTTGCTCGAGCGATTTTGCATGTGTTCGGTATAGCGCTGGGCTGCCTTGCGAATGAACTGGGTCTGACTCTGGAAGTTTCGACAGCGAGAACACAACATCACATGTATGCCAATCGCCATCCGTTCGCCAAGGCTAAGTTTTTTGTCCAGGCCCTGTGAAACCAGGGCAGTAATTTCGCGGCAACTACGCATGATGCTTTTCCTTTTTTGCTTTCGATTGATTGAACCAGCGGATTTCCAGGCATTCTCTGAGCCTTAATCTGGCTCGATGCATGAGGACCCAGTAATTGGCGTCACTGAGACCGGTTTCCCGGCAAACCTCATTGGCTTCCAGGCCGACCAGTTCCCGCAACATGAATACCTGAGCCATTCTGGGCGGCAGGTTGTTCTGGCAGGTTTCGTAGATGCCCCAAAACTCCTGCTGCTTGAGGGCCGCTTCCGGATCGTTCCAGGTGCTGGGACCGCCATTCCAGTGGCCGTTGTTCATGAAAAAGTCATCTACGTCGTTATCGGTAAAGTCAACTTCCAAGGAGACGGCTTCACGGGCGCTGTGCCGCCAGTGGTCGGCAATCTTGTGTTTCAAAATGCCGATCAGCCAGGTACGCAGTCCGGCCTTGCCTTCGAAATTCGAAGCCGATTGCCATGCTGCCAACAAAGTTTCCTGGACGGCATCGTCGGCCAGTTCGCTGTCGCGCAATTGCAGCAGCGCGTAGCGGAACAGCACCGGGCGATGCTCGGCCAGCAGGGCTTCAGTCAACTGGCTCGTGGCCTTGGCCCCGGCTTTCAACAGCATCCGCCGTCCGCCTGGGTTGCGTCGCTGCGCGACACGGGCGCGCAATCGAACAAGCCGAAGTGACGGGATTTATCGCCCAACACTTGAAAGTGCTCGCCATAGCGACTGCCAGCTAGCATATCGGCGGTATTGCCGCAGACCCGCAAGGGCCGGCCGGTTTCGAAATGGTGATGATCGTCCAGATCGAAACCGTGCGGATGCTGGTCGATGCTGCCCAGGTACATAGCCACCTGGCCGAAATCTTCGCAGCGATCTTCCAGCGGCATTTTGAAGGCGCGGACCGTGACGGATTGGAATTTGACCATGCCGATTTTGGCATACACGTCCGGATCATCGAGGCTAATCGGGTTTCGCTTGACGGCGCGCACGTCCGGACAGCCTACATCATGCAGAATACGCCGGAAGTCTTCCCAGTACAGCGCCCCGCCCAGACACTCGCCCAGCAGCACCGGGTCCTGGCGCAATGCGGCGGGGATGCGACGATCGGCAAACACGTCGGAAAAATACAGTTCGCCTCCTGGTTTCAATACGCGGAAGATTTCCGCCAGGACCCGGGGTTTTTCCGGCGACAGGTTGATCACGCAATTGGACACCACCACGTCGATACTATTGTCGGCAATTGCTCCCTGCATTGCTCTACCTCCTGCATCCATGCAGTCGTCGGCAATACCGACTGTCGCCAGATTTTCGATGTGTCCATGCAGAAAATCGACATTCGCATAGCCGAAACGCTCGGCGTGCCAGCCGCGGTAGCGGACTGCCACTTCCAGCTGCTCCGGGGTCATGTCCACCCCGATGACCCGGCCCTTGGGACCGACCAGTTTCGACAGCAAATAACAGTCGCGACCGGTGCCGCAGCCCAGGTCCAGGACGGTCTTTCCCTCTAAAGCCGGCGGCAGGGGCGAACCACAGCCGTAAAAGCGATCCAGCACTTCCGGATGCAGTCCGGACAGCAAGGCCTTTAAATAAGCGGGCATGGCATCGATGCTGCAACACGCACTGGTTTTCAGGTCGTTGCTGGATTGTAGAACCTGACCATAGTAATGGCGGACCGATTCGCTGATTTCGATACTGGCAGTCACAGAATACCTCTTGTTTTTATGATGGGTTTAGTTGCCTACGGCAATCAAGTAAATTACCGCGGCTAAAACAGCCGCGCAGGGCAGAGTCAGCAGCCAGGATAACGCAATGGATGCGATCACGCCGGTATTAGCCTTGCCGCTGACCAAGCCGATGCCGAACAAAGAGCCCACCGACACATGGGTGGTGGAGACCGGCATACCCAGCTTGCTGGCAAAAATCACCAGCAGGGCGGTGACTAGGTTCGCCGAAAGACCCTGATCGTGTGTGATGGGGGTGATTTTATGACTCATGGTTTCCGCCACCCGGCGGGCATTGAAAACTCCCCCCGCCAACATCGCCAAGGCCACCGCAATGATGACGCCTTGCTCGGTAACACCCGGAGCCAGCAACAATAAAGCGGCTATTTTGGGCGTGTCATTCAGCCCGCGGGCGAAACAGACCGCGCCCGCACTGCAAAAATGCAGTCCATCGCGAAGGCGGTCCAGGTTGAAACCCAAGATCATGCCGGCTTGCCGTTGAGCACAAGCTTCCGGTTGATCAAAACTGAGTGTCGGAACGAGGGTTGATTCGTTTGCCATGCTCGTATTATCGGTCACCGCAAGAGCCAGACTATCGGTAGTCTCCAAGCAAAGGCACATCGAGCTTTCGATCGGTTTTTGCAACGGCCCATGGTGCCAAAGCCGATATAGCCCACCGGCCAAGAATAGCGCCAAAAACGGGCTAAGTAACAACGGCAGGACAAAATTGTTCAGCAAAGGCGTCAAACTGATGGTGCCGGATGTCGCCAGTAAGGTACTACCGGCCATGGCGCCCAATAAAGCATGGGTTGTGGAGATCGGAAACCCGAAACGTGTTGCCAGAATCACGGTCATGCCGGCACCGCCGGCAACCGCGATCATGAACGGCAAGGTGTGAATCAATTCGTCGGGCGCCAATCCTTTGCCGGAAAATTTGACCAGCAGCGTTTGCGCAAGAAACAGCGCCGCAATCGAACCGGCCAACGTCGTCAGCGTCGCCCAAGTCAGAGCCAGTCGATAATTGAGGGTGCCGCTGCCGAACAAACTCGCGACCCCTTTGAAATTATCATTGGCACCGTTCGCATAGGCCAGAAAGCAAACGCTTAGGAATAACAAGCCTGTGAGCATGGAAGCTCTCCTTTACGATTATTAAATAGGCGATATGCGTAAGTCGTAAGTAAAAGTGAAACCTTACAAAATATTTTTTTTGCTCCCAAGTTTTCCTGGTCAAAGGTTTGGGGCCACCTCTCTAAAAGCTGGCGGCCATAAAACCTTCAGGATGGCTTTATTGTATGACAGAAAATTGGTCGAGGTTAAGCCGGCAGGGGAGGAATGATGACAGAGCAAATGTATTATGAACGCGGATATCTTATCTGCTGTAGATGCGGGAACGAGTCGTTTATCAACGACAGAGAGGCTAGGTCTTTCAAGGAAGGTGAGCAGCAAGATCGGTTTTTCTGCGATTTTTGCGAGAAATGGGCTTATCTAAATTTGCCAAAAGCAGAATAATTTTGGACAAGCAATAAAAAAGGCCTAGCTATTTCTAGCTAAGCCTTTGTTTTATTTGGCTCCCCCGGACGGGCTCGAACCGCCGACCCGGTGATTAACAGTCACCTGCTCTACCGACTGAGCTACAGGGGAATGGTGTGTCGATATTTTTGAAAATTGGCGCGCCTGGAGAGATTCGAACTCCCGACCGCTCGGTTCGTAGCCGAGTACTCTATCCAGCTGAGCTACAGGCGCCTAGTTGATCCGATTATTATCCCTTAAGTTTATATCTTTGTCAACAATCCCTTTGAACTTTTTTTTATGAGCTTTTAGAACTTGTAAAACGTGGCGGAGAGAGAGGGATTCGAACCCTCGATGGGCTTTATAGGCCCATACTCCCTTAGCAGGGGAGCGCCTTCAGCCTCTCGGCCATCCCTCCGAATTTGTTTTACTTTGAGTCGTCTGCGTCTGTAGACTCAGCTTGTTCTTTTTTGATGCGTTCGTAAATTTCCTCCCTGTGAACCGAGACCTCTTTAGGTGCGTTGACACCGATTCGGACTTGGTTTCCTTTGACTCCAAGGACTGTGACGGTTACTTCATCACCTATCATTAATGTCTCACCTACTCGACGAGTCAAGATAAGCATAGCCTCTCTCCCTAATCACATTGAAAACTCACTGTTCTTCACAGCATCCAACTCATAAGCGCAGAGTATATCATCAATTTTTAAGAATGGAAAACCCTAACTCACATTATTTTTCATTGTGGCGGGTTTTTTGCTTATCGCGGCAAGGCCGGCGCTTTTGCGGCTTTCGGTTAAGGTGTTGAATGTAAGATGATTCTTATCGATTATGGCGCCGCATGATCGCTGTTGGATATTTTTGAGGATTTTATGGATCTGTTGGGTTACCCCTCGGCGAGAAAACATGGGATAATTTGAAGCTATCGTTTCCCCACTTGCACTTGCATAACAAAATGGCGCAATACATCTATTCAATGAATCGGGTCGGAAAAATCGTTCCGCCTAAGAAATACATCTTGAAGGACATCTCGCTGTCCTTCTTTCCCGGCGCGAAGATCGGCGTTTTGGGTTTGAACGGTTCCGGTAAATCGACGCTGCTCAGGATCATGGCAGGCATCGACAAGGAGATCGAAGGCGAGGCGATACCGCTAAAGGGTATCAATATCGGTTATCTGCCGCAAGAGCCGCAGCTCGACCCGAATAAGAGCGTGCGCGGCAATCTCGAAGAAGCGGTCGCGCATATTAAAGATGTGCTGGCCGAATTGGATGCCGTTTACGCCGCCTACGCGCTGCCCGATGCCGATTTCGACAAACTGGCTGCCGATCAGGCGCGTCTGGAAGACATTATCAATGCCTGCGACGGCCATAATCTTGACCGCCGCCTCGAAGTGGCAGCCGACGCCTTGCGCTTGCCGGACTGGGATGCCGATGTGACCAAACTGTCCGGCGGCGAGAAGCGCCGGGTTGCGCTGTGCCGTCTGTTGCTGTCGAATCCGGACATGCTGTTGCTGGACGAACCGACCAACCATTTGGATGCCGAATCGGTCGCCTGGCTCGAACGCTTCCTGCACGATTATCCGGGCACCGTGGTCGCGGTCACGCATGATCGTTATTTCTTGGACAATGTCGCCGGCTGGATTCTGGAGCTCGACCGCGGCGCGGGCATTCCGTGGGAAGGCAATTATTCTAGCTGGCTGGAACAGAAGGAAAAACGTCTGGAGCAGGAAGAAAGACAGGAAACTTCTCGCCAGAAAGCGATGAAGGCCGAGTTGGAATGGGTGCGCTCGAACCCGAAAGGCCGCCATGCGAAGAGCAAGGCGCGTTTGGCTCGCTTTGAAGAGTTGTCATCGGTCGAAGTGCAAAAGCGTAATGAGACCCAGGAAATCTATATTCCGCCAGGACCGCGTCTCGGCGATGTGGTGATTCATGCCGACAATATCAGCAAGGGCTTCGGTGACAGGTTGTTGATCAACGACCTGAGCTTCAAACTGCCGCCGGGCGGCATCGTCGGCATCATCGGCCCGAACGGCGCCGGTAAGACGACTCTGTTCCGGATGATGGCCGGCCTCGAACAACCGGATGCGGGCGCGCTGACGATGGGGCAGACCGTGCAACTGTCTTACGTCGATCAGCTCCGTGACGACATGGACCCGAACAAAACCGTGTTCGAAGAAATCTCGGACGGGCTGGATATCATCACGGTCGGCAAATATGAAACGCCGTCGCGCTCGTATGTCGGACGCTTCAACTTCAAGGGCGCGGATCAGCAGAAGAGAATAGGGGATCTGTCAGGCGGCGAGCGCAACCGGGTGCATCTGGCCAAGCTGTTGAAAAGCGGCGGCAACGTGTTGCTGCTGGACGAACCGACCAACGACCTGGACGTCGAAACCCTGCGCGCACTCGAAGAAGCGCTGCTGGCTTTCCCCGGCTGCGCGGTAGTCATTTCGCATGACCGCTGGTTCTTAGACCGGATCGCGACGCACATGCTGGCGTTTGAAGGCGACAGTCAGGTGGTCTGGTTTGAAGGCAATTATGAGGATTACGAAGCCGACCGGCACCGCCGTTTGGGCAGCGATGCGGATAATCCGCACCGGATCAAGTATAAGAGATTGTCGCAGTAACATCCGAGTCTCTTTCTCTGTGCGGGACGTGATCTTTATCGCGTCCTGCGCTGTTAGAGGGTTGTCAAAGGCGGTACGGAAAAAACCGCCGGCGCACGGTTCGCGCATAGACGGCGTAAACCGCATTAGCCGTTAATGGTAAACGCCAGCAAAAAGATCATCCTCGTCATGTTCTTGGCGTATCGAGTGGCAATGCCAGGCCAGCGCTTTAGGTGCGAAAAAGCATTTTGGCAAAAGTGTTGAGTGCCGGATGAATTTTTATAACTCGCCGTGGATAATTAATTTGGCTGTCGCGGATCATTGAAATAGTAGGGACGGAATTTGTATACCGCCCCTACTCGAGTGCAAGTCGATAGCTATAGGGCCATCAAAAAGGCCAAGCGCATGTTGATAAAGCCAATATGTTTGAAGTGGTTTTCGTGCAAGTTGCAAAACCAGATGGCGATGAGGTCGGGTTCTCGTAGCTTCCGCCAAGTATGGAGACCCCTGCCGATAAAGGTGCATTGCTAGGAACTACACAAGCATACTGGGTCGCTGCTGTTGAAGGCGTCAAATTATTGTTAAGGTAGCAGGCGCCCGTTTCGGGTATATACAATTTTAGATTGGATGCATTTGATAAAACATTCCCGATCAGATGTTTCGCGGTGCCGAAAGAGCCGTTATAGGCCATTCCAGCTACTACCTGATTCGGTTGACCGCTTTCGGTTAGCGTACGAATAATCTGCCGGGGAGCCAATACCAAGCTGTAGGCGGTCGCATTGTTGTAGCATTGCGCATTGGCCGTGCCGCCTGAACCTCTGTCAACAATCAAAAAGTTATGATTGGTATAAGACCGGTTGATGCCTTCGGAAATCTGCTCATTTCCTGTATTGGCGCTGTTACGCTTAATTCGGCGTGTGACATACGAACGTTTGGTGACGGCATACAAATAGTGTTCATTCAGAACCTCGCTGCCGCTTGCCTGCAACAAGGGGCTGCCCCCTGAGCTAGGGTCTGTCGTGTCTTCGAGAAAACAGACCTGTTCGCGGTCGCCGCCTGAGTCATCGACACCAATCAGGCCCAGTTCGCCGTATTCGCCGCCGGGGCCGACATTGCGCGCATTAATTTGACTATCCGATACGGCCGTATCCGGATAGCAATTATTGACGCCATCGGCGGTTGCATTGCAGTTTCCCGCGAAAACGCACTCATAGGGCATATAGCGATATGGGGTCGATCCGGAGCTTTTGGGGCCGTTGTAACAATAATGCACTTCACTGGAAGACCAGGCAACGCGGATATTATCGAGATGATTGCTGCTAGTGGAGTAGACGGTACCGGCGATTCGCAATGGCACGCCGCCGAAATGATTCTGGACATACTTACAAGTCGCTGTGCTGGAGTCATTTTCGGTACATAAATAAACGGCAATGATGCCGCTGCCGTCACCAAAAGGGGCCGAATAATAATGTGTGGCCGGGAGTTCCGAGGTGATCGGCGTTAGCGAGAATGAGGCTCCGCCATCTCCAGTTGCAGTGATTGTAGTAGACGGTAATGCACCGCTGATAAGCCTGACAGTCACTGATCCTGGCAGCGGGGTCGGTCTTGTCGCATCGACATTTTCGGAGGCTACGTCTTCGGAAGCGTTTTGCCGAGGATTCGGCACCGCCATTGAGCCGCCGGACGCGATTTGGCCGGCATATAAAGCCGATTTGGCAGGATCTAGAAAGGCGATTTCAGATACCACATTGACTTTTTCATCTTGGTCGATGGCTTTGCCGTCACCGTCAGAGTCAGCGCCACCATCACTGTCCCAACTGACGATTGCGGAAATTTTTTTGCGGTTTGGCGCATTAGTGCAGGGGGGCTGGCCCGATCCACCGCAGTTGGGATCGGTTAAGAGCGCTGTTGCTGTGATGGCCCAGCTTCTTGCGAAATTCGCATTAGTGCCAGTGACTGTATCGGAGCTTGTGGCGGCTGTCTGAGCATTGTATCCGGCGACGGTGATGTTGTTTCTGAGTTGTTCAACCTTCTGTTCTGCAAGCGCCAGCGCTTCAGAGCGCGTTTTGCTGTCACCGCTGCTGGCCATGAAGCCCGTTTGCATCGCGGCGATTGCAAGTAAACCCACCGCGATAACAATCGCCGTGATTAAAACCTCAATCAGGCCGATTCCCTTTTGTACTTTAAGAGTGAATGGTTTCATAATCCATGCCCGTATTAAATTTTTAAAAAAATTACCAATCGCGCCAAGAGCCGGCGATAGCCGTTGTTAAACCGGCGACCGGATGATTTGAATTGGAGCCAAAGGCCGGCCAGAAGACGATTGTGGCAGTTCCACTGCCGGAGACGATAGGAGGCGACGCGGCCGTGCCCATTCCTGTACCAATAGGCGTCGCCGTGCCTTCAACGATGGCCGAACCGACAACTTGCGGGCTTCCCGCGACATCCCATTTACCCGCCACATATAACACACCGTAAACTGTGGCCGAGCCACCGGATGTTCTCAGATTTCCATTGACCACGACGATCGATGGCTTGGTTAGGCTGCCTATAACGCCACCGGTCCAACTTTGATCGCCATCGAACCAAATCAGGCCCGATTTTCCGTTCGCACTGTTTATGTCGGGGACTGCGGCAGTTGGATAAAGCTGGCCGATTGAAGCGGCAAGCTGCCGAACTTGTTCCCTTGAGGTGGCGCTAAAAAAATTCTTAAAAAAATTCAGGCCAATTAAATTTTTGAGCGACGGGTCATTATCAATAATATCGAGACCATTGCCCAGATTGCGGTTGGATATCAAAACGGCGTCAGTTGGACTAGAACCCGTTGAGGGAACGCTGGTTAGCTCCGCTTCTGTTAATGAGCTTTCGTCAGGGTCTTTCAGCCATGTTTCCATACTCGAGGAACTGCCGATGGTTACGGAGTCCCCCGACCAACTGGTCGTATTAGTATAGCGGTTGATAATACGCGCATTGCCGGTCAGATTGACAAATCCCCGGGATACGAGGGGCATATCAGGGCCTTCGCCGTTTAGCAAACCTATCGGCCCTACGCATTGGGTGATGGTGCGGGTTGCCAGTGTGTCGTCGCTGTATCCTTGGGCGGTCACCATTCCCTTGCCCATGGATGTCGCGGCTCCCGCCGGCACACACACAGTCCCGGCGGCATTATTAAAGTTCAATCGAGCCGTTGTCGTTTGACTTCCGTCTGTGGAGGTCAAATTGGACAAACTGGTCCCCGCAGGATAATCAACAGCATTATTGCTGTCCTGATCGAAGCCGCCCATATTGAAATAATTGACCCCGAAATCCATCGCATAGTTGGCCGCCGCAACCGATTGTGCGCCGCGGTAATTATCGGCGGCAATTTGGGTTTCGGTGATCACGCTTTTCGATGTCAGCAAGGTTACCAAAGTCATACAGATCAATAAAATCAACGCAGTAAAGAGGGTGGCTGCGCCGTGCTGATCGGAAAACCTGGAGCGAATTAATTTTTTCATGAGGACGCCTCTAGCAACTGGGTCGTTAAGGTTGGATGAAAACCCGATCGTTCCTGACTTTTACAATATCAGTGAGTGTTTTGGTAACCGTTGCATCGTTGGCCAAGCGACCGGTCAAGGTTATCGAAACTTGCCGGGCTTCGACGACTTGATTACCGCTATTGATGTTGCCGGCAGTCGCCGCGGCGACTGCGCAGGTGGAATTGAAAGAAGTGCTTGTTGTCACATTCTCGCATTTAGATCCGCTCAGATCGAAAGTCAGAGCCGTTATGGTTATTTGATTTCCGGCAATGTTTTCTTCCCAATTATCATCATTGCCATCACAAGTAGCCGTATTAGCGGGGGCTCCGGATAGCCTCATATTGATGGTATTGTTTTTGAAACGAAAGCCATAATGCTCGTTGTCATCAACAATGCGATCACCATCAGCATCATAGCTGTACAATACGCAGTTGCCGGCAGCCACATCGGTCGTCGGGGATGCAAAGTTGCGTACCTTGATATTGGTCATATCCCCGATTTCTCTGGTAAACGGATTGTTGTTGCTGTTCGCCGTTACGCTTGCGCCGCCCCAATAGCCGGCGCGCCGGATGTCGTTGATCATCAGCGTCATCACCGCTTCCAGGTCATGGTTTAGGCGGGCGGATTTCAGCGTATCAGAGCTGCCTCTGATCGTGCCAATATAAATGGCCAGCGTGGCGCCGAGCACGATCAAACCCAGCGCCATGGCAACCATGAGTTCAATCAGGTTATAACCTTCTTGTTTTTTCATCGTCATGCCTTATTTGAAAAGGTTAGCAGGGTGGATAACCAATAATGCCGTTCTGGCCCGACGGTGTGCAGTTTATGCTCCGGCCGGTATTACTAGATACAACGCTGGTTTGAAAGTTTGTTGTTGTAAGTCTAACTTCGTCATCTTCATCAGCCAGGACTAGCTTACAACTATCATCATGATCTATTTCAAGACGGACTCCACGTTTAAAATCGAAAATGGTATTAGCACTGGTAGTAGAAGTTATATTTACGGCACTATTAAAATTACTGCCTAAGACGCGTTTTATCTCGCAATAATCGCTGTCTGCCGTATTCGTTTCAGCACAATCGCAACTGGTTTTACTACAGCTCGATGTTGTTTCAGTTAAGCCGTAACACCATGAGCCATTATTTCCTGTAGTTGTCGATACTATGACATATTTACTGCGTTTAATCGCCTCCGTACGCGCCAATTGCATGTCGGATTTCAGGGATTCAGCGACCTGTTTCAATCGGTTTGTTTCAAGCATGCGCTGGAATGAAGGAAATGCCGTTGCAACGAGAATCCCCATGATCGCAACGACGATCATGGCCTCAATCAAAGTAAAGCCCGTAGCCTTGAATCTATTCATGATGGTTCCCCCGGTTGTGCTGATTCAAGTATACAGCGGTGTTTGTTGGGCTTTTGGTGTGTTAATCACATTTTTTAAGATAAAAAAATCGAGAGCCGGGGTCGAGTGGCGCTGCTTATGACGCATTACGGGCAAATCATTGGGGCTCTGCTATGCTAAACGGGATCGATACTGACAGAGGGCCTTACAATGAAAACGAACAAAACAACGGCGGGTTTTACCCTCATCGAAGTGATGGTAACGCTTGCGATTATTTCGATACTGGCGGCAATAGCGCTACCTTCTTATACAGAATATGTCAAAAAAGGCCGTCGCTCGGACGCGAAGGCTGGCTTGCTTAATGTTCAAATGGCGCAAGAAAAATATCGCGCGAACCATATCAGTTACGGCACATTGGCGCAGATCGGCGTTCCGGCTACGTCCCCGGACGGCAATTACACTCTCGCGGTTACAAGCGCTACAGCCACCAATTATACGGCGACGGCAACGCCGAAGGACTTGCAGGCAGGTGATAAATGCGGTACGTTTGCTGTTAATAGTTCAGGAAAAACGATTTCTTCCAGTGTTCAAACAACGGATGCAAAGGTTCAGGAGTGTTGGGGAAAATAGTTTCAAATATTTAAATTGTTGAGGAGAAAACTTTTGTTGAACCGTCAAGCGGCATGTTTGTGTGGATCTGGTATTAACTATGTCGATTGCTGTGGTCTATATCACGATAGCGCGACACTTCCTGCTACCGCCGAAGCGTTGATGCGTTCGCGCTTCACGGCTTATGCGCAACGTAATGCCGACTATCTGCGCGCTACCTGGGACAGCGGCAGATGCCCGGACGTGATCGACTTCTCCCGCGAGACGGCGGTTTGGCAGCGTCTGGAAGTGGTCGACACCAAAAAGGGCGGACAACATGACGACAAGGGCGTCGTCGAATTCAAGGCTTACTATTTGCAGGACGGCGAAGCCTGTGTACTGCATGAAGTCAGCCGCTTTATCAAAAAGGACGGGCGCTGGTTTTATCTGGACGGCGTGATCAAGTCGCTCGGCAAGGTCGGCGCTACTGTCAATCTGGGCAAAAACGCGCCGTGCCCTTGCGGCAGCGGTAAAAAATTCAAGCGTTGCTGCGGCGCGGCGGCATAAAGCCGGTTTAGCTCATTCTTTCCCCCGAGCGTTCTCGCATCCGTCATTACTGTGAAAATAACCTCCGCTGAAGCTTTCCTCAGCTAAGCATTGCCTGTGACTGTTTTTGCATGTCCCGCTTTGGGGCTGACCTCAATCCGGACGGCGGTTTTTTGTACTGAATTTCCACGAATCCCTTGTGATTGATTTTTCTGAGCCTTATATAGGGTAAAATATTTCAGGAACCATCAAAGCAGGGTAAAAATGAAAACACAAAAAATAGGATTTATCGGCGGCGGCAACATGGCGAGCAGCCTGATCAGCGGTTTGATCGCGTCGGGTCATGAGCCGGGGAATATCTGGGTTTCGGATATTAATGCCGAGCAGCTCAAGTCGTTGGCCGAGCGTCTGAAGGTAAACGCGACCGCATCGAACGACACGGTGGTCAATGAGACCGATGTCGTGGTGCTGGCGGTCAAGCCGCAGACTTTGCGCGATGTCGCATTGCAGGCGGCGCCGGCGATTCAACAGCGCAAATCCTTGGTCGTCTCGATCGCGGCCGGCATCAGCGAGCGCAGTCTGAGCACCTGGCTAGGCGCCGAGACTGCGATCGTGCGTTGCATGCCGAATACACCGGCATTGGTGCTGACCGGCGCGACGGCGCTGCACGCGAATGATAAAGTCAATGCCGAGCAACGCAACACGGCCGAAAATATTTTGCGTGCGGTCGGTATCGCACTGTGGGTCAAGGATGAGAAAGAACTCGATGCGGTGACCGCGGTGTCCGGCAGCGGACCGGCTTATTATTTTCTGTTGATGGAAGCGATGGAGCAGGCGGCGGTGGAGTTGGGTCTGACCGAGGACACCGCGCGGCTGTTGGTGCTGCAAACCGCGTTGGGCGCGGCGAAAATCGCGCTGGAGTCGTCCGAAAGCCCGGAACTGCTCCGTAAACGCGTGACCTCGCCGGGCGGTACCACGCAACGTGCGATCGAAACCTTTCAGCAAGGCGGTTTCAGCGATCTGGTCTCGAAAGCGTTACACGCGGCGCGCGACCGCTCGATCGAAATGTCCAAACAACCGGAGTTCAATTAATGGGTGCAAGCTATTTTACCGATCCTGTCGTCCTGGTCATCGAGGCGCTGTCCTCGCTGTATGTCCTGGCAGTATTGCTGCGCTTTCTGCTGCAGTGGTGCGGCGCCGATTTTTATAATCCGATCTCCCAGTTTCTGGTCAAGGCGACCCAGCCGCCGTTGCGGCTGTTGCGCCGTTATGTGCCGCCGATCGGCAAGATTGATACGTCTTCACTGATCCTGATGCTGGGCTTGCAGATGCTGGCCAATTTTTCGATCGGACTGCTGCAAGGCGCGACGCTCGGCATCGGCGCCTTGACCGTGATCGCGATCATGGAACTGATCAATTTGCTGTTCAATGTTTTCATCTTCGCGATCATCGTCAGGGCGGTGTTGAGTTGGGCGAATCCGGGCCGCTTTGATGCGGCTTCGTCGATTCTTTACAGCCTGACCGAGCCTTTGCTGAATATTTTCAGACGGATCATTCCGGATATGGGCGGCATCGATCTGTCGCCGCTGGCCGCGTTATTGTTCATGCAGGTCGCCCGCATGATCATCCTGCCGCCGCTGAATCAGCTGGCGGCACTGATCGCCTGGTAATTCGCCGGCCACTCCGGCAGGGTTACGCCTGCCGGAGCGGCGGCTGGCGTTTTAACATGCCGATCTTTCGCTATACTTCACAAGATCCCCGTTTATTCAACTTAAAGCCATGCAAGACCGCATTGTTTCAATTAGCCTGCTGTTGTTTACCGTGTTTGGCCTGACTGCCGGCCAGGCGGCCCATGCCAAGAAGATGTACCGTTGGGTCGATGAGAACGGCAAAACGTTTTTATCCGATCAGGTGCCGCCGGAACAGGTTCAGCATCGCCGCGAACAACTGAGCGAGAAAGGACGTGTGGTCCAGGTCACCGAAAAGGCAAAAAACCCTGAACAGATTGCGCTGGATCGGCGTCTTGATGCCTTGAGAAAGGCACAGGAAGACATCATCGCCAAACAAAAGGTCAACGACAAGGTCTTGCTGAGCGCTTTTCGCAATCTGAACGATATGCAGGAAGCGCTGAAGAAAAAAATGCACGCGATGGATTCGCAGACCATACTCCTGCACGGGAATAAAAACCGGGCAGAAACCGAGCTGGAAAATCATCTTAAACGCGCGGCGAGCCATGAACGCAGCGGCGAAAAAATCCCTGCACCGCTGACCGGTAACATCGATAAAGCGAAAGCGCAGATCAAGACGGTCGAGGCGGAGATCGAGAAACAGGAAGCCAAGAAACGCCAAGTCAGGTCCGCTTTCGAAGCGGATATCGAGCGCTATAAATTCCTGACTCACTCCGATACCGAAGCGCCGCAGGAATTGAGCGATAAAACCGCGGAAATGAAGGCCGCTGTCGAACTGGGCCTGTATCTTTGCGGCAGTTCAACGCAGTGCGAAAACGCCTGGGCAAGTGCGCACCAGTTTGTGCGCACCTTCTCGACGACGCCTCCCGACATCGACAACGAAAAACTGCTGATGACCGCAGAGCCTCAGGCCGACTCCGATTTGAGCCTATCGGTCTCGAAGATCGATATGGGCAATCAGCAACAGTTGTTTCTCGATATCCGCTGCCGGCAGTCGTCGCTGGGCACGGAGCTCTGCGCCAGCGACAAGGTACGCGATATTCGTTCGTCTTTCAGAGCATTTATCGAGAACGGCGTTGCGGGGACAGGGGCTAAACAACTAACGGCTCAGCAGTAAGGTGCCGACGCCCTGATCGGTAAATAATTCAAGCAATACCGCATGCTCGACGCGTCCGTCGATGATGTGCACCTTGCCGACGCCGCCGTGTAACGCATCGGTTGCGCAACGCGTTTTCGGGATCATGCCGCCCGAGATCGTGCCGTCGGCGATCAGATCGTCGATGTCTTTCAGCGTCAGGCCGGTCAACAAGTTGCCTTCCTTGTCCAGGATGCCGGCGGTATTGGTCAGCAGAATCAGTTTTTCCGCTTTCAACACTTCCGCGACCTTGCCGGCGACCAGATCCGCATTGATGTTATAGGAGTGGCCTTCCGCGCCGACTCCGATCGGTGCGATCACCGGGATGAAATCGCTATGGCCGAGCATCTCGACGACCGCAGGATCGATGCTGCTGACTTCGCCGACATGGCCGAGATCGATGATTTCGGCCGATTGTGCGCCGGGGTCCGTTTTGGTCAGGTGAATCTTTTTCGCGCGGATGAAATCGCCGTCCTTGCCGGTCAGTCCGACCGCTTTGCCGCCGTGGATGTTGATCAGATTCACGATTTCCTTGTTGACGAGTCCGCCGAGCACCATCTCGACCACGTCCATCGTTTCGCTGTCGGTAATCCGCATGCCGTCGACAAAGCCGGTCGTCTTGCCGAGCTTTTCGAGCAAGCGGCCGATTTGCGGGCCGCCGCCGTGCACCACGATCGGATTGATGCCGACCAGTTTCATCAGCACGATGTCGCGCGCGAAACTGTGTTTGAGGGCCTCATCGACCATCGCGTTGCCGCCGAATTTGACGACAACGGTCTTGCCTTTGAAGCGTTGAATATAGGGCAGGGCTTCGATCAGGACATCGGCGATTTGGTGAGCTTTTCGGTGTTGCATCGTTTTCTGGTTTTCCATGCTTAAAAAGGAAGTGATATATCGGATTTTACCGTTTTGATCAACTGACTAAATTGTTGCTGAATTTTTTTCAATGTCTCTTGGTTGTCGGCTTCGAAACGGAACACCAAGGATGGCGTCGTATTGGAGGCCCGCACCAGGCCAAAGCCGTCCGGGAAATCGACCCTGAGGCCGTCGATCGTGGTCACTTCGGCGCCCGGAAATTGGGCGGTCTGTAACAGTTTTTCGATGATCCTGAAATTCTCGCCTTCTTCCAGCGTGACATTCAATTCCGGGGTATTGATGCTGTCGGGCAGCGCCGCGAAGACTTCCGCGCTGGTGCGGGTATCCTCGGACAGGATTTCAATCAGGCGGGCGGCGGTGTACAAGGCGTCGTCGAAACCGAACCAGCGGTCATTGAAGAAGATATGCCCGCTCATTTCGCCGGCGAGGCCGGCGCCGGTTTCCTGGATTTTCGCTTTCATCAGCGAATGTCCGGTTCTCGATAGCGTCGGCCGGCCGCCGAATTTTTTGATCTGGGCGGCCAAATGCCGGCTGCATTTGACATCGAAAATGATCTCCGAGCCCGGCCGCGCGGCCAATACGTTTTGTGCATACAGCATCATTTGCCGGTCCGGCCAGATGATCTTGCCGTTCGAATCGATCACGCCAAGCCGGTCGCCGTCGCCGTCGAACGCCAGGCCGAGGTCGGCCTGGTAATGCTTGACCGCCATGATCAGCTCTTCCAAATTTTCGGGCTGGCTCGGATCGGGGTGATGATTCGGGAATGCGCCGTTGATCTCGCAGCACAACTCGATCACTTCGCAGCCGATGGTTCTGAGCAGTTTGGGCGCTATGTCGCCGGCCACGCCATTGCCGCAATCGACGACGACCTTCATCGGCCGGCCCAGGTGCACCTCGTCGGCGACCGTGCCGATATATTCATTGCCGTAGCGGCTGTCTTTTTCGATCGTGCCGGGGCCGGCGATGGTAAAGGCCTGGCTGTCGATGCATCTTTTCAGATTTTTAATGCGATCTTCCGCGAGCGTTTCCCCCTTGATCATCATCTTGATGCCGTTATACTCGGCCGGATTGTGGCTGCCGGTGATCATCACGCCGCAGCGGTCTTCGGTGTGATGCGCGACAAAATACAGCACCGGCGTCGGCACCATGCCGATGTCGAGCACGTCGCAACCGGTGGAGACGATGCCGCGGGCGACCGTTTCCGACAGTTCGGGACTCGAGTTGCGGCCGTCCCGGGCCAGCACGATCGTATCGCAATCTCGCGCTTTGGCTTCCGTACCGAGCGCGCGGCCGATATCGTAGACGATTTCTTTCGATAAGGTTTCACCGGCGATGCCGCGGATATCGTAGGCCCTGAAGATGGCATCCTTTGGGTCAACGGCTTTTGCCGCGGGGATGATGGTGGCTTCGATTCTCGGTTTGTCTACAGTGAGGGGCTCGTTCGATGAACTGGGCTCCGGCTTTTTGCCGAGTGCAGCCTGGGCTGGCTTTTTAAAGATTTCGGATTTTTCGTTGCGACGTTCGGGAGTTTTGGATTTTGCCTTCTTTGCCGGTTGATTGCCGAACCCGAAATCGGTCATATCCGATGAAAAGTCGCTAAATCCGAGGTCATCTTCGGCCACGTTAAGCGGAGCAACGGCGACATCGTTGCCGTCGTGCTCCAAAACGCGCTTGTATTGCGACAAGGTCGAAATAAAGCCGTGCATTTCGTTCAGTTTGGTCGAATAGCTGCCTTGAAATTTGTTTTTCATCAAATCTTTGAATGCCCGCATCGTGCTGCTCAAGTCTTCGCTCAGCATCTTCGACAACAGGCGATAGCTCAGCAGAAAAGCCGCCGCCATCAGTCCCAGAGGAATCAGGATAAAACTGAGCATCAGGCCGTAGTCGAGCGTGATCGGCGCGTCGGCCGTTCCGTAACTGATTTCCCAATTGGTGTTTGCAATCGGGATTTGCAGACGGCTGTCGTCCTCCCCGGCGGGGGCCTCGCCGGACGCGCCCAATAACAATTTTTCCTGATGCAGGCGGATATAGCCAGCGCTGACCTGCGCCTGCGCTATGCTTTTGCGGATGATATCATCGTCGAAACTGACCAGAAGCACGCCGATCGTTTGCTCGCCCTGCACGACCCTTCTGGCAATCGCCAAGTGTCTGTTGCTGGGATCGTCACCCTGATGAATTGCCGGCAAAGGGTTGCGGTTGTTGGAGATCGTTTCGCGCACCATGTTCAGATCGGCGTAAGTCATCGGAGGCGAACTCTTGTCATCCAGTTCGGTGATGCCGGGCAGCAGCAGTCGGACATTCAACGCATGAGGAATATGTTGCGTTAGCTCGGCCGCAGTCAGGCGCATCGATTCCGGATTTTGACCGGCGACCGCCTGCACCGTTTCGGCGTCTTGCGCCAATTTGTCGAGGCTGTTATTCAGCAGGTCGATTTGCGCGGCAATCGACAGGCCGATGCCCTTGGCGAGCCCTCCGACCGCTTCTTCTTTTGCTTGTTCCATGGCGCTGGATGAGATCCAGAAGACGCCGGAGCCCGACACCAGAAGCAACAGCGCGGATAAGGCGGCCAAATAAGAGAAAAGTCGAAACATTCTCTATCCTTTCAAATAGAAATTAAACTGACAGGTTATGAACGAGAGGTGCAGGCCAACTTTAATGAGTCAACGCATCTCAAATTCGCTTAAGGATAGCCGATAACCGCAATAAGATTAGGCTTTTCCGGTCGAGCCGAAGCCGCCGCTGCCGCGCTCGGTGAGGGTGGTGAATTCAGGAACGATTTTGAGCGCGACTTGCACTACCGGCATGAAAAGCAACTGCGCGATTCTTTCGCCCGGATTGACGACATAATTGTCTTCGCCGTCATTATGCAGAATCACGCCGATTTCGCCATGATAATCGGAGTCGATGATGCCGACCCCTTGACCGACCCGGATTTGATGATTCAGGCACAGCCCGCTACGACTTGCGACAACCGCGACCAGGCCGGGATCTTGAATGTTGATTGCAAGGCCGGTGCCGATCAGCCGGTGTTGCCGGCCGCCGATCACGATAGGCTCGGGAATGCACGCCACCAGATCCATGCCTGCGGAGCCTACGGTTTTATAGGAAGGAACGCCGTATTGTTCGAGCAGGGGATTCACTAATTTGGTTTCGATCAATCGTTTCATGGTGCAGATATGGGGAATTCGCTGGGATAAAAAAGCGCCTGACTGGGGCGCGGAAAAGCAGGATTTTAACATTCCTGTTCCTTGCGGACATCCTCTAAATCCATGCTGAAGCCAAAAACGGAAGACAACGGCAACGATCGAGGAGGATCATTGCCGGGATGAGGGATGGGTTACGGCCGATCCAGCAGACGATGACAGGCGAAAAAGCCAAGATAAATCGTGAGGATCATGATCACCGATTCCGATGAGAACAAACTCAAGCCGGTGACCGAAGGGCCGGGGCAATAACCGCTCATGCCCCAGCCGATGCCGAAAATGGCCGCCCCGGCGATCAGCTTCGGGTCAATCGACGTCTTTTGGGGGAGATGAAAAGACGTCGCCCAAAGCGGCGCGGGGCGTTTGAGAATGAATTTGAATGCGATCATCGCAACGGACAGGGCCCCGATCATCACAAACAGCAGGCTGGGATCCCAATGGCCCGTCACATCGAGAAAATTCTGTACTTTATTCGGATCGACCATATGCGCGAGCGCCAAGCCTGCACCAAATAAAATACCGCTCAGGAGCGCGATCAGATGGGTTTTCATGCGGCCAGCTCCAGCAGATGGCGGATCACATAGACCGTTATCATGCCGGTGGCGATAAAGGTCAGCGTCGCTGCGATCGAGCGGATCGACAAACGGGCGATGCCGCAGACGCCATGACCACTGACGCAGCCATTCGCCAGGCGAGCACCGAATCCGACCAGGAAGCCGCCGATGCCGAGCAAGGCGAGCGGATAACCTTGCCGCGGCGTATTGAAGCCGGGCAAAAGCCCTTGCAGAAATAATCCGCCGACGACCAAGCCGGCCAGGAACAACAGGCGCCAGGCCCTGTCGTTTTTCGGGGCGGAGAATGCGCCGTTCATGATGCCGCTGATACCGGCGATGCGACCGTTAAAAAACAAGAGCAAGGCGCAACTGATACCGATCAGGGCGCCGCCCGCGAGAGCGGAGTAAGGGGTAAAATTTTCCATTGCTTGGCCTCCTCGGGCTAAATTAGGAAGGAGCAAACAGGTGGTCTGCTTAAAAGTAGAACATTAGTATATTCTACTTTTAAATTAAAATAAAACGCTTTGATCTGCTGAGAATAGCAAAATTCCGTTAGTCTATCTATGGGTTATGCTGACTTTTCTCTTACTTCGACTTCATGAATTACCGTCATGCGGTCAGGAAAGGACGGCGGGGCGATAATTCGAGCCTTCCTTGGCTTCCGGCAATCCATGCCGGATTCAATCGAGAGAAGGGGATTTAGGTGAATCCTTATGGCTAAGGGTTCTGTGCTAGTGTTTGAGTTTAGCTTTGATTTTGAGGGTCAGAGTGACTTTTTGAGTTTGGCTTTGATTTTGATGGTCAAGGTGACTTGATGATTAGCAACAGGATCGCCAATAAAGGCGGTGCCGGTGACATTTCCCTTGAACTGGATGATTTTGCCTTCGCTAGCGGAATCCAGTTTACCCGTTACGGAAACAGAACCCTGGTGTCCACCGAGCGAGATTGTATCGGTTTGGAAGGGTAACAAAGCCGCATTGCCTTCTTCAAAATTAGTGGTTCCAGTCACTTTTTTGTTCTTCAGATCATTTGGCTTGATTTCACCGTGCAATCTTTTTTTGATAAATAATCTTCCGTTGCCTTTAAATATTTCACTTTCGACATCAGGTTTATCTGAGTCGCGGTCGAAAGGAGCCGTGCCTTTCCATTCTTCCAGAGTCCATGTGATGTTATCAGCGGTTTTCAATCGGTCATAATTAACGACAAGCACCAAATGGTTGTTTTTGGGGTCTTTCAAAAGGTCCTTGCCATCCAGTTTTTTCTTATCGGTACCGGTAAAATTATTGGGATTGCCATCTGGCAGATCATAATAAACAATGTCGATATCCTTATTTTCAATCGGGAGTTCCATTGTTATAAACTCAGCATGCGAAGAAGTCGCCCAGGTCAAAAAAATTAAAGGGCATAATGCGAATAAGCGTTTCATGGCACATCACCTATTATTAAAAAACGGTTAAGCCTAATCATACCTCCAAAAGCTATAATTTAAAATAGCTTTGTCTTTTAATCGATTGAATAAAAGAGAGATATGGATGATGAAACGCAGAGGAAAGAGGACGAGAAGAGAGGCGGGAAGCCCTGCGTGGCGCAGGGCAAAACGGGTGTTTACCAGTTCAGAAATAACGTTTTGGCAAGCAGTTCGACCGACCAGGTGACCAGCAGGCTAAACGCCGACAAGCCGAGCGCCGAATAGAGCAGGTTGATGCGGACAGCCTGCCAAGGGTTGCGTTGGGTGGTTTGCATCACAATGATTCCTGTCGAGTTGCAGAGGATTTCATTGTGCGGCGCTTGCGTTACAGTTTCACGACGGTTCGATGACAGTTGCATGAACCGCGCCTGAACCCATAGGGAAATGCCTTAATCCGCCGCGCCTTGGGGCCGCAGCGCATCGATCATCAAGCGGCCGATGTCGGTGTGATGCAGAATGTTCGCAAACGGCTCGATCACGCGCTCGTTACCCTTTGTAAATACGAAGACCGGCGTGCTGGTATGCGCGCCGCTGGCCCATACGACCTGCTGTTTTGCACTCAGAATTTCGGAGAGAAGCTTTTCGCGATTGTCCTTCGTGTAAACTAAAAATGCGCTGTTGCCCGGCGATTTGCTGGCATTCGCTTGGGTTACCAGGAGGCTTTCGGCTTCGCCGGCGTCGATCTTGAATCCACTATGGCGGTTGATTTGTTCGGCCAGAGTGTCCGCCGTCTTTTGCGCGTGCGGCAGCACGTCGAATTCGGCAAAGATCGCCTGATAGCTGAGATTTTGCTCATACAGTTTGTCGAGAATGTCGGGGCTGCCGAAATTGGAATTGGGCTTGAAGACATGGCCGCTGGCCAGGCGTTTCGGTTCGGGAATGTTTTTGCCCGAGTAGCTGAAACCGAAGCCGCCCGTTTCATGATCCGCGGTCACGATCAACAACGTATCATCCCGCTCGCCCATCCAGTCCAGCACCTTGTGCAGCATCGCATCGAAGCGGAGCATTTCATGCAGCATCAGCCCGGTATCGTTCCGGTGCCCGGCCCAGTCGATCTGGCCCGCTTCGATCATCAAAAAGAAACCTTGTTCGTCGCGCTCCAGAATCTTCAGCGCCTGCTCGCTCATCTCCGCGAGCGTCGGCTCGGCATGTTTCGGATTCTGGCGGTTTCGGCTTTCGATGGTGCCGTCGCTCATTCCGGAGCCTGCAAACAGCCCCAGGGTTTTGCCGGTTGCCAGGCGCAGCTGACGAGCGTTGAAGACCAGTTGGTAACCCTGTTTTTGGGCGGTTTCGAGCAAGTTTTTGTCGTCCTTGCGCGCTGAACTTATCTTAAAGGCACGCTCAGTCATCGTTTCGAGCTGTTGATGAAGGGCCGAACTTTTTTCGCCAGCGGCTTGCGGCAGCCAATAATCGAGGCCGCCGGAGAACATCACATCGGCGTCGGTGGCGAGCAAGCCTTCCGGAATGATGGTCTCGTGGCTGCGGTGCGTCTCATGCGCGGCGAATGCGGCGGGCGTCGCATGCGTGATTCGGGTGTCCGACACCAGGCCGGTCGCCTTGCCCCAGCGTTTGGCTTTTTCGATGATGTTTTCCGCAGGACGCCCCTCCGCATCCAGTCCGACCATTTCGGCCTTGGCGAATTTGCCGGTCGCGAGTTGCGTCGCGGACGCCGCCGAATCGGTGACCAGGGCGCCGTCGGGATAGGTCAGCGAGATGCCGATGCGGCCGTTTTCGAGCATCCGGTCCAGCGCGGTTCTGTGGTCCCTGAGCACCCCATGCGGCGCCTGTCTGGCATAGGACAGCAGCAAACCGACCTGCTGTGGCCCCATGCCGTCGCCGATGATCATGATCACGTTTTTGATCTTCGGGGCTGAGGCGGTTTTTTCGGCGAGTGTCGAACAGCCGAGCAGTAAAACGCCGGCGATTCCCAGAAGAATGATTTTCGGTAACGGAGACGAGCGGTCTTTCATGAGTTTGAGGAAAGGAGGGTAGGGATAGGGGCAAAAATAACTTTTGCGGATGGTATTTTGCGTCTGTGTCCTGGGCACGGCTTCGCGGGCAACAAAGCGGCCAGCTTTTCGAGCAAGCGATTGACTCGGTCTCACTCAACCAAAACACAGCGCAGCCTCTGCCTCTATGCTGTGTAAACGGAAGCGAGGCTATCGAAGCCATAAGTCTTCCCATTGAAGTGGGGGCTCTGGCCTAACCCTAATCAAATGCCTGAAGTTGTTGCCGTAGGCGTTTGGGCTTCGATAACGTCAAACCTGAGAGAGACTTTCGGGCCTCGAATTCCTCGATTCCGTTGCATTGCATCGAGGCTACTTTTGTTTTTAAAACAGCCCGCTGATCCGGCCGTTCTCGTCGATGTCGATTTTCTCGGCCGCCGGCACTTTCGGCAGACCCGGCATGGTCATGATGTCGCCCGCGATCGCGACGATGAAGCCGGCGCCGTTTGCCAATTTAACTTCCCTGATTTCGACCGTGTGCCCGGTTGGGGCCCCCTTGACCGTGGCGTCTGTCGAGAACGACATCTGCGTCTTGGCCATGCAGATTGGAAAATGGCCGTATTCGGCATTCCAGGCCGCAAGCTGGGCTTTGACTTTCGCGTTCGCGGTGACGCCCGCCGCGCCGTACAACTTGGTCGCGATCGTTTCGATTTTTTCCCAGAGGCTCAGGTCATCGTCGTAAACGAAACGGCAGCCGTCTTTATGGTGGTCGGCCGTTTCGGCGACCGCATGCGCGAGTTGTTCGGCGCCCTTGCCGCCTTCGGCCCAGTGCTTGGACACGATGCAGACGGCGCCCAGTGTCCGGCATTTATCCTGCAACAAGTCCAGTTCGGCCTCGGTGTCGAAGGTGAAATGATTGATGCAGATGATGCAGGGCAGGCCGTAATGTTCGTTGATGTTACGGTAATGCCGCTCCAGGTTTGCGAAGCCTTTGTCGAGTGCAGCCAGATTTTCCTGATTCAACTCTTCCTTCGCGACGCCGCCGTGGAATTTCAGTGCCCGCACCGTCGCGACCAATACCGCCGCCGACGGCTGCAATCCCGCCATCCGGCATTTGATGTCGACGAATTTTTCCGCACCGAGGTCCGCGCCGAAGCCGGCTTCGGTGATCACATAATCGGCCAGTTTCAAAGCGGTCTGGGTCGCGGTGACCGTGTTGCAGCCGTGTGCGATGTTCGCGAACGGGCCGCCGTGGATGAAGGCGATGTTGTTTTCGAGCGTCTGCACCAGGTTCGGCTTGATCGCGTCTTTCAATAATGCGGCCATCGCGCCGTGCGCATTCAGGTCGCGGGCATAAACCGGAGTCTTGTTGTCGTGCTTGTAGCCGATTACGATGCGGCCTAGGCGTTCCTTCAAGTCGGCGCGGCTGGTCGCGAGGCAGAGAATCGCCATCACTTCCGAGGCGACCACGATGTCGTAGCCGTCTTCGCGCAGGTAACCGTTCGCGGGGCCGCCCATGCCGACCACGATATGGCGCAGCGCGCGGTCGTTCATGTCGACCACGCGCTTCCATTGGATCCTACGCGGGTCGATGCCGAGCGCATTGCCGTGGTTGATGTGGTTGTCGATCAATGCCGACAGCAGGTTGTGCGCGACGCCGATTGCATGAAAGTCGCCGGTGAAATGCAGGTTGATGTCTTCCATCGGCACGACTTGCGCATGGCCGCCGCCGGCCGCTCCGCCTTTGACGCCGAAGCAAGGGCCGAGCGAAGGTTCGCGCAGGCACATGATCGTTTTCTTGCCGATCCGGTTCATCGCATCGCCGAGGCCGACCGAGGTGGTGGTCTTGCCTTCGCCGGCCGGCGTCGGGCTGATCGCGGTGACCAGAATCAGTTTGCCGTCCGGCTTGTCGCCGAGGCTGTTCACATAATCCAGCGACAGTTTGGCCTTGTAATGACCGTAAGGGTCGAGATGTTCGGCGTCGATGCCGAATTGTTCGCGCGCCAGGTCGATGATCGGTTTCATTTTGGCCTGTTGGGCGATTTCTATATCAGACATGCTTTCCTCGTAGGGTGGGCAGCGCTAAGCTGCCCACCATAGTGAATGTTTAAGGTGGCAAACGGTAAAGTGGTTTGTCCACTTTAAAAATGGATGTAGGGTTATAAGCTGTGTTACGCGCCGTAAACCGGAAAACGCGCGCACAAGGCCGCGACCTTCTCGCGCACCGCCGCGATCACGTTTTCATCGTCGATGTTTTCCATCACATCGCACATCCAATGCGCGACCTCGATCACCTGTTCTTCCTTGAAACCGCGCGTGGTTGGGGCCGGCGTGCCGACGCGGATGCCGCTGGTTACGAACGGCGATTCCGGGTCGTTAGGCACCGCGTTCTTGTTGACCGTGATGTGCGCCTTGCCGAGCGCGGCGTCGGCGGCCTTGCCGGTGATGCCTTTCGGAATCAGCGAGACCAGCATCAAATGGTTGTCGGTGCCGCCGGAGACCACGTCGAAACCGCGATCGATGAAGACTTTAGCCATCGCCTGCGCATTCTTGATTACCTGCTGCTGATAAACCTTGAATTCCGGCTCCAGCGCTTCCTTGAAGGCGACGGCCTTGGCCGCGATCACGTGCATCAAAGGGCCGCCCTGGATGCCGGGGAAAATCATCGAGTTGATTTTCTTTTCGATCTCGGCGTTGGCTTTGCCCAGGATGATGCCGCCGCGCGGGCCGCGCAGACTTTTGTGCGTCGTGGTGGTGACGATGTCGGCGAACGGCACCGGGTTAGGATAAACGCCAGCAGCGACCAGACCCGCGACATGCGCCATGTCGACCAGCAGGTAGGCGCCGACCGCGTCGGCGATCGCGCGAAAGCGCGCCCAGTCCATGATCCGCGAATAGGCGGAGAAACCGGCGACGATCACTTTCGGTTGATGTTCGCGCGCCAGGGCTTCGATCTTATCGTAGTCAAGCCGGCCGGTGGCGGAATCCAGATGGTATTGAACGGCGTTATAGATTTTGCCGGAGAAGTTCGGCTTCGCCCCGTGCGTCAAATGACCGCCGTCGGACAGCGCCAGACCCAAGATCGTGTCGCCCGGCTGGATCAGCGCCATGTAGGCTGCCGCATTCGCTTGCGAGCCGGAGTGCGCCTGTACGTTCGCCCAGTCGGCGCCGAACAGCTGCTTGGCGCGGTCGATGGCCAATTGCTCGACGACATCGACGTGCTCGCAGCCGCCATAGTAGCGTTTTCCGGGGTAGCCTTCCGCGTATTTGTTGGTCAGCACGCTGCCTTGCGCTTCCTGAACGCGCGGGCTGGAATAGTTTTCGGATGCGATCAGTTCGATGTGATCTTCCTGGCGCCGGCGTTCGTCTTCGAGCGCCTGGAAGAGTTCAGGGTCGAAACCTTCGATAGTCATCGATTTATTAAACATGCAAATCTCCATAAAGAATTTGGGATATTTTAGGGCTTGTCGGGGGTGGTGCAAAGCGTTATCGACCGGCCGTCGTTTTTGGGTAAAGCAGCAGAATCTGCAAGTCGGCGACATTGGTGCCGGTCGCGCCGGTGACCAGCAAGTCGCCGGATGCCTGAAGGGCGTGATACGAATCGTTGTTGTCGAGCAGGGCTGCCGGATCGACGCCTCCGGCACGCATCCTCGCCAAGGAGCCTGGGTCGACCCGTCCTCCGGCCGCATCGGTCGGACCGTCGCGGCCGTCGGTGCCGGCGCTCAGAAACACCCAGTTCGCATCGAGTTTGTTGCGTTCGGCGGCCAGCGCGAACGCGAGCGCCATTTCCTGATTGCGGCCGCCGAGACCATTGCCGGTCAGTCTGACCGTCGTTTCGCCGCCGGCCAGAAAGGCGATTGGTTTTTCGATTGGCGGCAGTTCGGCGATCGCTTTGACCCATTGTTCCGCGGCTTCCCGGGCGATGCCGCATAAATGCCCGCTGTAGATTCGGGTCTCGTAACCGAACTGCCGCGCGTGTTTGGCTGCGGCATTCAGACTGATCGCATTGCTGCCGATCAGGGTGTGGCCGGTATGCTGAAAGACAGGATCATTCGGCTTCGGAGTTTCAGGAACTTGCTCCTTTGCGCCGTTTTGTAAATAGTCACGGACCGCATCGGGCAGCCGTTCCCAAATCTGCCGGTTTTGCAAAATACCGATCGCCTCGGCGAAGGTGCTCGGGTCGGGTACGGTCGGGCCGCTCGCGATTGCGCTCAGGTCGTCGCCGAGCACATCGGACAGGATCAGCGCATGCAGGTCGGCCGGCGCCGCGAGCTTGGCGAGGCCGCCGCCTTTCAGTTGCGACAGGTGCTTGCGCACGCAGTTGATCTCGTTGATGTCCGCGCCGCTGGCCAGAAGTAAACTCGTGACCGTGCATTTTTCGGGCAAGGATACGGATTCGACAGGGCAGGGAATCAAGGCCGAACCGCCGCCGCTGACCAGCGCCAGTACCAGTTCGCCGGCCTCTGCCCGGCCGACTTTTTCGGCAATCCGTTGGGCGGCGTTGAGTCCTGCGGCGTCCGGTAGCGGATGGCCCGCGCCGAAGACATCGGTATGAGTTAGTTCCGCGACATTTTCATAGTTGGTCACCGCGATGCCTCTGCCGGCCCGCAACGCTTCGGGAATCGCCTCTTCGGCCGCTTTCGCCATCGCCGAGGCGGCCTTGCCGAAAGCGATCAGATGGATTTTCTGCCATTGGCCCAGGCGCTGTTTGCCGGGATCGTCAATATCCAGGCGAATCGCCAAATGCTCCGCATCGGCCGACAGGCAGTGCTTGACCGCTAGATACGGATCGGCCGCCGCCACGCCCGCCTGGTAAATGGCGAGGGCATTGTCGCGTATCGCGAAGGTCGGTTCGCTTTTCACGGATTGAATGGGGTGAAAGCGGCGATCAAGCCATTTGTTTGGCTAATTCGAAAATGTTTTCCGCGTCGAAAACCAGTTTATTGTCGGTAAACAGTTTGCCGATGCAGGCGCGGTGCAGTTCGAGTTTCAACGGGCCGAAGCCGAGCGCGCCCCAGATGATCTTGCCGTGGCGTTCCTGGCCTTTGTCGAACACGTCGATGCTGCCGATGCCGATCGGCGGGGTCGCGTTCGCATCCGCGATCAGTTCGATATGCGGATTGTTTTGCCAGTGTTCGGCGCCGATCAGTTCGATGCCGGCCGCGCCGGCCGCAAACACGATGTTTGCGGTTTCGATCGCCTGGCCGCGGGCATCATGGTCGACCGCTTCGATCGGGGTGATGTCGACGCCGAAGCGCGCTTTCATCGCCTCGCAGGCCTCGACGACCTTCGTCATTTTGCGCCCGGTCATCGACACGATCGCGCCTTCGCGGCTCAGCATCACCGCGGCCCGCTGTCCGACGGGGCCGGTGCCGGCCAGGACGACCGCTTTCTTGCCGGCGAGGCTGCCGCTGGCCGCGAGTTTAGAGACCGCGGCGGCGGCGGTCGTATTGCCGCCGTTGCTGTCCAGCATTACCGAGACCTGAAAACCGGGGAAAAATTTACTCTGCACCGCTTTCAGCAGGTTTTGCCCTGCGATCATGTCGCTGCCGCCGATGAAGATCGCGGTGTTCTTCTTGTCTTTCGGCGGGCGTGTGAAGATCGCGCCTTCGACCAGGCCGCCGATATTGTCCGGCGTCAGACCGCCGAAACCGGTCACGTGATCGGCGCCCCCGTCATAGGCCACGACGGTGTCGAAGACTGAGGGATGCAGGTCGGTATCGAATTGGAACAGCAACTTTTTCATGGATGTCCGAAATGGGCCCTGGACGGCCGAATGCAAAGGTTAAATGGGCGCTTATTATACCCGAGATGCGTTTTCGATGTTGGCCGAGCTGAGGCGCGCCGATCGGTCGTATTTAGCGATCAATTGGCTTGCGGGCGTGCAGGCTTGACGTTATCATTAACCAGGCAGACAGGGCTCGAATACAATCAAAATGGCGTGAATGCTTAGCTTCTCCGCAGTTGTTATTTACCGCGAGCGATGATGTTTTCCACATGCAGCGTTATCAAATAAGACCCTCACATTTTAATTATTAGGGATAACAAATGAAAACCCCCGTTCATATCGCGGTTTCTGGTGCTGCCGGACAAATCAGCTATTCTCTGCTTTTCCGCCTGGCTTCGGGCGCATTGTTCGGTCCTGAGCAGCCGATCATGCTGCATCTGCTCGAAATTCCGCAGGCGATGCATGTGCTGAACGGCGTGGTGATGGAGTTGCAGGATTGCGCGAGTCCTTTGCTTTACCGCATCGAAACGACCGATGACCCGCGTATCGCCTTCAGAAACGCCGATTATGTGTTTCTGGTCGGCGCGCGTCCGCGCGGGCCGGGCATGGAGCGCAAGGATCTCTTGGAGGTGAATGCGGAGATATTTTCGGTGCAGGGCAAGGCGCTGAACGATGTCGCCAGCCGCAAAGTGAAGGTTTTGGTGACTGGCAATCCGGCCAATACGAATGCATTGATCGCGCTTAAAAACGCGCGCGACCTCGGGCCTGAGAATTTTTCCTCGATGTCCCGTCTCGATCATAACCGGGCGATCAGTCAGCTCGCCAATAAATGCGGTGTGTTGGCTACCGACGTGAAGAGCATGACGATTTGGGGCAATCATTCGACGACCCAATATCCCGATCTGCATCATGCGAAAGTCAAGGGGCAGGATGCGCTGTCCCTGGTCGAACGCGACTGGTTTATCAATGATTTCATTCCGACCGTGCAGCAACGCGGCGCGACAGTGATCCAGGCGCGCGGCTTGTCGAGCGCCGCCTCCGCGGCTAATGCCGCGATCGATCAGATGCGGAGCTGGGCCCTGGATACGCCGGAGGGCGACTGGGTCAGCATGGGTGTCCTGTCCGACGGGAGTTACGCAATCGAACGGGATCTGATGTATTCGTTCCCGGTGACGGTGACCAACGGCGAGGTCACTATCGTGAAGGGGCTGGACATCAATGAATTCAGCATGCAAAGGATGCGGATCAGCGAGGCCGAGCTGAAGGAAGAGCGGGACGCGATTCGGCATTTGCTGTAGTTGATGCCAGTTATAGATAATTCTGGTTTTTACTAAGTGCTAACGAGACTTGATTTAATGTTCAAATGGTGCAGTCTACCCGCTCTCTGCGGTGAAGAAAATCGCGTCGAATAAGTTTTTTAGGAGGTAATGTGCCAACAATTTCGATGTTTTATGGCATCTTAATTTTGATGTACTTCTACGACAACAAGCAGCATAACCGTCCACACATTCATGCGGAATATGGGGAACATGAAGCATCGATCGCCATTGATGACGGTATCGTTTTGAGCGGTGGCTTGCCTGCTGCTAAATTGAAATTAGTTCAGGCTTGGATTGAAATACATAGGGAAGACTTGCTGGTAGATTGGAAACTGGCGGTCGCAGGCGAGCCTATCTTTAAAATTGATCCATTGCGCTAGGGGCGGGGGAGCGCATGGATAAAATTGTCAAAGCTGTTCCTCTTGATGATTATAAAATCGAGATACTCACCAGTAGCGGAATTTCAGGTGTTTTTGATGTTAAGCCCTATTTGCAAGGCAGTGCTTTCAGAGAACTAATGGACGCGTCTTATTTTCGTCTAGTGCGTCCAGCGCATCATGGAATTATGTGGCCTCATGAACAGGACTTTAGTTCAGATACGATTATTTGGGATATGCAAAAGTAATACCATGAGAATGAAGTGAGTCGCTTATCCATTGCAAGCGACTCACTTCATGTTTTTGTATATCCGCCTAAGCTTGGTTTTTTGACTACACCACCCTATCGCGCGGCTCCTGCTCTGCAAAAAACGCCGCAATATTGTCCAGCACTCGGTTGCCCATCGCGACGCGGGTTTCCTCGCTGGCGCTGCCAAGATGAGGCAGTAGCGAGATATTGTCGAGTTCCAGAAAGCCCGGATAAACATTTGGCTCGCCTTCGTAAACATCGAGTCCCGCGCCGCCGATCCAGCCTTCCTTCAGTGCCTTGTACAAGGCCTGATTGTCGACCACATCGCCGCGCGCGGTGTTGATCAAGTGCGCGGACGAGCGCATCTGCTTTAAGCGCTGCTCGTTGATCAGGTGCCGATTTTCGGCGCTGCCTGGGCAATGCATGGAGACAAAATCGGCCTGGCTCAACAGTTCCTCGATCGTCGCGCAACGGGTTGCCTGAACGTCGTCGATGCTGTCCTGCGCCGGGGCATTGCGCGGCGTATAGAACAGGATTTTCATGCCGAAGCCGTGATGCGCTTTCCTGGCCGTCGCCTGCGCGATCCGGCCGAAGCCGATCAGGCCGAGCGTCTTGCCGGTCACTTTTTGGCCGAGCAGTTGGGTCGGGCACCAGCCGGTCCATTGGCCGCTGCGCACCAGGCGTTCACCTTCGGAGGCGCGGCGGGCCGACATCAGCAGCAACAGCATTGCAATATCGGCCGTGCAGTCGGTCAACACGCCGGGCGTATTGGTCACGACCAGGCCTTCTTCCTTCGCGCTCGCAATGTCGATATTGTTATAGCCGACGCCGAAATTGCCGATGATCCTGGCGCGCTTGTCCGGCACGCGCAGAATGTCGGCCGTGATCGGATCGGTGACGGTCGGCAGCAGGGCATCGGCGGTTTGCAGGGCCAATTTCAAGGCGTTGGCCGTCATCGGTACGTCGGTCTCGTTCAGCGTGACGTCGTACAGTTCCTTGAGTTTGGCTTCGACTTCCGCCGGCCATCTGCGGGTCACGACGACTTTGGGTTTGCTCATGGCATCCTCTCGAAATGAAGGTCAAGCAGCGGAGGCCGGGTTGCATGCAACCCGGCCTTGCCGCTTTATTACTTCGCAGTCGAACGGTAATATTCGACCGCCGCGCCGACGCCGCTGCCCGGCTTGATGTCGAAGCCGCTGTCGAGCATCGCCATTTCGACGCCGGCGAACGCGCCGAGCATCGAGACGTCGTTCATGTCGCCGACATGGCCGATGCGGAATACCTTGCCGGACAATTCGGACAGGCCCGCGCCGAGCGAGATATTGTATTTTTTGAACGCGGTGCCGATCACGTCGCGGGCATCCTTGCCTTCGGGCACGACGACCGCCGAGACGGTATCGGATTCGAAACCGGGGTGAGCGCACAATTGCAGGCCCCAGGCCGCAATCGCTCTGCGGGTACCTTCGGCGAGGCGGTGATGGCGCGCATAGACATTGTCCATGCCTTCTTCGAGCAACAGGTCCAGCGCCTTGCGCAAGCCGTACAGAATCGGCAGCGCCGGGGTATAAGGCGTGTAGCCGTCCTTATTCTGGTTCATCTGGTCGCGCAGATCCAGGAAGCAGCGCGGGTATTTGCTGGTTTCGGTCGCTTTCAATGCTTTTTCGCTGAAGCACAGGAAGGCGCCGCCGGCCGGCAGCATGAAGCCTTTTTGCGAGCCGCTGATCGCGCCGTCGACGCCCCAGTCGTCCATCCGGAAATTCAGGCTGGCGATCGAGCTGACGCCGTCAACGAACAAAAACGCAGGATGGCTTGCCGCATCCAGGGCTTTGCGGACGCCGCCGATGTCGCTGGTCACGCCGGTCGCGGTTTCGTTGTGCGTCGCCAAGACCGCCTTGATTTCGTGATTCTTGTCTTCCTTCAGGCGCGCTTCCAGCTTGTCCAGAGGAATGCCCTTGCCCCAGGTTTCCTGATGGATCTCGACATCAAAGCCTAAGCGTTTCGCCATTTCAGCCCACAGGTGGCTGAATTGGCCGAAACGGTAAATCAGGACTTTGTCGCCCGGATTCAGCGTGTTGGTCAGTGCGATTTCCCAGCCGGCGGTGCCGGTGGCAGGGAAAATGAAGCATTGGCCATTTTCGGTGCGGAAGATTTTTTTCATGTCTTCGAGCAGCGGCTTGAACAGGGTCGGGAATTTGGGCGAGCGATGGTCTTCCATCGGCGCGTGCATCGCGCTCAAGACTTCGTGAGGAACGTTGGTAGGGCCTGGAATATAAAGGTGGTTGCGACCAGCCATGGATTTGCCTCGTCAGGGTGGTAAGGTGATAAAAACAGAGATCGACGCTGGGCGTCAAAACTCAAAAACCGCCAATGATGACATACTGGGCCGCAATCAGCAATAGCCGATGCGCAGCCTGAGTCCAGCTGTCCTGGGCTTCGAGTCCCTGAGCAATAGCGTTAATCATTGACATTGAATTCTCCGAAAGTAAAATGGCGGATTTATTTGTTGATGACCGAAGTCACCGGATGCGATGAGTCATTCGGCCGGATCATTTTGTTTAAAGCAAGCACAGGCAGGTAGCTAAAATGAGTCACACTTTATATACGGCGTCGGTACAGCGCGTTCAACGCTGCGAACTGGCAGTTCCCGGTTCCAATCCCGGCATGTTCGAAAAAGCTTTGAAAAGCGGTGTGGACTTCATTTTTCTCGATCTGGAAGATGCGGTCGCGCCCGACGACAAATTGCAGGCGCGCAAGAATGTGATCGAAGCGATCAACGATCTGGACTGGAAAGGCCACGGCATTACCTTGTCGGTGCGGATCAACGGTCTGGATACCCAGTACATGGTGCGCGACGTGGTCGACCTGGTCGAACAGGCCGGCGCCAAGATCGACACGATCCTGATCCCGAAGGTCGGCGTTTACGGCGATGTGTACATGGTCGAGGCGATGCTGAACCAGCTGGAAATGCAGCAAGGGCTCAAAAACAAGATCGGCATCGAAGCGTTGATCGAAACCGCGCTCGGCATGGCCAATGTCGAAGACATCGCCAGACAAGGCGCCTTGGGTCGCCTGGAAGCGCTGCATTTCGGCGTCGCCGATTATGCGGCCAGCAACCGCGCGCGCACGGTCAATATCGGCGGCCTGAATCCGGATTATCCGGGCGACCAGTGGCATGCGGCGATCAGCCGGATGACCGTGGCCTGCCGTGCTTACGGCCTGCGTCCGATCGACGGGCCGTTCGGCGATCTGAAAGACCCGGAAGGTTTCAGACAGGCCGCACGGCGCGCCGCCGCGCTCGGCTGCGAAGGCAAGTGGGCGATCCATCCGTCGCAAATCGAACTGGCCAATGAGGTCTTTACCCCGCCGGCCGCCGAAGTCGAAAAGGCCAAACGCATTCTGGTGGCCTTGCAGGAAGCGGCCGCTCAAGGCAAAGGCGCGGCCTCGCTGGACGGACGCCTGATCGATGCGGCCTCCGAAAGAATGGCGAACAATGTCGTAAGAGCGGCCGAAGCGATTGCCGCGAAAACCAAATAACAACAGCGAACAAGAACTGAAGAGGCAACAGTCGTGGATATTCATGAGTATCAGGCGAAAGAAATTTTACAGGGCTACGGCGTAAAGATCGCCGAGGGCGGCCTGGCGTACAGCCCGGAAGACGCGGTACAGCGCGCCCGCGAAATCGGCGGTCATCTGTGGGTGGTCAAGGCGCAGATTCATTCAGGCGCGCGCGGCAAGGCCGGCGGTATCAAGATCTGCAAGAGCCATGACGAAGTCGAGGCGGCCGCGGACAGCCTGCTCGGCAAACGTCTGCGTACGCATCAGACCGGCCCTGCCGGCAAGGTCTGCAACCGCCTGTATATCGAGGCGGGCACTGACATCGCGAAGGAACTGTATTTCTGCCTGCTGGTCGATCGCAGCGCCGAGCGAATCGTGATGATCGGTTCGGCCGAGGGCGGCATGGACATCGAGGAGCTGGCGAAGACCCGGCCCGAGGCGATCACCAAGATTTACATCGAACCGGCGGTCGGCCTGCTCGACTATCAGGCGCGCGAAATGGCCTTCGCGTTGGGCCTGGATGCCGAAATCATCAGTCACGCGGTCAAGACCATCAAGGGCTGCTACAAGGCGCTGCGCGAGAACGATTGCAGCATGCTCGAAATCAATCCGCTGGTGATTACCCGCAGCAACGAGCTGATTGCATTGGACGCGAAGATGGGCTTCGATGACAACGCCCTGTTCCGGCAGCTGAAAATTGCCGAACTGCGCGACAAAACCCAGGAAGATCCGCGCGAAATGGCGGCGGCCGATCGCGGCTTGAGCTATGTCGGCCTCGACGGCGATATCGGTTGCATGATCAACGGCGCGGGCCTCGCGATGGCGACGATGGACATGATCAAGCTGGCCGGCGGCGAACCTGCGAACTTTCTCGACGTCGGCGGCGGCGCCTCCGCGGAGCGTACCGAAAAAGCCTTCCGCCTGGTGTTGGCCGACAAGAACGTGAAAGCGATGCTGGTCAATATCTTTGCCGGCATCAACCGCTGCGACTGGATCGCCGAGGGCGTCGTGCATGCGGTCAAGAAAATCGACATGCAGGTGCCGTTGATCGTGCGCCTGTCCGGCACCCATGTCGAGGAAGGTCAACGCATCATCAGAGAAAGCGGCCTGCCGATCATTACCGCCGACACGTTGGCCGAGGCGGCAGAGAAAGCAGTGCAGGCGCGTAATCAGGCGGTCGCGAAAGCCGCGCAAGCATAAGGAATCAAGATGGCAATTTTTATCAACGAAAACACACGCATCATCGTTCAGGGCTTCACCGGCAAGATCGGCTCGTTTCATGCCGAAGACATGATTAAATACGGCTCCAATGTCGTCGGCGGCGTGACGCCGGGCAAGGGCGGCCAAACCCATCTGGGCCGGCCGGTGTTCAATACGGTCAAGGAAGCGGTGCAAAAAGCCGGCGCGGAAGCCAGCATCGTGTTCGTGCCGCCGGCTTTCGCGGCCGATTCGATCATGGAAGCGGCCGACGCGGGCATTAAATATTGCGTTTCGATCACCGACGGCATCCCGACCCAGGACATGATGCAGGTCAAAAATTTTCTGCGCCGTTTTCCGAAAGAAGAACGCATGATCCTGACCGGCCCGAACTGCGCCGGCACGATCAGCCCCGGCCGCTCGATGCTCGGCATCATGCCTGGCCATATCTACATGCAGGGCAACGTCGGCATCGTCGGCCGTTCCGGTACCTTGGGTTATGAAGCGGCCGACCAGATGAAACGCCTCGGCATCGGCGTCTCGACCTCGGTCGGCATCGGCGGCGACCCGATCAACGGCTCATCGCACCGCGATATTCTCGAACAATTCGAGCAAGATCCCGAGACCAAGGTCGTGCTGATGATCGGCGAAATCGGCGGCCCGCAAGAAGTCGAAGCCGGCCTGTTCGCGAAAGAACACATGACCAAGCCGGTCATCGCCTATATCGCGGGCCTGACCGCGCCGGAAGGTCGCCGCATGGGTCATGCCGGCGCGATCATTTCCTCGGCCGGCGAAGGCGCGGCCGAAAAAGTCGCGATGTTGAGGGAACTCGGCGTCACGATCTGCCCGACGCCGGCGGCGATGGGTGCGACCGTGGCCGAGGTGTTGGCGAAGCTGTAAGATACGGGGCATTGGCAAGCGCGGGCATGGATGTTTTTTCGCCCGTCTGAGCTGTAAATCAGCCGTTTTTTCTTTGTCATTGTTTGAGCTCGGTTTTGCTTCGCTTGTGGTTGCGACAGACGCACTTTATCTCGAAAGGTTCTAGTAATGCCTTTATGGATTTGGTATGTTATCGCCTGCTATGACCCTGGAAAGGGGTAGCGATTCATAAAAAAATAACTTCTAGGATATCAAGTATGAAAAATTTGAAAATCATTGCAGCAGGTATTGTGAGTCTGGCGTTGTTGGCGGGTTGCCAAAAGACTGAAGAAAAAGCAGCTGAAGGCGCATCTCAGCCTGCAGCGGCGGGTGCTCAGGGCGAAGCGGGCGCTCCGGGTGCGGCGGGTGCTCCGGGTGCGGCGGGCGCTCAGGGCGCTCAGGGCGAGGCGGGTGCTCCGGGTGCTCCGGGTGCTCCGGGTGCTCCGGGTGCGGCAGCTCCAGTCGCTGAGCCAGCGCCAGAAGCAGCACCTAAATAAGCACGCTAGCTTCTGATCTAGAAGAAAGGAATGCCGGGCCAATCGTTGTTGCCCCGGCATTTTTTTTGCTTTCTGGGCTCCTATCCAATCACCGCTTTAGGCAATATAGCTCGATTACAGCCAGTAAACCGGCAGGGTGATCAGGACCGCCAATGCCCATAGGCAACTGCTTAGCAGAGAAAGGGTCGTGATCGCGATGAAGAGCGGATTGGCCAACAGCATTGCATTCAACGCCGTATTTCTCAGCTCCACGGATTCATTCAACAGCGATTTCACGTCTTTGAGTTTGCCGCTTAACGCAAACCCGTCGCGTAAGCGTTTACCCAGCGCGAACAGATCGGTCACGCCCTTACGGGCCGTATTCAAGTCATTTAGCTGAAGATTTTTATCCTGAATTTGCCCCCGGAGTTTTTCCTGGAATTGCTGGTATTCAGAAAACTTGTTTTCGGAGGTTTGTAAAAAATCAATGATCTTTTTAGGTAGGGCGATGATTTCCCGCAAGCTCAGGAAGAGCTTGGTAAAGCACAGCGCGGGCAGGGCGGTGAGTAAAAAAATGAAACCAAGCAATGCATAAGATAGCGAAAAAGTCTGCGCGCTGAAGAAGGTCAGCCATAGCGCGGATGTGAAGTTGGTCAGAATCAGGGCAAGGACGCTAGTCAGCGATCGTTCGGCGATGATGACCGGAAGCCGCAATGCGTCGAGCAGGCGTTTGAGGGTTTGTCTGGATTCAGGCGGGTTTTCTACAAGCGGATTCATCAAGACATCTCCATTCCGAAAAACCGGAAGAATACTACCGTCATAACTCATGCGCAAGTGGCTCGGCGGTCGTTTACGCAACATGATCGGGCTTGCCAGCTTTGCTGAGGCCAAAATAGCGGCTGAATGGAGCCGAGTGCGGTTTTACACGGAAATGAATGCCGGCCGCGTCAACGAAGCGTTGCTTACAAGTGGCGATAGGGTTATATTTAGCGCGCTGGCTGACTTCGTTCAAGGAAAGGCGCCGATGCCTCGCGTCTCGGCTTTATCTCTCTGTTTTTTCAAGATCATCAGCAATGAAGTCTTGCTATACCAAATAACTAAAAACAACTAGGAGGATCATCATGTTTAAATTACGTGCGCTGGCGACGGCGCTGGCTTTAGCGAGTTCTGTTTCAGTGGCTTGGGCGCTCGAAGCATTGCCGACCGAGGCGCCTGCTCCGGCCGACAATCCGACCACCGAAACCAAGGTCGAACTGGGTAAACAGCTCTATCACGACCCGCGTTTGTCATCCACCGGCACCGTGGCTTGCGCTTCCTGCCACAATACGATGCTGGGCGGCGAAGACAACCGGCCGAATTCTATGGGCGTGAACGGTCAAACCGGAGGCCGCAGCGCGCCGACGGTCTGGAATGCGGCCTTCAACAAGGTGCAGTTCTGGGACGGACGTGCGGCCAGCCTCGAAGATCAAGCGGCAGGACCCGTGACCAATCCGATCGAGATGGGCATGAAGAGCTGGGATGATGTGGTGGCCCGCTTGAAGACGATCGAAGGTTACCAAGAGGCTTTTGCCACCGCATTCCCGGGCGGCGAGATTTCCAAGGATACCGCGACCAAGGCGATCGCCGCTTATGAAAGAACGTTGATTACCCCGAACAGCGCTTACGACAAATATGCCGGCGGCGATACCTCGGCGCTGACCGAACAGCAGATTCGCGGCATGAACAAGGCGGTGGAACTCGGTTGCACCAGTTGCCATAGCGGACCGGCATTCAACGGCGGCGGTGCGTTCCAGAAGTTCCCTGTGCATGAAAACGGTTATTTCGAAGCGCAATATCATTTCATGAAAGACAAGGGCGTCGCCGAAGTCTCGAAGAATCCGGCCGACGAACATTTGTTCAAAGTGCCGACATTGCGTAACGTCGCGTTGACCGCGCCTTATTTCCACAACGGTTCGGTCAAATCGCTGGACCAAGCGGTCAAGGTGATGGCTAAACTGCAATTGGACAAGGATTTGGCGAAGGGCGACGTGGATGATATCGTTGCTTTCCTGAATGCGCTGACCGGCGAGTTCCCGAAACAAACGATGCCGCATCTGCCAGGCACGCCAGGCAAAACGTTCAATTAATAAGCGTCCTTATTGGGGCAGGACGGGGGGTATACCCCCCGTCCTCTACGTTTCAACACGCGAAGTCATTTTAGCAGCACAACCTGAACGTTGTTTTTCCGTCGAGGTGAATTTTTTACTTTTCGCTTTGAATCTGATAAATCGACAGCGCCGCGATGCGGGCGTCAATTTCTTTCGATATCTTTTGATATTCCGGACTGTTGATCGTCCCGAAACGCGCCTTGAACTCGGCGGCATCCATTTTTTCCGGCAGGTCTCTCGGATCCGGCATGAATTCGCTGTAGCTGCGGATGCCGGACATCGCTTTTTGAATCCGCCGTGCATTTTCCGGCGTCGAAGTCGCGATTTCACCGAAGCGGGTGCCGGCCTTGTCGGCGGCCAGATCGATGAAGCTAAAACCGCTGCCCCCGTCCGCATCGCTCAATTCCTTTTGTTCGCCCATCACTTTGGCCAGCTTACTGTTCACCGAGGCGGTCAATGCGGCGGCGCCGATGAAATGTTGCGCCAAATCGATGCGCTTATACATAAAGGGGGAATATTGGGGTTTGCCGGTCGATGTGGCGCCGGAAACGGCGAGTAGTTTGGGGATTTCCTGCTTGTTCACATAATCGTTGACGGTAAAAATGACCAGGCGATTCTCTTCGATCGCGTTGTCCGGCGTCGAGCGATTTAACGCCAGTTGAAACATCGGCTGTAATAATTCGGCAAGCGACAGCCGCCATTCGGGGTCGTGATTCGCGACGATTTCCGCCAGTTTTTGTTGATAGACGGTCTGTGCCGGGTTGGCGCTGCTGTCGGAGAGGAAATTGCGCGCCTGCCTGAGCGTTTCGGCGCTCGAATAGTAGGTGATCGTGACTTTTTCCTGATCGATTGCGACCGCTTTGATCGGTTGGGTCGCCAAAATATAATATTCCCGCAGTTGGGTATTCTGGATCACGCGCTGGATGACCCAGGCCGCGAATCTGGCCGGCAATAGCAGTTTGCCGACCTTAAACTTGGTGATGCCGGGCAGTTCGTAGATCGAGTCGTTGCCGAGCCGGAAACTGATGTTCAGGAATTTGCCGAGGCTATTGTCCGGCAAGGTCACCGTTACATTGAAACGCAGCTTATTGTCTTTCAGCTGAATGTAGACCGCGCTTTTCCAGTAGCGGTTTAGCAGATAATTGCCGGCCAGATTCAGGTCGCTCTCGGTCAATTCGATCGTGCCGAGTTCATACGGCTTGATTTGCGCGCCTTCGTGCAGGATCTTCTTTGCGCGGGCGATGTCGTCGTGGGTCAGCTCCCAGCCGAGACCGATCACTTCGGGTTTGTTGCCGACGCCGAATAACACGATCGCGACGCACAGTGCCGCGACCGTTAACAGGCTGTAGGCAAACAGACGCAGTAGCAATTTCATCGGGGCATCAGGAGAAATCCAGCTTGAAACCGCCTTGTTTGAGATAGTCGGCTTCCTGCTGCAAATCGGCATGGGTCAGCGGCGATTCGTCCAACCAGTTTTGCGGGAAAGTCAGGCGAACCTTCGATTTTTCGATCGCAATCCTGAATTCCGGAAGGTCTGCGTCAAACCGGTTGCGGCGCAGCAGCACTGCGATCCGCAAAATGATGCTCAGATACGGCGCCAGCTCGGTCCAGGGCGCCGGCAAGTTGGCGAACAGCGAGCGCACAAACTTGCGCCGGTGCGTTCTGACGAGGGTCGCCAACAGGATTTGATCCTGCCGCGAAAAGCCGGCCAGATCGCCGTTTTCGATGATATAGGCGCTGTGTTTGTGATAGCCGCTGTGCGCGATGTCGCGGCCGATTTCGTGCAAATCGGCGGCCCAGTCGAGGTATTGGGTGATCGTGTCGTTGTCGATCGGCGTCGTATTGCTCAACTGCGGCAGCATGTAAGCGATCGTCTGTTTGACGCGGGCGGCATGCGGCTTGTCGGTATGGTAGCGTTCCGCCCAGTTGTGCACGGTGGCGGCACGAATGTCGTCATCGAATATACGGCCCATCAGATCCTGGATCAGGCCTTCGCGCAAGGCGCCGTCGGAGACGATCATCTGGTCGATGCCGAGGATTTTGAAGGTCGCATAAACGATCGCGACGCCGCCCGGAAACACCGGCAGGCGCTCGGGGTTAAGATCGGGCAGTTTCAGGTCGTCAACATGATTGCAACGACCGATATGCGCGGCCAGTTGCTCGAGGCCTTCCAGCGTGATGCCGTTCTTGCTCCAGTTTTTCAGCTTCAACACTTTATCGATTGCGCGCAAGGTGCCCGAGGCGCCGATCGCCTTATCCCATTTATTGCGCCGGAAGGTTTGCTGGAACGGCTCCAGTTGCTGCTCGGCGAATAGCACCGCCTGCGCGAACGCATTTTTGGACAGCTTGCCGTTTTTGAAAAACAGGTTGCTGAGCGTCACGCAGCCCATGTGCAGGCTTTCCTTTTCATGGGGCGCATTGCCCGAGCCGAGGATGTATTCGGTGCTGCCGCCGCCGATGTCCATTACCAGGCGGGTGCCGCCGTTGCCGCCCAGGCTGTAGGCGACGCCCAAATAAATCAGGCGCGCTTCCTCGATGCCCGAGATGATGTCGATCGGGTGATTGAGGGCCTGTTCGGCCTTGCTCAGAAATTCCTGCGCATTGGTGGCGATGCGCAAGGTGTTCGTGCCGACCGCGCGCACGCTGCCGGGCGGAAAATTGCGCACCCGCTGGCCGAATTTTTCCAGGCAGGCCAGCGCCCGGGCCTGGGTTTCACTATCGAGGGTATCGTTTTTGTCCAGGCCAGAGGCCAGTCTGACCATCTCGCGGATCCGGTCCTGGATTTGCAGTTTGCCGTCCTTCAGGCTGCATACGATCATGTGAAAGCTGTTCGAGCCGAGATCAACGGCAGCAACCACTTCGGGTAATGTTTTTGGCACGGGCTATCCGGTTAAGTCAACAGAATGGTTTCAAATCTGATAAAATTGCACGGTTTTTGCTTGTTGTTTTTATCGTGTTTAAATTCCACCAGCGCCTAATTTAACTGATTTGAAGGGTTTCGTTAAGTAATAGTTTGCTTATGAATGCATTATCGATACGTAATCTCCGCAAAATTTATAATAACGGGTTTGAGGCTTTGAAAGGCATCGAACTGGATGTCGAAGCGGGCGATTTTTTTGCGCTCTTGGGGCCGAACGGGGCGGGCAAATCGACCGCGATCGGCATCATCAGCTCGTTGGTCAACGCGAGCAGCGGTTCGGTCAGCATCTTCGGGCACGATTTGCAGAAGGAGCGCGACCAGGCCAAAAATTGTATCGGCCTGGTGCCGCAGGAAGTCAATTTCAATCAATTTGAAACGGTCAAAAATATTCTGCTGAACCAAGCCGGCTATTATGGCGTGCCGCGCAAGCTGGCGCTTGCCCGAACCGAAAAATGCCTGAAGCAGATGGAGCTTTGGGACAAGCGCGACACCGTGTCGCGGCGTTTGTCCGGCGGCATGAAGCGCCGGGTGATGATCGCGCGCGCGATGGTGCACGATCCGAAGCTGTTGATCCTCGATGAGCCGACCGCCGGGGTCGATATCGAGATTCGCCGCTCGATGTGGAATCTGATGCGCGAGGTCAACGAACAGGGCACCACGATCATCTTGACCACGCATTATCTCGAAGAAGCGGAAAGCCTGTGCCGGAACATCGCGATCATCGATCAGGGCCGCATCGTCGAGCATTCGGATATGGTCGGTCTCTTGGCGCGTCTGAACATCGATCATTTCCTGCTCGACCTGGAAGCGCCGCTCGATGCCGCGCCGGTGATCGACGGCGTGCAGATCGAGCGGGTGTCCGAGCGGCTGCTGAATGTCGGCGTGCCGAAAGCGTTCGGGCTGAATCAGTTGTTTAGCCGGCTCAGCGAGCTCGGGATCCAGGTGATTAGCCTGAAGAACAAATCGAATCGGCTCGAGCAGTTGTTTCTGGATTTGATCAATGCGAATACGCCAGGAGACAAACGATGAATTACGGTATTGCCTTTCGCACGCTCGCGGTCAAGGAAATCCACCGCTTTTTTCGTATCTGGCCGCAGACCTTGCTGCCGCCGGCGATTACGACCGCGTTGTATTTTCTGATTTTCGGCAAACTGATCGGCGGCAGGATCGGCACGGTCAATGGCGCCAGCTACATCGATTATATCGTGCCCGGCATCATCCTGATGTCGGTGATCAGTCATTCGTATTCCAATGTCGTGTCGTCGTTTTATTCGACCAAATTTCAGCACCACATCGAGGAGCTCTTGGTCGCGCCGGTGCCGAATTGGGTGATTCTGGGCGGCTATGTGTCCGGCGGCATCGTGCGCGGGCTTTCGGTCGGCGTCGTGGTCGCGCTGATTTCGCTGCTGTTCGCGCAAATCAGCGTACACAATGTCACGATCTGTCTGGCGATCGCGGTGCTGACTGCGACGTTGTTCTCGTTGGCCGGATTCATCAACGCGGTATTCGCGGAAAGCTTCGACGATATTTCGATCATTCCGAACTTCATTCTGACCCCGCTCAGCTATCTCGGCGGCGTGTTTTTCTCGGTCGATATGCTGGCCGGAATCTGGCAGACGATCGCGATGGGCAATCCGATTCTATATATGGTCAATGCCTTTCGTTACGGCATGATCGGCGTGACCGATATCGACATCATCCTGGCTTTTGAGATGACCTGCGGATTTATCGCGTTGCTGATTTTGTTCAGTCTTTATTTGCTGCACAAAGGAGTCGGCATTAAAAATTAACGCGAGGCCGCGGGTAACAAAATCGTTTTGACGAGTGGGCGTTCTTTCGCGCTTTGCCGCGATTAATTTAAGGGGGGGCTCATCTTTCGTTTGTTTACCGGCAGGGATTTAGGGATAATGCAGTCCAAATGACTAAAGTTTTTGAACAAGGTAACGCTTTATGGCAGAACTGATGAGCCGCGGTGTTGAATTGATGATTGTCGGTATGGGCATCGTCTTTTTGTTTTTGGCGTTGTTGGTCGTCGCGATCAATACGATGTCGTCGCTGATTCAACGTTTTTTTCCGGAGCAGCCTAAAGCCGCGAATGTTGCTAAAATTGACTCGGATAAGGCGACCGTGGCCGCCATTACCGCCGCCGTGCACCAATATCGAAGCAAAAACAGGTAAAATGGAACGTAATTTGCTTAATGACTTTTGATGGCCCGCTGAGGTCATCTATTCAAATTTTAAGGATTCTGGAGAAAATTTAAGAATGGCAAAAGAGAAGATCAAGCCTTTGTCGATCACCGAAGTCGCGCTGCGCGACGCGCATCAGTCGCTTTTTGCGACCCGGATGCGTATCGAGGACATGCTGCCGATTTGCGAAAAACTTGATCAGGTAGGCTATTGGTCGGTCGAGTCCTGGGGCGGCGCGACTTTTGATGCCTGCATTCGGTATCTTGGCGAAGATCCGTGGGAAAGGTTGCGCCTGTTAAAGGCCGCGATGCCGAACACGCGCCAGCAAATGTTGCTGCGCGGGCAGAATCTGCTCGGCTACCGGCATTTTGCGGACGATGTGGTCGATAAATTCATCGAACGCAGCGCGGTCAACGGCATCGATGTGTTCCGTATCTTCGATGCGATGAATGACATGCGCAACATCGAACATGCGGTCAAGGCGGTGCTCAGAACCGATGCGCACGCGCAGGGCACCATTTCTTATACGACGAGCCCGGCGCATACCCTCGATTCGTGGGTCGTTCTCGGCAAACAGATCGAAGACATGGGCGCGCACTCGATCTGCATCAAGGACATGGCGGGCCTGTTGAAGCCTTATGAAGCGTTTGAACTGGTTTCGCGCCTGAAAAAGAGCACGTCGCTGCCGGTACATCTGCATTGCCATGCGACCACCGGTTTGAGCGTGCCGAGCCTGCTGAAGGCGGCCGAGGCCGGCGTCGATAATGTCGATACGGCCATTTCACCGCTCAGCATGACTTATAGCCATAGCCCGACCGAAACGATCGTGGCGAGTCTCGAAGGCACCGAGCGTGCGACCGGACTGGATTTGGCCAAGCTGGAAGAAATTTCCGCGTATTTCCGCGACATCCGCAAGAAATACGTGCAATTTGAAGGCAGCCTGAAAGGCGTCGACAGCCGCATTTTGATCTCGCAAGTGCCGGGCGGCATGCTGACCAATATGGAAAGCCAGTTGAAAGAGCAGGGCGCCGCCGACAAGTTTGACGAGGTGATGCACGAAATTCCGCGCGTGCGCGAGGATTTGGGCTTCATCCCGCTGGTCACGCCGACTTCGCAGATCGTCGGTACGCAAGCGGTGCTGAATGTGATCAGCGGCGAGCGTTATAAAACGATTACCCGGGAAACCGCGGGCCTGTTGAAAGGCGAATACGGCGCGACGCCGGCGCCGGTCAACAAGCAGCTGCAGGAGCGCGTGCTCGAAGGCGGCACCCCGATCACCTGCCGTCCCGCCGATCTGATCGCGCCGGAAATGGACAAATTGGTTGCCGAACTGAAGGACAAGGCCAAGAAAGAAGGCGTCAAACTGGCGCCACACGTCGAAGAAGATGTCTTGATCAATGCGATGTTCAATCAGGTCGGCTGGAAATTTCTGGCCAACCGCGGCAATCCTGCCGCATTTGAAGCCGCGCCGACCGGTGAAGCGATTGAGCCGGCTGCGGCGAAGGGCGACAAGGCTGCGCAGGCGGTCGAATCGTATGTGGTCAATGTCGACGGCAGAAACTTCAATGTGGTCGTGGGGCCCGGCGGCGCCGGCCTGACGATCGAACCGGCCGCGCAACCGATCGTGGTGCCGCAGCCGGGCAGTAGCGGCGCGGTGGTCGAAGCGCCGATGGCTGGCAACATCCTGAAAATTCTGGTCAGTCAGGGCAGCGTGGTGGCGGCCGGCGAAGTGGTCGTGATCATGGAAGCGATGAAGATGGAGACCGAAGTGCGCTCCAAGTTCGCGGGCGTCGTCAGCGCGGTTCACGTGAAGGAAGGCGGCGGTGTCGCCGGGGGCGATGCGCTGGTTACCTTATGATGTCTGGAGGCTGCCAATAGGCATGCAGGCGCGGCTCAGGGGAGTTTTTTCCACGGGCAAACGGACACTTGCTTTAACGACAATTCATCAAACGATCATCCATGGAAAATATCATTTCACTTTGGCAGAGCACCGGCCTTTACAACATGAGTGCCGCTCAGGCCTTCATGATCTTGGTCGGCTTCGTGCTGCTGTACCTGGCGATCAAAAAAGGCTTCGAGCCGCTCTTGTTGTTGCCGATCGGCTTTGGCGCGGTGCTCAGCAATATTCCGGTCGCTGGCATCGCTGAAGAAGGCGGGTTGCTGCATTACCTGTATTTCGGCATCAAGGCCGGTATTTTTCCGTTGTTGATCTTCATGGGCGTCGGCGCGATGACCGATTTCGGGCCGATGATCGCGAACCCGAAGACCTTGCTGCTCGGCGCGGCCGCGCAGCTCGGCATCTTTGCTTCCTTGCTCGGCGCGCTGGCGTTGAATATGGTGCCGGGCCTCGAATTTTCGCTGAAGGATGCGGCCGCGATCGGCATCATCGGCGGTGCGGACGGCCCGACTGCGATTTATGTCGCTTCCCGGCTCGCGCCGGATCTGCTCGGCGCGATTGCGGTGGCCGCTTATTCCTATATGGCGCTGGTGCCATTGATTCAGCCGCCGATCATGCGCGCGTTGACCACCGAAGCCGAGCGTAAAATCGAGATGCAGCAATTGCGCGCGGTCAGCAAGACCGAAAAAATCGTGTTTCCCCTGATGCTGCTGTCGCTGTGCATTCTGATGCTGCCGTCCGCGGCGCCGTTGGTCGGCATGTTCGCCCTGGGCAATCTGATGAATGCGTGCGGCGTGGTCGAACGCTTGAGTCAGACCGCGCAAAACGAGCTGATCAACATCGTGACGATCTTTTTGGGTTTGTCGGTCGGCTCGAAACTGAGCGCGGATGCGTTTTTACAATACAAGACGCTCGGCATTCTGGCGCTCGGCGCGGTCGCTTTTGCGATCGGAACGGCCGGCGGCGTGATCATGGCGAAGCTGATGAACCGTTTCAGCACCACCCAGATTAATCCGTTGATCGGTGCGGCCGGCGTTTCGGCGGTGCCGATGGCCGCGCGCGTCGCGAACAAGGTTGGCCTGGAAAGCAACCCGCACAACTTCCTGCTGATGCACGCGATGGGGCCGAATGTGGCCGGCGTGATCGGTTCGGCGGTCGCGGCCGGCGTATTGTTGAGTCTCGTTAAATAGTTAATGTAGATGTAATAAAGCGGCCCGCTGTCATCCTGCACCGAAACGGGTGGACAGTTTGAAGAAAAAGTGTCAGCCTCCGGTTAGTTGAGGCATCCATTCGGGATGACCTCAATCAACTTCAGGAGGTTGACATTTTTTCTCTTCCTTGTCCAACGCAGTCGCTACAGCGCAAGGGCGGGCCGCTTTATTACATCTACTAGCTGCAACAGCACGAAAAATAGCGGTGCTGTTCTACAACACCATGCGCTTTGGTATGAACTATAGCGATCCAGGAGCCGATCAATATGAGCAAAAATACTGCGAGCGCGTCATCAAACAACTGCACTGTCGAGCCGCTGAATTTGGCTTTGAATTGCACGAAGTTGGGAGTGTTTCTTAGGAAAAACCTACGGCAAAAATACTTAGTAGAGATGAATTTCGAATACCACTGGCTGTTCAACTTTCCGGGGCCTCATCTACTGCTGCCAACCTCCGCCGAGCGATTTATAAAGGTCTACCACGGCAACCATTTGCTTCTGTTTCGTTTCGATGAGCTCCTTTTTGGCGTCCAAGGCATCTCGTTGCGTCAATAAAACCTCCAGATAGTCGGCGCGGGCCGATAGGAACAACTGGTTGGCCACGTCGATCGATTGCACGAGCGAGTCCACCTGATCATTCTTGAACCGATAGTTCTTGTCCAGGTTGTCGATGTTTGAAATTTGATTGGCTACTTCCATATAGGCTTTAATAATGCTTTGTTCGTACTCGTACGCTGCCTGAATCTGCTTGGCATTGGCGTTTTTGTATTCGGCGATGATCGCGTTTTTGTTCACCAGCGGAGCGACTATCTCGCCGGCGATGGTCGCCGCCAGCGACTCCGGCGTGTTGATCAGGTATTTGAGTGCGAAAGCCTGAAAGCCGATCCCCGCCTTGATGCCAAAGGTCGGATAGAAATTCGCTCTCGCCACTTTGATGTTCAAATCGGCCGCCGAAAGCTCCAGTTCCGCTTGTCGGATGTCGGGCCTGTTTTGCAGCAGTTGCGAGGGTATCCCCACATGAAGCATTTTCGGCTTGATGCCCATGAAGCCGGCCGAGTTGCGCTTGATCGGCCCGGCCGTTCGGCCCAGCAAAAAGTTGATGCGGTTTTCAATGACGCTGATCTGCTGTTTGATCTCGTATTTTTTGCTCTCGTTTTTGGTCACTTCCGCGGCGTAACGTTTGACCGCGAGGGCATTCGAACGGGCATAAATCTGCAATTGCTTGACCATCTCCAGGCCGTTTTGCAGAATGGCGATGTATTGTTCCAGGTTCTCAAGCTGATTGTCCAACGCAAGCAGCTCGTAATACGAATGCGCGACTTCTGCGACCAGATTGGTCACTAAAAAGTGCCGGCCATCGACCGATGCCATGTATTCGAGCACGGCCACCTGTTTCTCGTTTCTGAGCTTTTTCCAAACGTCGATCTCCCAGGTCGAAAACAGTCCGAATTGATAGTCGCCGAGCAAGGTCGGAAACGACTCGCCCGGCCGTATCTCCAGATTTTCCTCGACCGCGCCGCTGCGCGTAAACTGTCCGACCTTATCCGCGCCGGCGCCCGCGCCGATGCTCACAAAGGGCAGATAAGCGCCTTTACGCCTTTGAATTTCATTTTCCGCAACGCTGATGCGCTGCAGCATGATATTCACTTCCTTGTTGTTGGCGATCGCCGTTTTGATCAACGCGATCAAATGGGGATCTTCGAAAAAATCGCCCCAATTCGCGGTCGCCGTATTTTTTTGTTCTGAAATGCCCTGTTTATGATTAAAGCTGTCCGGCAGAGCGGTGTCGGCCTTTTTGGCGGTCATTGCCGGTATGCCGCAGCCTTGCAGCGTCAGCACCAGCCATCCCAATGCCATAAGATGAAAATGTTTACTCTTTTTCATCATCCGCACCGTAATGATATTTTTCTGTTAAAGGATCAAGGTCTTCGTTACTAATCAAGGATTTTCCTTCGATCATTTTGGCAAAAACATAATAAAGTCCTGGAATCAGGATGACGCCAAACACGGTGCCGAAAATCATCCCGCCAAGGGAAGAGGTGCCAATGGTTCTGTTACCGACTGCTCCCGCCCCCGTCGCTATGGCTAAGGGTATCAACCCGGCTATAAACGCAAAGGAGGTCATCAATATCGGCCGAAAACGCGCTTGTGCTCCCGCAATCGCCGCCTCTTTAACCGTCATGCCTTGGGCTTGCTTCTGAACCGCAAATTCGATGATCAATACCGCGTTTTTGCCGAGTAAACCGATTAACATGACCAGCCCCAGTTGGGAATAGACGTCGTTGGCAAGACCCAATGTTTTCAGCAAAAAGAAAGCACCGAAAATACCGGGGGGCAGCGAAAATAAAACGGCTAACGGCAACATAAAACTTTCGTACTGTGCGGCCAACACCAGGTAGACAAACACGAGCACGACGACGAAGATCACCAGCGCTTCATTGCCCCGGGCGGCTTCATCAAACGACAAACCTTCCCAGGCAATGTCAAAACCTCGTGGCAACGTGGCGGCTGCGACTTCCTGGACTGCCTTGATGGCATCGCCGCTGGTATAGCCGGTGGCTGGCTCGGCACGGATAGCAGCGGAGTTGTAGAGGTTATAACGGGTGATTTCGTTGGGTCCTTGCCGTTTCTTCATGGTCATGAAGGCGGAGTACGGCACCATCTCGCCTGCTTCATTTTTTACGTAGTACTTCAACACATCCGAAGGGAAGCGCCGGAATTCGGGACTGGCTTGCGCGTAGACCTTAAAAAAGTTATTGAAGCGGATGAAGCCCTGCTCGTAGGTGCTGCCGATCATGATGTCCAGATTGTCCATCGCTTTGTTGATCGACACGCCTTTCTGCATCGCGAGCTTATTGTCGATGACCAGTTCGTACTGCGGATAATTGGCCGCATAAAAGGTGAACAGACCGGTCAATTCCTTGCGCTTGCGCAGCGCCGCCATGAACGTCTGGTTAAGTTTGTCAAACTCGTGGTAGTCCGTGCCTAAGGTCTTGTCCAATAAGCGCAATGCCAAGCCGGATGCCGCGCCATAACCGGGGACTGCCGGGGGTTCAAAAAACTCGATCATGGCGCCGAAGTCATGGGTTTTTTCCTCCAGTTCACGGATAACATCCTGGACGGAATGTTTACGCTGCGACCAGTCTTTCAGGTTGATAATAACCGTGCCGGCGTTGGAACCGCGTCCTTCGGTAAGCACTTCATAGCCGGCCAAAGAAGAAATCGATTGCACACCGTCAATTTTACTGGCTATGCCTTCTATTTCCCGTGCCACTTTATTGGTTACTTCCAGCGTTGAGCCGGGCGGTGTTTGGATAATGGCATAAATCATGCCTTGGTCTTCACCGGGAATAAAACCTGAAGGTAAGGTTAGGCTGACCGAATAAATGCCAAAGCAAAACCCACCCAAAACCAAAAATGTTAGAAACCTCCTCATGACGACAGCATTGAGAACTTTGACGTATCGCCCCGTGACTTTTTCGAAAACAGCGTTGAAGGCATCGATGAACAGGCTGATCGGCGTTTTCCGTTTCGGTTGCCCATGGGTGTTTTTCAGGATCATCGCGCACAGAACAGGCGCAAGCGATAAAGCGACGATCGCCGAAATCACGATCGACGAGGCCATGGCTATAGCGAATTGCCGATAGAACACGCCAACCGGCCCGGTCATGAAGGCAAGTGGGACGAACACAGAGGTCATGACCAAGGTGATCGCTACAATGGCGCCGCCGATTTCCCCTAATACTTTTTTCGAAGCGACATAGGGACTTATATTTTCAGCCTCCATTTTCGCATGCACCGCTTCGACCACCACAATGGCGTCATCGACCACGATACCGATGGCCAGCACCAGGGCAAACAGGGTGATGAGATTGATGGAGAGTCCAAACGCCTGCATAACGGCGAATGCCCCGATCAGCGAAACCGGTACGGCGAGGATTGGAATCAAGGTAGAACGCCAGTCCCCCAGGAAAATAAAGACCACCAAGGATACCAGTAGGAATGCTTCCGCCAGGGTGTGCAGGACTTTTTCAATGGACGCATCAACGAATCTGGATACATCGTAGTTGATTTCGTAGTCCATGTCCTCCGGGAAGGACTTTTTCAACTCCTTCAATTTTTCCTTTACGTCCTCGATGACCTTGCTGGCATTGCTGCCGTAGTTTTGCTTAAGCACGATCGAAGCGGAAGGAAAGGAATCCTTATCCGAATAAATATCATAAAATTCGCTGCTTAGATCGACTTTAGCAATGTCTTTAAGGTGTAGTAACTCGCCTTCCGAGTTGGCCCGGATGATAATGTCTTCGTATTGTTCCGGCTTGCTGTACCGCCCTTGATAGACTAGCACATATTCTTTGGACTGGGCGGCAATGCCCGTGCTTTGCCCTATTCGACCTGGCCGGCCGATAATGCTTTGGTTTGCAATCGCATCCATCACTTCTTCTACCGAGACGCTATAGGCCCTCATCCGGTCCGGATTCAGCCAAATCCGCATCGCATATTGGCGACTGCCTAATATTTTTGCTTGGGCGATGCCATAGACCCGCTGGACTTCCGGGATAACATAGGCCAATGCATAGTTGAACAATAACTTTTGATCCGCGTTTTTGTCTTTGCTGTACAGGTTGATGTACATGAGCATGCTGGGCTGCACCCGTTCGACGATTACCCCCTCCAGTTGAACCAGCTTTGGCAACCGGCTCATGACCTGGTCCAGGCGCGTTTTCACGTTGACCATCGCGATGTTAGGATCAACGCTCAAGTCGAACAGCACTTGAATGACGGCTTCACCGGCGCTGGTCGCATCCGAGACGATGTATTTCATGCCGGGAACACCATTAATAGCGCGCTCGATCGTAATCAGGGACGATTGCACCAGGACATCGGCGCTGGCCCCGGGAAACGCCAATGAAATCATGACACGGGGCGGCGCAATATCCGGAAACTGGGAAATGGGCAAGGATCGGATCGCCAGCAAGCCCATAAACAGAAACACGAGCGATAACACGATCGCCATGACAGGTCTTTTGATAAAAATATTAAACATGGTTTAGCCACATCCTTCAAGGTTACTCTGTATATAATTCCAGCTCTGAGCGAACCTTTTCGGGCGGCCTCAAATCGATCCTCACCTCTTCTCCGGAATGTACTTTGCGCAAGCCTTCGAGCAAGATCACGTCACCCTCGCTCAATCCCTCTTTAACGATAAATAAGTGCGGTAAATCGGCTTCGATCTTGATCAGTTTTTGCTCCAATTTATTTTCTTTGTTGATGACGTAGACATAAGTTTTATCCATGATTTCGAATACCGCTTTTTGCGGGATAAGCAAAGCGTTTTTGTACGGCTTTGCCATCAGGATCGTACCCGTCTCACCATGCCTGAGCAGTTTGTCCGGATTAGAGAACGTGGCACGGAATTCGATATTTCCGGATGTATTATCAAAATCGGCCTCAATCGTTTCAATGACGCCGGTTTGGTTGTAGATTTGACCGTTTGCCATCCTTAGTTGTACTTGATTACTGCGGTCATCGTTGTTTTTATGCGTCTTATAATCCAGATATTCGGATTCCGGGACGTTGAAATATACCCACAATTCACTTATGTCAGAAAGCGTCGTCAATAAATCCCCTTCATCGAGAAGGCTGCCCTTTCTGACTTTCAAATGATCCATAATCCCATCGAAAGGCGCATTGATGTCGGTAAAGCCCAAGTGGGTTTCCGACAGCTTCACTTCCGCGTTGGCCTTGTCCAATTTTGCTTTTGCCAGGGCCAGCTCATTGGCTGATACGATATTTTTATCTGCCAAACCTTTAGTGTTGAGGTATTCGATATTCATGGTGTTCGCTTCGGCTTTTGCTTTTAAAAGCTCTGCCTGATAGATGTTGGGCATGATCTTGAACATGGGCTGTCCCTTATGCACCAATTGCCCTTCATCCACAAAGATATTTTGCAAATACCCCCTTTCCAATGCCCTGACTTCGATATGTCTAATAGCATGAATCTGACAAACATATTCTTTCGTGACAGAAGTGTCTTCACGAAATGGTGTGGTTGCCTCCAGTTTAGGGGCCTCTTCCTGCTTTTCGGTTTCCGCTGGATGGCACCCACTTAATAGAGTGGCGACTAAACATAGAAATAGAGATGATTTAGTAATCATTTTTATGGTCCTTAGGCCACAATGAAACAAAAAAATTATTGTGAATCTTTTGATGATAAGAGCTTGGCATGCAATTCGTTGGCAATCGCCCGTCGCTAGATGAGTGGCTTGCGCTATCCCAGTTGTACAAACGAATTATTCGCTGCTGTATTCATAAGTATCTATGCATAAATATCCAGCCAACAAAATTCTATCAAATCATTGTTTTCTATATGAAAAATAATTTTGAAAAATACCAGGTTAATTTTGCATAGGTACTTAACAGGCTGTTGAAATTTAACAATCTTTCCCACTCAGGGCGGTAAAAATCACATTTTTAATAGAACTACGGGCGTAAGTCATTGATTGTTCGTTGTCGTCAAACAGTTTTCATGACCTAAAGCGGCATTTTCGGGAAATTTTTCCCACCGATTTCTATTTTTCAACAGCCTGTTAAGGGGTATCCGCTTAGTTTTACTGGCCACAATTGACTCGGTCTTGATCTTTTGAACTAAAAGGCAAGTTATATGCCACATAAGAACTTTTGCTGTTTGCCAGCAAGAAAAACCAGAGATCGCGGCCGGAAGCTATGTGAAGGTAGAGCAGCAAGGGGAGTTGATTCCCCCTTAGGAGGTTGAAAACAACCATTGAATGAATGACAAGCGGGGCATACGCAACGGTAACCGATGCCGAAGGCATCATTGCCCAGGAATCGCCTCCAAAAATGGGAAGTAACCTTCACCACTATCGGTATCCAATCACTTCGTTGTTGATCGCTGGTGGAGAAAGGTTGACTGCGCTCGCGCCATCAAGGGGTTAGAAGGACCGGTCAAGGTCGAAATTGATTTCTCGAATGTTTGGTCATCACCATTAGCCGAACAATTTATTCCACCGGAGCAGAGCGAAAAGCCGCGCAGGCTTGAACTTAAATGTTGAGCGAACAATTTGTGATCGATAGCTGCCGCTGTGAAATGCGCAAGGACCGGCAGAAAGTGGCCGTTCGCGTTTGTACCAATCAATTTTGCTGAATTATTGCCTGAATTGCTGGTGCTTGCGCCCTTCAAGACCCCAACGCGGTGATTGGATTTTCGCTCGGGCCGACCATTCTTTTTTCCGCCAGCAAGCGCTGCAACTCAACTTTACGTGCGTTCATCTGGGTTTTGCGATATTCGTTGATATCACGGCGCCACCAGTCCTCCTTGAAGTTAACTCATGATTTTCTAATTTGTCTTGCCGTGACATAACCCGTCAACGCGCCCCACAGCAACATGTAAATACCGAGCAGCATCACTTCCGGGGTAAAGCTGTTCACGTGCCGGTAATAATCGAAAATGTCATCGCCCAATACCAACGCCAGGATGATCAATACCGAACTTTTGAAGCGGATCGCGTGTTCGTAGAACACGCTGATGCCGAGGATCAAGAATCCAATCAAAAAACGGAGCCCGATGTGGCCGAGCATTTCCATCGACAGCATTTCTAGGCGAAATGCGGCGTCCAGAAAATAAAGAATGATGAGACCCAGGAATAAAATAAGGCCGGTCAGTTTCATGGTGTGGTGTTTTCCCTAATTTTTGTTGATCAATTTCAGGCCCGGCGGCAGCGCTTCGCCGAATATCTGCTGTTCTTCTTTTTCATCGAGTTCCTTGTAGTTTTCGACCAGGTCGATCCACGCGGCCGGCGCCTTTGTGAGCCTGAGTTTTTCGACGACTTGTTGGCGCGCCTCTTCCTCGGCATCGCGGGCGCGGTCGCCGCTCATCCTTGCGATCAAGGTCGCCGCAAAGCCGGCTTGCGGAATTTTTTTCCAGTCGGCCTCCGCGATTTGCCGCAGCCATAGGGCCGCGGTTTCGGGCGGAATCACATTATGGCTGCTGCCGTGGAAAGGCATCCGGGCACCGATGCGGCCGACCGCCCACCAGGTCTGGTTCGATTCGCCGGGTTTTTGCAGGCGATTCAGCAGCCAGTCGCCGAGCTGGATTTTTTTCGCGACCGGCAGGCGCTCCAGCACGGCCGCGAGGCGCACGATGTCATCGAAGCTGCGCGCCTTCAGTTGCTTCGCGACGCCGGCCTGCCGCGCGGCGGCCGGATTGATATACTTGGCGATGTCCTCAAAAATCTGTTCCTGCGCGGCTTCGTTCAGGCCGCCGGCGATGCGCCGCCACAAGGTCCACCATTCGGCCCAGTTCTGGATTTCGTTGACGAACTGGATGCCTTGCGGATACAGCTTCCAGAGTTGTTCGACGCGCCAGTCGTCGAGCGCGAAGCCGAAGCCGGGGCGCAGGCAGAAGCCGGTCAGGCTGAGCCAGACCCGTTCATGATGCTCCGAACGCCGGCGAAACTTGGCGCCTTCAAGCAGTTCGGCAAACAGCGCGCGCAGCAGCGGCGTCCGCCATTCATCGCGGGCTTCGCCGAGGATTTTTTCCAGATCGTTGCGCAGGCTTTTGACCGCCTTCGGATCGACCGTTTTCGATTTCGAGCCGAATACGGCCTGGATCTGTTCGATCGCCTTGCCGAACTGCGGCGGCAGCGATACGTCTGCGGGCAAGGCCGATGGCCCTTTCGCGCGAATCTGAAATTCGACATTCCAGCGCTGGTTGCTGTCATCCACCGAGACGCATTCGATTTTTAAGGTGCCGATTTCGGTCTGGGTGACCGACAACTCTACGACCGCCTCGCCGCCGTGCCGGCTGTCTTCGTTCTCGAAGGCGGCCGCGAGCGGTGGCAGAGAGTGAAAGTGTTCGGTGATGTCGGCAATGTCGCCGGGCTTGTACGGCGTATCGCCGGACATCGAGCACAGATGGAAGCGCACCGGCATGCCGAGACGCAATGCGAAACGGCGGTCTTTCAGGATCACTTCCTCGCCTTCCTCGCTGCCTTTCGGCAGGATGCAGACGCCCTGCTGCTCCGCCTTCGATCCGGTATCGATCAACAGGAAATAGCTGCGCGCGGCGCCGCCGCCGATTTTGAGTTTTTTCTCGCGCCGGGCCAGCGCATAACTGACTGCGCCGAAGGCGACCGCGAGTTCGGGGTGGCGGTTTTCGAGCACGGTCAGCTTGCCGTCATTCCAGGATTTACATAAATCCTCGATGCGCCGGTTCAGGGTCTGGCTGCGGAACACGCCGCCGTTGACCAAGAGCGCGTCGGGCGCGCTGCCCTGGCCGCGCGTGGCTTCGCGCGCGGCACCTTCATGCAGTTTCAAGAAGGCGGCGATATGTTTGCTGACCGCGGGTTCCGCCGCGTAGGGCAGGCCGAATTCGACGACGCCGCTGCGTTTCCGGTCGGGCAGGTCGCCGCGTCCGGATAACGGGAAGAAGCCGTCCAGCGCGATAACCCGGACTTCCTCGCGGCCGAGGGTCGCGGCCCGTGTTCCGCCGATCAGTTTCGAGCCGCCGCCGAGCAGCGTCACATTGATCTGCTCGGGCGCGTCGTCGGCCAGCAGGCGTTCCTTCGCGGTCCGGCATTGTTCGAGCAAGTGCGACAATTCGGCAGCGGACAGGCGCTGCCCGCTGCCGATCAGGCGGCTTTCGGCCAGGTGCGCGAGCGCCAGGTCGATATTGTCGCCGCCGAGCATCAGATGGTCGCCGACTCCGATCCGGGTCAGTTTCGGCTCGGCGCCGCCGTGCTCGACCTTGATCAGCGTCAGGTCGGTGGTGCCGCCGCCGACATCGCAGACCAGCAGCAAATGCACGTCGGCAAGCAGTTCGCCGATATTGCCGGCATTGCGCCTGAGCCAGTCGTAGCAGACCGCTTGCGGTTCCTCGAGCAGGCGGACCTGCGGCAGGCCGGCGCGGCGCGCGGCTTCCAGCGTCAGCGAGCGCGCCGCTTCGTCGAACGAGGCCGGCACCGTGATCACGATGTCCTGCTCGGCGAGCGGCGCGTCCTTGAAGCGATGCCCCCAGACCTTGCGCACATGCGCGAGGTAGCTCGCGCTCGCATCGATCGGCGACACCTTGTTGACGTCTTCGTCGCCGCCCCAGGGCAGGATCTCGGCGCCGTGATCGACCGAAGGATGCGACAGCCAGCTTTTCGCGCTCGCGACCAGGCGGCCTTTGGTCTTGGCGCCGAGTACGCGCGCGGCTTCGCCGATCACCGCGCTGTCCGCTTCCGCACCAAACACGATATCCGCCAGGGCCAGTTCGCCTTTGGCCGGATGATAACGCACCGAGGGCAGCAAGGTTCTGGCCGCGACCTGGCCCGGTGCGGTCAATTGTTCGATCTCGAAAATCTGAATGTTGACCGGCGTTTCGCCGATTTTCGCGTAAGCGACCACGGTGTGAGTCGTGCCGAGATCGATGCCGACGAGGTATTGGGGAGAAGACTTTTGCACGTTGCTTTTGTTATTGTAATGGTATGCCAAAGTGGGGCAGGGCGCGCATCGCGTACCCTGCCGAAAACCGGTTATTTTAACCGATTATTTCGGCTCCGAGCAGGCAATATCCCGATCCCAACAATTGAAACTTTCAAAATCCCTTGAAAATATTAATCAAATTTGCCGCTCGATTCTTTGTTTAGCCGGGATTCAGGTTATAATATGCGCCCCATGGGGTTCTCGATAATCACCCTGAGCGTAGTCATTGATACATTGGAGGCTTTGAGCATCATTTCATCTCGCGGGTTTTTTCTTTGAGAACATAGTCTTAGCGATGTTAAATGATTTCAACAATATGACGCAAAAGCTTTATATTCAAACCAACGGTTGCCAGATGAACGAGTACGATTCCGACAAAATGCGGGACGTGCTGCATGCTTCACATGGTTTTGAATTGACCGACGATCCGAAACAGGCGGACGTCTTGTTGTTGAATACCTGCTCGATCCGCGAAAAGGCCCAGGAAAAAGTATTTTCCGCGCTGGGCCGTTGGCGCATCCTGAAAGAAAAGCGCCCCGATGTCGTGATCGGCGTCGGCGGCTGCGTGGCCAGCCAGGAAGGCGACGCGATCCAAAAGCGCGCGCCGTTCGTCGATATCGTGTTCGGCCCGCAAACCCTGCATCGCCTGCCGCAATTACTCGACCAGGTTCGCAATAAACACAAACCGGTCGTCGACATCTCCTTCCCCGAAATCGAAAAATTCGATGCGCTGCCCGAGCCGCGCGCCGAAGGCCCGACGGCGTTCGTCTCGGTGATGGAAGGCTGTAGCAAATATTGCTCGTTCTGCGTGGTGCCTTATACCCGCGGAGAGGAGATCAGTCGTCCGCTCGACGACGTGATCGCCGAAATCACGGCCCTGGCCAAACAGGGCGTGCGCGAGGTCAATCTGCTCGGCCAAAACGCGAATGCCTATCGCGGCGAGATGGAAGACGGCGATATCGCCGATTTCGCCTTGCTGTTGCATCACGTGGCCGCGATCGACGGCATCGACCGGATTCGTTTTACGACCTCGCATCCGGTCGAATTTACCGACAGCCTGATCGAAGCGTTTGCCGAGATTCCGGCTCTGGTCGATCATCTGCATTTGCCGGTGCAATCAGGCAGCGATCACATCCTGAAAATGATGAAACGCGGCCACACCCGCGCCGACTATATCGAAAAGATTCGCAAGCTCAAGGAAGTGCGGCCGAACATTTATCTGTCTTCCGATTTCATCATCGGTTTTCCGGGCGAGACCGAGCAGGATTTCGAAGATACGCTGGCCTTGGTCGATGAGATCGGCTACGATCTGTCGTTCAGCTTCATCTACAGCGCGCGCCCCGGTACGCCGGCGGCCGATCTGCCCGACGATGTGCCAATGGAAGTCAAAAAGCAGCGCCTGGAGCGCTTCCAGAAACGCATCAACGAAAATGCGGCCGCGATTTCGCTGAGCATGATCAATACCGTGCAGACCGTGCTGGTCGAAGGCAAGTCGAAAAAAAATCCCTTGCAGATGCAAGGCCGCACCGAAAACAACCGGGTCGTCAATTTCATCGGGCATCCGCGCCTGGCAGGGCAGTTTGTCGATGTGCTGATTACCGAGGCGCAGCCGAATTCGCTCAGAGGCCGGGTCGTTGACTCCCGTATCGATAAAATCGCCGCCAACAGCTGATCTACCATCCATGACATCCCAGGAACTGCTCCTGATGCCGGCCGACAATGACCGGCTCTCCAATTTATGCGGCCAGCTCGACGAGCATTTGCGTCAGATCGAGGCGCGCCTGCAAGTCGAAATTTCGAATCGCGGCAATCAATTCCAGGTGACCGGCGTCGATTCTTCGGTCAAGGCCGCCTGTGCGCTGGTGCAAAAACTGTTTGAAACCACCGCAAGTGAAGTGCTGACCTCCGAGGCGATCCATCTGGCGATGCAGGATGCCTCGATCGATGCGATCCTGGCGGCGCCTGAGGAGCCGAGTCAGCCGGTCGTCGCGATCAAGACCAAGCGCGGCCTGATCCGGGGACGGGGCGCGAATCAGCAGGATTACCTCAGAAAGATCGTCAGCCACGACATCAACTTCGGCGTCGGCCCTGCCGGCACCGGCAAGACTTATCTGGCGGTCGCCTGCGCGATCGATGCCTTGCTGAACGAAAAGGTCAGCAAGATCATCCTGGTGCGGCCGGCGGTCGAGGCGGGCGAAAAGCTCGGCTTTTTGCCGGGTGACATGGCGCAAAAGGTCGACCCTTATCTGCGTCCGTTGTATGATGCGTTGTACGAGATGCTCGGCTTCGAGCGCGTCGAGAAAATGCTGGAGCGCGGCATTATCGAGGTGGCGCCGCTCGCGTTCATGCGCGGACGCACCCTGAACGATGCGTTCATCATCCTGGACGAAGCGCAAAACACCACCACCGAGCAGATCAAGATGTTTTTGACCCGGGTCGGCTTCGGTTCGACCGCGGTGGTGACCGGCGATTTGACCCAGGTCGATTTGCCTTCCGAAAAAATGTCCGGACTCAGACAGGTCTTGGACGTGTTGAAGGATGTCGAAGGCATCAGTTTTACTTATTTCGGCGTTCGCGATGTGGTTCGGCATCCTTTGGTGCAGCGCATCGTTTCCGCCTATGAAGCCTATGATAAAATCGCCAAAGCGCCCAAGTCATAAAGTCGACATTCAGCGCGTCTTCAAATCGCCGGGACAGCCGGACCGCCGGCAGATCGTCAAATGGATCACTACGGCCCTGGAGGAAAGCGGGCAGCCCTATGCCTGCGTGATTCGTATCGTCGACGAAGCCGAAAGCGCCGAGCTAAACCTGCAATACCGGCACAAGCCGGGCCCGACCAATGTGCTGAGCTTTCCGTTCGAATGGCCGGAAGGCCTGGACGAGGACGAAAGCGGGGAAGCCACTCTGCTCGGTGATCTGGTGATTTGCGCGCCGGTGGTCGAGCGGGAAGCAACAGAACAGCGCAAACAGCTTTCGAATCATTGGGCGCACATGATCATTCACGGCCTTTTGCATTTATTGGGCTATGATCATATTGAAGAGAGCGACGCCGAAGAAATGGAAACCAAAGAAATCGCGATTCTAAAAAAATTGCACATCGAAAACCCTTATATAGAGGTCATACACGAATGAGTGAAGGGCAACCCCCGAGTAGGCACTCCTCGCAGAAAAGCTGGATCGAAAAAATCGGTCAGCTGCTGACCGGGGAGCCTCAGGACCTGGACGATCTGTTGGAGATTCTCCGCGACGCCAGGGAAAATCACTTACTCGATACCGACGCCTTGAGCATGATCGAAGGCGCCTTGCAGGTATCGCAAATGCGGGTCAGGGATATCATGATTCCGCGCGTACAGATGGTCGTGGTGCCGAAGGATGCGGAACTCGACACCTTGTTTCCGCTGGTCACCCAATTCGGCCATTCGCGTTACCCTGTCATCGAAGAAGACCGCAGCAAGGTGGTCGGCATCTTGCTGGTCAAGGACCTGTTCGCGCATTCGCTCGCCAACAAGCAGCTGAAAGTCGAGCAAATCATGCGTCCGGTCATTCTGGTGCCGGAAAGCAAGCGTTTGAATGTGCTGTTGAAAGAACTGCGCACCAAGGGCAATCACATGGCTATCGTGGTCGATGAATACGGCCAGGCGGCCGGCCTGGTCACGATCGAGGATGTGCTGGAGCAGATCGTCGGCGAGATCGAGGACGAACACGACGAGCAGGATGACGAAAGCTACATCCTGCAGCGTAATGAAAAAGAATACATGGTCAAGGCGCTGACGCCGATCGAGGAATTCGACGACTATTTCAATACGCATCTGGCGACAGACGAATACGACACCGTCGGCGGCTTCATCGTGAATGAACTCGAACACATGCCGAAGAAAGGCGAGAGCCTGACCGTCGATAATCTGCGCTTTGAAGTGATCAGGGCCGATACCCGGCGCGTACATTTGCTTAAGCTGAAGATTCTGGATTGAGTCGGGGCGACTCAGTCGCCCCTGCAACAACATTATTCCTGCTGTTCTCGCTTATAACAACTCCAATAGCAGGAACAGCACGACAGCCAATCCCAAACCGCAATGGATCACGCCAACGATGCTGGTGTAAGGCCCCATCTTGCCCGCTGCGGGCAATTTTTTGACGATGTCGAAGCGTTTCAGCGCCAGATAGGCGCCGTTATATTCGAGCAGCAGAATGATCGCGACCGCGATGATGAGCGGCAGAAACTTGAAAGTCAGGTGCGGATAATGCGAAGAGGCGGCCATGAAGTACAGCATCGGAATCGAGAACAGCGTATTGGTTCTTGATGCCAAGCCTGCCGCCGCCAGCGCTTCCCCCGCGTTCGGCAAGGCCGCGCCGCCTTGCGCGACCTGTTTGGCCGAGGCGATCACGATTTTTTGATTCGGCCAGATGATCAGCCAGACATTCGTGAACATCAGGATGCCGAGCAGGGCGCCGATAGAAATGTCCATCGACGAGATTCGGCCGGCGCTGACCGCGAACATGCCCAGACCGGTCAGCAGGGTCAAAACCGCGCCCCAGCGAAACCACCAGAGCGCGCGCGGCGCCAGTTTTTGCAAGGCGTCCGCTTTGGCGGAGGCGTCGGCTTCCTTGAAATATTCGGTCTGTACGAAGTTGAAATAATACAGCAATCCGATCCAGGTGATGCCGCCCAATAAATGCCCCCACCGCAAAAGCATTTCGATCCCGGCGCTTGTCGTAACGATGCCCATAGTCACTCCTCTTTTGATAATTATTCGTTATTGTTTATTCGTTGTATGTACGTTCTCATGATGCCGTACGGGTAGATATTGGACAGAATCGACGGAAAAAGTCAAGGAAATGATGGGGTGCGGCAGCGTGCGAAACGCCTGTAGAGGCGAGTGATGCGAATGGATGGCGGCGGCAACGCCTCGGGATGTGTTTTCGGCGGGCAATAAAAAGCCCGCATAAAGCGGGCATGTTGAGCATTTTATTATTATTTTTTTTGATTGCCGTTGTACTGAGTTGTGGTCTGTACAACTTTACTCAAGCAGGTTAACTTAATCTTATTATTGTTATCAGCATAGCTCGTTTAAGCTATTCTCCTCCGCCGGTTGATTAACCAGTCTTGCTCTCTGAGAGCGGGGCTATTCTAAATCGATTGAAAACGCCTTGTCCACCAAAAAAATGATTTTTTTTCAAAAAATCATTTTTTATATAAAATTTTTTTTAAAAACAGTCGGTTGTGATTTTTTGCGCGGAGTCTTTAAAAGGCCGCTAGCGGTGTAAGATGCGGCTGCGATTCGGATTGATTTGTATTTAGCGAGGCGGGCGAATGCTCAAACCGAAAATTGCAGCGCTACCTCAACGCGCTTCCCTGGCTTTTCTGTCTTCATCGATGAAAAAGCTCAAGCGCTCGCTCAAGATCGAAGACAAATAAAAATTCAAGCCTTTGGATTTTTGCGCCAGGCGGATTTGAGTGATAGCATCGCGGGTTTGGCCCATCGCGTAGTAATATTCGGCAAAATAGCGATGCGATTCCGCCGGCTGGTGCAGCTTGCCATAGGTTTCGGCCAGCATCTGATAATAAACCGGCAGTTTTTGTGTGTTTGCACTCAGCGAGAACAAGGTTTTTCTGGCTTTTTCGGCTTGATCGGTTTTGAGCAGCGAAGTGATATATTCGAGCTTGATCGCCTCATTTTCGGGAAATCGGCCGCTCAATTTTTCATAAAGCGCCAGCGCCTTGCCGAATTGGCGCTGTTCGAGCGCGGTGCGGGCGAGGGCGGCGCCGTATTGCGATTGGGCCGGAAAATCGCTCGCCAATTTCTGAAAAATCGGCTCCGCCTCGGTAAATTTTTGCTGCGCCAAGGCGGTCAGGCCGAGTCCGTAGGTCGCTACGGTGCGTTGCTCGTCGGTGCCCTGGTTCAAGCGGCTAGCAAAGTATTTCCGGGTTTCGCCGGGGTCGGTGCCGGCCATAACTCGGAGTTTGGCCCGAATCAGCTGGTAGCCCAGCGAGTCGGGGTATTGTTTGTAAGGGTATTGGTCGGCGCGCCCGCGCGAGTCGGAAATCCGCGAGGCGGTGACCGGGTGGGTGCGTAAAAATTCGGGTATGTTCTGGCCGTAATAGCGGGTCGATTGCTGCAGGCGTTCAAAGAAGGTCGGCATGCTGCGGGGATCGAATTGCGATTCGGAGAGAATATGCATGCCGACCCGGTCGGCTTCTTCTTCGTTTTCGCGGGTGAAATCGATCTGAAACTGGATGCTGCCGGCCTGAATCGCTATCAGCGCGGCCTGGCCGAGTTGCGGCGCCTGCGTACCGAGCAGAATCGCGGCCAGGGTCGCGGCGGCGGTTGGCAGCGATAGCCGTCCGGCCGCTTCGGCGGCGCGGTACAAATGGCGCTGGGTTACGTGCGCAATTTCGTGCGACATCACCGAGGCCAGTTCGCTTTCCGCTTCGGTGATCAGAATCAGGCCGGCATTGACGCCGACATAGCCGCCCGGTCCCGCGAACGCATTCACGTCATTCTCCAGCACCACAAAAAAATGAAACGGATAACCGGGCAGATCGCTGACCGTGACCAGCTTTTGGCCGATAGACTGAATGTATTGCTGGATTTCCGGGTCCTGGTTGATCGAGATTTGCGAATTCAGGCTGCGGAAGAATGCGGCGCCGAGCTGTTTTTCCTCTTCCGGGGTGATCAGCGTGCCGGACGAGTCGCCCATGTCGGGCAGCTCGATTTTGCTGATGTCATCAGCGGCGTGGGGCAAAGGGGGAAAGACAGTCAGGCTTAAGGCCAGGGCCAACAGGGCGGTTTTTTGCATTAACAAGCAGGTGGCTGGGTTTGAGGGATAGGGTTTACTGGCGATCTGAGTCGCCGCTATTGTAGCGCATTGATGCGAAGTTTGACCTCTGCCTGCGAAAATCGTTGCATCGATAAGAGGATGACTCATCCGGCGCGAAATTCGGTAAAATAGGCGTTTTTTCATTCATTCAGACGACAGATCATGCGCACGACTCAATTCCCGCTCAACACCGTTAAAGAAACTCCCGTGGACGCCGTCGTGGCGAGCCATCAATTGATGATCCGGGCCGGGCTGATCCGCAAACTGGCCGCCGGTTTATATACCTGGCTGCCTCTGGGGTTGAAAGTCCTGCGCAAGGTCGAGAAAATCACTCGCGAAGAAATGGAAAGGGCAGGCGCCCTGGAAGTGTTGATGCCGGCCTTGCAGCCGGCCGAATTGTGGCAGGAAACCGGACGCTGGGAAAAATACGGCCCGGAACTCGCGCGCCTGAAAGACCGGCATGAGCGCGACTTCTGCCTGGGGCCGACGCATGAAGAAATCATCACCGATCTGGCGCGCAATGAGATCAAAAGCTACAAACAGCTGCCGATCACCTATTATCAGATTCAGACCAAATTTCGCGATGAAATCCGCCCGCGCTTCGGCGTGATGCGTTCACGCGAATTCGTGATGAAGGATGCTTATTCATTCCATATGGATCAGGAGTCGCTGCAGCTTACCTATGAGGTGATGCACAAGGCTTACACCGAGATCTTCACCCGTTTCGGCCTGAAATTCCGCGCGGTGATGGCCGATTCCGGAGCGATCGGCGGCGCGGTGTCGCACGAGTTTCACGTATTGGCCGATTCGGGCGAAGATGCGATCGCGTTTTCGACCGGCAGCGATTATGCGGCCAACATCGAACAAGCGGAGGCTTTGCCGCCTACAACGCCCAGAGCCTTTCCCAAGGAAGCCTTAGAGAAAATCGCGACCCCCGGCCAAAAATCAATTGCCGAAGTCAGTACGTTTTTAAACGTCGCGCCGGAAAAAATCCTGAAAACGATTGCGGTGATGCGTCAAGTTCAGAATGATCGGAACGAGGAAATCGATGTATTCTGCCTGCTGTTTTTACGCGGCGATCATGAACTGAATGAAGTCAAGGCACGCAAGGTATTGGGCGATTTTCGTTTTGCCCACGATGAAGAAATCGAACAGCATCTGGGTTGCCGCGCCGGCTACATTGGTCCTGTATTAAAGGATTCAGGCAAGATCATTCAATGGTGGGCCGATAATTCGGCGATGCATCTGAGTGATTTTGTCTCCGGCGCCAATGAGGCCGGCTATCACTACAAAGGCGCCAACTGGGAAAGAAATTTTCTCTCAACGTCGATTGCGGATATTTCGGAACATGTCGCCGACATTCGTAATGTCGTCGAAGGCGACCCGAGCCCTGACGGCCAGGGCGAGTTGAAGATCGCGCGCGGTATCGAAGTCGGGCATATCTTCCAATTGGGCACCCGCTACAGCGAGTCGATGAAGGCGGCGGTGATCAACGAGGGCGGCAAGAATCACACGATGATCATGGGCTGTTACGGGATCGGCATCTCGCGCGTCGTCGCGGCCGCGATCGAGCAGAATCACGACGACAAAGGCATCATCTGGCCGGCCAGCCTGGCGCCGTTCCAGGTCGCGCTGTGCCCGATGAACATGCATAAATCCGAACGCCTGAGGGCCGTCGCGGAGCAACTGTATCAGGACCTGCTTGCCGCCGGCATCGACGTGTTGTTCGACGACCGCAAGGTGCGCGCCGGTTTCATGTTCTCGGACATGGAATTGATCGGCATCCCGCACTGCATCGTAGTCGGCGACCGCGGCCTCGACACCGGCACCATCGAATACAAGGCCAGAACGGCGACTGAGAATCAGGAAGTTCCGATGGCGGAATTGATCGATTTTCTGAAAGCGAAGCTCGCTTAAGCGCGCCTCGGCGATTACGAAACGGGCGGATATTCCGCCCGTTTGTTTTGCTGCGGGGCTTATTGTGCGGCTTTGAAATGGGTTACCGCGGCTTCGGCATGTTGGGTCGCTTCGGGTGCATGGCCCAGGTTGCCGTGAGTGATCGCTTCCTCGAGCTCGGCGGCGCCGGCTTCCAGATGCTCTTTTTGTAGCCCCTTATCGACGATAGCGCCGGCGAGCGCATGTTCCAGCGCGGCGCTGGCATGTTCGACCAGCACTTTCGGATGGCCGGCCTTGCCGTGTTCGACGGCCGCTTGGGCATGTTCGAGTGCGGCGGCGGCATGTTCTTCGGCAAACGCGGCCGAACAGGCGAATAACAAGACAGCGGCGCCGGCGGTTATTATTTTTTTCATGATCGTTTTCCTCTTCATTGTTCTAGGTGATCAATCCTGTCTCCAATGAACGCGGCTGATGATTGAGATCGAGAGCTGCGATCAGAAGGTTAGGATCGAGGCTTTTTTCAATAATATTGGAATTCAACTTCAGTGTGTTGCTGCACGCAACACACTTATTAGATCATGAAAACTGATCTCAGGTCATCTGAAATTGGCAACGATAACAAAACGTTAATATAAGAATGGATTGATATATACCGGCTTTTAATTTTTTCGAATCAATTTCAGCGTGCTTTCCGGCAGATTGCCGGTGTTTGCATCTTCGAGGTGCAGGCGCGCGTCTTCATGCACCGCGGTCATGAACTGAATCAGCTGCATTTCATAGCGAATCTTTTGTTCATAGTCCTCGGCCTCCCACATGTTATGCAGCAGATGCTTGGCATGATGGTGGATGGTCAAGGCGACCGATTCGGGCAAATGTGTATAGCTGCTCTGGATCGACTTTTTCAATTGATCGAGCGAGTCGAGATAGTGCTGGTAATCCTTGATGTCCTGTTTGCAGCGGGTTTTGTACATCGACAGTTCCGCATCGTGCCGGGTTTTTAACAGATTAATTTCATGCTCCAGCTGCACGCTGTGCTTTTTCAGTTCGGCTTCGAGCGCTTTTTCGGCCAGGATGCGTTCCTGCCGCAATTGTGCCAGCTCGGCCTGATTGTCGCGGTTCCAGTGCAGATTACGGCCCTTGACCGAATGCCAAAGATCGACGAAACCGAGCAGCCATTTCGATAAGTTATGCATGCTCGCGGTGAGTGATGATCGTTTGTTGCAGCGCAATCAGGCCTTCGATATTCGCCTGCCGGCGATAAGCGTGATTTTGCCGGCGCCAGGCCTTGAATTGATCCGCCGAAACCCGCGCTTTGATGTCGGCTAGGTCGCTGTCGATCGCCTTGGCCAGCGAATGGCTGTGCTTACGGTTGTTCGCCTGCGTGAGCCGTCGCATTTTGGCGTCGAGAAAATAACGGGTTTGCTGGCGGCGGTGAAAAAATAAGCGCTGTTCCCGGTCGAGTTTCCCTTGAACGAACCAGAGCCGGCGTTGCCTACGCTCGATTCCGGAAAAATAGCGGTAGATTCCTCTCAGGATGTGTTTGCCGGCGAGCAGCAGCAGGGCGGCGAACAGCAGGGCGAACGAGGCGAGCAGGGATAATGCCCCGAGTGGGTAAAAAGCTTTGGCGAGATAGTCAAGCAGCGGCAGCGCGGAAAACGCTTCCGCGGTCAAAAACAGCGCCAGCGCGGCGATGAAGAGAGACAAGGCGATTTTGATCATAGGATTTGGCGATAAATGAGTCGAAAAATGCTTATGCCAAAATTCCCTTTCTGATTTTGCAGCTCCCATGCAGGAGAGGCTAACGCCGCTCCTGCATGGGTTTGCACGCAAGGGGTGATCAATACACGTCGCGGACGTAGCGTTTGTCCTTTTTCAGCTGGTTCACGTAATCGATCGCCTGCTGTTCGCTGAACTTGCCGTGTTCGGCGATCACGTCATGCAGCGCCTTGTCGACGTCCTTCGCCATCCGGTAGGCGTCGCCGCAGACGAAGAAATAGCCGCCCTGTTCGAGCCAGGCGAACAATTCGGCGCCGTTTTCGCGCATCTTGTCCTGTACATAGATTTTTTCGGCCTGGTCGCGCGAGAAGGCCAGATCGAGGCGGGTCAGCAGGCCGCTGGCCTGCATCGCTTCGATTTCGTCGCGGTACATGAAATCGGTCGCGGCGTTGCGGTCGCCGAAGAACAGCCAGTTCTTGCCGGAAGCCTTCCGGTATTCGCGTTCCTGCAAAAAGGCGCGGAACGGCGCGAGGCCGGTGCCTGGGCCGACCATGATCATCGGCAGGCTGTTGTCGTCCGGCACCCGGAATACCTTGTTCGGGGTGAAGAAACAACGTACTTCGGTCGTGTCATCGACCAGATCGGCCAGGAAGGTCGAGCAAACGCCCTTATGCTGGCGATCGAAGCCGTCATAACGCACGCTTGCGACGGTCAGATGCACCGAGTCGGGATATTTCTTGCCGCTCGATGAAATCGAATAGGCGCGATGCTGCAACGGTTTCAACAATTCGATGAATTCGGCGGCGGAAAATTCGCAGCCGGGGTTTTGCCGGAGCAGGTCCAGCGTGTCGCGGCCCCATAAATAATCGGCCAGCTTGTCCTTGTCGCCGGATTCGAGCAGCGCATTCAATTCCTTGTTGCCGGAGCGGCTGGCGATTTCCTCGATCAGCTCCTTGCTCGGCGTCTTGATTTCGAACTGGGTGCGCAAGGCTTCAGCGAAAGGCATCAGGTCGCCGTGGACAAATTCATTTTCATCTCCGTTGCAGCCGATTGCATCAACGATATCCTTAACCAGCTCCGGACAGTTGGTCGGCACCACGCACAGGGCGTCGCCGGCCTCGTAAGTCATCCCGGAGCCCGCGATCGAAATCTCGTAATGCCGGGTTTCCTTCGAGGATGACGGCGCGGTCACCCAGCGGTTGACCTGCATCTTGGCGGGGAAGGGGTTCTTCCGGTTATATTGCGATTTTTCGGCTGGCGCTTCGGCTTCGACGACCGTCGCGGTCGTGCTGCCGCCGGACATGAACGGGATGACCGCCTTGATCCAGGCTTCGGCGGGTTCTTCGAAATCGACATCGCAGTCGGTGCGATCGTAGATGCGCTGCGCGCCGAGTGCTGCGAGTCTTTCGTCCCAGTCCTTGCCGGCCTTGCAGAACAGATCGTAGCTGGTATCGCCGAGCGCGAGCACCGAGTATTGCAGGGTTTCGAGACGCGGCATCGCATCGCTTTTGACCGCATCCCAGAGCATCTGCGCATTGTCCGGCATTTCGCCTTCGCCGTAAGTGCTGGTGATCACCAAGAGATACTCCATCCCGGCCAGCGCGTCCGCTTCGATTTCATCCATGCCTTTGACGACCGGTTTGAGGCCGTGCGCCTTGGCGATGCCGGCGGCGTCGTTCGCGACCGATTCGGCCGTGCCGGTCTGGCTGCCGTACAGGATATTGATTACGCGGCTGGCGGTTTGTTGGGCGGCGCCTGCGCTTTGGATCATGTGCGTGTGCATGCCGGCAAAAAAGCCGCTGAGCCAGGCGCGCTGGCTTTCGCTATAGGGACCGTCGAAAGGAATTTGCGGTGTTTTCATTTCCGTTTAAATGTTGAATCAATAAAAATCAGGGTCCCCCCGGTATCCGGGGGGACGCAACGCGATGCGACTGCGGGTGAGATCAGGCCGTTTGTTCGTTCAACATGCCTTGCACGATGCTGAGGCCCGCGAGGCTGGCCAGATATTCCTCGATCGAAGGAATGCCGGCGAGCGCCGCTTTGTTGACCTGGTCTTGCTCGATGATCCAGGCGGTGGAGCCGATCGAATAAATGCTTTGCACCGAGCGGTTGATCAGCGCGGTTTTATAGTCATTCAGACGCTTGTCCGCCAGCAGCCAGGCCAGTTGCTCGTCTGTATAATTGCTGTAGGCTTCGCGGGTGGTCTTGACCAGCGTATCCTGCAATTTACGCGGACGCTCGACGATCAACTTGTGTGCGGCCTGTTCGATCCGGCCTTGGCTACGTTGAGCTTCGGGCAGATGCTTCAGCAGGTCCTGCGCGACTTGCTGCGCCTTTTCCAGCACCATGAAGCTGTTGACCAATTTGAAGGTCAGCGCGGTGTCGGTCGCGCCGTAGGCCGGAATCGCGCCGCCGAACAGCGGGCTGGCGGTCCGATAGGCGTCGCTGACTTGCTCGATTTGCCGGCGGGCCAGTTCGATCGACAATTCCTCGATCATTTCCTTGCGGTCCAGTGCTTTTTGCAGGTCCGTCGCCGATTGCGTCTTGTTCAGCCACAAAGGCAGCGCGAACTTGAAATGCTCGCGTTCGCTCGCCCAGTTGTCCAGCAGTTTTTTCGCCTTGCTCGAATTCGCGTAGTCGGCATGCTGTTCGAGCATCGCCAGCACGAACTGTTCATGCGCGCGTGCGGTGTCGCTGTCTTCGGTCAGCCGGTGCAGTTCGACCGACGACTTGTCATACAGGTTTTCGAGCCGGTTTTCCGGATCATATTGATAGGCGTTGCCGCCGGACATACCGTTGCAGAAACCCTTGCCGAAACCGCCGATGTTCAGCACCGCGCCGTTGGTCATGTATTCGCAGGCGAAATCGCCGACGCCTTCGACGACCGCCATCGCGCCGGAGTTGCGCACCGCGAAACGGTCGCCGGCTTCGCCGTTGATGAAGGCCTTGCCGCCGGTCGCGCCGAACAGGGCAAAGTTGCCGATCAGCACGTTGTTGCCGGGCGTCTTGACGCCGCCGCCGGGAGACTCGACGATCAACAGACCGCCGCAGGCCGATTTGCCGACGCCGTCGTTGCAGGTGCCGAGATGCTCCATGCGCATGCCGTCGTTCATGAAGGCCGCATAGCTTTGACCGGCCGCACCGGTGGTGCGGATCACCACGCTGTCGGGCGCCAGATAGCGGCGGCCTTCGGCCCGGTGGCCCTTGCCGAGGTTCAGATAGACCGGTTTGGTCTTCGCCAGCTGCTCGTCGGACAACTGATAGGCGAGCATGCGCTCGATATCGATCGCGGCCTGGCCGCCGACGGTCTTGTGCCGGTTGTTCAGCTTGAACTCGCCGCCTTCGATCACGACCTGGGTCTGGCCCTTGTCGATCAGTTCCGCCTTGACCTTTGCGATGATCTTGTCGTCGATGCCGAAGTTCGCTTCGAGGTAAATCGGCTTCGCGATCTTGACCACATCGGCATAGGCCAGCATCTTGGTCAGATCGACCTGGCCGATCAATGATGGATGCTCGATCAGGTGCAAGAGGTCGGTCTGGCCGCGGATTTCCGCCAGGCTCTTGTAGCCCAAGACGGCGAGGATTTCGCGGACTTCGTGCGCCAGATTCATCAGGTATTGCGCCAACACGCGCGGATCGCCCTTGAATTCTTCGTGCGCGGTGGTGAGTCCTGCAGGGCACTTGATGTTGCAGTTTTTCGCCATCACGCAGCGCAGCATCATCAACGCGGTGGTGCCGAATTCGAACGAATCTGCGCCCAGAATCGCCGATTTGACGACGTCGAGGCCGCTTTGATGCGCGCCGCTGCAACGCAAAACCACCTTGTCGCGGAGGCCATTCACCGACAGTGCCTGATGCACTTCGGCGATGCCGATTTCGGGCGAACGGCCGCTGTTTTTCAAGCTGGTCACCGCCGCCGCGCCGGTGCCGCCGGTGTTGCCGGCGACGTTAATCACGTCCGCGCCGGCTTTCGCGACGCCGACCGCAATCGTGCCGATGCCTTCGGACGATACCAGCTTGACGCCGACCTTCACACGTGCGGCTTTCGCGTCATGAATCAACTGACCCAGATCCTCGATCGAGTAGGTGTCATGGTGCGGAGGCGGGCTGACCAGTTCGACTCTCGGGGTGCCGCCGCGCAATGCCGCGATTTCGACCGAGACTTTCGGAGCCGGCAATTGGCCGCCTTCGCCGGGTTTTGCGCCTTGCGCGATCTTGATTTCGATCTCACGCAGGTTCGGATCGGCCAGATAGCCGGCCCAGACGCCGAAACGGCCGGACGCGAACTGCTTGATGTTGCAGGAGCGCAGGGTGTTGAAACGGCTCGAATGTTCGCCGCCTTCGCCGCAGTTGCTCAAGGAGCCTACGATGTTGAAGCCTTGCGCGACCGCTTCGTGCGCCTCGGCCAAGAGCGCGCCGTGGCTCATCGCGCCGGACGCCAAGGTCGGGGTGATCTGATGCGCCGGCTGGACTTCCGACAAGGCGATCGGATCGCGGGTCGCTTGTATCGTATTCAGGTAATTGGCCAACAGGCTGCCGGTGTCGGCCAGCTTCAATTTCAGCGCGGTTCTTTCGACCGCGACCGTGAACGACGTGCCCTTAAAGCGGTTTTTGAAATGCTCGGCCAGTTGTTCCAGACGCGGTGCGGTGGAGTTTCCGTTCAGGCTGACCGTGAAACTGTCTTCGCCGGTTTTGCAGACGCTCAGGCCGCGAATCAAATAATTGATATTGCCGCGCAGGTTGTGCTTGCCCAAAATCCGGTCGAAATCGGCAGAGGTTTCAGCTCCGGTCACATCGGCCGGAAAGTCGATGATGTCACGCAATGCGGCCGGCCGCGAGTCGCGTTCCAGGTACAGATTCTTCGTGAAGCTGCGGTAGGCCGGCGTAATGCCGAAGCCGTCGATCTGTTCGGGCGTGCGCTTCGTATAACCGAAATCGGTATAGGCCGTGTCGGAGGCTTCCGGCGATTTGTCCTCCGGGATATACAGGATCGGCTCGTCGGTCATGTTGATGTATTCGCGGACCGCGGTATTGCCGTAGGAATGGCCGGCTCCGTCCTGACGCTCCTTGAACAGGCCAAGGAATGGAATGTCTTTTTCTTCCCGGACGTTCAGCGCTTTATGATGCCATTCGGCCGCGCTGGCGGCGATGTCGGCATAGCGCGCGCCGCCGACCGAGGCATGAATGTTCGGGAAGTAAGGCGCCAGTTTCGGCTCTTCGGTGTCGATATAGTTCGATTCGAAAAACTCGCCGCCGATGTAGCTTTCGGCGGTGCACAGGCCGAATTTCCCCATCGTCTTCATCAGCGATTTTTCGACGCCTTTCTGGAATTTATCCAGCGCTTTCTGATGGTCGGCCGGTGCGAAATCGGTGATCACGCGGTTATAGACGCTGATCGGGCAGATCGCGGACGCGCCGAAGCCGAGAATCGTCGCGACATCGTGCGGACTGGCCGCTTGGCCGGTTTCGGCGATCAACGACGAGTTGAAGCGTAACCCCATCTTGACCAGATGCTGGTTTGCCGCGGCGACCATCAGCAAGGCAGGGATCGCGGCCATCTCGCGGCTGATTCTCGCATCGCTCAGGATGATGATGCCGGTATTGCTGCGGGCGGCCTGTTCGACCTGTGCGCAGACGTTTAACAAAGCGGCTTCGAGTGCGTCTTCGTTAAGCTTCGCATCGTTGAAATCGGGCCGGTACACCATGTCCAGAGTCACCGTGCTGACCTGGGTCTGGCGGCGGATCTGTTCGAGCTGGGTGCGCTGCAAAATCGGCGAGTCGATCACCAATTGCTTGCTGTATTCGTCCGAGAAGGTCGGCTTCGCTCCCAGCGCGACGCGCAGCGTCATGCCGTCGCTCTCGCGGATCGAGTCGAGCGGTGGATTGGTGACCTGCGCAAAACGCTGGCTAAAATAGCGCGACATGCCGCCTTCGGCACTCGACAAGGCGTTAGGCGCCAGGCCGTAGCCCATCGCGGAAACTTTTTCGGCGCCCGCCTGCAGGATCGGGTCGAGCAGGAACTTGAAGCTTTCCTGATTCAGCGAATAGGCGGTATGGCGCTGGTCGATATTCAATGCGTGGTCGTTGTTCAGTTCGGACAACTCGACCTTCGGCAACTCGGACAGATGCAGGCTGCGCTGTTTCAGCAGGGCCTGGTAGTCTTTTTCCTTCGCGAGCCGCTCCATCACCTGATGGCTGTTGTATTTTTCGCCGGTGCTGTGGTCGAAATAGAGCATGCCGCCGGCTTCGATGCGGCCGCGGGTCAAGACGTCTTTCGGCGGGAAGTCGATCTGGCCGGCTTCGGACATCACGGCCAGATATTCATTCGTTTCGACCGAGCGCAAGGGGCGCAGGCCCAGGCGGTCCAGGCGCGCGCCGACGCGGACGCCGTCGTTGAAGATCAACGCGGCCGGGCCGTCGTTCTTTTCTTCGTAGAGGCTGAAATATTCAAGCATCGCGCGCACTTCGGGCGACAGGGTGGTGTCGTTTTCCCAGGCCGGCGGCATCATCGCGAGCACTGCGGTCACGATGTCCAGATCGTCTTCGTTGATCCTGCGGGTCAAGGTCTGGTCCAGACGGCCGGAATCGGATTGGCCGCACGGAAAACAAATGTGCTTGTTGTGCTGGCGCGCGATCGCGTTTTCGCTCAAGCGGTTTTTCTTGTCGGTGTTCAACTCGCCGTTGTGCGCCATGTAGCGGAACGGCTGCGCCATCATCGTCGCCGGCGCGGTATTGGTCGAAAAACGGGTGTGGAAAAACAGCGTGTTGACTTCGTGATCGGTGTCGTACAGATCCTTGAAATACGGAATCACTTCGAACGAATTCAGCCGGCCCTTGTACACCTGGGTGCGCGAGCTCATCGACAAAGGATAAAAGCCGTTTAATTCGGGGCGGGTAAAACCTTCCTTTTCGAGATCCAGCAGCGCGGCCTGAATGTATTTCTCGAATTCATCATGGCTGGCCGCATGCAGCTGTTCCGGGCGGCCGAACACGACCTGCTTGATCGGCTGCTGGGCCTTGACCGAGGCGGCATTCAGGACCGAATTGTCGACCGGGACATTGCGCCATAACAGGATCGGCAGCTTCGCGCTTTGAAAATGGCGCTCGATCAGCTCTGTGGTGATCGAATCGTAATGGTCGTGATCTTCCGGGAAAAAGAAGTTCGCGACGCCAAATTGGCCCAGTTCCAGATCATTCAATCCGGTAATCTTGCGGAAGAATTTCAGCGACAGATCGACGTTCACGCCGGCGCCGTCGCCAACGCCTTCCGCGCTCATGCCGCCCCGGTGCGGGATCGTGCACAAGGCTTCGTGAGTTTTGACTAAAATGTCATGCGTCTGTATGCTTTGCTTATGGGTAATGAAACCCACGCCGCAGCTGTCCTGCGATAAATCGGCATCATAGAGCAAGGGTTGCTGGTTGTTCATTCGGGAATGTTTTTTCATGGTTCGGCCCGTCCTAATCATGCCGCGACGGCGGCAGTCATTGATCGTTTGTTTTCAATGCACGATAGCGTAAGCCGGGCAAAAAAACCGGCGCATTGAGTCGTTATGACATTTTCTTTGCTGATGAATTCATCTAGCGAAACCTGCCAATACTAACAGATTTGTCTGTATTTGTCATTGATTCGATACGGATTCGTTTCGGGAATGATCCGCAAAATAGCCGCTGCGCATCGATGCCGGTTTTTTGCGCGTATTACCTTGTCGAGCGGTGCGACGGCGTATCGTTGAGGCATAGAATATTTATTGGACAATGTCTTAATGCCGCTGTAAAGTCGGATCGAAACAGGATGGGGGCGTTCCCGCCGCAGTTTGGGCGCGGTCAATTTAAGAGAGACAGATACACTCGTTATGAAAGAAGATTTTGATGTGGTAGTCGTCGGCGGCGGCATGGTCGGCGCGGCGGTCGGTTGCGGTTTGGGCGGCAGTTCGTTGAAAGTCGCGGTGATCGAAAGTGCGCCGCCCGAGCCCTTTTCAGTGGAGCAGCCGCATGATTTGCGCGTTTCCGCGCTCAGCATCGCCTCCAAAAACATCCTGGCCGCGGTCGGCGCCTGGAAGGGTATCGAAAACCGGCGGCTTTGCCCGTTTCGGCGCATGCGGGTCTGGGAAACGGCCGGCGATACCGAATTTTGCAGCGACGATATCGGCGCACGCGAATTGGGTTATATAGTCGAAAACAGGGTGACGCAGCTGGCGCTGTTGGAGCGCCTGCAGGAATTCGATAATGTCGAGGTCATCTACCGGGTCAATCTGGACAAAATCCACTATGAGCCGGGCAAGGCGAGCGAGCTTGAACTGGCGGACGGCCGGCGTTTGTCGGCGCGCGTCCTGGTCGCGGCCGACGGCGGCCAGTCGAGGGTCAGACAGGCGGCAGGTCTCGGCGTGACCGGCTGGGATTATAAACAGCATGCCTTGGTGATCTATGTCGAAACTGCCTACGGCCAGCAGGACATCGCCTGGCAGCGCTTCGTGCCGAGCGGACCGCAGGCCTTCTTGCCGCTGACCGGCCATTACGGCTCGATCGTCTGGTATAACTCGCCCGATCAGGTCGGTCGCTTGAAAGCATTGTCCGACGACGACTTATTGAATGAACTGCAAAATGCCTTCCCCGACTGTCTCGGCAAGATCAACAAGGTGCTGGGCCGGGCGAGTTTTCCGTTGAAGCGCCAGCATGCGCAGGATTATGTGAAGCCCGGCGTTGCATTGGTCGGCGACGCCGCGCATATGATCAACCCGCTGGCCGGGCAGGGCGTCAATATCGGCTTTCTCGATGCGGCGGCGCTCGCCGAAGTGCTGCTCGATGCGGATCAGAAAGGCGAGGATATCGCCGGAATGACCGTCCTGAAACGCTACGAAAAAATGCGCAGGAACGAAAACCTGAAAATGATGACGGTGATGGATGCGTTTTACCGCGTATTCAGCAACGATCTGCTGCCGGTCAAATTTTTGCGCAATCTCGGCTTGGGGTTGGCCGAGCGGATTTTACCCGCCAAAAACCTGGTCATGCGCAGCGCGATGGGCATCGCGGGCGAGTTGCCCAAGCTTGCGCGCGGTAAACCGCTGGTCTGATCGTCTGCCGGCGTACACCGGTTAAGAAGAGGACTGATTAATGTTCCAACAACTGCTCACAGTTAGGCTTGCGGGCGGCTGTTCAGCGTCCGTTTAGATTCTGCTGCTATGATAAAGCAAAACTTTTTTGAAGATTTCGGCCAGACCGGGCAGTTATTATTTTTCTAACTGCGGTTTTCGGCTTTATTTAGATGGTCGTTTCATTTCAACTCAAGACCGAGGAAAACATGAGAAATTCGCTTTTAATCACCGCAATCAGCGCTATGCTGCTGACTGCATGCGCCACTGACCCCTATACCGGTCAATCCTCGCTCAGCAATACCGCGAAAGGCGCCGGCTTGGGCGCGGCCGCCGGCGCGGCGATCGGTGCCGCCTTCGGTGGCAATGACTGGAAGAACGTTGGTTACGGGGCTTTGGCCGGTGGCGCTGTCGGTGCTGCGGCTGGCGCTTATAAGGATCATAAGGATAATCAACAGAAGAGTTATTATAATCCCTATCGATAATTCCTTCGTCACAGTTAGGTCGCGGGCTACTGTTCAGGGTCCGTTTAGATTCTGTTACTATACCCATGCAAAATTTTTTTGAAAATTTCGGCCAGACAATGCAGTTATTGATTTTCTAACTGCGGTTTTTGGCTTCATTAGATGGTCGTTTTATTTCAACTCAAGACCGAGGAAAACATGAGAAATACGCTTTTAATCACCGCAATCAGCTCTGTGCTGCTGACTGCATGCGTCACTGACCCCTATACCGGCCAGTCCTCACTCAGCAAGGCTGCGATGGGCGGCGGCATAGGTGCTGCGTCCGGCGCCGCGATCGGCACCGCATTTGGCGGCAACGATTTGAAAAACGCCGGTTTTGGGGCTTTGGCCGGCGGCGTGGTGGGCGCGGCGGTGGGCGCTTATATGGATCATCAGCAGAAGGAAATGGAGCAGTCCTTGCAGGGAACCGGCATCGAGGTGCAAAGAACGGCCGAGAATACCTTGAACCTGAATATGCCGGAAAGCGTTACCTTCGCTTACGATTCGGCCACCTTGACGCCGCATGCGCAGTCGGCTTTGAATACCGTCTCCGGTATTTTGAATCAATATCCTGACTCGACGATTACCGTGACCGGTCATACCGATAGCGATGGCTCGGATACTTATAACCAACGGCTGTCCGAAAAACGCGCCGCCAGTGTGTCTAATTACTTGAGCCAGCACAGCGTCAGCTTCTCGCGTTTGAAGCAGCAAGGCATGGGCGAGAGTATGCCGAAATATCCGAATACGACTGCGGAAAACAAGGCGCAAAACCGCCGCGTCGAGCTCGCGATCGTCGCGAACAATAATGCCGGCGCTCAGCAAGGTAGTCCGCAACAACAAGGCTACCCGCAGCAGCAACAAGGTTATCCGCAACAACAGGGCTACCCGCAGCAACAAGGCTATCCGCAACAGCAGGGCTACCCGCAGCAACAAGGTTATCCGCAACAGCAGGGCTACCCGCAGCAACAAGGTTATCCGCAACAGCAAGGCTACCCGCAGCAGCAACCCTACGGATATCCGCGTTAATCCCGTTAATCAGCCGGTGAGCCGCAGGGTTCTCCGGTTGTCAACCCCGGCCCTGCCGCGACTCGCTTGCGGCGGGGGCTTTTTTTGGGGGCGGATTTGTCAGCAGCAGGATTCATCGGGCTGTCGATGCGGGGGCGCGGGATTTATTGGCGGTTAGATTATCGCTTCGGGTATAATCTTTCGATGGCTGGCGGCCTTTTTCGTCTGCCGGCATTTTCATTTACCGACCTAGACCACCATTTTACAAGGCGCCATGGATTTAAAATTTCTCGATTTCGAACAACCCATTGCTGAACTGGAAGCCAAAATCAGAGAGCTCCGTAATGTGGAATTCGATAATGACATCAATATTTCCGATGCCATCCAGCAACTGGAAGAGAAAAGTCGCGCGCTGACCGAGTCGATCTTCTCGAATCTGTCAGATTGGCAGATTTCGCAGTTATCCCGGCATCCGGGGCGTCCTTATACGCTCGATTACATCAAACTGATGTTCACCGATTTTCATGAGCTGCACGGCGACCGCGCTTATGCGGATGATCCGGCGATCGTCTGCGGCCTGGCGCGTTTCGATGATCAGCCGGTGGTGGTGATCGGCCATCAAAAAGGCCGCGACACCAAGGAAAAGATTTACCGCAATTTCGGCATGCCGCGTCCGGAAGGCTACCGCAAAGCCTTGCGCGTGATGAAGATGGCCGAGCGTTTCAAATTGCCGGTGATCTGTCTGATCGACACTCCGGGCGCTTATCCCGGTATCGGCGCGGAAGAGCGCGGGCAAAGTGAGGCGATCGCGAAAAACCTGTTCGAAATGGCCCGGCTCAGAACGCCGATCATCTGCACGGTGACCGGTGAAGGCGGTTCCGGCGGCGCCTTGGCGATCGGCGTCGGCGACCGGCTGATCATGCTCGAATACAGCACCTATTCGGTCATTTCGCCGGAAGGTTGCGCCTCGATCTTGTGGAAAAGCGCCGATAAATCGCAGCTCGCGGCCGAAGCGATGGGGATCACCTCCGACCGCATCCGCGAGCAGGGCTTGCTCGACGAAGTGGTGCGGGAGCCGGTCGGCGGCTGTCATCGGGATTTTGAGGGCGTGGCGGCCAATTTGAAGGAGGTCTTGCAGCGCCATCTGGAAGAACTGAAACAGTTCTCTCTCGACGAACTGCTCGAAAAACGCTATCAGCGTCTGATGAATTTCGGCGCTTTCATCGAAGAGCCGGTTAAATAAGCGGCATCGTTTACGTCCGGATGCTGTCCGGGCGCTTGTTCCTCGGGATTTTTTTCATATGCTGACGCCTCGGCTGATCGAGTCTGCGCTCGAATCGTGCGAGGCGTCCTCCGGGCAAATCTTTCTTGCTTATAGCGGCGGCGTCGATTCGCATGTGCTGCTGCATCTGTGCGCCCAGGACCCGGCGTTGCGCGACCGACTGACCGCGCTGCATGTGCATCACGGCCTGCAAAGCCAGGCCGAAGCCTGGGCGAGTCATGCCGAAGCTACCGCGCGCGCGCTCGGCGTCAAATTTCTGCTGTTTCGCGTCGATGCGCATCCGAAGTCCGGCGAAAGCCCGGAAGAGGCGGCTAGGAACGCGCGTTACGCGGCATTGCAGTCGGTGATGGCGTCCGGCGATGTGTTGCTGGTCGCGCAGCATCAGGATGATCAACTGGAAACGGTCCTGCTGCAATTATTGCGCGGCGGCGGCCTGCTCGGGCTCGCAGGCATGCCGGCCAGCCTGCCGTTCGGTCGGGGCACGCTGCTCAGGCCGTTGCTGCATGTTCGGAAACAGTTGGTCGATGATTATGCGGCGGCGCAGCAGTTGCATTGGGTCGAAGACCCCAGCAATCACGAGAGCGTTTACGACCGTAATTTTTTGCGTCAAGAGGTCCTGCCGTTGTTGAAACAGCGCTGGCCGTCCTGCGATCAGACCGTGGCGCGCGCGGCCGGCCATTGTGCGGAAGCCTATGCGATGCTGGCTGATATTGCCGCCGAGTCATTCGCAGAGGTTTACCAGGAAAGCGATAATACCCTGAGTATCGAGCGGCTGAACGCGTTCGATTTGCCGCGGCGGCAGCTGATCATTCGGCATTGGTTTGGGCGGATGGGCTTGAAAATGCCCTCAAAGGCATTCCAGGCGCAGTTGTTCGACCAGGTGATCGGCGCCGGCGTGAATGGCGATCCGGTGCTTTGCGGGCAGGGCTGTCAAATCCGCCGCTACCGGGACAGGCTGTATTGCCTCAAGGGCGATCAGGGCGAGCTTTTACAGGATCTTGACTGGCCGAAGAATCGGGAGGCGGTCATAATCGGCCAACGCCTGACGCTGTCCCTTGTTCGGTCGATGTCGGGGATTCCCGAGGCGGTTTGGCGGCAGTCAAGCGTGGCCGTCAAGTTTCGTCGCGGCGGCGAGATCATCGCGTTGCCGGGACGTCAGGGGCGCCACAGCCTGAAAAAACTGTATCAGGAAATCGGCATCCCGCCGTGGCAAAGAGAGGCGATGCCGCTGATTTATCTTGACGACAAACTGGCCGCGGTCGCCGATCTCTGGATCAGCGCCGAATTTTATCGGCAGGATCAGAACGATTGCGTCCGTTTCGTCTTGCGCCGGGATTGATCTTTTCGCCCGCGAAATCGCTAAAGACGATAAGGCCCATTTGGTGCTAAAATAGCCAACCTTCTGATACCAGTCATCTGTTCCAATCCGAAGCAAACATCTACATGACCAAATATATCTTTATCACCGGCGGGGTCGTATCCTCTCTCGGCAAAGGCATTGCGGCGTCTTCGCTCGCAGCCATCCTGGAGGCGCGCGGCCTGAAAGTGACCATGACCAAGCTGGACCCGTATATTAACGTCGATCCGGGCACGATGAGCCCTTTCCAGCACGGGGAAGTGTTTGTGACCGAGGACGGCGCCGAAACCGATCTGGATTTGGGGCATTACGAGCGCTTCCTGAAGACCACGATGGCCAAGAAGAACAACTTCACCACCGGTCAGGTTTACGACAGCGTGCTGCGCCGCGAGCGCAAGGGCGAATATCTCGGTGCGACCGTGCAGGTGATTCCGCACATCACCGATGAGATCAAGAACCGCGTCTATCAAAGCGCGGAGGGTATGGATGTCGCGCTGATCGAAGTCGGCGGCACGGTCGGCGATATCGAGTCGTTGCCGTTTCTCGAAGCGATACGGCAGATGCGCGTCGATCTCGGCGCGGAACGCTCGCTGTTCATTCATTTGACGCTGGTGCCTTACATCAAATCGGCCGGCGAGATCAAGACCAAGCCGACCCAGCATTCCGTCAAGGAACTGCGTACGATCGGCATCCAGCCGGACATTTTGATCTGCCGTTCGGAGCAGGCCATTCCGGTCGCCGAGCGCCGCAAGATCGCGTTGTTCACGAATGTCGAGGAAAAGGCGGTGATTTCGGCGGTCGACGCGGACACGATCTACCGGATTCCGCTGCTCTTGCATGCGCAGGGGCTCGATGACATCGTCGTGAATAAATTGCGGCTGAATGTGCCGCCTGCGGATTTGAGCGAATGGAAAAACGTGGTCGATGCATTGACGACTTCCACGAATGAAGTCAATATCGCGATCGTCGGCAAATATGTCGATCATACCGATGCGTATAAATCGCTGAATGAAGCGTTGATTCATGCCGGCATACGGACACGCAACAAGGTCAAGATCCATTATATCGACTCGGAAATGATCGAGGACGAAGGCGTCGGCGCGCTCAAAAACGTCGATGCGATCCTGGTGCCGGGCGGCTTCGGCGAACGCGGCGTCGAGGGCAAGATTGCGACGGTCAAATATGCCCGCGAAAACAAGATACCTTATCTCGGCATCTGTCTCGGCATGCAGGTCGCGGTGATCGAATTCGCCCGCGATGTGGCGAAGCTCGAAGGCGCACACAGCACGGAGTTCCTGCCGAAGTCGCCGCACCCGGTGATCGGTCTGATTACCGAATGGATGGACGAAGCCGGCAGGATCGAAACGCGCGATCAAAATTCCGACCTGGGCGGCACGATGCGCCTCGGCGGCCAGCAATGCCGCCTACAGACCGATTCGCTGGCGTTCAGGCTGTATCAGAAAGACGTGATCACCGAACGTCATCGCCATCGTTACGAATTCAATAACCAGTATTTCGACAAGCTCGAAAAGGCCGGCCTGCGCTTTTCCGGCAAATCGATCGACGGCCGCCTGGTCGAAGTGATCGAAATCGCCGATCATCCGTGGTTCCTGGCTTGCCAGTTCCATCCCGAATTTACCTCGACGCCGCGCAAGGGGCATCCGTTGTTTTCGGGTTTCGTGATCGCGGCGGCCGAGCATAAGAAGGCGGTGGCGCAAGCGTAGGCCAATGTAGGAGTAGGGTGGGCAGCGCTTTTCTGCCCACCGTTTTTAAACTTTTAAAGGTGGGCAGTAAAGCGCTGCCACCCTACAGATTGAGAACATTCATGCAATTATGTGGTTTTGAAGTCGGCCTCGACAAGCCGTTGTTTTTGATCGCCGGTCCCTGCGTGATCGAAAGCGAGCAACTGGCGCTGGATACGGCCGGCTATCTGAAGGAAGTGACGCAGGAACTGAACATTCCTTTTATTTACAAGTCGTCGTTCGACAAGGCCAACCGGTCGTCGCATGAAAGCTTCCGCGGCCTCGGCGTCGAGCGCGGGCTCGAAATCCTGGCGAAAGTCAAAAAAGAGATCGGCGTGCCGGTGTTGACCGACGTGCACGAGGACACGCCGCTTGCAGAAGTCGCGAAAGTCGTCGACGTGATGCAGACCCCGGCTTTCCTGTGCCGGCAGACCAATTTCATCCAGAGCGTTGCGGCCTGCGGCATTCCGGTCAACATCAAGAAAGGCCAGTTTCTGGCGCCGTGGGACATGGCGAATGTCGCGAGCAAGGCGAAGGCGGCCGGCAATGAGCAGATCATGGTCTGCGAACGCGGCGTCTCGTTCGGTTATAACAACCTGGTCTCCGACATGCGCTCGCTGGCGGTGATGCGCGATACCGGCTGTCCGGTCGTGTTCGATGCGACCCATTCGGTGCAGTTGCCGGGCGGGCAGGGCAGTTGCTCGGGCGGCCAGCGCGAATTCGTGCCGGTATTGGCGCGGGCCGCGGTCGCGGTCGGCATCTCCGGCCTGTTCATGGAAACGCATCCGAATCCGGCCGAGGCCAAGAGCGACGGCCCGAATTCGTGGCCGATGCACCGAATCAAAGAATTACTCGAAGTTTTATTAACCATCGATCAGGCGGTGAAAAGCCAAAGCCTGATAGAAACAACAATCTAAGGAAACATTAATGGCTGCAATAGTAGATATTCGTGCAAGAGAAGTCCTGGATTCGCGCGGCAACCCGACCGTCGAAGCCGATGTAGTATTGGCGTCCGGCGTCGTCGGCAGCGCGATGGTGCCGTCCGGTGCTTCGACCGGCGAACGTGAAGCGATCGAATTGCGCGACGGCGACAAATCCCGCTACCTCGGCAAAGGCGTCTTGAACGCGGTGAACAACGTCAAGACCGAAATCCGTTCCGCGATCATCGGTTTCGACGTGGCCGACCAGGAAGGTATCGATAACAAGATGATCGAACTGGACGGCACCGAATCGAAATCGCGCCTGGGCGCCAACGCCTTGCTGGCGGTCTCGATGGCGGCGGCGCGTGCGGCGGCGCAGGAAAGCAAGCAGCCTTTGTACCGCTATCTGAACAAAACCGGCGAATTCGTAATGCCGGTGCCGATGATGAACATCATCAACGGCGGTTCGCATGCGGATAACAGCGTCGACCTGCAGGAATTCATGATTTTGCCGGTCGGCGCGCCGACCTTCCGTGAAGCGATCCGCTACGGTGCGGAAGTGTTCCACAACCTGGCCAAGGTGCTGAAGTCCAAAGGCCTCGCGACCACAGTCGGCGACGAAGGTGGTTTCGCTCCGAATCTGTCTTCGAACGAAGAAGCGATCAGCGTGATCCTGCAAGCGATCGAACAAGCCGGCTTCAAGCCAGGCGTCGACATCTATCTGGGTCTCGATGCGGCGGCGTCCGAATACTATTCAGACGGCGTCTACGATCTGGCGTCCGAAAACAAGCAATACAGCTCGGCGCAAATGGCCGATTTCTTCGTCGACTGGGTCAATAAATATCCGATCATCAGCATCGAAGACGGCTTCGACGAAAACGACTGGGACGGCTGGAAACTGATCACCGAAAAGCTCGGCGGCCGCATCCAGTTGGTCGGCGACGATTTGTTCGTGACCAACCCGAAAATCCTGAAACGCGGCATCGAGCAAAACATCGCAAACTCGATCCTGATCAAGGTGAACCAAATCGGCACCCTGACCGAAACTTTGGCCGCGATCGACATGGCGAAAAAAGCCGGCTACTCGGCGGTCGTTTCGCACCGTTCCGGCGAGACCGAAGACACCACGATCGCCGATCTGGTCGTCGCGACCGGCACCGGACAAATCAAGACCGGATCGCTGAGCCGTTCCGACCGTGTCGCCAAGTACAACCGCCTGATGAAGATCGAGGAAGAGTTGGGCGGCGTGGCGCGTTACGCAGGCCGCGGCGCATTCAAATCGCTGTAAAACTTTGAATCAAGGCGCGGGCGGGGCATTGATGCCTTGTGCCGTGCCTTGAGACGGAATGCCATGAAATTTCTCGTTGCGGTCATCATCCTGCTGATCATTCATTTCCAGTACCGCCTGTGGCTCGGCGACGGCAGTCTGAAGGAGACGCGCGCCTATCAACAGCGCCTGGCGGAATTGAAGAAATTGGGTGAGGAAAAACGGCAGCGCAACGAGAAGCTTTATGCGGAAGTCAAGGACCTGCATAAAGGGCAGGAAGCGATCGAAGAACGTGCGCGCGATGAGTTGGGCATGATTCGCGAAGACGAAACTTTTTTTCAGGTGATCGAAAAAAAACCCTAATGAATCCACCGGGTGAATGAGCTTTGGCGCATCGCCTGTCGATCCGATACGGCGGCCAGTCTGTGCCGCGATTTAATTCCTCTTGATGACTCAAGCACTCAAATTCTGGGCCGTGGTGCCCGCGGCCGGCGTCGGCAAGCGCATGCAGTCCGACCGCCCCAAACAATATCTCGAACTGGCCGGCAAAACGGTGATCGAGCAAACCCTGATCCGCCTCTTGGGCGCCGAGGTATTCTCCGTGGTCGCGGTGGCGATTTCGGTGGAAGACCCTTACTGGCCCGAACTCGAATTAGCGCGCGATCCCCGGATCGTGACCGCTCCCGGCGGCAAGGAAAGGGCCGATTCGGTGCTGTCCGCGTTGAAGACGCTGCAGGGCCGCGCCGATGACAACGACTGGGTGCTGGTGCATGATGCGGCGCGGCCCTGCATCACCTCCGAAGACATTCATCAATTAATCGATACCCTGGCCGATGACCCGGTCGGCGGCATCCTGGCGCTGTCCTCGCACGATACGTTGAAAGACGTGCAGGGCAATGCGATCGTCGGCACGCTCGACCGCCGCCATATCTGGCGCGCGTTGACGCCGCAGATGTTTCGCTACGGCATGTTGAGAGCCGCGCTGATCGAAGCCGAAGGCAATCCGATGATTACCGATGAAGCCAGCGCGCTGGAGTTGAAGGGCCTCAAGCCAAAAATCGTCGAAGGCCGGCCCGACAATCTCAAAATCACCCGGCCCGAAGACTTGGCGCTGGCAACATTTTATCTGGAGCAACAAGCGGCTCCGTAAAGAATCCTCCACGCTGAATCCACGAGTTTTCACTTATGCGACATAGCGGGCCAAAAATCCACAGCACAGCCGAAAAGCTCAAACTCGCTATCGACGCCCATCGGCAAGGACGCCTGGACGAGGCTGAAAAAATCTACCGTGCGGTGTTGAAAACCCAGCCGTCGAATCCCGATGCGCTGCATTTTTTCGGCGTGCTGCTGCATCAGCGCGGACGCAGCTCTGAGGCGATTGCCCGTATCGAGCGGGCCTTGCGGATGAATCCCCAGTATTTGGATGCCCGGATGAATCTGGGCAATATTTACAAAGAGACCGGCGATATGGCAAAAGCCGCCGCGATTTATCGTAAAGTGCTGGCGCTGGAGCCGGAGCATGCCGGTGCATACAATAATCTCGGTGTCGTGCTCAGGAAAACCGGCGACCTGGAAGAGTCAGTGCGGATGCTGCAAACAGCGCTCTCGCTGGCCCCGGATAATGCCGATTTTCTGCACAACCTAGGCAACAGCTATCAGGATCAGAATGAAATCCAGAAAGCTGCGGAGGTCTATCTCCAGTCGATAGCGTTGAAGCCGAAGCAAAAGGACGCCTATGAAAGCCTATGGCAGATGTGGCATCTCAAGGGCCAGTTCGATGCTGCCGCAGAAGTGTTGGGCAAATGGCTGGAGGTCGATCCTGGCAGTCCGATCGCGAAACATTATTTGTCCGCCAGTATCGGCGCCGATATTCCCGAGCGCGCATCGGATGCTTATATTCAGCAAACCTTCGACGGCTTTGCCGCCAGTTTCGACGAAGTCTTACAGAGGCTCGACTATCGCGCGCCCGAATTGACCGCGCAGGCGGTCGCCGAAATTTTTCCCGAAGCGCAAAACCGGCTTTTCGTGCTGGATGCCGGCTGCGGAACCGGATTATGCGGCGTTTATTTAAAACCGTATGCGCGCCAGTTGATCGGCGTCGATCTATCGCCTGCGATGTTACATAAAGCCCAGGGCCGCGACCTTTACGACGAATTGGCGGAAGCCGAACTGGTCGAGTATATCGGACGCTATGCCGCGGCATTCGACCTGATCGTTTCGGCCGATACCCTCTGCTATTTCGGCGAACTTCGGCCTTTTTTTGGGGCGGCCGGCAAGGCGCTGAAGGCGGGAGGTTGTCTGGTCTTTACGCTGGAAAAAATCGAGGACGGCGAGCGCCGGGACTTTAAGTTAAACCATCACGGCCGCTATTCGCATGATTCGGATTATGTGACTCAGGCGCTGGAGGCTTGTGGTCTTACCCTGTTGTCGCGGCGGACTGTGGTTCTGAGAATGGAGCGCGGTGAGCCGGTAGCCGGTTTGCTGGTGACAGCGACTGTAAAATAAATCCTTTGAATACGATAGGTAATAGATAGATGAGAATAGGGCAGGGTTATGATGTGCACCGCTTCAATGAGGGCGATCACATCATTTTGGGCGGCGTTACGATTCCTTACGAGAAAGGGCTCGAAGCGCATTCGGATGGCGACGTGGTGCTGCATGCGCTGGCCGATGCGCTGCTCGGCGCCGCCGCGCTGGGCGACATCGGCAAGCATTTTCCGGACACCGATCCTGAGTTCAAAGGCGCGGACAGCCGCGTATTGCTGCGCCATGTGTATGGCGTCGTGCGGGACAAGGGCTACCGGTTGGTCAATGCCGACATCACGATCATCGCGCAAGCGCCGAAAATGGCGCCGCATATTGCCGCGATGTGCCGAAACATTGCCGAAGATTTAGAGACCGAAGTCGACTGCATCAATGTGAAGGCCACCACGACCGAGAAGCTCGGCTTCGAAGGCCGTAAGGAAGGGATTGCGGTGCAGGCGGTGGTGTTGGTCGAATAATCAGGAACAGGGCGCAAGGCCCGAAGACTGCCGCCCCGGACCTTGTGCCCAGCACCCAAAGATTACTTCATCATTTCGCGTTTAAAAATGGCATCCAGTTTTTTGTTGACGCTGGGTGGCTCGGCTGGCGGCGGCACCGGGGCGGGCTGCGGTTCGACGCGTTGCGCCACCGGCATCGGCGCGGGGGCCTTACGTGTGCAGTCCTTGTCATATTCATAATCGCCTACCGGTCTTTCAAAGGTATATTTGAACGGCTTGCAGACGATGGTATTGCCCAGTTTTTCAAATGCATCGTGGGGCGCAGGGATGGCGGCCAGTGCGGTGATGGGGCTTAGGCCCACAAACAGGCCCGCGCCAACCAGCGTGCCGACGATGCCGGCCGGCCGCAGAAATATATCCATCATCACATCATAGCCATCGCTTTCGACCGCTTGCGGGGTTTGTGCGAAGCTTGGTGTCGCAAGCGAAACAGAAAAGAGCAAAACCAATGAGCTAACTTTCTTCATTTGACTCTCCAAGCGTTTAAAATCAATGGTATCAAAGGATAGGGCTATCCTATCCGGAAAAATCTATCCTATGCTTTCTTAAGTTTAGCATAATGTTTTGGATTGGGGCATCTATTCGTTAGTCGTAAAAATAGGCTTTCCTGGCAAGCGTTCCTAGAGGTTTTTAGATAAGGCTGTGTTTTTATATGAGCTTATAGTTGGTTATTTTAATCTAACTTCTATTATTAGCTATGCTAAAAATCCTGATCGATTGCGGCAGCCTATTTTCGCGAATTTTTCATCGGCCTCAAATGCCGTCTTATCCAGACAGGCAGGCGGTGTAAAGAATGTGTCTGCCGGCTTGCCGGTAATGCCTGAGGCATACTCATGTCCCTGATTTAATCAGCTAGATGGGACTATTTCCTTAGTCTAGCTCAAATGCTTTACAATCGACTTAAATTTTGGTGTCTGTTGCCGGTCTGGTTTGCCGCCAAATTACGTTGGCTCGGGCCTTATTGCATCAGACGCGTCTTCTCTGTATGCTGCACCGATGCAAATACATCTGATTTCGATAGGAAACCGCATGCCGGCTTGGGTGCAGCAGGGTTACGACGAATACGCGAAGCGGCTGCCGCGGGAATGCGAATTGATTTTGAAGGAAATTCAGCCGGGCAACCGCGGCAAGAACTGTGATGTCGCCCGTATCGTGAAGGACGAAGGCGACAGGATGCTGGCCGCGATGCCGGCCAATTGTCATTCGGTCACGCTCGATCTGGCCGGCAAGCCCTGGTCCACGCCGGAACTTTCAGTGTCTTTGAAACGCTGGCTCGAAAGCGGCCGAAATATCGCCTTATTGATAGGGGGGCCGGAAGGCCTGGCCGATGCGGTCAAAAACACGGCGCGCGAATCTTGGTGTTTGTCGAATCTGACCTTTCCACACCCTCTGGTGCGGATCGTCGTGGCCGAGCAACTTTACCGAGCCTGGAGCATCCTGAACAACCACCCCTACCATCGCGGATGAAAAAGGCGCAAATCATCCTGGCCTCGGCCTCGCCGCGCCGACGCGAGCTCCTGGATCAGATCGGCATTGCTTACGAGGTCTGGCCGGTCGACATCGACGAAACGCCGAACGCCAACGAGGCGCCGGCGGACTATGCCCGCAGAATCGCGGCCGAAAAGTCGGCGGCCTGCCATCGGCTGGCCCTGCATAAAGACTTGCCGGTGCTGGCGGCAGATACCGCCGTCGTCCTAAACGGCCGTATCATGGGCAAGCCGAAGGATAGGGCGGATGCGCTGGCGATGCTGCGCCAATTGTCCGGGCAAACCCATCGGGTTCTGAGCGCGGTCTCGCTGCGCGGGCGCACGCACGGCGAGGCGCTGAGCGTGACCGAGGTGACTTTCCGAACGCTCAGCGAACCGGAAATGTTGACCTACTGGGCAACCACCGAGCCGGCCGACAAAGCCGGCAGTTATGCCATCCAGGGACTCGGCAGTGTGTTCGTGCAGTCGATAGCGGGCAGTTTTTCCGGCGTGGTCGGTCTGCCTTTGTTCGAAACGGCCGAACTTCTCTTACAACAAGGCATCCAAGTTTTACATGAGTGAAGAAATCTTAATCAACGTGACGCCGCCCGAGACGCGCGTCGCGGTTATCGAAAACGGCATTCTGCAGGAACTGATCATCGAACGCACCCGCCAGCGCGGACTGGTCGGCAATATCTACAAGGGCGAGGTGTGCCGGGTGCTGCCGGGCATGCAGGCCGCATTCGTAGACATCGGACTGCCCAGGGCCGCGTTTTTGCATCTTTCCGATTTGTCCAGCAAGGAGCTCGAAAAAAAGGGTTCCGAAAATATCGAGCATTATCTATACGAAGGCCAGCACATCGTCGTGCAGGTGGTCAAAGACCCCATCGGCAGCAAGGGCGCAAGGCTGACCACCGAAATCTCGATTCCGTCGCGCTATCAGGTCTATATGCCTTATGCGAACAATTCCGGCGTCTCGCACCGGATCGAGTGCGAAGAGGAAAGAGTGCGTCTGAAGACCTGCCTGGATGCGTTCCGCCAGGAGTACAATTGCGGCGGCTTCATTGCCCGGACCGCGGCCGAATGCGTCGAAGAAACGGTGCTGATCGCGGACATGACTTTTTTGCTGAAGCTCTGGGGCGCGATTTCGGCGAAGATTGCCGGCGCGAAGGCCAAGCAGTTTATCCACAAGGATTTGCCGCTCAGCGTCAGAACGCTGCGCGATTTATACAAGGAAGGCATCGACCGGGTGCGCGTCGATTCGACCGAAACCTATCACCGTCTACTTGAATTCGCCGAGGTGTTCGTACCCGAGATCGTGCCGGTGATCGAGCACTATACCGGCGAATGTCCGGTGTTCGAAATCTACAATGTCGAAAACGAGATTCAAAAAGCGCTCGACCGGAAGGTCAAGCTGAAGTCCGGCGGTCATCTGGTGTTCGATCAGACCGAGGCGATGACGACCGTCGACGTGAATACCGGCGGCTATGTCAGCGGCCGCAATCTCGAAGAAACGATCTTCAAGACCAATCTCGAAGCGGCGCAGGCGATCTCGCGCCAGCTCAGGCTGCGCAATCTCGGCGGCATCATCATCATCGACTTCATCGACATGCAGAGCGATGAGCACAAGCGCCAGGTGCTGCAGGCGCTCGAACGTCATCTGGAGAGGGATCACGCGAAGACCAAGATTTCCGAGGTGTCGGCGCTCGGTCTGGTCGAAATGACCCGCAAGCGGACGCGGGAAAGCCTCGAACACATCCTCTGCGAGCCCTGCAAGGCCTGCGGCGGCCGCGGCGTGTTGAAAACGCCGGAAACGGTCTGCCTCGAAATCTTCCGTGAAATCATCCGCGAGGTCAGGCAATACAAAGTCAAGCAGCTGCTCGTGCTGGCTTCCAACGAAGTCGTCGAAATGCTGCTCGACGAGGAGGCCGACATGCTGGCCGAACTCGAAGCGTTTCTCGGCGTGCAGATCAAGTTCCGCGCCGAGGCCGAATATAATCAGGAACAGTATGATGTGGTGCTTTTATAAGGCGAAAGGTACAAGACGATAGACAAACAAACTGCGGCTCCTTCAACGCTTATACTTTGCCCTTGAGCTTTTTGCTTTTCACCTGTTTTTCATGATCCACCATATTACCCGAGCTACCCGGCACCTGATTTTCTGGAGTCTGATCATCATCGCGCTGGGCATGACCAGCGTGCGTCTGGTTTTGTCCAGCGTCGAGGGTTATAAGGCCAGATTGGCGGCTAGAGTCAGCGTGATGGTCGGCGCGCCGGTAAAAATCGGCAAGCTCGGCGCGCGCGTGCGCGGCTTCAGTCCCGAAATTGTGCTGAATGATATCGACATCGCTTCGGTCACCGCGAGAAAGCAGAATGCGATCGAACTGAAAGAAATCCGCCTCGGCATTCATTTGCTGCAGGCCGCGCTCAAACGCGAGCTGTTGGCGTCGTCCTGGGTCACGCTGGTCGGCGCGAAACTGACCATCAAACGCAATGCGGACGGCAAATTGAGCATTGCCGGATTGAAAGCGAGCGAAGGCAATCCGTTGTGGCTGCTCGAGACCGGCAAATATGAGGTGATCGACAGCGACATTACCTGGCAGGATGAGCAAAGACAGGGGCGGCCGTTGACTTTCGCGTCGGCCGATATGGCGCTGATCAACGAGAACGGACATCATCGCGTCAATGTGTGGATGGAGTTGCCGGAAAAATTCGGCAAGACGCTCCGGATGTCGATGGACGTGAGCGGCGATCTGTTCGATTTCAAGTCGCTCCAGGGCCGCGCTTATCTCGAAGGCAAAAGCCTGAACCTGCCCGAATGGGTCACGCTCGATTTGCCGCTGGCGATCACCTTGGCCTCAGGGCGCGGCGACCTGAAGGTCTGGAGCGATTGGCAGCCGGCGCAAGCGCTTGCGGTCGCGGGACAGGTCGAAATCAAGGGTTTGAAACTGAAGCGGCCCGGCGCGGAAACGTTCGCGGCCGAGCGACTGCACAGCCGGTTTCGCTTGGCGTTGAGCGAGCAGCGCTGGCGCCTGGACATCAAGGAACTTCAGTTGGCGACGCGTAGCGGCGGCGAGATCAAAGCCTGGCCGGATGCGGTATTCAGCGTCGGGGGCACTGGCGGTGCGGAGAAAGCGAACCGGCAGATCGGGCTGTACGCCGAACATCTGGATTTACAGGAAGCCGCGTTGTTGGGGCGATTTCTGCTGCCGGCTGACGACGCCGCGGCCCGGTTTTTACGGGATGCCGGGCTGAAAGGCGAACTGCGGGATTTTGCCTTGTTCGCGGATACCGAACAACAGTCGCTGTCGGTCAACGGCGATTTCAGCCATGCCGGCATCGAACCGGTTAACGCCTTCCCGGGATTCCATAACCTGTCGGGCCGCATTCACGGCAGTCGCCTACAGGGAGCGCTCGAGCTGGCCGGCGCCGATGCGCTTTTCAACGCGCCGAATCTGTTCCGCGAGCCGGTGCCGTTCGATCGTATCGAGGGCGGGGTGCAATGGCGGCAAACGGCCGAGGGCTGGTCTTTCGACAGCCCGCAACTGGCGCTGGAGTCGCGCGGGTTAAAGATGCAAAACCGGCTGCATCTTGCCGTTCCGAATGCAGGCGGCAGTCCGTTCATCGATTTGCAGAGCCAGTTTTCCTGCGCCGATGTGAAGATTGTGAGCCGCTATTTGCCTGCCAAAATCATGGGGCCCGATGTGGTGAGCTGGCTCGATCATGCGTTTGTGCAAGGCAAAGTGCCTAGGGGCGGGTTCCTGCTGTACGGCAATCCGGCCGATTTTCCGTTTACCGGTGCGGGTGGCGTCTTCGAAGTTATGTTCGATGTCGAAAACCTGGAGCTTGCCTATCAGCCGGGTTGGCCGAATCTGACCGGTATGGCAGCGGAAGTCGTTTTTTACCAGGATGGCTTGCGGGCGACGGTGCGGCAGGGTTCGTCGCATGGCGTGGCGGTCAAGCAGGCATCTGCCGAGATTCAGCATCTGCAAACCGCCGACAAGCTGTCGATCAACGGCGAGCTGGAAGGCGAAATCAACCAGGCGCTCGAATATATTCAGAATTCCCCGCTGGCCGCGCGCGCGGATGCCTTTTTGCGGGTGGCAGCGCCGCAAGGCAAGACCCAGATCGGTCTGGATCTGCAAATTCCGCTGCGCCAGGGCGGGCAATATAAAACCGATGTAAACGCCCGATTCGAAAATGCCGAGTTGCGCCTGAAATCTCCGGATTTGCCGGTGCGGCATGTGACCGGCCGCGTCAAATTCGACGATAAGGGCATCTATGGCGAGAATCTCGCCGCGGAGCTATTGAATTACCCGGTCAAGGCCAGGCTCGAAACGGCCGCTGAGCAGACCGAAGTGCATGTCGATGGGCGCGTCGACATCGACGCTCTGCGCGCCCAATTCGCTTGGCCGTGGCTCGATTTCGCAGAAGGCGAGACGGCGTATCGACTGGCCTTGCGCCTGCCGCATCTGGACGGCAAGCCGACCTTGTCGATCCAGTCCGATTTGGATGGCGTAGGGCTCGATTTGCCCGACATGTTGGCGAAGCCGGCAAAACAACAGAAACAGCTGTCCCTGACGTTTGATTTGGCCGACAAGACGGCGTTGCCGGTCGAGCTGAGCTACGGCAACGATTTCAGCGCGGCGCTCCTTATCGATTTGAACAAACAACAGATCGCGTCCGGGCATGTACTCCTGGGCGACGGTAGGGCGGAGCAACGCCGAGAGCCCGGCTTGAAGCTCGAAATCAAGCGTGAAAAGCTGCAATTGCAGGACTGGATCAAACTGGCCGGCGCACAGGCATCGGCTCAGGGCGCGAAGGCAGACATCCGCCAGCTCAAGGTGCATGGCGATCAGGGCTTTTGGGGGGAGATCAATCTGAAGCGCTTCGATCTGGATTTGCAGCGCGCGGGGACGTTTTGGGATGGCCGCATCGACAGTTCGATCCTGGCAGGCCGGGTCAAGCTGCCGGCAGATTTGAAAGGGCCCGACAGGATAGACCTGAAGCTGGACCGGCTCGATGTGTCGGCATTGACAAACCTCAAAATGGAACAAGGCGGCCAGGATGGCGCTTCCGACTATTTCCCGCTGCTCTCGGTCAGCAGCGAGAAGACCTTCTGGAAAGCGGCCAATTTGGGCCGTTTGGTGATGAATACCGAGCGTGTTCCGGGCGGTTTGGTTTTCGACCGCTTCGAATTGCAGGGCAAGGATCAGAAGCTGACGCTGACCGGCGACTGGAAAAACGCAGGCAAGCAAGCGCAAACCCAGGTCAAGGGGCGGCTGGAATTGATCAAGGGCGGCGAGTTGTTGGATCGCCTCTACATCAGCAAGGATTTGACCGAGACCAGCGGCGTGGTCGATTTCGACCTGAATTGGCAGGCGCCGCCTTATGGGTTTGCGCTGGCCGATTTGCAGGGCTTCGCGGCTGTCGACTTGAAGAGCGGACGCATCCTGAGCATCGAGCCCGGCTTCGGGCGGGTGCTCGGCATTCTGTCGATGGCGCAGTGGTTCAAGCGCCTGCAACTGGATTTCAGCGACGTGTACCAGGAAGGCCTGACCTTCAACAGCATCAAGGGGCGTTTCAAGCTTGGGGGCGGCAAGGCGGTGACCGATGATCTGGTCGTCGACGCGGTGCCGGCCAAAATTTCGATCAGCGGCGAAACCGATTATGTGAACAGGACTGTCGATCACATCATCAACGTGGCGCCAAAAAGTGCCGAGGCGGTGCCCATTGCTGGTACAATTATGGGCAAGTTTGCGGCCTTGATCGATAAAACGATCACCGGAACCGAGCATGAAGGCTTTTTTTTCGGCTCGCAATATCTGGTCAAAGGCGGCTGGGACAATGCGGAGATTATTACTTTGCATGAAAAGGAAGGGTTGTTTCAGAAAACCTGGAGCGGAATCACCGACTTTCCCGCGCTGCTGAAAAATAACTAATAATGATAATTTTAAGAGGAATGCATGAGTAAGTGTGCGGCCATACAGATGGCGTCCAGTCCCAATGTCGGCGCTAACCTGCTGGAAGCCGAGAAGCTGATCGCGGAAGCGGCAAAAGCCGGCGCGAAACTGGTCGCGTTGCCGGAAAATTTTGCGCTGATGGGCGAGCATGAGCTGGACAAAATCCGGGTCAAGGAAGTCGACGGTCAGGGCCCGATTCAAAATTTTTTAGCCGAGACCGCCCTGAAATACGGCGTCTGGATCGTCGGCGGCACGATGCCGATCGCCGGTGATGCGGAGAATAAAGTCAGAGCGGCCTGTCTGATCTATAACGACCGCGGCGAACGGGTCGCGCGCTATGACAAGATGCATCTTTTCGATGTCAGCGTGCCCGGTACCAACGAAGTCTATCGGGAATCCGATTCGATCGAGGCCGGCGCTCATCCCTTGGTTTTCGATACGCCGTTCGGCCGGATGGGCGTCGCGGTGTGTTACGATCTGCGTTTCCCGGAGTTCTTCCGGGAGATGGCGCGGATGGGCATGGAAATCCTGGTGATTCCTTCGGCATTTACCGCCGAGACCGGCGCCGCGCACTGGGAGCTCTTGCTGCGCGCCCGCGCGGTCGAAAACCTGTGCTATATCATCGCGCCGAATCAGGGCGGTTTTCATATCAACGGCCGCAAGACCTTCGGGCACAGCATGATTGTCGATCCGTGGGGCGTAGTGCTGGATTGTTATAAAACCGGCGGCGGTTTTGTCGCGGCCGAGATCGATCTGGAACACCTCGAGAAAGTCCGTACCGCATTTCCGGTGTTGCAACACCGTCGATTCATTTAGTAGGTCAAGGCATGCGCTTGCGTTGGGCTGTTCTTTTTGCGTGTTTGTTGCTGGCGGCCTGCGCGTCCGACGATGCGCGCTATCGGGATACTTCGGGGCTCGAGAGGCCCCCGACCTTGGTGATCGAGAAGCATGAAGCGGAGGAAGAGCCTGCCAAGGCCGAAGCGGACAAGCCGGCAGAAGAAGCGGCCGCAAGCGCCGATGAAGATCAGGAAGATGCGGAGCCGAAAACCCCAAAAGGCCTCGGCGATCTGGTCTCGATCAACGACGCGCCGCCCTTGGTGCTGACGATCAAACAGTCCTTCGATGTGGCCTGGAACTCGCTGAAACAGGCGCTGATCCAAAGCGGTATCGAAGTAACCGACCTCGAACACGACAAGGGCAAATTTTATGTCAGCTACGATGCGGATAGCTACGCGGCCGAGCACGGCTCGTTAATTGAAAAATCGGTCGCCTTGTTCAGTGGCGATTATGCCAAGCAAGGCTTCCTGTTGACGCTGACAGCCGAAGGCTCGGCAACGAAGGTGACCGCCGCGCCGGTCAAGGATGCCGAGTACCGGAAGCGAACCGATCATGATGACGAAGAGGCCGCTGCCGACAGCGATGTCGCGGATAAGGACCAACCGACTGACGGCGCCGATAAATTGCTCAAAGCGCTCTATTTGACGCTGAAGGAGGATTTGCGTGAGAACTAATGATCCGGCATTGACCGTGCGTCCCTTTAATCCAACTGAACTGTTTTGATGGAATTGATTACTCTGGCCAAACAGGCCATCCTTAGACCTTCCGGGATTACCGAAAGCGAGATCGATACGATCATGGGCCGCCTCTTGTCCTCGCGGGCGGATGCGGCCGATATTTATTTTCAATCCACCCGCGCCGAATCCTGGGTCATGGAAGGCGGCATTATCAAGGAAGGCAGCCATAATATCGCGCAGGGCGCCGGCGTGCGCGCGGTGTCCGGCGACAAGACCGGCTTTGCCTACAGCGACCGCATCGAATTGCCGGTCCTGCTGGAGGCGGCCAATAACGTAAAGGCGATCGTGCGCCAGGGGCAAAATGCCAGCGCAGGCTTGACCTTGCCGGCCAACTGGCCGTCTTACTACCCGCCGATCGACCCGATCAAATCGCTTGAAGACCAAGAGAAGATCGACCTGTTACGGAGGGTCGAAAGCGAGACGCGGAGGCTCGATCCCCGGATCGAGGAGGTGATCGTCAGCCTGATCGGCGTCCATGACCACATCCTGGTCGCCGGGTCGGACGGCCTGCTCGCCGCGGATGTGCGGCCTTTGGTGCGGATGAACGTGACGGTCATCGTCGTGCAGAACGGCCGCCGCGAACAGGGCAGCATGGGCGGCGGCGCGCGCAGCGATTACCGTTATTTTATCGAACAGGACAGGGCGCTCGATTACGGCCGCGAAGCGGTGCGTCAGGCCTTGGTGAACCTCGACGCGGTCGAGGCGCCGGCCGGCAATATGACTATCGTATTGGGGCCGGGTTGGCCGGGTATCCTGCTGCATGAAGCGATCGGTCACGGCCTGGAAGGCGATTTCAACCGCAAGGGTACGTCCGCTTTCAGCGGCCGCGTCGGCGAACGTGTTGCGTCTTCGTTGTGCACGGTCGTCGACGACGGCGCTCTGCCGGGCCGTCGCGGCTCGTTGAGCATCGATGATGAAGGCACGCCGACCGAGCAAACGATTTTGATCGAAAAAGGCATCCTGAAAGGCTACATGCAGGACAAGATGAATGCGCGGCTGATGGGGGTCAGGCCGACCGGCAACGGACGCCGCGAATCGTACGCGCATGCCCCGATGCCGCGGATGACCAATACCTACATGCTGCCCGGTCCGCACAATCCCGAGGAAATCATTCGCAGCGTCGAAAAAGGCATCTATGCGAAAAACTTCGGCGGCGGTCAGGTCGATATTACCTCCGGCAAGTTTGTGTTTTCGGCCAGCGAAGCCTATCTGATCGAAAACGGCAGGATCACCCGGCCGGTCAAAGGCGCCACCTTGATCGGCAACGGACCGGATGTATTGACCCGGGTGTCGATGGTCGGCAACGACCTGGAACTGGATTCGGGCGTCGGCACCTGCGGCAAGGAAGGCCAGAGCGTGCCGGTCGGCGTCGGCCAGCCGACCTTGAAAATCGACGGCTTGACCGTCGGCGGAACGAGTGTTTAATCCATGTAAGGGGCTTCCTTGCATCAATCCGCTTTACGGCAATAGAGTATTTTAGAAGAGTCTCATATTTTGCAAAATCAGGATCAAATCAACGAATTGAAAGCGATCGTGCAGTCCTTGCTGGACGAGGCGATCAGGCAGGGCGCCAGCGCCGCGGAAGCGGGCCTCAGTCAGGAAAACGGCTTGTCGGTGACGGCCCGGATGGGCGATGTCGAAACGATCGAGCATCACCGCGATCAGGGCTTGGGAGTCACGGTCTATTTCGGTCAGCGCAAGGGTTCGGCGAGCACCACGCATCTGTCGCCCGAGGCGATCAAGGACACCGTCGCGGCGGCATGCAGCATCGCCCGTTACACGAATGCGGACGACTATGCCGGCCTGCCCGAACGGGACCTGCTGGCGACCGAGTTTCCCGATCTCCAGCTGAATCATCCCTGGGCGATCGACGCGGAAGCCGCGATCGCGCTCGCGATCGAATGCGAGGACGCCGCGCGCGGCTACGATGCCGAAATCAGCAATTCGGAAGGCGCTAGCGTGAATACGCACCAAGGTATCCATGTGATGGGCAATACGCTCGGTTTTCTGCAAGGGTCGATGTCCACGCGGCATTCCTTGAGCTGCTCGGTCCTGGCCGAACGCGGCGGCAACATGCAGCGCGATTACTGGTACAGCGTCGCGCGCAATCCTCTGGATCTGGAATCCGGTATTCATGTCGGCCAAAAAGCCGCGCAGCGCACGCTGAGACGGCTCGGCGCGCGCTCATTGAGCACCCGGCAGTGCCCGGTGCTGTACTCGGCGGAGATCGCTTCCGGCCTGCTCGGCTCGTTCATCGGCGCGATCAGCGGCGGCGTGCTGTACCGGAAATCCTCCTTCCTCTTGGATGCGCTCGATACGCAAGTCTTTCCGGAATTCATTCATATCCATGAGCAGCCGCACCTGATCGGCGCGCTCGGCAGCGCGGCCTACGACAGCGAAGGCGTCGCGACCCGTCCGCATGACATCGTCAGTGAAGGCATTGTCCGCAGTTATGTGCTGAGCACCTATTCGGCCCGCAAGCTCGGCATGAGAAGCACCGGCAACGCCGGCGGCGTGCACAATCTGAGCATCAATCCGGGTGCGCTGGATTTTCAGGGTATGCTTAAGTTATTGGATACCGGCTTGCTGGTGACCGAATTGATGGGGCAGGGCGTGAACATGGTGACCGGCGATTATTCGCGCGGCGCGGCCGGCTTCTGGGTCGAAAACGGCCAGATTCAATATCCGGTCGAGGAAATCACGATCGCCGGCAATCTGGAGGACATGTTCAAGCATATCGTCGCGGTCGGCAACGATGTCGACCTGCGCGGCAATGTCCGCACCGGTTCTATCCTGATCGAACGGATGTCGATCGCCGGCGAATAATCCGGTCAAATGTAGGGTGGGCGGCGCTTTTCCGCCCACCATGACGGTGTCCTATTTCACCGTATTCAATCCCTGCACACACTCCGCAATTAACTGCGGCCCCTGATAAATCAAGCCGCTGTAAATCTGTATCAGACTCGCGCCGGCCGCGATTTTCTCAGCCGCATCAATCCCGCTTAAAATCCCTCCCGCCGCGATGATCGGACAGCGGCCGTTCAATTCCGCCGCCAGCGCGCGCACGACATGCGTCGATTTTTCCTTGACCGGCGCGCCGCTCAAACCGCCCGCCTCGGAAGCCAGGGGGTGCCCTGCGATTTTGTCACGGCCCAGCGTGGTGTTGGTCGCAATTACGCCGTCGATCGCAAATCCAACCAAAAGCCGAGCGATTTGCGCAATGTCTTCATCGCTCAAATCGGGCGCGATTTTGACGACGATTGGCACGTAGCGCAGATGGGTTTCGGCCAGTTTGAATTGTTCCTCCTTCAATGCCGACAGCAGGGTCTTAAGTTCGTCGCCCTGCTGCAATTGGCGCAGATTCTTCGTATTCGGCGAGGAAATATTGATCGTGACATAGCTGGCCGAGGCATAGACCTTGCGGAATCCTATCAGATAATCGTCGGTTGCCTGCTCGATCGGCGTGTCGAAATTCTTGCCGATGTTGATGCCGAGAATGCCTTGGTAATCGGCCTGGCGGACCTGCTCGATCAGATGATCCACGCCGAGGTTGTTGAAACCCATCCGGTTGATGATTGCCTGATGTTCGGGCATCCTGAACAAGCGCGGCTGCGGATTGCCGGGCTGCGGCCGCGGCGTGACCGTGCCGATTTCGATGAAGCCGAAGCCGAGCGCGGCCAGGGCGTCGATATGGTCGCCGTTTTTGTCGAGGCCGGCCGCGAGTCCGACCGGATTTTTAAAGGTCAGTCCCATTACCTCGACCGGTTCGGCCTTGATTTCGGGATAAATCCAGCGGCTGATGCCCGAGGCGGAGGCCAGGTCGAGCAGTTTCAGCGTGACGCCATGCGCGGCTTCAGGATTCAGTTTGAAAAGTAAGGGGCGCAATAAAGGATAAAGATTCATGCGGTTCAAATGGTGTTAATGCAAACTGGAAAATTGATAAGGTTCCGGGGCGACGCGCGGCGTGCGCTTCAGGATCAGGTCGGCCAACAGTTCGGCCGAAGCCGGCCCCATCGCCAGACCGTTTCTGAAATGACCGGCGTTGAGGTAAAGATTCTCAATTTCGGGGTGGCGGCCGATATAGGGGACGCCATGCTCGGTGCCCGGCCTGAGGCCGGCCCAGTGTTTGATGATCGGGAATTGACTCAGCTTGGGCATCAGCGCGAATGCGAAATCCTTCAGCTGGTCATGCACTTTGGCCGACAGCGTTTTATCGAACTGATCGTGCTCGACCGAACTGCCGGCCAGAATCTTGCCGTCGCGGCGCGGAATCAGGTAGCGGTCCTGATCGAGCACCATGTGCGTGAGCGTATCCGGTTGCGCTTCGATCAGCAGCATCTGGCCCTTGACCGGCGCGATGGCCGGCGCATTGGTTGCCGGTTGTTCCGGAAACAAACGTGAGAAGAGTTGACCGGTCCAGGCGCCGGCGCTGACGACCAGGTGGTCGACCGGAAACTTGCCTTGCGTGGTGTCGATCGCGCTAATCCGGCCTTGCCGTAGCGAAGCCGTCAGCAGTTCGCAATCCTCGATGATCCTGATGCCTGTGTTGATCAGATCCTGCCTGAGCGACTTGACCAGCCGGGGATTGCGCGCCTGGGCAATATCGGGCAGCCAGAGTGGATGGTCGGTCTCCGTGTGCAGATCGTTGAAAAACGCCTGGCCTGGCGTCTCGTAACGAATCGCATAATGCTCGCACCAGTCGATGGCGGCTTGCAGATCGGGATTTTTTACGATCAACAGTCCGCAAGGCGTCCATTCGGGGTCCAGATGGGTGTCTTGAAGTAGTTGTTCGGCCAACAACGGGTATAAGGCGTGGCTGCGAATCACCAGGCGGGAAATCGCATCCGGCTGCCGCCAAGGATACAAAGGCAGCAAAATGCCGCCGCCCGCCCAGGAAGATTCCTGGCCGATCCGGTTTTTTTCGATCAGCGTGACGCGGGCGCCGGCCTGATGCAGTTCTCTGGCGGTTAAAAGGCCGACGATGCCGCCGCCGATGAGGGTAATGTCAGAATGTTGGGTCATGATAAATTGAAAAAGCCGGAAATGATCCGTGTGCTTGTCGCTTTAGGGATGTCAGGTAAAAAATGTGGGGAGCTCATGCTTTGTGCTGAAGACAGGCAAAATCATGCTCCGCGCAACCAGAAAGCCGGTTAATTTATCATGATATTGATCTTTTGGGTTGTGTATTTGGTGATGTAACAGGGGGGAACTGTTGGTAAAACCTGCATGCCGCTGACATGGCGACGCTACAATTTGTCCGTTATTTGGGTCTCATTTTTCTGTTTCTTATTGTTGTTAAATGGCAACATTTTGATGTTTTTCAAGCGTTAAAGGTTTATTAACAATTGCTTTTATAGTTAATAAATCGTTTGGAGGAAACATTAAATAGGTTGTTGTCGGTATGAAAAACTTACCAAAAAGGTGTTGTTTTACGCTTACAATGATTATGTTTTTTTTTGTATTATCTTATAAGTGTATGTTTTACAATAAAAAATTATATTGAAAAAAATATCGCAAACACTTGTAATGGGTCGATATTATTGCTATTATTAGCCCCGTGAAATACGCTTTGTTGTTTCAAAGCAAAATTTTGTAAAATTACAACCTCATGAGGGGGATCAAATGAGCAAGAAAATTCATACACCCAGCGCAATCGCAGCTGCGGCTTTGGCCTTGGCGGGCATCGTCTCCGCTCCGGAGGCTCTGGCCGCTTCAAAGGCGGAGCGGGTAGCAGAAGCAGCAAGCAACAAAGCGGACGCTCTGGAAGCGCAATTGCAGGCAATGCAAAACGAAATAAACAGCCTGCGCGCCGCGGCCGCTCAGCCTACTTGCAACAACTGTGAAAAAGTTCAGGAACTGGATCAGTGGATGCAACAAACCAAATCCGCTCCGATTAAGGTTGAAACCAAGGACAACTTGGCATTCTTCCGCGGTGGTTACAATCATATGAATCGTGGAAGAGGCGGCACTTTGGATCCTACCGATGTTCCAGGTGTAGGATCTAATCGAAATGGCGTGGCTGTCGGATCTATCTCTGACCAAGACGGGTGGTATTTTGGCGCCGGATTCGATTTCAGCATCAACGACGACTTGTTCGGCTTGATGGACAATACCGAGCTTGCGGCTGAATTGTTGATTGACTACAGACAATTGGCCGAGAAAAAATCCAATGGCCTGTCCCCTCAAGAAACTGCTGTATTGGCTTCATTGGGTGTAGATCTTCCTGCTGCCAATACTCAGTCTGCAACCGTCAATCAATTGACTTTGTCTGCTTCGCCAAAGATCAAATTCATGAAGGGCAGCAAATTCAGACCTTGGGTCATTCCAGTCGGTCTTGAGCTGAACGTAATCAGCCCGCCGTCTGACGCGATTACCGTATTAAATCCTGGTCTGGGATTCGGCGCCGGTGCGGATTATAACTTGTGGAAAGATATCCACATTGGCGCGGATGCCCGTTACCATCTTTCATTGGATGATGTGGACGGCGTTGATACCGATGGCGTTACCGCCGGCGGCTATATCGGTTTTGGTTTCTAAAAAAACCTAGCTATACCGTTCAAAGAGGAGGGCTAACAAAGCCCTCCTTTTTTTTGCCTAAAATCTTTGAGAGTGGATTATGGTGAAGGCTCTGGCATTCCGAAAAAGATGGAAGGGATGAAACATCCCGTCCTGCCCCGATCAAACCAGTTTTTGCACGGCCTTCAGCGCCAAGGGCGTCAGTTCCTTGCCGTCTTGCTGGCAATAAGCAATGATTTGCTGCCGCATTCTGGGGTCCCATGATCTTTTAATGTGATTTTTGACGCCCTCGGCCGCGAGTTCCTTATCGCTTTCGGAGTTGAAAAATTCGCTAATGTCGTTAGCCATTGTGATCAGTTTTTCGATATGCATCGTTAAATTTTCAGGTAATCAGAGTCGGATAGGTAAGGTGGGTCAGGCGCTCCGGATGGCTGTAGACGACATGCTGGTCGTCGCGGGCGAAGCCGACCAGTGTAATGCCGGATTCTTCGGCCAGACGGATCGCCAATCCGGTCGGAGCGGACATCGCGGCCAACAGGGTAACGCCGACGCTGGCCGCTTTTTGCACCAGTTCGTAACTGGCGCGGCTGGTCATGATCAGGAAGCCTCCGGCCGGATTCTTGCCAAGCCGCAATAACAAGCCGATCAGTTTGTCGAGCGCATTGTGGCGGCCGACATCTTCGCGGACGCATTGAATGCCTTGTCCCGGTACGATCCACGCGGCTGCATGTACCGCGCCGGTCAATTGATTCAGTTTTTGTTGCTCTCGAATTTCGTTCAGCGCCGCGAATAGTTCTGCAGCCGGCAGTTGCAAATTGCCGCAGACGTGTTTGGCATCGCGCACGGCTTGTTGCAGGGTTGTCGCGCCGCACAGCCCACAGCCGGTGCGGCCGGTCATATTACGGCCTTTGCCTGCCATCTTTGCAAAACGCGCTTCGGGAATCTTGATGCGCGCTTCGATGCCGTTCGAGCGGTTATACACATGCACCGACAGCAGTTCGGAAGGTTCCTGAATGATGCCTTCGGTGATGCTGAAGCCGAGCGCGAAATCCTCGATGTTGGCCGGCGTCATCAGCATCACCACATGCGGTTCGCCGTTATAGACCAGCGAAACCGGCACCTCTTCGGCAATATAGTCCTGCTGGATGCTGTGCTGCTGCCCACGCCAGCGCTCGACCCGGCCAAGCTGGTAGCTTGGCCAGCCCAGTTCGGGTGAGAGCGGCTGCATTACGACATTGGCCATGGCTTATTCCTTGGCGAGGAATTCCAGTTGTTCTTCGGAAAATGCCTGATAGTTTTGCTGCCATTCCGAGGTGTGGCTGACTTTGGCGACCTGCACCGCGGTGACCTTGTATTCCGGGCAGTTGGTCGCCCAGTCCGAATTGTCGGTCGTGATCACGTTGGCGCCGGATTCCGGGAAGTGGAAGGTCGTGTAAACGACGCCCGGTTGCACCCGGTCGGTGATCAACGCCCGCAGCACGGTCTCGCCGGCGCGGCTCTTGATGCCGACCCAGTCGCCATTCTTGAGGCCTCTGTCTTCGGCATCATGCGGATGGATTTCGAGCCGGTCTTCGGCATGCCAGGCGACGTTGTCGGTACGGCGGGTTTGCGCGCCGACATTGTATTGCGACAAAATTCGGCCGGTGGTCAGAATCAGCGGGAACATCCGGGTCGTGCGTTCGTGCGTCGCGACATATTCGGTCAGCATGAACAGGCCCTTGCCGTTGTCGCGCATGAAGTGCTGTTCGTGCATCGTCGGCGTGCCTTCCGGTGCCTCTGTGTTGCATGGCCACTGGATGCTGCCGAGACGATCGATCTTTTCATAGCTGACGCCGGCAAAGGTCGGGGTCAGTCTTGCGATTTCGTCCATGATCTCGGAAGGATGGCTGTAATTCATCGGATAGCCGATCGCATTGGACAGCATCTGGGTGACTTCCCAGTCTTCGTAGCCGCCGAGTGGCGCCATTACCTTGCGCACCGGTGAAATCCGGCGTTCGGCATTCGTGAAGGTGCCGCTTTTTTCGAGGAAAGACGAGCCGGGCAGGAACACGTGCGCGAATTTCGCGGTTTCGTTCAGGAACAAATCCTGCACGATCACGCATTCCATCGAACGCAAGGCGTGATGGACATGCTGGATGTCCGGATCGGATTGCGCAATGTCTTCGCCTTCGACATACAAGCCCATGAAGCTGCCGTCGGACGCCGCATCGAACATGTTCGGAATGCGCAGACCGGGTTCGCCTTGCAGTGTGACGCCCCAGTTCTGTTCGAACAGATGGCGGGTCGCATCGTCCGACACATGGCGGTAGCCGGGGAATTCATGCGGGAACGAGCCCATGTCGCAGGAACCTTGCACGTTGTTCTGGCCGCGCAATGGGTTCACGCCGACGCCTTCGCGGCCCAGATTGCCTGTCGCCATCGCGAGGTTCGCGATGCCGATGACCGTGGTCGAACCCTGGCTGTGTTCGGTGACGCCGAGGCCGTAATAGATCGCGCCATTGCCGGCGCTCGCATAAAGGCGAGCCGCGGCGCGGATTTCGCCGGCCGGAACGCCGGTCACCGCCTCGACCGCTTCCGGCGCATGGCGTTCGTCGGAAATGAAGCGGCGCCATTTGTTGAACGATTCGAGATCGCAGCGGCCGTCGACAAACGCTTCGTCGATGAAGCCCTCGGTGACTATGACATGCGCGAGCGCATTGATCAGCGCGACGTTGGTGCCGGGACGCAATTTCAAATGGTGCGAAGCCTTCACATGCGGCGATTTGACCAGATCGATCTCGCGCGGATCGACTACGATCAGCTTGGCGCCTTGGCGCAGGCGTTTTTTCATCTGCGAGCCGAAGACCGGATGGCCGTCGGTCGGGTTAGCGCCGATCACCATGATCACGTCGGCCTTCATGACCGAGTCGAAATTCTGGGTGCCGGACGATTCGCCGAAGGTTTGTTTGAGGCCGTAGCCGGTCGGCGAGTGGCAGACGCGCGCGCAGGTGTCGACGTTATTGTTGCCGAAGCCGGCGCGGATCAGTTTCTGCACCAGATAGGTTTCTTCGTTCGTGCAGCGCGACGAGGTGATGCCGCCGATCGAGTCGCGGCCGTATTTGGCCTGAATCCGTTTCAGTTCGGAGGCCGCATAATTGATCGCTTCCTCCCAGCTGACTTCCTGCCAGTGGTCCTTGATGCTCTTGCGGATCATCGGTTGGGTGATGCGGTCCTTGTGCGTCGCATAACCGAACGCGAACCGGCCTTTCACGCAGGAATGACCGTGGTTGGCCTTGCCGTCCTTGTGCGGCACCATCCGGATGACCTGGTCGCCCTTCATCTCGGCGCGGAACGAACAGCCGACGCCGCAGTAGGCGCAGGTCGTCACGATCGCATGCTCGGGTGTACCTTGCTCGATCACCGATTTTTCGATTAGCGTCGCGGTAGGGCAGGCCTGGACGCAGGCGCCGCAGGACACGCATTCGGAATCCATGAACGCCTGGTTCTGGCTCGGCGAGACTTTCGAGTCGAAGCCGCGGCCGTCGATCGTCAACGCGAACGTGCCTTGCGTTTCTTCACAGGCGCGCACGCAGCGCGAGCAGACGATGCATTTGCTCGGATCGAAAGTGAAATAAGGGTTGCTTTGGTCCTTGACCGAATTCAGGTGGTTTTCGCCGAGCGGATTGTAGCGCACTTCGCGCAGGCCCACTGCGCCGGCCATGTCTTGCAGTTCGCAGTCGCCGTTGGCGGCGCAGGTCAAGCAGTCGAGAGGGTGGTCCGAGATATACAATTCCATCACGCCGCGGCGCACGTCGGCCAGTTTTTTATTCTGGGTCGTGACCACCATGCCTTCGCCGACCGGCGTGGTGCAGGATGCCGGCATGCCGCGCGCGCCCTTGATTTCGACCACGCACAAGCGGCACGAACCGAACGGTTCGAGGCTGTCGGTCGCGCACAGCTTCGGAATATCGATGCCGATGCTGGCCGCCGCGCGCAATACCGAAGTCCCGGCCGGCGCGGTTACCTGAAAGCCGTCAATTTCCAGATTGACGAGTTGTTCGGATGGTCTGGCGGGGGTGCCAAAATCTTTTTCTTTATCGAGCGACATAACGAATACCTCTTGATCTGGTTCAGGCCGCGTCGGCTTGGCCGGCGATGCCGAAATCTTCCGGGAAATGGTTCAGTGCGCTGAGTACCGGATAGGGCGTCATGCCGCCCAAAGCGCACAGGGAGCCGTTCAGCAGCGTATTGCAAAGATCGCGCAGCAGCGGCACGTTTTTCGCGAGATCGCGCCCTTCGATGATGTCGGTGATCACTTCGACGCCGCGGGTCGAACCGATACGGCATGGCGTACATTTGCCGCAGGATTCGATCTTGCAGAACTCCATGCTGTAGCGCGCCATGTCGGCCATATCGACCGTGTCGTCGAACGCGACCACGCCGCCGTGGCCGAGCACGGCCCAGATCGCCGCGAAGGCTTCGTAATCGAGCGGGGTATCGAACTGCGATTCGGGCATGTAAGCGCCCAAGGGGCCGCCGACCTGCACCGCCTTGATCGGCCGGCCGCTCGCCGAACCGCCGCCGTAGTCGTAGAGCAATTCGCGCAGTGTCATGCCGAACGCAATTTCGACCAGGCCCGGATATTTGATGTTGCCGGCCAGTTGCAAGGGCAGCGTACCGCGCGAACGGCCCATGCCGTAATCGCGGTAGAATTCGCCGCCCTTGTCCAGGATGATCGGCACCGAAGCGAGCGAGATCACGTTGTTCACGATCGTCGGCTTGCCGAATAGGCCGCTGATCGCGGGCAGCGGCGGCTTGAAGCGGACCAAGCCGCGTTTGCCTTCGAGGCTTTCCATCAAGGACGTTTCCTCGCCGCAGATATAGGCACCGGCGCCGAGGCGGACTTCCAGATCGAATTTCTTGCCGCTGCCGAGAATGTTGCCGCCGAGGTAACCTGCCGCGTAAGCCTTTTGGAGCGCCGCATTCAGCGCCTTATGCGCGTGCGGATATTCGACGCGCAGATAGATGTAACCTTGCGTCGCGCCGACCGCGATGCCGGCAATCGTCATGCCTTCGATCAGCACGAACGGATCGCCTTCCATCACCATCCGGTCGGAGAAGGTGCCGGAGTCGCCTTCGTCGGCGTTGCAGATGATATATTTTTGCTCCGACGGCGTGTTCAGCACCGTATTCCATTTGATGCCGGTCGGGAACGCCGCGCCGCCGCGGCCTCTGAGGCCCGAGTCGGTGACGTGCTTGACGATGTCTGCGCCGGTCATCCCCAACGCATTTTTCAGGCCGCGATAGCCGTCGTGGGCGATGTAATCGTCGAGGCTGACAGGATCGGTGATGCCGATGCGCTGAAAGGTCAGGCGCTGCTGTTTCTTCAGATAGGGCAGTTCTTCGATCAGGCCCAACGACAAGGCATGCTTGCCGCCGGTCACAAAATTCGCGTCGAACAGGCTGGCAACGTCCTTGACCTGAACGGGGCCGTAAGCGATGCGGCCGTTCGGCGTCCCGACTTCGAGCAGGGGCTCCAACCAGTGCAAGCCGCGCGAACCGTTGCGGACCAATTTGATTTTTATGCCGCGTTTTTCGGCTTCCTGCTTGACGGCGGCCGCGACGCGATCGGCGCCCAATGCCACGGCGGCCGCATCGCCCGGAATATAAACGGTATGGGTCATGCCGAAGCCTCCTCTGCATTGATGATGCTGTCGAATAATTCGGCGCTGGAGTGGCCGTAAAGTTCTTCGCCGATCTGCATCGACGGCGATACGGAGCACAAGCCGAGGCAATAAACCGGTTCGAGAGAAAAAGCGCCGTCTGCGGTCGTTTCGTGATAGTCGATGCCCAGCTTGTTTTTGACATGCGCTTCCAGGGCTTTAGCGCCCTTCGCCTGACACGATTCGGCACGACAGAGATGCACCGTGGTCTTGCCGGGCGGCGTTTCGCGAAAATAATGGTAAAAACTGATCACGCCGTGCACTTCGGCGCGGGAAAGATTCAGCGCCTTGGCGATGGCGGGAACGGTTTCGGCCGGAATGTAGCCGAGCTTGTCCTGGATCCCGTGCAGGATCGGCAACAGCGCGCCGGGCAGGTCTTTCAGACTGGCAATGATGTCTTGCACTATAGTGTCGATAGCGCCGGATTCTCTCATGTTTCTCTCTCTCGCTAAAGGGTTGGACCGCTGCATGGCGGTCCTCCGCAATGCTCGTCCAATGGTAGCTTTCCAGCTTAACATAAGACATTGGCATTGTAAAAAAAACATAAATATGACATTGATTGTATGTTTTTTGCTCAATTCATATTGATGATGCGTACTTTACGAACATCTTTATGATAAAAATGGCAAATAGTATCTGAAGGTCAGGGCGGGGCTCGAAACCCCCGGGATCAGGCAGGCGTTTTAGGGTTGAGGACTGGAAAGCGGACGAATCATTGAAAGCCCGCTTTTCCGAGGGTAGTTTTGAATTTAGCCGGCGAATCGGACGATCCCGTTCACCAGTCGTTCCAGGGCGGCATCGAGTTGCGCTTGATCGAGCATGCCATACGAGATGCGTAAATAACAGCCGTCGGTCAATCCAAAGGCGCTGCCCGGAATCGCGGCGACTTTGAAATCGTCGATCAATATTTTGGCCAGTTCCAGGTCGTTTTTACCGGTGTGGATTTTTAGCAGCAGGTAGAAAGCGCCTTCAGGTTCCGGAATTTCGCAGAGACCCTTTAGCGCCTGCAATCGGCTGATCACCTGCGCGCGTTTTTTTGCCAGTTCCGGCAACTGGAGTTTGCAATATTCGGCGCCGATTTCTAGGGCGCCGGCGGCGGCAATCTGGCTGATCAGCGGCGGGCAGATCAGGTTGGTGTCCTGGACTTTCAGCAGCGTGGGCGTCAGCGTCTCCGGGTAGACCATGTAGCCGATGCGCCAGCTGGCAAAGCCGTAGGCTTTCGACAGCGAATAGAGCGAAAGGGTGTGCCGTTCCGCGCCAGGAATCGAGCCGGGCGAGAAATGCCGGGCTTCGCCGTAGGTGAAATATTCGTAGGCCTCGTCGCTGATATGGTACAGGCCGAAGTCGCGGCAGAGCGCGTTGACCGCGCGCAGCGCGGCTTCGGGGTAGACCGCGCCGCTCGGGTTATTCGGCGAAATGGTCACGATCGCGCGGGTCTTTGCGCTGATCGCGGCGCGCAGGCGGGAAAGATCCAGTTGATAGGCGCTGTCGGTCGGTACGCCGACCGGCGTGCAGCCCAGCATGCGGACCGCCATTTCCTGGTTGAAATAATAGGGCAACGGCAGGATGATCTCGTCGCCGGGATCGGCGATCGCGAGCAGGGCATTCAAAAACGCCATGTTCGAGCCGGCGGTAACCATCACATCGACGCCGGCGGCCGTATCGATGCGGTTTTCATGGCGCAGTTTTTCCCGTATCAATGCCAACAGTGCGGGATGGCCGAAGGCCGAGCCATAAAGGTGCTGCTCCGTTTGCTGGCCGAAATCGCGGATTGCGGCCAGGGCGGAGGCGGGCGGCGGATAGGCCACCATGCCTTGGCCGAGCGAGAGCGTGCCGGGGTTATTGCGGGTCCAGGCGCCGACGACCGGTATGATCGGCGCCTGCACCGCGGCGAGGCGCCGGCTGATGCCTGGGTTTGCGAGTGGGGTCATGTTGGGCGGCGCGGCTTTAGCGTTCACTTTGCTCCTCGAGGGCGGTCAGTTCGGTCATCGTATTCAGGTTGATGAAGATGTTCGGCGTCGCGCTGAAATCGGCCTGCACGAGTCGATGTTGTTCGAGCCAGCGGTCGATCCGGCGTTCGCCGCCGGCCAGATAGGCTTGCAGGCTGTCTTTTAAACGGGTCTTCAGTGCGAGGCAAACCGGGTGCAGACGCTCGCCGTCGTGCGCTACGGCGATATCCGCATCGCATTCGGCGCGCGCCGCGAGCAGTTTCTGCACATGCTCGGGTTGGATCAAGGGCGAGTCGCAGGGCAACACGACCAAGACTTCGGCCTCGGTATGCCGCATCGCGGTCAGGATGCCGGCCAAGGGGCCGTCGAAGCTGGCGCTTTGATCCGGCACGACCGGCGGGCCGAACTCGCGGTAGCGTTCGAGATTGCGGTTCGCGTTGATGATGATTTCGGGCACCGCGCCGGCCAGCGCGTCGATCGCATAACAGACCAACGGGCGGCCGTGGTACAGAATCAGGCCTTTGTCCTGGTGGTTCATCCGCCGCGCCAGACCGCCGGCCAGGATTACGCCGGCCACTGTTGTTTGAGCTTTCATAGTGTTAAGCTTTATCGGTTCTTCTCTCTCGTTTGAGCTATGTTTCGACGTCTCGCGGTTTTAATCGGCCTTTTCTGTCTTGCCAGCTGCGCACTTGTCGGAGGTTCCGACAGACCGCCCGGCGAGTACGTGCTCTATTATCAGGTCGAAACCCGGAAGCCTTATGAGGAGGTGCTCGACGAGCTGAAAAGTGCGATCGCGGAAAACAATTTCAGGATAACAGCACACAGCCGTGTCGGTAAAGTGATCCGCGAGCGCGGCGACAAAGATTTTCCGGATTTCGACACGATCCAGTTCTGCAATCTGACCCATGCCCGGACGATGCTGTTGATCGCGCCGGAAGCGATCAAATATATGCCGTGCAACGTGGTGATGCATCAGCGTAACGGCAAGACGATCGTCAGAACCCATTTGTTGCCGACCGATTCGGACAATCCCGAATTGAACCGATTTTTCGGGACGATGAACGAAAAACTGAAAGCGATCGTCGATTTTGCGGTCGAGGAATAGCTATTGTCCACGAAAAGCACGAAAGACACGAAAAATTACATTAACAAATCCCGTTTTCGTGCCTTTCGTGTCTTTCGTGGACATTGAACGTGAGCTGATTAGATTCGGGATTCGGGCTTGCCGATCAGGTCGCCTTGAACCAGATCGATGTTCAGCGCTTTGAGCGTTTTCAGCACGCCGTCATTTTCGACGCATTTCGCTACCGTGAGTTTGCCGAAGGTGTGGGCGACGCCGGCCAAGGCTTTCACAAACATCAGATCGTCCTGGTTTTGATCGATTTGCCGGATCAGCGCGCCGCCGATCTTTACGTAATCGATCGGCAGATGCTTCAGGTAGTAAAAGGACGAAAAGCTGACGCCGAAATTATCCAGGGCGACGCCGCAGCCCAGTGTCTTGAATTGCTCGATCAATACTTCCGCCTGCGCATAATGCGCTTCGGTGGCGGCTTCGGGAATCTCGAAAATGATTTTGGCGGGGCTGATGCCGTAGAGGTCGAACAAATAGGTCGCATCATCGTAAAAACCGGCGTCTTGTAAAATCTTGCCGCTAAGGTTTAGCGACAAACGGCAATCTTTGTCCTGCCGTTCGGCATCGCGCAGGGTCAGCAGCGCTTTTTTGAGGGCGATGCGGTCAATCTTTCCGGCCAGCCCGAGTTCTTCGGCATGCTGGAGGAAAGTCTCCGGCAGCAGCAAGGGGCCGTCGTCTTGCGGCAGGCGCAACAGGCATTCGTGGTGATGCAGTTCGGCCGATTTGCCGTGCCGCACCGGCTGATATTGCAGCACGAATTGATCCTGAGCGATTGCCTGTTCGAGCCGTTGCCTAGAGCTCAGCATGCGCTTGATCTTGAGCCGGCCCTCCGTGCTCAGTTGGCAGCAATGAAAACTGCCGGGGCCTGCGAGCTTGGCCTGTAGCCGCGCCGCATCCGCATTCGCGTACAGGTCGTTCGGCGTCAGTCCATGCTCGGGATACACCGAGATGCCGATATGCGCGGCGAGCGGATAGCTCGCTCCGGCATAATGGAAGGGCGATGCCTTGACAGTTCGATCGAGCTTAAGCGCAATATCGGCAAGATTATCGGTTTTGACATGGGAAACCAGCAGCGCGAAGATGTTGTCGTGGATGCGGCTGAGCCTATCGTCAGCGCGCAAATCGTCTTTCAGCCGGCGGGCGACCCAGGCCAGCACCATTTCGCCGGCCCGCTGGCCGTGGGTGTCCATGATTTCCTGATAGTGATCCACGTCAAACAGGAACACCGCGAGCTGATGATCGTAGCGCCGGGCCGAGGCCAGCGCGACAGCCAGTTCGTCGCGGAATTGCTGATGGCCGGGGAGGCCGGTGACCGGGTCATTGATCGACATGGTCAGAATTTTCTGCTCATACAGCGTGCGTTCGCTGTTATCGACGCCGATGGTCAGGATCACCGCTTCATCCGGGTTATTTGACGGATTGAACAGCGTATGCAGCCAGGAAATGCTGTGGGTTTTGCCGGTTTCTGAAATCAGTTGCCCCTCGATCTGCAATTGGCCGGTGATTTCTCCCGCTCTGAGCTGGCTGAGCTTTTTATGATGCGACCATTCGGATTCCGGAATCAAGAGATCGAAGATTTTACCCTTGAGCGAGCGTTCTTCCCGGCCCAGTTCCTGCGTCCCCGTCTGATTGATCGTCAGGATGATGCCGTTCAATTTTTGCGTCAGGATGATGATCGGCGCGGTATCGATCAATTGCCGGACGAAATCGCGCTCGGTCGCCAGTTCCCGGCTTTTTTCGATCAATTTCAAGGTATTGATCCGCACTTCCTGTTCCAGCGCTTCCAGGTGCCGGGCCAGGGTCAGCGCGGTTTGATGCAATTGGTCCAGTTCGTCGAAATCGGACGTCGTTGAGTTTTTGCCGGCGATGCGTTCGCGGAACTGTTGATACTGATGTCCGGCCAGCAGCGGCAGCGCTTTGGAAAGCACGGACACGCGCGACAGGGTGTAATGCAGCAGAACCGGCAGCAGCAGTAGAGAACCCAGCAGGCTGATCACGCCGTATAACCAGATTTTTTGGATATCCTCGTGCAGGCGCTTGTCAAGGTGGCTGATGTCCTCGATAAACAAAAACAACGGTGTGTGTTTGGTATTGTCCCGGACAGGCGCGAGACCGACTTCAAAGGTGGCCCCTTGCAGATAGATCGTTTGATTGTGTTTGAGTAACTGGGTTAGAGAAACATGCTGGGCGATATGCGCGTACAGCTTTTTGTTGTTATCGAGTAACGTTAGTCCCGCTAGTCGATAGGGCCAGGGATGGCCCGGTGCGTCTCGCAACGCGTCATCCGGGAATAGAATGCCGATGTCGGAACCGGTCGCCCCACGGTATTTGATCATGATGTCGGCAAACGAACGGGTGACGCCGTAGGCGCCGACAGATTGGGTTTTGCCGATGACCGGCACGACGACTTGCTGAAAGCAAGTGTCCGGACAAACGATACGGTGCTCCGGCATTTCGGAACTTAATGCCTTGCTGGCGGATGCAGGGTCGGGAAGCGTTGAGCTTCCCCAGGACTTGACCTTGGCGGCGCTGGCATCAAACAAAACGATATTCTCGATGCCCCAGCTCAGTTGCCATTGTGACCACTTTTCATCGAGTGTCGTCAACGAGACAGGGGGGCGGTTTTTGTCGAGGGGAGGCGGCTCTCCTACCAGAGGCAGCATTTCCGCAAGTTGCTCGAGCATTAGAAACGAATCTTCGGTCAGGGCTCTCGCCATGTCGATATGGCTGGTGTGTTCGTTGCGGAGTTTGGCTTCGAAATCTTCGGTCGCATGCTGATAGGCGAAATAGGAGAATAGGCTGTGCATCAGCAGAAACACGCCGCCGAACAGCAGAGAAAGTTTCCAGCGTAGACTGACAAAAAAGGGCGCGTTCGACATGGTCGGTTAAAAACGAAAAGAGAGTTGCAATCCGTATATATCCCAATCCTGCGTAGTTTTCATACGATCCGGATTATCCGCCTGCGGCAGCCAAAGCGTGCCGTGCACGCGGTGGTATTCGCCGCGCAGCATCCAGCTGTCGTTGATGTCCCAGCGCAGTCCCGCCGTCCAGTCCTGGGCATAGGCGGCATGCGGGGGCAGGCCGATCCGTTCCAGCCCGGCGCCGCGGCGGTTGTCGGTGTTGCCGTCGACCATATCGTAGCGCAAGGTAAATTGCCATTTCGGCAAAAATCGGTAACTGCCTTCGAGATACCAGCTTTCGGTCGCAAAGCGCCGGTCGGGTCCGCCATAGCCGGAGGCCACATTGTGGCGGTAGTTGTATTCCGCGGTCAGCGTCAGTTTTTCGCCGTTGTATTGTGCGGAAAACATCAGCGGCCGTACGTACGACGTGCCGGCGCCGAATCTATCGCCTACTTCCGGATGATAGTCGAGTGCCAGGTCCGCGTAACTGACCGCGAAAATATATTCACCGTCGTTCAGTTCATAACTCAGCTGGGTCACGACGGTCGGTCTGGCCGAAAATTTGCCCATCGCATTAGGTCCGAGCAGAATCGAGCGGATTTCTTCATTATCGCCCAATGGCACGACATAATTGAACTTAAAGATAAAATCGCCGTAATCGGTATGTTGTTCCGCGTAGAAAGAACCACCGTCGCCGGATGTCAGCAGCGCGCGCGAACGTTCGAAATACATGCCTTGCGGCAGCAGGATGGTCGGATGCGTAAACGCGACATCGCGGGTTTCGTTATACAAGCCCAGCGGAATTTTGACGCGTCCGCCGCGAAGGCCGATACGGCCCGCCTCATGCTCCCAAAGCGTCAGATCGGCTAGCCCATAGTCGACCCTGAAGCTGCCGCGGTCGAGGTCGCCGGCACGCCGGTACAGTCCCTGAATCGCAAAGTTCAGCCGCTCAGAGGCCTGGTAGGCGGTATTCAGGCCGACTTCGGTAATGCCGAGGCTGACGCCGTCATCGCTTTGACCGAACAGATTGTTGTCCGAGGTGTGGAACAGGCTTTGCGCGAGAAAGCCATGCACCTGCATTGCATCAGGCAAATAACCGGCCACCCCAGCGCGCGGCAGGCTCGCAAGGGCTGACAGCAAGAGCCCGTTAGTGATAGCCGAACAGACGGATTTTCGCATGGCGCGGTAATTTATCGACATAGCCAATCGCATTCGGCGTATTCATGATCTTTTCGATCATCTCTTGTTCGGAATCGAGCTGAATCGGGGCGACGCCGGTGCCGGTGTAGGTCATCCGGTCCCAGACGCGCCTGAATTGATGCGGAAACATGCGCAGATTATTTTTGACAAAGTCCTTATGGATCGGGTGGTCGTCGGCGAGTGTAAACACCTTGATTTGCTCGCCATTAGGCCATAGTCTCTGGCGCATTGCAAAAATTGCACGCGTGTCGGCCCGCGAATAGCGTTCGGCGGGCACCGATTCATTCACGATGATGACCGCCGCGCCGGCGGCGAGCGGGCACAAGCTTAGGCAATAACAGACGATTGCCCAGGCAATAAGCGCCGCTTTGCCTCGATCCGAATGCCGCAACTTAGACCTTCTCTGCAGGATCAATGACTGATGCTTTGATGGTTAGCCGGCGCCCTTGGGGGCGTCTCTGTTCTAGCCGCATCGTTCCGTTTACCGGATGGGAGCGGGTGGCTCACAGTTTCTGCCAACGCAGGCGGTTCGCATTGCTGACCACGGTCAGCGACGACATCGCCATCGCTGCGCCCGCGATCATCGGGTTCAGCAGAATGCCGGCGAATGGGTACAGAAGACCGGCCGCGACCGGAATGCTGATCGTGTTGTAGAAAAATGCGCCGAACAGATTCTGCTTGATGTTTTTGACGGTCAGCTGCGACAGCCGAATCACTTCCGGCACTTTCAACAACGAGCCTTGCAGGATCACCACGTCCGCGCTTTCGATCGCGACATCGGTGCCGGTGCCGATCGCGATGCCGACGTCGGCCTGCGCGAGCGCCGGCGCATCGTTGATACCGTCGCCGACCATGCCGACCGTCTCGCCCTGCGCTTGCAATTCCTTGACCACGGCCGCCTTATCCTGCGGCAGCACTTGCGCCCTGACTTCGGTAATGCCGGCCTGTTGCGCGATCGCCTGGGCGGTGATCGGATTGTCGCCGGTCACCATCAGCACCCGGATACCGAGTTCGCGCAGCCTTTGCACCGCAGCCGCCGAATCGGCCTTGATCGGATCGGCGACCGAAATGATGCCGGCGAGTTTTTGATCCACCGCGAGCAGCATCGGGGTTTGCCCTTCCGCGCACAGTTTTTCGAGTTGGCCGGTATGGTGCGCGATGTCGATCTGTTCTTGCTCGATCAACGCCCGGTTGCCGAACACGATGCGGCGGCCGTCAAGCGTGGCTTCGACGCCGTGGCCCGCGATCGCTTTAAATTGGGTGGTCTTTTGCGGCTGGATAGATTTTTCCTCGGCCGCCGCCAAGACGGCCGCCGCCAACGGATGTTCGGAGCCGGCCTCGAGGCTGGCCGAAAGTTGCAGCACATCGGTTTCGGAAAAATCGCCGAAGCCTTCGATCGACACGACTTTCGGTTTGCCCTGGGTGACCGTACCGGTCTTGTCCAGAATCAGACAGCTCAGCTTGCCGGCCGATTGCAAGGCATCGCCCTTGCGGATCAGGATGCCGGTTTGCGCGGCCTTGCCGACCGCGACCATCACCGAGATCGGCGTCGCAAGTCCCAGGGCGCAAGGGCAGGCGATCACCAGCACGGTCATCGAGGTCACGAAGGCGTAGCCGAGCGACGGCTCGGGACCGAAAGCGTACCAAAGCAGAAAGGTCAGGATAGCCAATGAAATCACCGACGGCACGAACACCGCCGAAATCCTGTCGGCCAGGCGCGCGATCTCCGGCTTGCTGTTCTGCGCCTGGCGCACGCTGTGAATGATTTGCGCGAGCGCGGTGTCGCGGCCGATCCGGGTCGCCTTGAACAAGAAACTGCCGCTTTGATTCATCGTGCCGGCGGCGACTTCGGAGCCGGCCGTTTTTTCGACCGGCATCGGTTCGCCGGTCAGCATCGATTCGTCAACGTTCGAATGGCCTTCGATCAAGACGCCGTCGACCGCGATCTTTTCGCCGGGACGGACCCTGAGCGTCTCGCCGAGACCGACTTCCTCGATCGGCACGTCGAGTTCGGCGCCGTCCCGTACCACCCGCGCCGTGCGCGGCTGCAGGCCGATCAATTGGCGGATCGCGGAAGAGGTCTTGCCGCGCGCCATCGTTTCGAGGCCGGAGCCCAGGTTGATGAAGGCCAGGATCACGACCGCGGCTTCGAAATAGGCATGCTTGGCCAAGGAGGGCAGGCTGCCGAAATACTCGATCACGATGCAGGAATAGATCCAGGCCGCGCCGGTACCGACCGCGATCAGGGTATCCATGTTCGCCTGTCCGGACTGCAAGGCCTTCAGCGCGCCCTGATAAATATGCGCGCCGGAATAAACCAGCACCGCCAGGGTCAGCACCGCGACTTCAGGCCAAAACCAGCGTCCGGTCGCTGAGCCCATGTCCGGCAGCCAGCCGGCATATTCGAGCCCCATCAGCACCGCGCCGAAGCTGCCGGCCACCGCGGCTTTTTTCAACAGCCTCCGGTAGCGCGCCAGTTCCTGTTGTTCCTGCTCGGCAGGGTCCTCGAAGCCTTCCATCACGGCCGCTTCGTAACCGGCGTCCTTGACCGCCTTGATCAACAGCTCGGGATCGACCTGTCCTGTCACGGTCGCGGAATGATCCGCAAAATTGACGCTGACTTCGGTCACGCCGGGCACTTCGGTCAGCGCGCTTTCGACCACGCTGACGCAACCGGCGCAGCTCATGCCCAATATCGACAAGCGCAGTTCGTCTGACTTTTCTTCTTTGCTCATGGCTACTCTCCGGTGTTCAAAAGGGGTTATTCGACCGTAAAACCGGCTTCTGCGATGGCCGCCTTGATCGTTTCCAAATCGGTCTTCGCCGCGTCATAGTCGACGCCGACTTTCTTTTCCTTGCTTGAGGCGGTGACCGAGAGCACACCGTCGATCGCGCCGAGCTTGTTTTTCACATTCGACTCGCAGCCGCCGCATTTCATTCCGGTTACCGTCAACTCAATTGATTCTGCCATGTTAATTATCCTAGTTCACAAAATTCGGGTTTTATATCATACTCGACTGAAACCGGACAATCATGATATAAATGAAACAAGGAAGAGTGGGCGCGACTTACTTGGCTTGGTGAATCACCTTTGTGCAAATCATGGAACTCAAAACACTAACGAACCAAACGATCGCACTGGCGGGTGTCGCGCAGGCGGCGGCGCTGGTGCAGCAGCTGGCGACACGGGGAACGTGTGATCAGGAGGCGCTGGCCGCCAGCATCGGCAGCCTCTTGAAAATCGATTCGGACAGCGTGCTGGATGTTTACGGCGGCCTGGACGGATTGAAGCTCGGACTCAAGGAATTGCAGAAGCAAATGACCGGATACAAGATCGACAATCCGGAACAGGCCCGCTATGCGGCAACCCTGGTGTTTCTGGAACGGCAACTGTCGTCGCGCAAGAATTTGCTCGCGTCGATCCGCGTCGGCGTCGAGAAGGCCCAGGCGCAAAGCGAGCATTTCGGTTTGCTGCATGAAAACGTGCTGGCCAATCTCGGCGAGGTCTATCACAGCACGGTCAGCACCTTGCAGCCCCGCATCATGGTCAACGGCGAGCAAGCCTATCTGTCCAGGCCCGACACCGTGAACAAGATCAGGGCCCTGCTGCTGGCCGGCATCCGCTCGGCGATCCTGTGGAAACAATGCGGCGGCGCCCGTTGGAAATTCATTTTCTACCGCAAAAAAATGCAGAAAGAGCTGGAAAGCCTGCTGAAGCAGGTTTGATGCCGCGATGACCGTTCTTGTCGAAGCCGATCATCTGTCCCGTTATTACGGCGGCCACTGCGCGGTCGATGATGTCAGTTTTACGCTGAAGCAGGGCGAAGTGCTCGGGTTTCTCGGGCCGAACGGCGCCGGCAAGACCACCACGATGCAGATGCTGTGCGGCAACCTGGCCCCCAGCATCGGGCAAATCCGGATCAACGGCGTCGATCTGCTCGACCGCCCGAAAGAAGCCAAGCGCCATCTGGGCTATCTGCCCGATACCCCGCCTTTATACCGGGAATTGACGGTCAACGAGTTTTTGACTTACTGCGCCGAACTGCACGGCGTCGATAAAAAAAGCATTCCCGCCGCGGTCAAACGGGCCCGGGAGCGCTGCGGCCTGGATCAGATGCAGGAGCGCCTGATCGGCAATCTTTCGAAGGGTTATCAACAGCGCACCGGCATCGCGCAGGCGATCCTGCACAATCCGAAGGTGATCATCCTCGACGAGCCGACGGTCGGTCTCGATCCCTTGCAAATCCGCGAAATCAGGGCGTTGATCCGGGAGCTCGGCCGGGAACACGGCATCATCTTGTCGACCCATATCCTGACCGAAGTCGAGGAATCCTGCACGCATGTGCAGATCATTCAGCAGGGGCGTCTGATCCTGCATGAAACGATCGCCGGTTTGCAGCGGCAAATGCATAGCTGCACCCTGGAAGTGATTACCCGCATGCCGGCCGATCTGAAGGCGCTGTCGGCCTTGCCCGGCGTATTGTCCATCGAGCCCTTGGCCGGCAATCGCCTCTACGTGCATCACGGCGTCGATCACAATCCCGCCAAGCAACTCGCCGAGCTGATCGTCGCCTCCGGCTGGGGATTGGAGGAACTGGCGCCGGTCAAAAAATCGCTCGAAGACGTGTTCATTCAATTGACCAGAGAGACGGGGGAGCAGCCGGGATGAAAATGGCTTTCACGATCGCCGCCCGCGAATTCAAGTCCTTGTTTTTGTCACCGCTGGCCTGGACGCTGCTCGCGATTTTGCAGGTGATACTGGCCTTTCTGTTTCTGACCCAGGTCGAAACCTTCAACATGCTGCAACCGAAACTGGCCGGGCTCGACAACGCGCCGGGACTGACCGACATCGTCGTGACGCCGTTGTTCGGCAATGCGGGCATCATTCTGCTCTTGGTCACGCCGCTGTTGACGATGCGGCTGGTCACCGAGGAGCGCCGGAATAAAACGCTCGCGCTGTTGTTGTCCGCGCCGATTTCCAATTTTGACATCGTGGTCGGAAAATATCTCGGCGTCGTCGGCCTCTTGTTGATCATGGTCGTGCTGACCGCGTTGATGCCGTTGTCCTTGCTGGTCGGCGGCGATCTGGATCTGGGCAAATTCGCCGCCAGCCTGCTGGCGCTGACGCTGTTGGCCGCCGCCTTCGCGGCGACAGGGCTCTATACCTCCTGCATCGCGGGGCATCCGACGATCGCGGCGATCAGCGCCTTTGGCTTGCTGCTCCTGCTGTGGATTTTGGACTGGTCTGCCGGCATGGGCGATCAGCGCGCCTATTTCTTCGAGTATCTGTCGCTATTGCGCCATTTTCAGAACATTCAGAGCGGCCTGATCAGCACCACCGACATCGGCTATTTTCTGCTGTTCATCGTCCTATTCATCGTGCTGAGCATCCGCCGCCTCGATTACGACCGTCTGCAAAAATGAAATTGACGCGCCATGTGCATCAACAAATCCGCCTGAAAAACCGGCTGTCGACGGGGGTCTTGCTGTGTGCGCTCGGCGCTGCGGCCTGGCTGACCGAGCGTTATTCTTATCAGGCCGATTGGACTCAGACCCGCTCGAATACCTTGTCGCCGGCGACCCAAAAGCTGTTGCAGGCCATGCCGGGAAAGGTCGCTCTCACCGCCTACATCAAAAGCGGCCTGCCGATCCGCCTGCAAATCGCGCATTTGGTCGACCGATATTCCCACCTGAAGCCCGACCTGAAACTGGACTTCATCGATCCGAACCATGCGCCGGAAAAAGCCCGCGAGCTGAATATCGGCGAGGAAGGCCTGGTCGTGGTCGAGTATCAGGGGCGCAGCGAAAAACTGAGCTTTATCGATGAGGCGACGCTGACCAATGCGTTGCTGCAACTGTCGCATGCGGAAGATCGCTGGGTCACTTTTTTGACCGGGCATGGCGAACGTTCGCCGGAAGGCGAGGCCAATTTCGACCTGAACCGTTTCGGCAAGGAACTGGTGCGCCGTCGTATCAATGCGCAAACGGTCAATCTGGCCAAACTGCCCGCGATACCGAACAACTCCGCGCTGCTGGTGATCGCCTCGCCGACGGTTGCCTTGTTGCCCGGCGAAATCGAGATCGTGAAACAATATATTCAACGCGGCGGCAACCTGTTGCTGCTGACCGATCCCGGCAATCAGGCGCTGGACTTTATCTGGTCCGCACTCGGCATCCATCCCTTGCCCGGCCAGATCGTCGACAAGGCCGCCAAGCAGGCCGGCATCGACGACCCGAGCTTCGTGATCGTCAGCGAATACAACCACCATCCGATCACCCGCAACTTCCAGACGCTGTCGGTCTATCCCGGCGCGGCCGGCTTCGACATCGACGCGGATATCGCATACGAAAGCGTCCCGTTGCTGAACAGTGGCGCCGAGTCCTGGACCGAAACCGGGTCTTTGACCGGCACGATCCGCTTCGAGCCGGACGGCGCCGAAAAGCAGGGGCCGATCACGCTGGGCTATGCCTTGACGCGCAATCTGGACGCTAACACCCAGCAGCGTATCGTTGTAATCGGCGACGGCGATTTTCTCGCGAACACTTACATCGGCAATGCCGGCAATCTGGACATGGGCCTCAGGATCGTCAACTGGTTGATCCACGACGATCGCTTCATCGACATCCCGGCCAAAACCGCGCCCGACCGGAGCCTGAAGCTGACGACGGCCAGCATCTCGGTGATCGGCTTCGGTTTCCTGATCGTGCTGCCGCTTTGTCTGCTCGGTACCGGCTTTGTGGTCTGGCGCCGGCGCAGACGGCGGTGAAACGTTGTTGAATGCCGGCGGACTGCTTTGTATTCCTGAAAGCCGTTTGCCGCCTGGATCTGGAAGCGAGGTGGCCCTAAACCGGCGCGAAATCGACATTGGTCGCGCCGGCCTTTTGGATTTTTTCGGCCAGCGCTTCGGTCACGATGACATACAGCGTCGTTCTGAGTAAAAAGATCGGCTGTCCGCGCCACATCTCCTCGTGCATGACCAATTCGCGTTTTTCGTCATTGAACGCTTCGTGTTTGCAGACCGGGCATACCGAAATCGGCGCGCCGCCTTTCGGGTAATCCGATGCCGAGCGCACCAGAATCTGGTAATCGGGTCTTTGACCGGCACGATCCGCTTCGAGCCGGACGGCGCCGAAAAGCAGGGGCCGATCACGCTGGGCTATGCCTTGACGCGCAATCTGGACGCTAACACCCAGCAGCGTATCGTTGTAATCGGCGACGGCGATTTTCTCGCGAACACTTACATCGGCAATGCCGGCAATCTGGACATGGGCCTCAGGATCGTCAACTGGTTGATCCACGACGATCGCTTCATCGACATCCCGGCCAAAACCGCGCCCGACCGGAGCCTGAAGCTGACGACGGCCAGCATCTCGGTGATCGGCTTCGGTTTCCTGATCGTGCTGCCGCTTTGTCTGCTCGGTACCGGCTTTGTGGTCTGGCGCCGGCGCAGACGGCGGTGAAACGTTGTTGAATGCCGGCGGACTGCTTTGTATTCCTGAAAGCCGTTTGCCGCCTGGATCTGGAAGCGAGGTGGCCCTAAACCGGCGCGAAATCGACATTGGTCGCGCCGGCCTTTTGGATTTTTTCGGCCAGCGCTTCGGTCACGATGACATACAGCGTCGTTCTGAGTAAAAAGATCGGCTGTCCGCGCCACATCTCCTCGTGCATGACCAATTCGCGTTTTTCGTCATTGAACGCTTCGTGTTTGCAGACCGGGCATACCGAAATCGGCGCGCCGCCTTTCGGGTAATCCGATGCCGAGCGCACCAGAATCTGGTAATAGGGTTCGATCAGCGTTTCCGGCGCGTGAATTTCATTTTCCGGATGCCCGGAATCAAGGGCGGCGGGCAGCGCGGTGCCGTTGCGTTTGCCGATTTTACGGGGCCTGATCGGAACGATTTCGACGTCGCCGACCAGCTCATCGAACACGATCCGCTTCATCCGTTCCGACACGACGAAACTGCGGATGTTCGGCCATAAAAAGTCGGTATTGGGGACCGCCTGGCTGTCGTAGTAGGCGGGCTGGAAATTGTCGCCGGGCTTGAAGGTCTCGAAGGCCGCGCAGTCGGCATCGAGATAAGAGGCGACTTCCTGCTGCATCGCCGCATGTTCCTGTTCCGAAACCGGCCAGCGGCTTCTAAAGCGCGGGTCGTTCTGGATTTGCGGCGGCGCTTCGAGCGCAAGAATGCGGCTGCCGCCGTAGGTCGCATTACAGGCATTACAGCTGACGCCGGGAAAACGGTAAACATATTCCAGATTACCGTTGATCGCCAAGTTCTGGCTGTCGGAACCGTATTCTGGGGGCTGCATTCGGAAAAATCGCACAAGACACCTATTTGCAAAAAAACGACATGATTGTTCGAATAACCCTGCCGGGTATTCAGTATCGCCGGAGTCTAAACCAACCGCCTTGGACATGCAAGCCTGGACAGACCGTGAGTCGTATGGGAAATAGCATGGGATTACGCAGACTCAAGCAGGCAACGCCTGCATTGCCTGAATGATCTGTTGAGGCGTGATATTGACCAGGCAATGCAGGTGCCCTAACGGACATTCGCGTTTAAAACAGGGCGAGCAGTCCAGATTCAGGCTGATGATTCGCGCATTTGCGCTCAGCGGCGGCGTAAAGTACGGGTCGGATGAGCCATAAATCGCGATCAATTTTTTATTTAAAGCCGCGGCCACATGCATTAAGCCGGAATCATTACTGACCACCATATCCGCCAGCGATAATAAATCGACCGCTTCGCCGAGGCTGGTTTTGCCGGTCAAATCGATGCAGGCATCGTGGCTAAGCCGATTGATCTCGGCGGCGACCGGGGAGTCCTTGGGCGAACCGAACAGCCAGACTTGCCAGCCTTCCTGATGTTTCAGGCGCGCGAGTTCGGCATAATGGGCCGCGGGCCAGCGTTTGGCATCGCCGTATTCGGCGCCTGGGCATAACGCCAATAGCTTGCCTTGCGTCTGTAAGGTAAATTTTTCTACGGCTTGTTGCCAGCTTTCGGCGTTGACTCGAAGCTGCGGCGCCGGGCATTCGGGCGCGGTGGAGGGCTCCGAGGATTCCGCCAGGGCGACGAAACGTTGTACGGTTTGTGTCAACACCGTCTTATCCAGTCGGCGCACGTCGTTAAGCAGCCCCCAGCGGCACTCGCCGGTATAGCCGGTTCTTAACGGGATGTGGGCAAAAAGCGGGATCAGGGCGGATTTCCAGGTATTGGGCAACAAAATCGCTTGATCATAGCGATGAGCGCGCAAGCTTTTGCCGAGCTTGATGCGCGCCCTTAAACCGAACTGTCCGCGCGCGAGCGGCGGCATGGCCAGCGCCCGGGAGACTTCGGGCATTTTATCCAATAACGCAAAGGTCCAGACGGGAGCCAGAACATCGATTTGGGCGTGAGGGTGGCGCCGTTTCAGGGCGATCAACAGACTCTGCGCCATCACCATGTCGCCGACCCAGGATGGGCCAATGACCAGAATTCGGGCAGGCGATGGCATCGCGCTTAAACTCGGGGCAGGGTTAATCATCGAATCCTTTCATCAATCAAGGGGATATTGAAAAATAAACCATTCCTCTCGTCAAGGTTGATTAAAAAATCAATAAAGCTTGGGCAGCATGAATTGTACGGTGAAGTTCGCTGACCAGTCGGGCGCTGCATCGGGCCTTACGGCGTTGTAGTAACCTTCCAATTTGGTGTTAACCGCAAAATTGCCCAGGTTGAATAATTTGCCCACGCCGGCGCCGACCGGAACTGTCCAGCGATTATCGGAGTGAGAATTCCAGTTCGCAATCGTGTCCATGTCGGTGGTCAAGTACCAGCCTTGGCCGATATTGTAGTTCGCGAAGGGCTCTAAGATCAGCTGACTGACGCTTTCACGGGAGTCATTGCCGAATACGGACCATATCTGTCTTGATTTAAATCCCAAGGTCCAGGGGCCCGGCTGGGTCACAACCATCATGGCAGGACCCACGCTGAATTTGCCGCTGCCCAGTTGCCGCGCGCTATGATCTTCAGTGTCACCGAAACGCGTGTCGGTTGGAAACACGAAAGCAGGCCCGAAACCCCAATGAAAATCACCGGAACTTGCCGGCGAAAATAGCGATGTCAGACTCGTATCGCCAAGACCCGATACCCCTGAACCCGGATAGGGCTCCGGCAACTCGGCGATGCCGTGGACAGGACCCGGAGTACCCATGAAGTTCAACGATAACTGATTGATCATGTTCCAGTCGCCGAGCGACACGGGGATGATGGGCTTGATACTGCCGATCGATACATCGCCGTTCTCCGCGCCGCCATGATGCGTGTATTCCAAGGGAACGCTAAACACCGGAATCAATGGATTCTGCGCGGCTTTCAGCCAGTCTTCGGTTTGTTTAGTCTCGTCATCTGCGATAGCCATTTGCAGGCTGAGCAGCGAAGTCAGGCCCGCCGTAATGATGGTTTTACGAGTTAACATACATTCCCCCTCTTTGGAAGTATCTAAGCAAGAGTTATTAGGTTAAACAATTCAGCTTATTGCAAGATTATTTTAACGTAAATTTCAATAAGTGCTCAGCAATAAGTCGGCAGGCACGATGTCTGCTCTACGATCTTTTCAAGATAGCCCGCTGCTTTTAAACCCTTTAAACGAAAAAGCATCGGAAACGGGTTCAATTTGAAAGATTCGGTTCGGCATGTGGGTGTTGAATTTTTTCTCCTTGCCATTCAAGTCGCGTTCGCGCAAGTTGAAGGTATTGCAGTCGGCTATCAAATGCGAGCGCCCTCCGGGCATTTCAATGGCGTCCTGAACCCATTTGACCGGGAACCATGAGCTGGTCCCTTGAATGCGATCAATCAATTGAAAACCGTGATCGTAAATCAGCACTTCGCCTTTCCGTGAGTTTGACAGCATATAGCCTTTTGAATGCTTGCGGATATGATGCGCTCCGCTCAAGCCGCTGATCACAAGGTCAAGGGCCAGTGATTTTTTGTCTATACGCGCAACGGCGCCCTGATAAAACAGGATAGTCAAAATTTTATTGGGATCATACGGGTCGGTGATCGCGGAGTTCAAATGGGTCGTCTGTAATTTGCCCGAATAACATTTGAGTCGATGATCCATGGTTTTATCGATGCTTCTGACGCCGCCGCCATAGGCGTTGGCATAGCCGCTTTCGGTGGCCCACCAGGACCAAATGATCTCCCCCGCCAGATTGACTTCCAGGATCGCATCGACGCCGCTGGACGTCACCAATAGGCCGTTTGCCGTCCGGCGCAGCGAACGCAACTGCGAAAACCAGGGGCTGCGGATTTCCAGATCGATTTCACCCTGGGCGTTCAGCCTGGCAATATGTTCGTCGCCTGGCACGCCATCTTCGGCGCAGGGCAATCCGCGGATAAAATACAAGCCTTCACCCTCTACGAATTCCATTCCGAAGGGTTTGACCGGATAAATTTCCTCCAGCAGTTTAATTTTGCCCAACTCGCCCTGGTGCTCCAGAAGTTGAATTTTCCCCCCGGGTTCTCCTTTGAAAACCTCGTTTGATCTATCCTTGCCTTTTACAATCCGATCAAATCTAAATTTTGCGTATTCCCAATTGGTTTGGGGGTAGGAAACAACAAATTTCATTTAATACCTTTCTTTATATAAAGTTGCAGATGGCGCCTTATGTACAGTTTACTTATTTCAAAGTCATCTATATCCCGAGCAAACACTGCTGTTCAGTCTTTCACGAGTAGAAAGACTTATAAATTAGGTTATTCACCCGCGCGTATGTTAACCATAAATTTAGCTAAAGACCACAGCAAAAATAATGTAGCTGGTTTTTGACCGAAGCCGGTACGCCAAAGCGGCGGGGGAGGGATAGCGGGTCAATGCATCGTGAACGCGACGCCTTGACGATTTGCAAGTTGGGCGGAATTTTTTGCAAGCCGGCATGACTTTTTGGCCTATCCCGATAAAATTCACTTACAATAACCCGTGTTTTTCCTGATCTCCTCCACCTGCTTGCCCGTTTTTGAATAGTCGATCTGCACTGATGAATGCCTTACTCTGGATTGAACCCCATGTCTAAACCGGCCTACAGCGTCGAAATCGATTTATCGATCCCGTTTCACGACGCCGACATGATGGAAATCGTCTGGCACGGCCATTACGCCAAATATTTCGAAATCGCCCGCTGCGCCTTGCTAGACCGGATCGATTACAACTATTTTGTGATGCGCGATTCGGGTTATGCCTGGCCGATCATCGATCTGCGCATCCGTTATGTGAAATCCGCGGTGTTCGGGCAAAACGTAAAGGTCAGGGCCGCCATCGCCGAATGGGAAAATCGCCTGAAGATCGATTATTTGATTACCGACGCGCTGACCGGCGCCAAACTGGTCAAGGGGCATACGATTCAGGTCGCGGTGGATATGCAAAATAAAGAAATGTGCCTGGAGTCGCCGCCGGTACTGTTCGAAAAACTGGGAGTCAAGGCGCCGTGAGATTGTGGGTTGTTATTTTTTTATTATGGCTGCCCTGGCAGGGGGCTCTGGCGGCCGATCTGCTCGCCGATATCGGCGCGCGGCTGGTCAAGACCGAGATCACCGAAGGCCGCTTCCGCCAGGAAAAAACAATCAAGGTCCTGAAAAAACCGCTGATCTCGACGGGCACGTTTACCTATCACCGCAAGCGGGGTGTGATCTGGCAGACGCTGACGCCGGTGCCTTCGCTGCTGCTGGTCAACCAGACGCGTTTATTGACGACGCAGGGCGAACAGGCCTTGCCGCCCGCCTTCGGCCGGGTGTTTACCGCGATGTTCGGCGGCGATTTGCAAGCAATGAACGAAGGCTTCGCGATTGCCGGCACGAACGGCCAGGGTGCATGGCAGCTGCAATTGCAGCCGAAGGATGCCATGCTGCAAAAGATCATCACCGGCATGCAGTTGAGCGGCGACAAGGAACTGCAACGGCTCGACATCCGCGAGGCGAACGGCAATCTGACCCGCATCATCTTCGAGCACATCACCCATCCCGAGGCTTTGACGCCCACACAGGAAGCCGATTTTGAACGTTTATCATCCCCGCGTTAGCGCCGGAATCTGGCTGCTCGGGATGCTGCTGCTCGGCGTGCTAGGCCTCGAAACGCTGAGCCGGGACTGGCTCGAAACCGGCTTTCTGGCACTGTTGCCGAAAATCGAACAACGCCCCGAAGTTGCCGAGGCGATCGAGCGGCATAATCAATTGCTCAACCGCAAGGTGATCTGGCTCAGCGGCGCGGCCAGCGCGGAGGTTGCGATCGCGAATGCCAGGCAGCTTGAACGGCAGGTCAGGGACAGCGGACTGTTCGGCAACATCATGTTTGAAGTGGCACAGGATCAGGCCGTCAACCAGTACAAGCGGCTTTTCGCTTACCGCTATCAATGGCTCGATGCGCCTACGCGCAAATTGCTGGAGACGAATCCTCAGGCCTTGCTCGACCAGAACCTTGAGATGCTCTACAGCCCGGTCGGCCAGATGCAGGCGGCGATGCTCGAACGCGACCCCCTGCTGCTGTTCGGACGTATGATAAGTTCGCAAAAACCGGGCAATCTGAGTCTGGAGCAGGGCGTCGTGGTGCTTAGGGATGGGCAAAAGGTTTGGGCGCTACTGCTGACCGATCTCGACAACAGCCAATTGCCGCTCGAAAAGCTCGAAAACCTGCTGCAACTGAGCCGAAACGCGGCGGCTGCGATGCAAAAGGCCGGCGGCGAGTTGCTGGTTTCGGGCTTGCCTCTGTTCACCGCTTATGGGGCGGAGTCGGCCAAGCAGGAAATCTCGACGGTCGGCGTCGGCTCCAGCATCGGCATCATTTTATTGTTTGGGTTCACGTTTCGCAGCGTCAGGCCGCTGCTGCTGTCGGCGACCGCGATCGCGAGCGGCCTCGCCGCCGCGTTGATCGTCAGCGTTTGGGTATTCGGCAAGATTCACATCATCACGCTGGTGTTCGGCGCGAGTTTGATCGGTGTGGTCGATGATTATGCGCAGCATTATCTCTGCGACAGTTTCGGCGAGCGGGACTGGAATCCGCGCAAGGGACTCGCCGCGATTTTTCCGGCGCTGTTTTTGGGGCTGGTCAGCAATCTGTTGAGCTACGCGGGCCTTGGTTTTTCGCCGTTTCCGGGTCTCCAGGAAGTCGCGTTGTTTTCCGCGGTCGGCCTGTTCGCGGCCTGGTTGACCGTGGTGCTGTTGTTTCCGCTGCTGTTGACCGGCTTTAAGTTTGCGCATGAACCGGCGTTGTTAAAGCTGGCCGTGCTTTGGGAACGGGACTGGCCGGCCTGGGTGGTTAACAATCGCCGCTGGCTGGCGCCTTTGCTGCTGGTCGTGCTGGCCGGCGGCATCTGGAAATTGACGCCGCGCGACGACGTGCGCCTGCTCCAGTCCGCGCCGCCGGCATTGCTGCAAAGCGCCGAAAAAATCAGCCGGCTTTTGCAGGTTCGGGATAGCCAGTTTTTTCTGGTTTCGGGCAAGGATCAGCAGGAATGGCATCGCAACGAACAACAGTTGCTCGAAAAGCTCGATGCATTGGTACAGAGCAAGGCGCTGAAATCTTACGAAGCTCTCAGCCGTTACTGGCCCGATCCTGCGACTCAGCAAAACAATTACCGCTTGGTGAAGCATACGCTTTTTGACTCGGGTCTGGCCGGGCATTACATGAACGATCTCGGCTTCGACCGCGCCGCGATCGCCGCCGAAGCGAAAGCCTTTATTGAGGCCGAACCCAACACGCTGAAGCTGGAAGACTGGCTTGCCATGGCCGACGAAGGCGAGCGGTCATTATGGCTCGGCTGCGCAAAAGAGCGCTGTTCAGGCATCGTGGCCCTGAGCCAAATTCAGGACTTTGCCGCGTTGGCGTCTTTACCGCCACTGCCGGGCGTCGTCTGGGTCGATCATGTCGAAGAGTTGTCTTCATTGTTCGCGCGTTACCGGGTCAGGGCCAGCGTGCTGCTGTTTGCGGCCTTCGCGCTGGTGTTGGCCGGCTTGTGCTTCAAATTCGGCCGGCGCGGCGCGGTCACAGTGATGTCCATTCCGCTGATCTCGGCGCTGACCGCGCTCGCGCTGACCGGCTGGTTCAATCAATTGTTCAGCCTGTTCAACCTGTTCGCGTTGCTGTTGGTCTTGGGCATCGGCGTCGACTACGCTGCGTTCTTTTTCCTGGCCGGCGAAAGGCGTACCAGTACCTCGCTGGCGGTGACCCTGTCCGGCCTGACGACCCTGCTGTCCTTCGGCTTGCTCGCGGTCAGTTCGACCGAGATCGTGCATGCGTTTGGGTTTACCGTTGCGGTCGGCATCATCACCGCGATGTTGACTGCGCCGTTGATTGGTACCTGCACTAAAGTCGTTGCAGAGCAAAAATAACCCTGACCTGGTTCGTTCTCGGCGAGGGTAACTTTCGCACCCTAATTCCCTAGCATCGAACATCGTAAATCAGCTCTATTAAAGAGTTAGATTATTCGGCTTGTTATCAGCGCTCGCTGGACAAATCCATAATCCCGCTTGCCGGATTCCCCATCCAAAATCTGTACTGCGGCGCGATAAATCCGTACGTCGGAAGCCTAGCTTTCCTAGTGTGCTTTTGTTCTCATTTCTTGGTCTTCGTCGAGTGGCTTTGTTGGCAAGTGTTAAACTCTATTAAATAAATCTTAAAAATATTTTCGGTCTTTGCTGCATTCATCAAAAAGCACAATGGAAAATTCCTACCGGATTGAATATCCCGGCCGGAGCCAGCGTTTTTATTTTTTTTTGAGGAGAAAATTGTATGAAACATTTTTTGTTAAAATCCTGCTTGCTGGCTGCTATCTTCAACGCATCCGTTTATGCAGATACCCTCTCTATGACCGAGTCACTGAATGATAAGTTGAAATGCACAGGGTCTGGTGATGAGTGTACCGTGGAAACTGTGGGAAAATTCAATGTCACGGCAAAAATATCTAGCGCGACATTCGAAGATAACGGGGTATTTTGGGAAGACCTCACCGAGGACACGCCCATCGAAATTAGCGTGGGTGATTATTCATTTTCAGGCACGTTAGCCGACGCCGACAACCCCACCCTGACCAGCACAAAAATAGCCGCAAAATGGCTGGAAACCTATGACGAATGCCTGGATGATTCCTGTGAACGCTCCAAGACCGTTATACCTGAACAGGTCAACGTCAGTGGGGGATTAAAAGGCATTGTTCTGAAAATAGCAGGAAAAAGCAAGGTGGGGGATTTTGACGAATATGGCTCCAGAGCTTTTGCAGATTACTGTGACCAGGCGGGTGATGGGGAGATGTTAAATGAAGATGTCACGTTGAGCGTCGATGGAGTCGAATTTGTCGGCCAATTAGAAATCACCTGCAAGGTAAAAACAAAGACAGTGACCAAAAATAACGAATCATTCGATTTGGTTTCCACCACGGTAAAAACGCGGCTTTTAGGCTTTTGATTTTGTTGCGCCTGGACGGGCTTCCAACCCTGTCCAGGCTTGGATAAAGCCGTTTTTGAGTGGCGCGAATCACTGTAATGCAATCGTAAAATGAAAAAACAGCATTCTCCCTGTCGTTGGTATAGCCATATGCCTATTTTTGCACTGATTATAGTTCTGATATTGCTTCCAGGCTGCCGCTCATTGCCCGAAGCGCCCGGCATCTCCTCGGAAGAATTGCAGGCTATCGAAGCGCGTTTCGGGGTCGAGGCGCGCGAACGCGTCCAGTCCTGGCGGCATGCGATTGCAGACAATCAATCGCAACCGGTTACGGAAAAGCTCAATATCGCCAATCAATGGTTTAACCGGCTGAAGTTCGAAGATGACAGCGTGCATTGGCACCGGGAAGATTATTGGGCGACTCCGATAGAAACCTTGGTCACCAACGGCGGCGATTGCGAAGATTTTTCGATCGGCAAATATTTTACGCTGAAGGAGCTGGGTATCGCTGATCAGTGTTTGCGATTGACCTATGTCAAATCGCTGACGCTGAACAAGCCGCACATGGTGTTGGATTACCAATGCGATGGCGGCGCGGCCAGTCTGGTGCTCGACAATATCGTGCCGGTGATCCTGCCGTCGGTCGAACGCACCGACTTAGTGCCCGTTTACAGCTTCAACGCGGGCGGACTCTGGCTAGCCAAGCAGCAAGGCATGGGGCAGCAGGTCGGCGGTTCCGAGCGCTTAAGCCTGTGGACGGAGCTCTTGGGGCGTATTACCCGGCCGTTTAGCTCAAGCCGGAATTTTTGAAAGCAAGCCGACAAAAGGGTTGCTTCCTGATGTTATGAGGGAAGCATGCAGGTGAAAATTGCAACGCGGCATTAAGAAATCGGCGAATTCCGATTATACTGGCGGGCTTTAATTGTCTTCGGGTTTCATCCCCGTCCCATTCGCAGTCATTATTTTTTCATGGAATTCAAATTACTCAGCACCGACGGCGCCGCCCGTCGCGGCCGTCTGGTTTTTCAGCGCGGCGTGGTCGAAACGCCGATCTTCATGCCGGTCGGCACCTATGGCGCGGTCAAATCGCTGACGCCGGAGGATTTGACCGGCCTCGGCGCCCAGATCATCCTCGGCAACACCTTTCACTTGATGCTCAGACCCGGCATGGACGTGATCAAGACGCACGGCAGCCTGCATGAGTTCATGCGCTGGGACAAGCCGATCCTGACCGATTCCGGCGGTTTTCAGGTATTCAGTCTCGGTGCGCTGCGCAAGATTACCGAACAGGGCGTGACCTTCCGCTCGCCGATCGACGGCAGCAAGATTTTCATGGGGCCGGAAGAGTCGATGCAGGTACAGATGGATTTAGGTTCGGACATCGTGATGATTTTCGACGAATGCACGCCGTATCCCGCGACCGTGCAGCAGGCGGCCGATTCGATGCGATTGTCGCTGCGCTGGGCCGAACGCAGCAAGAAAGCGCACGGCGACAATCCGTCGGCGTTATTCGGCATCGTGCAGGGCGGTATGTACGAGCATTTGCGCACCGAATCGCTCGCCGGCCTGGTCGATATCGGCTTCGACGGCTATGCGATCGGCGGGCTGTCGGTCGGCGAACCGAAGGAAGAAATGATGGCGACTTTGGATTTTTTGGCACCGAAGATGCCGGCCGACAAGCCGCGTTACCTGATGGGCGTCGGCACGCCGGAGGATCTGGTCGAGGCGGTCCGGCGCGGCATCGACATGTTCGATTGCGTGATGCCGACCCGCAACGCGCGCAACGGCCATCTCTTTACCCGTTTCGGCGTGATCAAGATCCGGAACAGCCAGTATCAGGCCGACACGCGGCCGCTCGACGAAGACTGCGGCTGTTATACCTGCCGGAATTATTCCCGTTCCTATCTTCGCCATCTGGACAAATGCGGCGAAATGCTGGGCTCGCGGCTCAATACGATACACAATCTTTATTACTATCTGAGTCTGATGGGGGAAATTCGCGAAGCGATCGAAAGGCAGGATCTGGAGAATTTTGTCGGCGAATTTTACCTGCGACGAGGCAAAACAGCGCCGGTTATGGCATAATATGATGATTTACCATTAGTATAATAATTCTTCGAGGCAAATCATGAGTTTCTTTATTTCCGACGCGATGGCAGCCGCCGCGCCGGCCGCGCAACAAGCGCCCGGCATCGAGGGCATGCTGTTTCCCTTGGGCATCCTGCTGTTCTTCTATTTCATGTTCCTGCGTCCACAATCAAAACGCGCCAAGGAAAAGAAAGAAATGCTCTCCAAAATGCAGAAAGGCGCCGAAGTGGTGACCTCGGGCGGCATTTTGGGCAAGGTCGTCGAACTGGGCGACAATTTCGTCAAAATCGAAGTCTCCGACAATGTATTCATCCAGGTGCAACGGCAAAGTGTCGAAAACATCATGCCTAAGGGCACCTATAAGGCCGTGACCAAAAAGATTTCCACCAACAAAGTCTGATCTGGGCGCGCCCTAACGCGTTGGGTTCTCTCAGGTAGCGAGAGACGATTCAATAACTGGAATGATGTAGCATGCAAAACCATTTCCCGCTCTGGAAAAATATTTTAATCCTGGCCGTTTTCGTCTTTTCGGCGATCTATGCGCTGCCGAATCTGTATGGGGACGATCCTTCCGTGCAGGTGTCTCCGACGCATTCGGCCGCTATGGATCTGGGTCAAGCCAATAAAATCGAAGCAGCAATCAAGGCGGCCGGTGTTTCCATCAAGGCCTTTGAATACAAGAACGACCGGGTGTTGGCACGGTTCAACAATACCGATGATCAGATCAAGGTCGCGGACTTGCTGCGCGATCAATTCGGCGACGGTTTCTCTGTCGCGCTGAATCTGGCACCTGCGACGCCGGCCTGGCTTGATGCGTTGGGCGCTAAGGCGATGTATCTCGGCCTCGACCTGCGCGGGGGCGTGCACTTTCTGATGGAAGTCGATATGGATGCAGCGGTCAAGCAGGCCGAAGATCGTTATAACGACGATGTGCGCCAGGCGTTCAGAACGGCGAAGATCCGCTACCAGTCGGTCAGCAAGGAAGGCGCCCGAATCAAGGTCAAATTGAACTCGGTGGACGATCGTGCCGCGGCGGTCGGGTTGCTGGCGCGCGATTTTCCCGGGCTCAATATCCAGGATACCCCGGCGCAGGATGAAATTTTGCTCGAGATGACGGAGAAGGAAGTCCGTGAAATCAAAAAGAACGCGGTCGGCCAGAACATCACGACCTTGCGCAACCGGGTCAACGAATTGGGTGTGGCGGAGCCTGTGATCCAGCAGCAGGGTGACAACCGTATCGTCGTGCAATTGCCCGGTGTCCAGGATACCGCCCGCGCTAAAGAAATTCTCGGCACTACCGCGACCTTGGAATACCGTCTGGTCGATACCGAACATGACGTGCAAAACGCGGTCGAAGGCCATGTGCCGGCCGGCAGCCGCCTGTATTCCGAGAAGAACGGCAATCCGATCCTGCTCGACCGCCGCATCATCGTGACCGGCGACCAGATCGTCGATGCCTCTTCCGGCATGGATCAGGACGGCCGTCCTGCGGTGTTCATCACCTTGAACGGCGCCGGTGCTTCGAAGATGGGCAAGGTGACCCAGGATAACGTCGGCAAGCCTATGGCGGTCGTGTTCATCGAATATAAGGTCGACACTAAGGTCGTCGACGGCCAGAAAGTCCGTACCAAGCAAAAAGTCGAAAAAGTGATCAGCGTCGCGACGATCCAGGGTGTGTTCAGCAAGCGCTTCCAGACTACCGGTCTCGACGGTCCGGGTGAGGCGCGCAATCTGGCGTTGCTGCTCAGAGCAGGATCCTTGGTCGCGCCGGTCGACATCGTCGAAGAGCGTACAGTCGGTCCCAGCCTGGGTCAAGAAAATATCGGCAAGGGCATCAATTCCAATGTCTACGGCTTCATAGCGATCACGCTGTTCATGATTGCTTATTACCGTCTGTTCGGTGTTTTTTCCGTCGTCGCCTTGGGCGTGAACGTGTTGCTGCTGGTTGCGGTGCTGTCTTTGCTGCAAGCCACGTTAACGCTGCCGGGCATGGCGGGCATTGCACTGACCGTGGGCATGGCCATTGACGCCAATGTGCTGATCAACGAGCGAATTCGCGAGGAGCTTAGGATCGGTATGACCCCAAATGCCGCCATTTATGCCGGTTATGAACGAGCGTTTGCGACCATTTTAGATTCCAATATCACCACCTTGATTGCCGGCGTCGCGTTGTTCATGCTGGGCTCGGGCCCCATTCGCGGTTTTGCGCTGGTGCTGTGTATCGGAATTTTAACCTCCATGTTCAGCGCGGTTCTTGTGTCGAGAGCGTTGGTCAATGGCGTGTACGGTTGGCGGCATAAATTGGATAAATTGGCTATCTAAATTCGAGGACTCAATGGAATTATTTAAAATTAAACGCGATATCCCGTTTATGCGCTATGGTCGGGTGACTACGACCATTTCGCTGGTGACTTTTATTTTGGCGATATTCGCATTGGGCTTTAAAGGGCTTAATTTGGGCTTGGACTTTACCGGCGGCATCCAAATCGAAGTCCGTTACGATCAGCCGGCTAACCTCGAAACCGTGCGAAATATTCTGGAAGAGCAGAAGCTAACCGAATCTTCGGTGCAGAATATCGGAAGCGTGAAAGATGTACTGATCCGTTTGCCCATGAAGCCCGAAACCAACAACGCCAGGTTGAGCGAGATGGTGTTGGCAAAATTGAAAGAGCAAGACGCTGGCGTCGTGTTACGCAGTGTCGAGTTTGTCGGACCGCAAGTCGGCCAGGAATTGTTCGAAAGCGGCGGATTGGCGTTGATGTTGGTCGTGGCGGGAATTATGGGTTATTTAGCCATCCGCTTCGAGTGGCGCTTTGCGTTGGCGGCCATCATCGCCAACATGCACGACATCGTGATTATTCTCGGCATGTTCGCGTTTTTTCAATGGGAATTCACGCTGCCTGTGCTGGCGGGCGTATTGGCGATATTGGGCTATTCGGTCAACGAATCGGTTGTGGTTTTCGACCGGGTGCGGGAGAATTTCCATATGATGCGCAATGCGAGTGTGGCCGATATGATCGATAACGCCATTACGGCAACGATGTCGCGCACCGTGATTACGCATTTCATGACTCAGTTGATGGTGTTGGCGATGTTTTTCTTCGGCGGCGAAGCGCTGCATAATTTTGCGCTGGCGTTGACCATCGGCATCGTGTTCGGCATTTACTCGTCCGTTCTGGTCGCAAGCCCTATCCTGCTGTGGTTGGGCGTATCGAGACAAGATCTGATGGCAAAAAAAGAAAGTGTCGAAATCGATGATTTGCCTTAACGATAACGTCTAATCTGCTACAAGGCCGTAGTACGCATCGTTCTGTTTTTTGGGTTTCGTGCGCGGTAGAGGGAGTGGGGGGCGCGCAGCCGTACCCTGCATTTTCGATATAGGGTCCTATTCGGGTATAATAGGCGATCAATTTTTTATTATTACTGGAGTTGTAATTCACATGGCGATAGAACGCACTTTTTCGATCATCAAACCTGACGCAGTAGCCAAAAATGTCATCGGCGAAATCTACAGCCGTTTTGAAAAGAACGGTCTGAAAATCGTTGCGGCGAAGATGATTCACCTGAGCCAGGCGCAGGCGGAAGGTTTTTATGCAGTGCATAAAGAGCGTCCGTTTTTCAAGGATCTGGTATCGTTCATGATTTCCGGTCCCGTGATCATGCAGGTTCTGGAAGGCGAAAACGCGATCGCGAAACATCGCGACATCATGGGCGCGACCAACCCGAAAGATGCGGCGCCAGGCACGATTCGTGCCGATTTCGCCAGCAGTATCGATGAAAACGCGGTGCACGGTTCCGACGGTGCCGACACTGCCAAAGAAGAAATCGCTTTCTTTTTCTCGGACAATGAACTCTGCGCCCGCACCCGTTAAGTCGGCGTTGATTAATTTGCTCGATTTCGACAGAAAAGGCCTCGCGGCCTTTTTTGCCGAGCATGGCGAAAAACCGTTTCGCGCGACGCAGCTGTTGAAATGGATTTATCAGGAAGGCGTCGACGATTTTGAAGCGATGACCAACCTGAGCAAAGCGTTGCGCGCCTGGCTTTCGGAACATTGCCGGATCGAGGCACCCGAGATCGTGCTTGAACAAAAAGCAACCGATGGTACCCGCAAATGGGTGCTGGAGACGCATTGCGGCAACCGGGTCGAGACGGTATTCATTCCGGAAGAGAGTCGTGGCACCCTGTGCGTGTCTTCGCAGATCGGCTGCGCCTTGGCGTGCACGTTTTGTTCGACCGCGCAGCAAGGCTTCAACCGTAATCTGAGTACCGGCGAAATCATCGGTCAGGTGCTGGCCGCGCAAAAACGGCTGGGTTCCGAGGGCAAAATCACGAATGTCGTGATGATGGGCATGGGCGAACCGTTGTTGAATTTCGACAATGTGGTCGCGGCGATGAACCTGATGATGGACGATTTTGCCTTCGGCCTGTCCAAGCGGCGAGTCACCTTGAGCACGTCCGGCGTGGTGCCGGCGATGTACCGGTTGACCGAAGTTTGCGACGTCAGCCTCGCGGTGTCGTTGCATGCGGTCCGGGATGAACTGCGCGACCAGCTGGTGCCGATCAACAAGAAATATCCGTTGAAGGAACTGATGGAAGCCTGTCGGGACAACGCGAAAATTGCGCCGCGGCGCACGATCACGTTCGAATATGTGATGCTCGACGGCATCAACGACTCGATCGAAGATGCGAAAGGCCTGATCAAATTGTTGTCGACGGTACCGTCCAAACTGAATCTGATTCCGTTCAATCCGTTTCCGAATTCGTCTTACCGTTGCTCCAGCAATAACCGGATCAATCAGTTCAGAGTGATGCTGAACGAGGCCGGCATCGTGACTACGGTCAGAAAAACACGCGGCGAAGATATCGATGCGGCTTGCGGCCAATTGGTCGGCAAGGTGCAGGACAAGAGCCGCCGGCATTTGAAATTGAAAGCTGCGGAAAATGAACGCGCGGCCTAATAGGACTCAACCTGTGATCCGGATTTGGCTTTGCTGTGCGGTGCTGACGCTGAGCGCCTGTTCCTGGTTCGGCAACAAGTCGCCCGAGCGCGATCAGACGCAAGTATCCGACACTTATTACCAGCTTGGCGTCCGTTATCTGGACATGAACAAGCTGGAAGAAGCGAAGGAAAATCTATTGCGCGCGGTCGATGAAGATTCCGATAACGCCCAGGCGCATAATGCGCTGGCGTTTCTGTATGAGAAATTAAGGCAAGATGACGAGGCGGAAGATCAATACGAGATCGCGCTGAATAGCAAGCCTGACGATTTCGGCACGCAAAACAATCTCGGCCGGTTTTGGTGCGAACACGGACAGCCGGAGAAAGGCCTGGAACTGTTGATCAAAGCGGGCGACGCTCCTATGAACGAGCGCCAATGGCTGGCATTGACGAATGCGGGGCGGTGCGAACTGACGCTCGGTCATTCTGATCGGGCGGAGACGGCTTTTAGAAAGGCGCTGGATTTGAATAAGTCCTATGCGCCGGCCTTGGCCGCAATGCAAAAAATCAGTTATCAAAAGGGCGAGCTGTGGCCGGCGAAAGCCTTCCTGGCCCGTTATCTGAGCGTTGCCGGCCATACGCCGGAAACCGTGTTCATCGGCTATCATACCGAGCGTGCGCTGGGCAATCAGGCCGCCGCGGAAGAATACCGCACTCTGTTACGGGATAAATTCCCCAACTCCAGCGAAGCAAAAAAAATCGGGTCTGCTCGTAAATAACAGACTTTAAAATCATGGCAAATCATATACAAGCAATCCGCGGCATGCATGACGTGCTTCCCGAGCAGGCGCCGCTTTGGCAATATGCCGAAAATATCATCCGGGAAGTCTTGGGCGCGTATGGGTACAGTGAAATACGCACGCCGATCGTCGAAAAAACCGAACTGTTCAAACGCTCGATCGGCGAAGTGACCGACATCGTCGAAAAGGAGATGTACACCTTCGACGACCGTAACGGCGATTCGTTGACCTTGCGTCCCGAAGGCACGGCCGGCTGTTTAAGGGCTTGCCTCGAACATGGCTTGATCGCGAATCAAACGCATCGCCTCTGGTATTACGGCCCGATGTACCGGCATGAACGACCGCAGAAAGGGCGTTACCGGCAGTTTTTCCAATTGGGCGTCGAAACCTACGGCATGGCGGGGCCGGATATTGATGCCGAGTTGATTCTGATCATGCACCGGATGTGGCAGCGCCTGGGTATTCGCGATAAGGTGCGCCTGGAGATCAACTCACTCGGCACGATCGGCGAAAGAAGCGCTTACCGGGAAAGTCTGGTGGCCTATTTCAAGACGCATATCGATCAGCTGGACGCGGACAGTCTCAGACGCCTTGAAACCAATCCGCTCAGGATTCTCGATACCAAAAATCCGGAGATGAAAGCCGTGGTCGGCGGCGCGCCGGTGTTGATGGATTATTTAGGCGAGGCAAGCCAAGCGCATTTTGACGGCTTCAGACAAATTCTCGATGATTTGGGCGTTGCTTACGAGATCAATGTGCGCCTGGTGCGCGGCCTCGATTATTACTGCAATACCGTATTCGAATGGGTGACCGACGAGTTGGGATCGCAAGGCACCGTCTGCGCCGGCGGCCGTTATGACGGCCTGATTGAACAGCTGGGCGGCAAGGCCAGCCATGCGGTCGGCTTCGCGATGGGCATCGAACGCGTATTGGCGCTGGTCGAAACGCTGACCGACGTGCCGCTTGCCCGTCCGGTCGATGCCTATCTGATCAGGGTAGGGGAGCCGGCCGAACGCGCGGGCATCAGGATCGCGGAATTGCTGCGCAGCGAAGTGCCGCAATTGAAACTCCAGGTCCATTGCGGCGGCGGCAGTTTCAAGAGCCAGTTCAAGAAAGCCGACAAGTCGGGCGCCGAATTTGCGCTTATCTTGGGCGATGACGAGGTCAGCCGCGGCGAGATTGCCATCAAGTCCTTGCGCTCCGGCAATGAGGCCGAGTCTGCGCAATCGAGCCTAGGCGAGCAGCAGGCGGTCGAGTTTTTCCGGCAGCGCTATGGCAAGAATTAAGTCATTGATATTCAAATTTTAATACGGGAAACATTGTGGCAATCTACGATTCAGAAGAAGAACAGCTTGAGGCCCTAAAAGCCTGGTGGAATGAAAACGGTACCTCGGCGATCGTCGGCGTGGTTGTCGGCATCGCGCTGATCGGCGGCTGGAATTTTTGGCGAACGCACCAGCAGGAAAAAGCGGCGCAGGCTTCTGTTGCCTACAGCCAGCTGGTCAAGGCGGTCGAGGCAAATAATCAAAACGCGATCGAGCAATTGGGCAAACAGTTGCACGACAAGTTTGGCGACAGCAGTTATGCCGCTTATGACGGCTTGCAACAGGCGAAATTGAAGGTTCAAAAAGGCGATTTGGCCGGCGCGAAAGCGATTTTGAAGGAGGTTGCGGCGCAGCCGAATAAGGAACTGAGCCATGTCGCTCGTATTCGTCTGGTCCGGCTCATGCTGGCGAGCGGCGAATATGAACAGGGGCTGCAACTGATCAATGAAGTTGACCCGGCGACCAAATCCGGTTTTTCGGCCAGTTACGACGAATTGACCGGCGACTTGTATGTGGCGATGGACCGGCTCGATGAAGCGCGCACCGCTTATCAAAATGCATTGAACAGTGGGGCTCAGTCGCCGTTGCTGAAGATCAAGATCGACGATCTGACCGCCGCGGAACCCGTTTCTGTCGCACAGCCGGTCAAAGATTCGAAATAATGCGTTTTTTCCTGGTATTGTTGATCACGGCGGGACTCAGCGCGTGCGCGTCGATGGAGTCCGCGGGCGAGGCGTTGGAAGAAATCAAGGATTATGTGCTGGGCGGTGAAGATAACGCCGAACCGCCCACGCCGCTGGTCGAATTGGCCGAGGAAGTCAAAGTCGAGGTCCTCTGGAAGGAATCGGTCGGCGTCGGCACCGATGAAAAAACGCTGAAGCTGGTTCCGGCGGTAGGCACCGGTAAAGTCGTTGCTGCGGATGTAGACGGCTTGGTCGAAGCGCATAAGATCAGCGACGGCGAGCGGGTTTGGGAAACCGAAACCGACTACCATTTCTCGGGCGGGCCGGGCCTTGGCGATGGCATCGTTATTTTGGGCACGACCGATGCGGAAGTCGTGGCGCTGAGACTCGAAAACGGCGAAAAGTTGTGGGCCTCTTCGGTTCCGGGCGAAGTGTTGTCGATCCCGGCGGTCGCGCAAGGCATCGTGCTCGTGCGCTGCACGGACGGTTCGATCACCGCATTGAATGAAAAAACCGGCGCGAAAGTCTGGAGCTATGAGCGTAGCGTACCGGCTTTAAGTATTCGCGGCACCGGGGCGCCGATCATCGTCGAAGACAATGCGATTTTCGGCGAAGACAACGGCAAGCTGATCGCCTTGCGTTTGACGGACGGCAAGCTGACCTGGGAAGCCGGCATCGTGGCCCCCAAAGGACGCTCCGAAATCGAAAGACTGGTCGATCTCGATGTGGACCCTGTCTCCGAGGGCGGCGTGGTTTATATCGCCAGCTATCACGGCGGCGTCGGCGCGGTGTCGGAACTCGACGGCTATCTGCTCTGGCGCAACGAACAACTTTCCTCTAATTCGGGGCTGAGCATCGTTGACGGCCATTTATATGTCACCGACACCGATAGCAATGTGCTGCAACTGGATGACCGCTCCGGGTCGTCGTTATGGAAGCAGAAGGAATTGCAGTACAGAAAGCTGAGCGCGCCGGCCGCATACGACAACTACGTCGTCGTTGGCGATCTGGAAGGCTATGTGCATTGGTTGTCGAACAGCGACGGCAGACAGCTAGGACGAGTCCAAATTACCGACGGACCGATCGACGCCAAACCCGTGGTCGCCGATAATACGGTTTTTGTTTACGCCAAAGACGGCACGCTGGCCGCGTTAAAGGTTCGCTGATTCGGATGGCTGCCTGCTTTTCGGCAGCCTTCTTATGGAACCTCTTCAATAACTCACCTTTTTCAACACTATGCTACCCGTTATCGCCTTGGTCGGTAGACCCAATGTCGGCAAATCCACCCTATTCAATTATCTGACCCGCACCCGCGAGGCCCTGGTCGCCGATTATCCGGGACTGACCCGCGATCGCCAGTATGGACGTGTCAAACACGGCGATATGGCCTGTCTGGTCGTCGATACCGGCGGCATCCCGGACGATGCGGAAGGCATCGACAATTTTTCGAGAAAACAGGTACAAATCGCGCTCGAAGAAGCCGATGTGGTCTTTTTCCTGGTCGATGCGCGCGAAGGGCTGAGCGCTTCGGATGAAGTGATTGCCGGCGGTCTGCGAAAACTCGGCAAACCCATCGTGCTGGTCGTGAACAAAATCGACGGCATCGACGCCAACACGGTCGCTGCGGACTTTCATGCCCTCGCGTTGGGCGAGCCGGTCTATATTGCGGCGGCGCACGGACGCGGCGTCCCCGATCTTCTCGGCGGCATCCGCCATTTATTGCCGAAAGTTGAGCAAGCTGCCGAAGCCGCGCCGAAAGGTATCAACATCGCGGTGGTCGGCCGGCCGAATGTTGGTAAATCGACGCTGGTCAACCGTTTGCTCGGCGAGGAGCGGGTCGTCGTGTTCGATCAACCCGGCACCACCCGCGACAGCATTTATATTCCGTTCGAACGCGGCGGCAAGACCTTCACGCTGATCGATACCGCCGGCATGCGCCGCCGGGCGAAGATTGAGGAAACGGTCGAAAAATTCAGCGTGATCAAGTCGCTGCAGGCGATCGAAAAATCGAATGTGGTGATTTATCTGATCGACGCGAGCGAAGGCGTGACCGATCAGGATGCGCATTTATTGGGTCTAGTGCTGGAGACCGGGAGAGCCCTGATCATCGGCCTGAACAAGTGGGACGGGCTATCGATTGAGCAGAAAGAAACGGTCAGGCGGCAACTCGATCTTAAACTGCCGTTTGTCGATTTTGCCGAAAAACACCCGATTTCGGCGCTGCACGGCAGCGGCGTCGGCAAGCTGTTCGATGTGGTGCAAAGCCTGTATGATGCGGCGATGCTGGATATGTCAACGCCAATTTTGACGCGTATCCTGAAGGAAGCGACCGACGCGCATCAGCCGCCGATGGTCAACAATCGGCGCATCAAGCTCAAATACGCGCACCAAGGCGGACGCAATCCGCCGCTCGTGATCATTCACGGGGTGCAAACCGACGCCTTGCCGAATTCATATAAGCGTTTTTTGATGAACTATTTCCGCGACCGCTTGCAGTTAAGAGGCACGCCTATCAGGCTCGAATTCAAATCGCCCGCCAATCCTTTTGAAGGCCAAAAGAACAAGTTGAGCGACCGGCAATTGGAAAAGCGCAAGCGCGTGGTTCGGCACCGGAAAACTGAAAAGAAGTAAATCCCGTTTTAGCGCATCAGGACCCAGATCATGGCAACCATTAGCTTTCAAGGCAAACCGGTACATACCTCAGGCGAACTTCCCGCCGTCGGCAGCAAGGCGCCCGATTTTTCACTCGTGAGCGGCCAGTTGGAGGATGTCAGCCTGGCGACTTATGCGGGCAAGAGGAAAGTGCTGCATATCGTACCGAGCCTGGATACGCCGACCTGCGCGATCTCGACCCGCAAATTCAATCAAAAAGCGGCAAATCTTCCGAATACGGCCGTGTTGGCGATTTCCGCGGATTTGCCTTTCGCGCAGTGCCGCTTCTGCGAAACCGAGGGGCTTAAAAACGTGATACCGTTATCGACTTTTCGTTCCGGTTTTGCCGTCGATTACGGGGTTAAATTGGTTGATAGCATCTTGGCGGGTTTGACGGCCCGCGCAGTGATCATTCTCGATGAAAACGACTCCGTGATATACAGCCAACTGGTCAACGAATTGGCCAGTGAACCGGATTATGAAAGCGCTTTGGCTATTTTGAACAATAAAACCTGAAGAGGATACGGCTAGCTTCTTGTGAGAATCGTGCTGATCAGATAGTCATTTGCCTATATCGGAGATAAATGGGCTATCATTTTTAGTGAAAGCCGTTGGCGATAGGACGGGATAGATCCCTGATTGATTGTCGGATTTGAGTTTGTCATCCCCGATGCCATTATTTTTTGGCACGGCGGCTTCTTTGATCTGCATCATAGGCGCCGAAGAAGCTTCGGCGAGCAGTTTTTCCTGATGCGTTATTGCACTATCTTTGGTCGCTGCGATTGGCTGGGATTGTGCTTTAATGCTATTGGCGTTTTTGGGCACTGCTACCGATTTTTCTGGCTCTTTCGATAGGATGATGGCCCCTGATGCAGACTTCGATTCTGGAGAAGTAGGCGCGTCCTTAATCGGTAGGTCGGCGGCGTGCACATAACCCCGAGCGAGATTTTTGTTTTTGGCCGCATTGGTTTTAACCTGAGCGGCAGGCTGCTGTGCCGTTGGTGCTAATTTTGTACTATCAGAGAATTGGTCAGGCTTTTTTTTTAAGTCAGTAATTTTTTGCCCTGACGCTGTCACTTTGGCCGCCGCATTCGTGGATTGCACAGGATTCTCTATCGAGGACTGAATTTCAGGCCCTGTTTGTAGTGGGGTTTGTTGAGCAGGGGTTACATTGCTTGGCCGGCCTGACATGAGCGATGACAGCGTGTTCAAGTTTTCCTGCGCTTTGGGAAAATAAACCGGCGATTCATCGATCGCTCTTCTGAGATATTCTTCCGCAGCCTCGTATTGCCCGTTGATCATGCAGACATAGCCGATCGTATTAAAGCTTTCATGAGGGCTCATGATCCTGTTAAGCAAAGCGGCGGCACTGGGAAAAGCGCCGTGTTTTATTTCTATCAGGGCCAGGTTATTGATCGCGCGTTTGAAAGTATTATCGAGGCTTAAAGCCTGGTTGAAGAACTGTCTCGCCGTGGCTTCATCACCGGCAAGGTAATGGGAATAACCTAGATTATTCAACAGTAAAGGATTGCTCGGTTGTATTGCCAAGGCGGCTTCATAATGGGCAATCGCTTCCGCGCTGTTGTGTTCCAGGTCGGCGATAACACCCAGGCCATTATGCGATTTCCACTGGCGGTTGCTGTGTTTTACGGCCTGGGCCAAATAACCCTTGGCTTGGACCGCATTACCGTTTTCGAGAAGGGATAAACCCAGATTTTCATTGGCGAAAGCATTCGTATTATCGATGGATAAGATTTCCTTATAAACGTTCCGCGCCAATTCGGGATGTTGACCGCGGCTCTGAATCAGCGCGATCTTTTCCAGAGCTTGGGTATTCTTTTTATTGTATTGCAGGGTTTTGACATAATAGAAAAGCGCATTGTCCGTTTTGCCATCGGCCAATGCCGCTTCGCCCTTTGCGAAGGCTTCTGCTTCGGAAGTTACGGAGGGATCGAGCAGATTCAGTATATTGGCGGAATTATCGGCGGCGTCGTCCACGCTGGATTTTATCGGTTGACTGCTACAGGCGCTTAATACCAATACGGTTATGCAGGAGAGAACCGTTGTACGAATAGTTGCAGTTGGCATAATGAATGAGAGGCGAAAGTTATTTAAAGGCTTCATAAATTGATATCGAAGCCGGGCCAAGGATAACGATAAATATTCCCGGAAAAAAACAAAAAGCCAACGGAAACAGCATTTTGACCGCCAGTTTTGCGGCTTCTTCCTCGGCTCTTTGCATGCGTTTATCACGGAGATCTTCGGCAAAAACGCGCAAGGTATTACCGATGCTCGTCCCAAAGCGCATGCTCTGCGCCAGTGCGGAAGCCAATCCCCGAATTTCTTCAACGCCGGTGCGTGTCACCAGATTTTTCAATGCCTGCTCGCGGGAAACTCCCGCCCTCAATTCGGCGTTTACCAAGCCCAACTCATAGGCCATGAGTTCATTGCTCAAGGCCGCATCTTTGGACACCCTCTGCAGGCCCGCATCGAGTCCGAGCCCGGCTTCGGTACAAACGACCAATTGGTCGACAATATCCGGAAATGAGTTTCTGATGATGCGTTGTCTCGCAGTAAGCTTGCTGTCCAAATAAAAACTGGGACCAATCAGTCCTGCCATGATACCCGCGACGATCAGAATCAATAAATTATTTGAGCTGATTGTGGGCAAAAACATCGTGCAGCCGAAGAAAATCAGCAGCGGGAGGCACAGCATTAAGAGGATCTTGATGCCGTAGTAACGAGCAAGGCTGTTTTTATCGTGATAGCCGGCTTGTAACAGGCGTTCACGGTCATAATTCAGCTTTTCTCCGGCGCGCTCCCTGATGACGAAATACTGGCCCATGTGTTGCGTGGTATTGCGAAAAAAACTGTCTTTCTCATTTGAACCGGTTAGCTCGTACAGCCTCGTTCTGACCGGATTGTAGAGGCCGAAAATCAGAAAATACAGCGCCACGATCAGTGCAAAGGTCGCGCCGGCAAACAGGCCGATAGCGATCCATCGTCCGCTGGTTTCATTGCCGGAGAGGGAAATGATGAATTGTAAGATTTGGTCCATAAACGAGCCTAAATATCAAAGTTGATTTGTTTGCGCACCCATAAGGCCCCAATGATTTGCAGAATCAGTCCTACGCCGAGCAGATTATTCCCCATGGGGGTGTCAAATAACGGCTTGATATATTCGGGGGTGCGTAATGCGATGACAAGGAACACCACAAACGGCAATAATGAAAGAACCCAGGCGGACATACGGTTTTCGGCAGTGATGGTTTTGACCCGGCGCTGGAAACGGAAGCGTTTTCTTAATAGATCGCTGGTTTTATCGAGCAACTCCGCTAAGTTGCCGCCGGTTTCACGCTGAATCAGGATGGCGGTGGTGGCGGCAATCAAGTTGACGCTGGGCACCCGCATCAATAAATAGTTAAAAGCTTGCCTGACATCGCGGCCATAGTTGATTTCTTCAAATGTGATGCTGAATTCTTTCGCAATAGGATCTTGCATTTCCTGCGCAATATAATGCATCGCTTCATTAAACGGATAGCCGGCACGCAGGGCCCGGGTCATCATGTCCAGCGCTTCCGGCAGTTGTTCTTCGAAAAGCTCGAGGCGTTTTTTTCGATCATCCTTCAGCTTCAGATAGGGCAGAGAGCCGGCCATCAGTGTCGCCACCGCCGTGCCAATAAGATTGGCGGTGAAATACCAGGTAATGCCTGCAGCCAGTAAAGCGAGTAGAAGCATCGACAGAGTGATCACATAGGCCGGGTAATGCTTGCCGCTCTGCTGAATTAAGTCTTCAAGCGTTTCGGTGCCGGGCAAGGATTCGAGAAAACGTTCGAAGGGGGTTAATTCCTTTAAATATTTTTGCCTGACCAGAGAATACTCGCCTTTGGCTCCAACTTGGGTGACTTTTTTGAGTCGTTCCCTGATCTTGCGGCTTTCGACAGATCGGGTGCCAAAAGATGGCACGAGGATCAATTGTGACAATAAAAAAACGGCTCCGGCCACCAGGATCAAAAAGATGATCAGCGTATTTCTATCCATGATCCAATCCTCATAAACTGTTGAATGTTTGGTCGGTATAGACGTCCAGGCTTATGTTGACGCCCCGTTGTTTCATGCGCTCATGGAATCTGGGCACGATGCCGGTAGAAACAAAACGGCCGATGATAGTGCCGTTTTCTTCGACGCCCCGACGTTCGAAACGGAAAATTTCCGACATGGTAATCACATCGCCCTCCATGCTGTTGATCTCGGAAACGCTGATGACGCGCCGTTTGCCGTCTTCCATTCTTTCCAGCTGCACGACAACATTGATGGCGGAAGCGATTTGAGAGCGAATCGTTTTGACCGGCAAGTCGAACCCTGACATTGTCACCATGTTTTCGACACGGGAAAGCGCGTCGCGAGGGGTGTTGGCGTGAATCGTCGTGAGTGAACCGTCATGCCCAGTATTCATGGCTTGTAGCATGTCAAATGCTTCCTGCCCACGCACCTCGCCAATGACGATGCGGTCGGGGCGCATCCGCAGGCTGTTTTTGACCAGATCGCGCTGGGTGACTTCACCCTTGCCTTCAATATTGGGCGGGCGGGTTTCCAGGCGAACCAGATTTTCCATTTTCAACTGCAACTCGGCCGAATCTTCGATTGTCACGACGCGCTCAGTTTTAGGAATATGATTGGACATCGCATTCAGCATGGTGGTTTTGCCCGAGCCCGTGCCGCCTGAAATGAGGATGTTCATCCTGACTTTGACAATATTGGCGAATACTTCGGCCATGGCTTGACTCAAGCTGCCGATAGCTACCATATCCTGCAATTGGATTTTATCCTGGGTGAATCTTCTGATCGAGAGTGACGGGCCGTCGATCGCGAGCGGCGGAATAATGGCGTTGACGCGCGAGCCGTCTTTGAGCCGGGCATCGACGAGCGGAGACGATTCGTCGATACGCCTGCCAACCCCGGTCACGATCCTGTCGATGACCTTTAATAAATGGGCGTCATCCTTAAAAGTGATGGGCGTTTTTTCCAACTTGCCGAAACGCTCGATATAGATGGAATCGTGGCCGTTGACCATGATGTCCGCGATGGTGGGTTCGTAAAGCAAGTGTTCCAGTGGGCCCAAGCCCAGGATGTCGTTGACCACTTCATTAACGATCAATTGGCGGGAGCGGGCGATGATCGGCAATGAATCATCGTCTATGATGCGCCGGGCAATGTCGCTGATTTGCTTGCGGGCATCGGCATTTCCCATTTTGACGATCAGTGAAAGATCGAGAATTTCCATCAGTTTTTCATGGACTTTTTCCTTGTATTCCATTTCCTTGGCGGTCAGTAGTTCAAAAGCCAACGGCGGAATGGCATTCGATTCGCTCGGATTTGATGAGACAGCATCATCTTCATCGTTTTTCGGAACAATCGTCTTACTGCCATTATTAAGACTGGAGTAGCTTTGGATACGGCTTTTAAGGTTCACAGCAGTTCTCTTGGTCAGTAACAATTAAAGCGTTTGAACGGGAGAGATAAAATACCCAGGGTTCATTCGCTGCAAGGATTTTCTTTATGTCAGGTTTAACAATTTCTTTATGAAGCTTTTTTCTTTATACTCTTCTTTTATTTTGACATGCAGGTCTTCGGCCAAGTCGACGATTGCCTTTGCAATTGCCGAGTGGCGCGCATACTCTAAAACCGGCGTACCAAGATTGGTGGAGTGTGATACGGTTTCATAATCATTGGGAATCAAGTAAAACGAAGCACATGACAGCGTTGCCTGAATATCCTTTGGCTGCAGGTTGCTTTTCGGATCAAAACGGTTAATCAGAATGCTAATGTTTTTGTCGGAGATATTCAGTTCGGATTTCAAAATGCGGATCAAGCGTTGCGCATCACGCATATGTGCAAGGCTTTGCTGGATGACGATGATTATTTGATCCGATCTCTCAAGTATCGTGGCCGAAACCGGGTCGATCTGACGGGGGAGGTCAACGAATATCCGGTCATAATTGCTGATCATCAGTGTTAGCAGATGGTCAAGATTTTCGAGGTCGATTTCACCTGGCAGTACCAACTGTTCATGCATCGTCGATAACAAGCGCAACCCGCTTTTGTGCTGCACCATATAGCCATCTATGGCGTCGAAATCCAGCTTGTGAATATCATTGATGGCTTCGACGATCGTATGCCGGGGTCTTAGGTCCAGATTCAACGACTGGCTGCCAAATTGCAGATCAAAATCCATCAGCACGATGCTGGAATCGGAGACGACGGAGGCGGTATGGGCGAGGTTGCAAGCGACAAAGCTTCCGCCCGAGCCGCCTTTGGCATTGATCACCGTGGTCAATATGCCTTGCTGCGAGTGGCCGCGCCGAAGATCAAAAATGACCTGGTTTAATGCCTTGTGCAGTTCCTGTCTGTCAACCGGCTCGGCAAAGAAATCGCGGGCTCCGGCCTGCATCGCCAGGCGCATCAATTGGCTATTATTGTCGGCGGCGATCACCAGCAGTGCCGGCCGACTAGCGACAGGTAGCGTGGTTAACTGGTTCAGCGCATCGATCGTTAAATTATCCAGCAAAAAAATCAGAATACTCGGCAGTTTTTTATCCTTAAAAAGCAACCCGGGCGCTGCGGTTGGATCGATTTGAATCGTCGTAATTTCCTTGTTCAGCAGTGTTGATATCTGAGTCCGATGCTGAGCCAGCTTGGCGGTATTACTGCCCAAAATCTGTATTGAAATGGCGTCTTTTTGCATGATTCCCTCAGCTGTACTCAGTAAGGTCGTAGTGATATAGATTCATTATAGTCAGCTTGGTACAAAAAATTATATTCGTCTAACAAAAAGAGCTAGGCAACATATATGTCGACCTGGCTTGTAGGTTGAATATCAAGAGAATACAAGGAACAGTTTGTCGTCTCTAGTACCAAGTTTATGAATTCCCGTTCTCTATGCTTATTATCTGTCCCTATTTTAAGTACAGTGAAAATTACCCTGAATTCATTTGTCGAAAAAATTATTTTTGGAAAAATTTTTATATTCAGTTATAAGTGATCATGAGCATATGCCGTAGCAACATCGTTGGGTGACAGGATTATCATATGAGATTCGCCCTAAGCTTTGGCTTGGTAATGTTGTTTGGATAGGCGGCATAGTAAGTGATTTTTGAAATAACGGAATATTAAGGGTCAAGAAGTTGGGGAGATTTATCAGCTGCACTCTTACAAAAGTAATATTATTGTAAGTATTGTCGCTAGAAGCTAAGGGGCCACTTATCCAATTAGTTGTGGAGTCGGGACACGAGCCATTACAATAGTCCACTTGAACATTGGCGGTGGAAAGCCCAAGGAGACCAGTTATCGCGGAAGACCCATCCGGATTGTTGGGGTCAAAAACCGTCACTTGCTTTGCCTGCAGGGCTCCACTTGTGGATATTGGGCAAACAGCCGCGACCCGCGCACCTCGGCGCGTGGCTTCGACCAAGGTGTTGTAAGTAAAGAAGGCGCGCCCGAACTCAATGATGCCAAATAAGATAATGAAAAACCAAAGAGCAATCAACGCAAATTCCACCAGCGCCGCACCATGTTGTGTTTTCATTGTGCCCTCATCACCGAAGAAGCTTGTAAGTCGTAAGAGCTAGGGCAAGAAGCGGAAGAAGAACCAAATGTCATTTTGGTTAATTTACTTAAAGTGCTTCCTGTAATAAAACAATGCCGATAAGTGGCCGAGACCTGAATATGATTCGCATCAGTCTGTGTGATATTAACTGACGTGTAATTAATGCAAAGGGGCAGTAAAGGGGGGGTTGGTGGTGGCTCTGTTTTATCATCACAATCAGCTGTATTGCCTGTCATAACCAAATTTATGGCATTGGAAACATAGGGGTTCGAAGCAGTGTTAATGTTGACAGCAATATTCGGGCTGCAATTATCCACACTGGTGCAGCGAGCTCGTTCGGAAAAGTAAAGCGCCCCATCCTGTACAGATTTATTCAGAATATTGAGATGAAAAAAAGCATAGCTAAATTCCACAATGCCCAGCAATAAAAGCAACAGCAGCGGCAACACCAATGCAAACTCCACCAGTGTTGCTCCCGTTTGACGGTATTTAAAATTTCTTATAGGCCTGGACATTTAAGACTGTCCTCCGAACGGGTCTTTATAGAGTTGGACTTTATAAATGCCGGTATCGACGTTGCTGATAACTTTGCCGATGCCCATGCAGTCATCTTTGGAGTTATCAATGACTTCGGCATAAACGGGGGTCAAACTTCCTGTCACTGGTATCGGTCTTGTAATGAACACGCAGCCCCAGTCAACCGCTGAAGAAGGAACGTCCCATGTCCCTTTAGCGTTCTTTGTAATGGCAGAGCAATCGACAAATGGCATACTCAATACCCGTCTTTTGTCTCGAAAGGCGTGTGTGGCATCAGAAGCGGTTTTCGCAGCCACCATCGGCTTATAATAGTTTCTATATAGATCAGTTGTCGCGACGGGGCCATTAGTGAGGGCCGCGATGTTCACATCGCTTGGGAAGTTCACAGGATCGAGGTCGTGCTGATCGCTACGAGTTTGGTTATAAGCTTTTGTGTGATTTTTACCGCCGACAATACGATCGGGAGGATAGAGGGCGGGATCTTTGTAACTCCCGTTGTAATCATCAAACCGGGTATTAAAACCCTGGTCGACCGAAGCCACATCGCCTGTTTTGGAGGTTACGGTTCCATTTGCTGCAAAACTCTCACAAAACGCTTTTTGGCAAGTCGGGTCACCTGCGGCGCAGGCTTTGAGATCAGCTCCTCCAGCCCCTACATCCATCCAACCAAAATTTCCGCCTAATTGCCCTCCCGTATATGCTGGAGGAATATCAGGACAAACAAGGCCACCTGTCGGTGACGTAGGACTCGATTTGAAGCAAAAAGCGGTATCTGTAGCATAGCCAAAACAATTACCATCGCTACAGTCCTTATCTGTGCTGGCTTTACCGGTAATACTATCAGTTCCTTTGCATGCGATGACGGGAAGAACATCAGAGCAAGGAACTATGGGAGTAGTGCCCGCAACTGCAGTGGCTGAAGGAGCCATATTATTAAAACCCAAAATGCGACCGAACCATGTGTCTATACTTAGGGGATTCGTAGTAACGCGAACAAAGCGAGCACCATTGATGTCCTTTGCTGCGTACCAGTCAGCCTTTGTAGTACTCCAATCTCTGGCAAATTCAAACGTAAAATCTGTGCTTGCCAACGTCACTTCCTGATTACCAAAACTTCCTTTAAAGTTGGGAAGCGTAGTCGTTTGAGCATAATATTCTGCGTATTCCTCTATATCGGGATAGTCGGTGCTGGATTCTTGCTTATTTAATGAAATGGCCGCACTTAACGCCAATGCGTCTGCAAGGTTTTGCAATCGCGTTTTATTAGTCCATCCATGGCTTGTATCAATGGCCAAGGCCGCCATACCCATGATAACCAAAAGAGCTAAAGCCGTTACTACCAACACACTGCCTTTAGCTTTGCGTAACGAAGTCAATGTCGTGTACATAAAAAACCTTATTCAAACGATTTGGTAATAAAACTTCAATATTTAAATGCAAGCGCCGTGCTGAGCTGTTAAGCATCTATAAAAAAGTTCTTGGCTTTTCAATACATACTAACTGGCGGAATTTAAATCCCTTACAAGCTGCCGATCTTTCCAGGCCATCGATACTTTTCGATTCAGATGCTCATATCCCATTTGATTGAAGCCTGTTCCATCAAGAAGGCGAACATGTAACTGGGCATTTAGATGCTAGGTTAATGTTACTTTCCACCAGAGCTTGATCCGCTGTTGCCACTACCAATATTAATACTTACGCTCGGCGGTTGTTCCACTGTCTGAGAAAAGCCCTGACGGTACGAGCCCATCACGCCGACTCCGGCGTAACCGTCCATTTTTCTCGGCGAGTTAGCCGGCGGATGGGCGGCGGCTTCCTTGTCAGCTATTTGGGCATATTTAATATTGTTGACTGTTTGCCCGAAATGGGTATCCAGTTCACGCGGCTGATACCTGCCGTCGGCGCAGGCCGATAGCAAATTAGCGCTTGTTATCAAGATTAAGGCTGAAGAAAGCGTTTTGATTTTCATATTGAGCCTCATTGTTTAATTTGGTGGCCAAACTGGCCGGAGCTTCCACCGTTTGCCGGATCGAAAGCCGGGGCTTGCGCGGTTTGTTGCGTCGGTTTTCTGGCTTCCATTCTACCGAGCAAATAGAAGTCGATATCGTTGGGTGGAACATAGTTATCCGTCGGCAATCGAATTTCTTCCGGCGGAATCGGCGTTGCCAGGTGAGGGGTGACCAAAATCACCAATTCCTTCTTGTCATTCTGCGCATTTCGGTTTCTAAACATTGAGCCTAAAACGGGGATATCGGCCAGACCCGGCGTTTGCTCCTGTTTGTTGGTGTTGTTTTCGCTGATCAATCCTGCGATGGACATCGTTTGCCCGTCCGCCAGTTCAAGCGTGGAAACGGCTTCTCGACTATCGAGGCTTGGCGTAGGTTGCAGTTGAACGGAACAATTGACGTCTGAACCAACCACAGCACCTGAAGTACAAGTCTGAGCGGCCCCCGCCGCGATCACGTCGTTGGCTTTGTTACTTAACGAACTGACCGATACATGCGTAGTCAGATTAATGCGGTTGGAGTCTAGAACCACCGGAGTGAACTCCAGTCCTACGCCGAAGGGTTTAAAATTGACTGTGCAGATATTGCCAGAAGTGTTTCCAGTGGTGCCGCTACTGCCTGGTGAACAAGCGGTATAAGGAAATTCACCGCCGGATAAAAACGAGGCCTTTTTGCCGCTCAGCGTGGTGAGATTAGGCTCCGCCAAAATGGTAGCCAGGTCGGTATTTCTGCTGAAGTTTAAACTCCAGTTAAAGATCGTGCTGCCGGCAACATAATTGCCGGTAAATACACCTGCAGCTCCCGCTGCGACCGACCATAAAAAACTGCCGTCGTTTAGGCCTGTACTCCCCGCGCTGCTATCCAAGCGCAGTGTTCGAGCCAGGGTGCGGCTGACTTCGGCGATTTTGACTTCGAGCATGACCTGCTGCTCGCCGCCGACATGCATCATATTGACGATATATTGGCTGCTTCCGCCGCTTGATCCACCGCCGCCACCGCCACCGCCGCCACTACTTCCACCGCCGCCACAGCCGGTTTGGCCACTCGCACCGCCCCCGCCTCCGCCTCCGACCATCCCGGCAGATGCGTAACCCTGAGCTATTTTCATCGCAAAATCCATGTTGACCAGATTGGAGACTTCTCCGCTCAGGATGATACATCTTTCGGCGGCCCGAACTTGAATGCGCTCACGGGGCAAAAGTTCATGGAGTTTTTGCTTGAGTCCATCCATATTGTGAGTGACTTCTACTTCAAGAACCATCGCTATCCGGTTGTTGGAATCCCAAACCGTAGCGTTGGTTGCGCCAATGGATCGTCCCCGCAATAAAACCTGCCGGGGAGGAAACAAGGTGATATCGGCGATTTCGTCATTACCTTTGGTCAGTTTGCTGACATTTCTGTCCAGGTTAATCAGCAGCGATTTATTTACCGGTACGCGGTAAACGAGCTGCCTGCTATTTGCGCTAGTCGTTATTTCGGCGCCGGCCTGGAGCGTGTAGCCTAATAGCAGCAATGGAACTGTTTTTAACAAGTTGCTTAGATCAGTGTTTAACATGGTCATTTATCCTTGCTTTCAGTGTTCTTTAAAGTTTCGGGGTCTTCAATGGGGCATTAGGATACCGAAACCGAAATAAAATCTAGTATCGTTCAGAATTTAAACAGCTCAACAAGAATTGTCCTTACACTCCTTAAACGATTGGCTTGTCCAAGGCAGTATTTTTACAGTCAAAGGCGCTATCGGTTTTATTTTCTTAGTTTCAGGTGATGACGGGGTGCTGGCTACGACAGTCGAGGATTCACTGGAATCCATCGGATTTCTCAAGGTAAACTGCAGCGTTCCGGAGCGCATGGCGTTTACCAGAATTTCAGCCTGTTTGGGCGTGACTTCCAGCGTCAAGGCTCTAACCACGATGGCGTTTTTATCCCCCTCTGTGGAGGCCTGCTGATCAATTGCCAAAATCTTGATATTTTTCAGCAAGGTAAAAGTTTCTTCACCGCGGTTGACAATGATGTCGGCTTTATTGCCCGGCAGGATGAAACCGGCAACGCCGGCGACATCGTCGACCCGTACACTGATCGCGCGCATACCCTCCGGTATCAGTGCGGATAATGAACTGCCGCCAACATGGTTTTTGATCTGCGGCTTGAGCAGGATTTCTCCGGGATAAAATTCACGCTGTGCGATTTTTCCTACGATGGCCTGGGCATCACTGGCCGTATCCGCTTGCGTGAAAGCTTCCTTGGGCACCATGTCTTTGGGCCAATCCACCAGCTTGATTTGAGTTTGATCAATATGGCCGGCGTAAGGGATGTAATTGGCGGCTACATACACCGGAATCGTGTTTTGTTCTACGTTAGCCTGTCTGCTGGTTTGTGATTCGACCCAGCTATTGGCAATCCAGGCGGCGCCAGCCGCCAGTGTCAGCGCTATAATGAGCATTATCAGGAATCGGCTGTTCATTCTTCAATCCTTGCATTTTCAAGGTTAATAAAATAGGTTTCCCATGCTATTTGCAATCTTTCGTCCGTTGCATGGGCAACATCGCCTTCGTATTCACATTGATCCCTGACAATCCCTAGCAAGTCTCTAGGGTGGCAAGGCAGTAGGGGTCTGTGTTCTTTTTGATAGAGATCGAAAAGTCTTTCGAGTAAGCTGTCCGGGCAGTTTAACTGCAGTTGGTTAGCGTATTGATGCCATATCTCGATATATTGCTCTTTGCTAACCGGAGAGAACTTAATTTTGTAACCCAGACGTCTTAAAAAGGCTTCATCCGCAAGCTCCACAGGATTTATATTCGAAGAAAAAATGAGTATGACGTCAAAAGGAATCTGTACGCGTTTACCGGTATCAAGATTTAAATAATCATGTTTTTCTTCGAGCGGGACAATCCAGCGATTAAAAAGATCGATAGGCTTCACGCGCTGACGCCCCAAATCGTCGATGATATACATGCCGTTATTGGCTTTTAATTGCAAGGGCGCTTGCGATAAACGGGTGTTTTTATCATGGTCTATTTCCAGCATATCTAGCGTCAGCTCGCCGCCGCTAACGGCAGTGGGCCTGAGACATTTGATATAACGCGGGTCGACGCCCTGCAGGATGTGAGGGTTCAATTTAAAGCCGTCTTCTTCGATCGGTGTGTGTATGACCGGGTCAAATAACTGCACGACACTTTCACCGACCGATATGGCATAGGGGATGTAGATGGCTTCTCCAAGCAAGCGGGTCAAGCGTTTACAAATGTAAGTTTTGCCTGTTCCCGCCAGTCCGTAGATCATGATGGCGCGGCCAGAATGCATGGCGGTGCCCAGTTTATCCAGCAGGTTTGGGTCGACAATAGTGTCCGCAAATGATTTTTGCACATCAGTTCGGATGACTTTGCAATTTTGAACCGATTGGGCTTTGACGGAGTTGCGGTACTGTTCGATCGGTACCGGGGCGGGGCCTGTGTAGCCGCTTTTGTTCAAGGCAACCAAGGCGTCGGCAACGCCTTTATCGGTCAGTGCGTAACGTGATCCTTTACTGCTATGTGACGCGGCAAGAATTTCCACCCGACCGTGAGTGCGTAAGTCGTCAAGAACGATTTCGAGAATGTTGCCCGCTAAGGCTACGTTTTCACTCAGTTGATATAGATCGGCAACGCCGTTCACATGCAGGCGTTTGCAAACTAACGAGGCGATAAAATCGAACGTTAATCCGGTTTCCTCGATAGTGCGGGGGCGCTGTGCGAAGGGAGGTCGGGCGCTATTCGCGTGATGTAACTGCTGAGTAATGGCGTTCATATTCCTAACACACAAAGTAAGGAAAATAGGTTTGGTCTAAAAAATCACGCTCAGATTAAGAATCCAAGAGCAACAAATGTTTCAGATACATCGTCTTACAAAATCAACTATAACTTAAAGTTAGACCTAATGAATGAAGTTGGCAACTAAAATATGAGGCCTAACGATCTTTTAAGCATAGAAAATTTTGGAAAAAGCCCTTGCAACTAAAATTGTAGCGGCAAGGGCTTTACGCCTAGGACTGATAAAGCTTAACCGTTGTTAGGCATTGCACTTTGAATGGTGCTGAACGTGTTGTTCACTTTTTGACCCAGGATTTGGATCATTGCAATTGAAACAATCGCAATCAGAGCCAACATGATCGCATATTCAACCATGGTGGCGCCTTGTTCTTTTTTAAAGAAGGTTGGGACTTTGTTTTTCAGGTCAATTAATAAGTTTTTCATGTGCTTTCTCCAGTTAAAAAAATTAAAAAATTAAAAAATTAAGTTTAACCTGCAGGCATTGCGCTTTGAATGGTGCTGAACGTGTTGTTCACTTTTTGACCCAGGACACTGATCATTGCAATTGAAACCACCGCAATCAGCGCCAGCATAATTGCATATTCCACCATGGTCGCCCCGTGCTCTTTTTTAAAGAGGGCCGGAAGTTTGTTTTTAAGAGTAGTCAAGGTTGTTTTCACGTTTCTATCTCCGGTTAGTCTTGCTGACAAATTTTGGATGCATTGCAGAGTGCCTCCAATGGTTGGTGAGTAAAAATTGATGGCTTTTGGCCTTAGACAAAAAGTTAGTCGACATCTCTTTTCATGTGAATTCCAGCAAGAAATTTACGTGCTAGGCTAATCTCATGAAAGAAAACGAACGTTCACTTTAATTTTCCAATAGCCGCGCTCAACAAGCATATTTTCGGGCTATTAAAATCCCTTAGACTTTATTGAGGCTAGATATCCATCCTCAGGCAAAAGTGTAGCAGTATTTTTTGCAATAGCTAGGCAGAATTAATATTTTTTTAATGTGAAGTGCGTGCGATTTCATAAACATCTGCTAAAAATTCACCGAAAAAATGAATGACAATGGCCTCGGTGGTCAGAAGCAGGTGTCGTAAAAGGAAGGGGTTATTTATTCAAGCATTTGATATTTATATTAAAAATATGTGAGTCGAGTTGTTTTCTGATGCTTGCTACACTCCCAAAAGAGGTTGTCTTTTACGGCGCAGACCGCAGCTATTGAAGCCATAATCCTAATCGTCAACGGCAATGAGCGGCAGGTGATTTTCCGTAAGCAACTCTTTTTATGCGTATGATTAATTTTGACAAAAATAAGCGAAATAGCCAAAATTTAAAATTCTTCTTAGAAAAAAATATTAATGAACTTCAGGAGGAATTATGCAGTCAATTTTAGCAAAATTTTATTATTTTATAACTTAGTAAAACTACCTATTGATTTTTTATGAGCTATGTGGATCTGGATTATAGGGTAATCTTTATTTTGCTGCATCTATTCGCACGAGCTTAAGTCCTGCTTCCCTGTCGTTTTTTGAGGAGGGTGAGCGATGGCATTTTATCGTCATCGACGGTTCAACGGTTCAGGCACCGGGCGCTACGGCGACGACCTAGCGGCTGCTATCGCGATTGATCTGATCACGCTGACCTTGAGGCAAGTGGAGGTGACGACCAACAAGACCGGCGAGCATCTCGACCATTACGCGCCGAGCGCGGGCGACGTAGTGTTACGCGATAACGCACATGGCATGAGTCTGTACGAGCAAGACGCCAACGGCAAGCTGGTCATCAAACGACTGAAAAGCCTGTTGGACGTGGATCGACTCCGCGCCCGTAAAGTGAACAAATTCAAATTGCGAAAGACTAAAAAACAAGATTTATGTTTTTTGATAGGGTGGTGAGAAGCAAACCTATCATCATTTGAAGGGAGAGATATTATGCGTCCCCCTAAAGCCATATGCCTGGTTACTTTTCTGTTTTTGATGTTTTTCCGGCAGGAAGCTTTTGCGCAACGCATTGACGATGCGAATTACCACTACCCTTATAAGGATCCTTTTGTCGCCACCTCGACAGTCGCCTTGATGCAGGGAAACGAAGACATACCCGGCATGATCGAGGATCTTCAAATCAAGATCCTTAACGGCCGTGACCACGTCCATCTTTTGGAAGGGCAAGGGAAATTGCGCTACCGGTTTTATCAACAAGAAGGGCCCGCGCCGCTGATATTTATCATACCGGGAATGGGCAGTTCCGCCTATGCCGGGTCGGCGAGGTATTTGGCGGAATTTTTGGCCAGGAATAGATTTCATGTACTCGTCCTCCCGTCTCCATTCAACTGGAATTTCACCTTGGCGGCGAGCCGATCGGGCATTCCCGGTCTGGTCCATGAAGACGCCAAGGATTTATATGCGGTGATGCAACGTACCTTAAATGACATCAAGGAACAAGGGCACGCTGAGATCGGCAAAATTGGTCTCTTGGGTTTAAGCGAGGGGGCACGTGATGCGGGCCATATCGGTAAACTGGATATGGCGCAAGGGAAAATCGGCATCACTACCTATCTATTGGTCAACCCGCCGGTCGATATGCTGGAGGCGGTCAAACGCATCGACGCGATGGCCGGCTTGGGGAAAAGGTATGGAGAAAGGCAACGCAGCTATCTGGAAGCGTATGCTTTCGGCATGCTGGCTGAAGCGCTACATAATGACCCCAACAATCCGGATTATTTTGCGGGTTGGGACACGCGCGCCCGACTCACGGACAGGCAATTCGAATACCTCATCGGAAGCGAGTTTCAAAAATCGGTCGGTGATATGGTTTACACCAGCAATCTTGTGTTTGATCCGGGTATTTTGAAGACTCCTGTCAGTCGGTCATACCGAAGCGCAAGGTTTGACGAAGCTCGCTCCTATACACTGATGGGCTATATCAAGACCTTTCTTATTCCCAGGCTCAGGCAGTTAAGCGATAAACGGATGAGCCTCGAGAAGCTGAATGCGCAGAACTCCCTAAAAGCGATCGAGACCACATTGGAGAAGAATCAGAATATTTTTCTGATGCACAACCTCGATGATTTTCTGATTTCGGAGGAAGATATTGCTTTTTTGAAGAAAGTTTTCGGCGATCGGGCAAAATTTTACCCTCACGGAGGCCACCTCGGTAATCTTTGGTATCCGGAGAACAAAAAAGACATGTTGAAAATTTTCAAATCGCTGATGCCTGCTTCGCCGCAACTTGCAAGACAATGAAATTTGATACATCAGCGCGCCAATAGTCCAAAAAAATTGCACGATTATGGCGAAAATCTGGGTTCTGATAGCCTTTATCGCCATTTTGGAGCCCATTTGCTGCGCGCGAAGAAAGAATGGCAAGAATTCGATTAAGAAATATCTTCAAACCGTAACAGAGGGGGAATTATTATGTATGTCGATGCCCATTCACTGCTTTCTCTGATTGCAGGAATCCTTATACTGATTCGTCCTGCTTTGTTGAATTACATCATCGCCATTTATCTTATTGTCATTGGCGTATTGGGGATGATCAGATAGTGATCAAATCATCGGCTATTATCCCCGTGATTTTTTGAAAGCTTGCGGGAGATAACCCGCTTTTTTCGTTGCTTTCCATATAGATAGAAAGCCAGGGTGACGACATCTCAATAGCGAGTTGGTCGAACCGCTTCTTGATGCGGCGGTTGAATTCGCGCCCTACCACCCATTGTTTGCTCGGCAGGGTCTTGATACGCGCTTTTATCATGACTGAGTCGCTCGCGAAACTGTCTACGCCTAAAATTTCCAAAGGCTCCAGGATGAGTGAAGCATACTGAGGCTCCTGCATCATTTCTTGCCCAATTGTGGCGAGTTCATTCATCACACCGTCTATGTCCTCTCGATATGACACGGCCACGTCGAAAACATAATAGGAAATCTCTTGTCTTATTGGTGATGGGGCCAATAGAACTGTAAGGTATCGTGTGTACATTGCCCGCCACGTCCCGCAGGCGAACGGTGCGGATTGTCAGTGCTTCGACGAGGCCGTCTTTGTCAGCCACGCTGATGACATCGCCAACCGCGATAAGGTTTTCAAGCAGGATGAAAATCCCGGTAATAATATCTTGCACCAGTTTTTGGGCGCCGAAGCCAATCGCGATTCCGGCAACGCCGGCCCCCGTCAGTAGAGGAATGATATTAATTCCCAGTTCGGAAAGAATGATCAGCGTTGATGTCGTGGTCAGAACGAAAAATAATGCATTTTGAGCAACGGAGAACAATGTTCGCTGACGCGCGTTAGAGAGTTGGGTCTTTTCTGCTGCCGTATCCAGATAGCTTTCCATCAAAAGCGTGACAACCTCCCAAATCAGGAGGGTTGTCAGGATAATGCCGCCGACTTTCATGATCCCCGTGCTGAATGTTTTTCCTATGCCGGTTGTGATCCAAACGAAGGCAGGGATGCTCCAAATCTGAAGCACGGACAACGTGATCAACGCATAGACCAGACCCTTGACTCCCGTTTGCAAAATCGGCCCATAACGGTTAAAGCGAGATTCGAGACCGGGATATCGCCGGCGCCATGCTTCGCCGATCTGAAACTTGCGGCGAAACCCGTTTTCGATAAACCAAGCCATGGCATTTCCGGCCATTAAGATCAAAACGGTCAGCAGAGTGCCTTTTAGAATAAAAAAGAAGCCGCCGGTCAATGCGAGAGCCCAGACTCCGTAAAGCATCAGCACATAGATGATCGCCACGATATGCCAAACCGAGGCAAATTGTCTCAGGATTTGTCGTGGATGCAGTTTCCTGGCATTCAGCGTTTCCCTGCCGCGGATAAATTGAGCCACACTCCTGCGGTTTTGCAAGATCATCAGCACGATCAAACCGGTCACCAGAAGACCGAGAAGTCGCAGCAGCGTTTCATAGAGCGGAAGGGGCATTCCGATCAGCAAGGCGGCTTGCAAGCCGAAATAACCGTACGTCATTATCATGCTCAGCCAGCGCGTCCAACTATCAATCGTCAGGGATGTCTCATCACTGACAGGCAACAGGCGGAGCTGAGGATATTGAGGCGCGAACAAAAAACGCATGACCGACACCGCGATATGGACAATAACGGCCGCATTAATCCAGGTGATGGCGATCAAGCGGGTGTTTTCTGTCGGCTGGATAAGGCCCATTGCTATATAGCCGACAATAACGAATAGGATAATGGGCATTAAGGCAAGCAATAGCAAGGCGAAAAGATATAAAATTCGCATCGTGAGTCTTTGCGCCGGGTAATGTTGCAAGACATCGCATAAATGCTTTAACGATCTTCGGGCGATAAAGAAAGCTAAGTAAGCACTTCCCATCATGCCGGCAAGTTTTCCGATGATGTCCAGCCAGAGGTTGCGCCTTTCCAAGTTTAAGATTTGCCATTCCAGCCAGTCGGCAACACGGGGAAGCTGATGGAACATCGTGGCGGCTTTCACTATGGTTTCGATAGATTCGGTAATTTTATCCGAAGGGGTCTTCAGCAGCTCGACAGTGGTGCTGCCCAGCGTCGGAGTTTCAGGCGGCTCGGTCATTTTTTGTTGTGCCTGGGCCAAGAGCTTGATCTGGGCGATCAAACGGGCGCGATCAACCGGGTTTCCATAGTAGTGATGACGGATTGGATCTCAGCCGGCTCGGGTGCTGTCTTTGCATTTTTTTCCTGACTATGCGCTGCTGCGCAGAAAAATGTGCCTAGCATCCAGCAGCAAAGAATGGATTGATAACGGCTCATCGTTAGTACCACCTTGTTCAATAATACCGACGGACGGATTTGAAGGGCACAACTCTCGGCGACCGAGCAGTTTCGTGCCGCAGCATCCTTTCGGCGTTATTCATTACAATACGTCGGCAGGTATTTTCCTTCCCCCGCAAATGACGCTCATCGTTAATGGTCCGAATGGGTATGAGTACCGCTGTCGCCACCCGTTTTTGGTCAGTTGGGTACTAAAACACCCATTTTTTGTGGGATTACGATATAAATTTTAAGTTCCTTCGATTAGCCGTAAAGAAGCAGCGGTTTATTACCTTTTAGTCAAAATAAGACTCATGGTTTAATCCCGTTTGAGCGGCGAACTTGATGCGCCGACCATTTTTATTCGAACCCTGCAGTGCTACGGCGATTGGTAATTCAATATGCGGACCAGCGCGTTCGTTAAAAAAATTGAACTTCGAAAAAAGCCGGGGACTCCACATGATTATCTGCAAATGATCGCGAAAAAACTGCTAATACAATGATTTGCATGCGAAACTTGTTCGAATAGCAGGTTTCCAAGTTTTATTCAGTAATTCGTTACAGCAAGCGAATATAGATCGCGCCTTGTAGACGTTGATAAATCAACTTAAGCGTGATGTATATAGGGAGTTTGTCATATGAACGAGATGAATAATCAGGCCAAGGTGAAGTCTCCACGTTTTGTCTTGAAAGATTGTGCCTTGATCGCGATCGCCACGCATAAACGGGCCAATAATTTAAAGGAATTCCGCGATCAAATCGAAAATCTTAGCCCTGATAGTCTTTATCACCATTTTTGGGCCAATTTGTTGCTTCCGCATTTTGATGAACCGGAGTTCATCAATGACTTTGCCGGCTGGGTACGTCACAGTCTGCACGACCCCAAATTGGCGGAACAGTTGGCTGTCCTTGATCCTGGCTCCTATGACGACGTGGAGGAATTACGTTATCACCTGCTTGAACTGATAGACGACCGTCTCGATGAAAGCGAATATTTGCAATGGTCGCACGCCTTGCAGCGCTTTGAATTTGTGCGCTCTCAGATTGTGGTGTTCGATACGCATCTGCGGGTGGAAGAACCGCATAAGATGTCGGAACTGATCCCGCGCATGTCGGGAAGCAGCGTTTTTTACCATTTTATCGATGCGCGCCGCCGTACGGATGATAAAGTCGATGATTTTCGTCATTGGTTGGCTTATTTCGGTGAGGCTTATCGGCCCTTGATCGACCGCTTGGCCGGCATCGATCCTTATTTCAGCACCCTGATCGAAATGCGCCAGGAATTGGCGGCCGCTTTTCAAAACCATTTCGCGGAGCAAACTTCATGACCACGATGCTGGATAGTTATGCCGCCGTGGCGGGTGCCGATGTGATCCGCCACCTGAGGCAACTGGCTGAGCCGCTGCGAGGCAAAACCGTGGTGCATGTGAACTCCACCCGAGTTGGCGGCGGCGTTGCCGAGATCCTGGATAAACTCGTGCCGCTGACCCGGGAACTCGGAATCGATTCGCGCTGGGAAGTCATTAGCGGCGACAGCGAGTTTTATCAATGCACCAAAAGCCTGCATAATGCGATACAGGGAAACCGAATCACGATTCCCGATACGCTATTGCAGCATTTTCAGGAAGTGAACGAACAGAATGCCAGGCAGTTGCGTCCTTTGCTGGAAGGCGCGGACTTTGTCTTTATTCACGACCCGCAACCGGTGGCATTGTTGTCGCATTGCCTTCAACGCAAAGGGAAGTGGATCTGGCGTTGTCATATTGACGCCAGCCATCCGCACAGGAGCGTCTGGCGGTTTATCGACCGATTCGTCCGCGGTTATGATGCCAGTATCTTCTCTTTGCCGCAGTTTGTGCAGATGCTGCCGCATCCTGCTTACATCATCCCTCCCAGTATCGATCCCTTAAGCGACAAGAATGTCGACTTGTCTGAAGACGAACTGGACGCTGTCCGGACACGCTTCGGCATCGATCCCAATGCGCCGATGATCGCGCAGATCTCGCGTTTCGACCGCTTTAAAGATCCTGTAGGCGTGATTCATGCCTATAAGCTCGCGAAGGACTATATTCCCGGCTTGCAACTCGTGCTGGCCGGCGGAGGCGCCTCCGACGATCCGGAGGGCGAGGCCGTGTTGAACGAAGTGCGCTTTGCAGCGGGCGATGATCCGAATATTAAGATTCTGCTGCTGCCGCCTGACGCACACCGTACGATCAATGCCTTACAGCGGTTGTCCGATATCGTGCTGCAAAAGTCCACCAAGGAAGGATTCGGTTTGACGGTGACCGAAGCGCTTTGGAAAGGGAAGCCGGTCATCGGCGGCGATACCGGCGGCATTCGTTTACAGGTGATCGATTTTCATACCGGATTCTTAGTCAACACCCCGGAAGGCGCATCGCTGCGCATTCGCTATCTGCTGAATCAGAAACAAAAAATGCAGACGATGGGGCTTAAAGGCAAAGAATTCGTGCGCGAAAATTTTCTGTTAACTCGGCAATTGCGCGAGCATCTGACTTTGATGGTAGCGCTACAGCATGGTGCGATTGATCGTATCGAATTGAGCGGATAAGGGCTCATGACCCGGGATTTATTGTGACGCGTTGTGGGCAAATGTCCCGCCGGTGTCCCGCGAGCAATAAAAAAGGATTTGGTTTGCAACCTAAGCCCTTGTTTTATTTGGTGCCGATGATAGGAGTCGAACCTACGACCTTCGCATTACGAATGCGCTGCTCTACCAACTGAGCTACACCGGCTTGGAGTGGGGTTTTGAAGAGCTGCATATTAAACCATAGCTGACAATTTTTTTTAAGCCCCTCATGCAAAATTTGCATCGAGGAAGGCTTTCTTTGAAAAATTATGCAGCGCCAGTGCCGGACTGGGGTTGGCAAGATTTTATATGCAGTAACAAATACTCCGGGATTCTTTGTTCCAGCCAGTAGCGGGGGCGGAAAGGGTAGGTGCCGGTTACGAAGCCGACGTGGCCGCCGCTTTGGGCGATTTCCAGTTGCACGGCTGGCGACAGTTCATGCGCTTCGGGCAGCACTTCGACGGTCATGAAAGGATCGTCGGCCGCCTGGATGACCAGAGTCGGCACGGCGATCGATTTGAGAAACTGGCGGGAGCTGGAACTCTGGTAGTAGTCGTGTACATCGCGGTAGCCGTGCAGTTTCGCGACCACGATATCATCGTATTGCCAAAACGAGCTGATGTCGGACAAATTGCCGAGTTGCCTGATTTTTTCGGCTTCCGCCTCGATGCCGAGGGTTTCAAGGTGTTGCAGTTTCAGGCGGACGTAGTGCTTCAGCTCGTTGAGCAGGCGTTTGCGGTAAATTTTCGAAAATCCGCTATCGAGCTTGCTCGCGCAGAGGCTCAGCACGAGCGGCACCGACACAGCAATCGCGGCAAACAGGTCAAGACGCTCACCCTGTTCGCCAAGCCATTTCAGCAGCACATTGCCGCCCAGCGAAAAACCGATCGCGGCCATCGGCGTTTCCGGTTCGCGTTCGCGCAGGGTTCGATAGAGGAAATGAATGTCCTCGGTTTCCCCGGAGTGATAGCAGCGCGCCAGGCGGTTCGATTCGCCGCTGCAGCCGCGGAAATTCAACGCGACGGTGCGCAGACCGAGTTTCGCCAGCGTGTGCTGCAAGCCTTTGATGTAGCCGGATTCCGAGCTGCCGGTCAGGCCGTGCAACAAAATCACGATCGGCTGTCCGGCTTCGCCGCAGTGGTCGATGTCGAGAAAATCGTTATCCGGCGTGCTCAGCCGCTCCCTACGCAGCGTTTTGGGCGGCTGTGCTATGCGAAAGAAGGCCGGGAAGATCGTTTGCAGGTGGGTGTTTTTTAGCCACCAGGCCGGTTTGAAGGTGCTCTGAATGATCATGGGCGTCGAAAGGTGCAATCAGTGAGTGTGTTCATGGCGGACGGGGCTCGCCATACTGCGCAAGCATTGTGCTGATGCCGGAATGAAAGCGGATGTGCTTTTACGCTTTGATAAAAGGATCGCACGGCTTTTGCATTGCGGTTAAACTTTGCGCCTAGGCATGTCTTTAAAGTAATAAGGAGAGGACATATGATGATGTTTCCCGATATTTTCCAGGTTTTCATTCTGGGGCTCTTTATTTTTCTGCCGGTTTTTTTGATCTACCGCAAAGCCGGTTTTAATCCGGCCTGGGCCGCGCTGGTGTTTTTGCCGGTTTTCGGCCTGTTGCTGGTTTTTATGCAGTTGGCGCTGATGCCGTGGCCCAACCGCCGAAGCGAACTGGAGCGGAAGCCATGATGCTGCTATTTTATATCCTGCTGCCGATCTATGTCGGATTTTGCTTGTGGTTGGGTTATCGGATCATTCAAAAAGCCGGTTTCGAAGGCTGGTGGACAGTGGTTTTACTGATTCCGGTCGTCAATATCGCGATGATTTGGGTGTTTGCGTTCATGCGCTGGCCGGCGCTGAAAGAGGATATTAAACAGGACTTGTAAACTGAGCATGGCGCGCTGGCTATCACGCTCGGCAGATAAGTTTGACGCAGGTTTCGGTTGCGCATGAGGTCGGCCCGCGGCTGAACGGCTGCGTGTCTCAAAACCGGACAGAACAATGCCGACCGGATACGGCTGTAGCGTTAAGGTGCTCTTTACCCGCGCAAGGGTTTAGCATATGATTACACTGATTTGCTCTTTAATTATTACAATAAAAGAAAAGGTAACTTTGATATGGCAAAAAATTTATTAGAACAGTTTCTTGATTTTGCAACAAGTAAACTGGCTGGACCCATAGGTGATGATATTTACAGGAAGGAAGAAGTGAAAATAAATTCGGGATTGACCGGCGTCGCAAGATATTTGGCTAACCAAGAGCAAGCATCCGCAGTGGCTCTGACCGGCGTAGCAAAATATCTGGCAAAACAAGCGCAAGCCGCTGAAGCAGCGAGCGCTGCGCAAGCAAGCAAGGCGCCTCTGTCGCGGGTTGACAAATACCTTGCGAGCCAGGCGGCGGCTAAACCGGCAGCGGCGGCCGTTCAGACGCCTGCGGCACAAGAGCCTGCTACGCCATTGTCGCGTGTCGAAAAATATCTCGCGAGCCAAGCGGCCGCATCTAAGCCTGCGGTATCGGAACCTGCGGCAGCCGTTCAGCACACAGCTGCACCTCAGTCGCGGGTGGCAAAATACCTGGCCAGCCAGCAGGCGGCCTCTGCGCCGGCAACCGCCGAGAAAGTCGCTGAAGCACCGGTAGCCGCCGCTCAGGAACAGGAGTCGGGCGTGCCGTTGTCGCGCGTCGCTAAATATCTTGCGGCGATAGGCAAAGAGTTCAAACCGGAGGCAGCTGCGCCGGCCGAATCTGTAGCGCAGGCTGAAGCGGCCGCACCGCAGGGCGCAGGCACGCGCGTAAGCCAGTATCTGGAGAGCCAAACTCAGACCGTCGCCAAGCCGGCGACCGCTGCAAAAGCCAAAGCGGCTGCGGAAGAAACCGCAGTGGCCGTGAAAGAAGAGTCCGGCAACGTTATCCGCTTGGATGACGGCAACCAGTGCCAGGCGAGCACCGCGAAGGGCACCCAATGCAGAAACAAGTCTAATTTGGGACATATCCAGCTGAGCGTGAATGATAAGGACTATCAATTCAGCGTTTGCACCCAGCATAACAACGAAAGTTTCAAACCTTTCGCTGAGCTGTTGGAAGCTTAATTTCCTGCTGACCAGTCCATGGCGCTGCCTCTGTCAGGCAATGCCATGGACTCTTCTCCGTATTAAAACGCGTCCTTCAAACGCCGTACTTCGGTAAATATTTGAATGGGCGTCGCATCCCTCAGGCCTAGCGTTTTTTGCAGCGACGGGCTGTCTTCTCTGAAAAACGGATTGGTGGCGAGTTCCTCGCCGATCGTCGACGGCACGGTCGGCCGGTTGTTGGCACGCAGTTCGGCGACCCGCTGCATTTTCTCGGCTAATGCCCGATTGTCAGGCTCCAGGGTCAAGGCGAAGCGACCGTTGTTTTGCGTGTATTCGTGCGTGCAATAGATCCGTGTGTCGGCGGGCAAGGCTTTCAATCGTTGCAGCGATTGCCACAGTTGTTCGGCGGTGCCTTCGAACAGGCGGCCGCAGCCCATCACAAACAGGGTGTCGCCGCAGAACAGCACATAGTCGCCCGCGAAATGATAAACGACATGGCCGAGCGTATGGCCGGGCGTGAACAGTACATCGGCAGTATGCTCGCCGAGTCTTATGGTGTCGCCCTCGGCAACGCCCCGGTCGATGCCCGGTATCCGGTGGCGATCGGCTAACGGCGCTATCACCTGGCAGCCGGTTTGTTGTTGCAGTTCCAGATTGCCGCCGACGTGATCCCAGTGGTGATGGGTGTTCAAAACGTAGCTCAGCTTCCAGCCTTGGTTTGCCAACACATCCAGCACCGGCCGAGCCTCGGCCGGATCGACCGCCGCGGTGTCTTTCGACACCGGATCGTGGATCAGATAGATATAATTGTCGGTCAGGACCGGTATCTGGATGATTTCGAGCATGGAGCTAGGCGCTGAAGGCTTCGATGCTGGCCGCAATGCCTGGCGCGTCCAGTCCGCAGATCGAAAGCAATTCCTCGCGCGTGCCCTGTTCGATGAACGCATCGGGCAGGCCGATATTCAACACCGGCATCAGGATGCGCTTCGCTTGCAGGAATTGGTTCACCGCGCTGCCGGCGCCGCCGGATAAGACGTTCTCTTCGATCGTGACCAGCATTTCGTGCGTTTTGGCCAGATCCAGGATCAACGCCTCATCGATCGGTTTGACGAAGCGCATGTTCGCGACTGTCGCGCCGAACTGGTCGGCGGCTTTCAGGGCCGGGGCGACCATGCTGCCCCATGCCAGAATCGCGATCTTGCTGCCCTGGCGGCGGATTTCGCCCTTGCCGATCGGCAGCGCGGTCATCATCTTTTGCACTTCGGCGCCGGGGCCCTTGCCGCGCGGATAGCGTACCGAGGCCGGGCCTTCGTGGATGAATCCGGTATAGAGCATCTGCCGACATTCGTTTTCGTCGGCAGGCGCCATGATCAGCAGGTTCGGGATGCAGCGCATGAAGCTGTAATCGAAGCTGCCGGCATGGGTCGGTCCGTCAGGTCCAACCAGGCCCGCACGGTCGAGCGCGAACAGAACGTCCAAGTTTTGAATCGCGACATCGTGAATCAGCTGGTCGTAGGCGCGCTGCAGGAAGGTCGAATAGATCGCGACGACCGGCTTCGCGCCCTGACAGGCTTGGCCCGCGGCGAGCGTTACCGCATGTTGTTCGGCGATCGCGACGTCGAAATAGCGCTTCGGAAAGCGTTCGGAAAACTTGACCAGACCCGAGCCTTCGCGCATCGCCGGCGTGATGCCGAGGAGGCGCTCGTCCTGTTCGGCCATGTCGCAGAGCCAGTTGCCGAACACCTCGGTATAGGTCGGGTGCGGGGAGGGCGCCGATTTCGGCAGCGAATCCTTGGAAGGATCGAAGGCCGGCACGCCGTGATAAGCGAGCGGGTCTCTTTCGGCCGGCGCATAGCCCTTGCCTTTCCGGGTTACGATATGCAGGAGGCGGGGGCCGGGCATCGCCTTCAGGTTTTCGAGCGTAGCCACCAACACGTCGATGTCGTGGCCGTCGATCGGGCCGATGTAATTGAAGCCGAGCTCTTCGAACAGCGTTCCCGGCACCACCATGCCCTTGATATGCTCTTCGGTGCGGCGCGCGAGTTCCCAGACCGTCGGCATGCTGCTGAGTACTTTCTTGCTTTCTTCCCAGGCCGATACATACAGCCGGCTGGACAAGATCTTGGCCAGATAATTGTTCATCGCGCCGACATTCGGCGAGATCGACATATCGTTGTCGTTCAGAATCACCAACAGATTCGCATCGAGCGCGCCGGCATGGTTCATCGCTTCATAGGCCATGCCGCCGGTGATGCTGCCGTCGCCGATGATCGCAACCATCTGTTTGTTTTCGCCTTTCTGCGCCGAGGCGATCGCCATGCCCAGGGCCGCGCTGATCGAGGTGCTCGAATGGCCGACGCCGAAGGCGTCATATTCGCTTTCGGAGCGGGTAGGAAACGCCGCGATGCCGCCGTGCGTGCGGATCGTGGTCATGCGTCCCTTGCGGCCGGTCAGAATCTTATGCGGATAGGCCTGATGGCCGACATCCCAAACCAACTGATCCTCGGGGGTATTGAACACGTAGTGCAGCGCGACGGTCAATTCGACCGTGCCGAGCCCGGCCGAGAAATGGCCGCCGGAGACGCTGACCGTATGGGTCAGATAATCGCGCAGTTCCTTCGCGATCGGCTTCAGCTGGTCCTTGCTCAGTTTGCGCAGGTCCGCGGGCAGATTGATCTGATCGAGCAACGGGAATTCGGTGGTGAGTTTCATAATTTAGTACAGGGGTTCGCGATAGAACATCAGAATAAGCCCCATTTGAAACAGAGCCGCAACAGATAGAAAACCGGCAATGTCCTTGCCGGGCTTGTCGAGTTTCAACTCGAGCCAGCGGCCGGAGGCGAGAATCAGGGCGAAAATACCCATCGTGGTATGGCCGACCTGAATCAGAAAGGCGCTCTTGGCCTGAAAGCCGATATGCGAATGGGTCAGCAACATCAGTCCACCGAAGGCCGCAAGCACCGGGAATACCAGCGGCAGGCGGGTGTTTTGATTGCCCTGCATGCGGGCTCTGATTTCGATCACGCCGAGCACGAACACCAGCAGCGTCGCGATCCGGTGCTGCAAGACCTCGCCGTTGTTGAACGTGCTTTCCCAGAAACCAATCGGGCCCAAGGGCCAGGTTTCCGCATCGCTGCGGAAAAACAGAAAGATGCCCAGCAGCACGAAACCGATCGGCCAGAATTTGATCAGCGCAAAAAAGCGGTCGAGGGACGCGGCCGGCGACTTCAGATAGGACAGCATCGCGAAGAAGCTCATCGCGGTCAGGAAAATACCTGCGATGTTGTGGTTGTAATTCGACCATTCTGTCGCCGCGATCGAAGGCACCTGGCCGATGATCGCGACGCGGCCGGCTTCGCCCGCAATCAGCGCAGTATGGGTCGGTGAGGTGGTTTGCGGGATTTGCGGATGAAAGGTATTCAGCACTTCCTGCCAACCCGCGGTCAAGTTCGGAATGTCGATCGCCGGCGGCTGCGAGGCGAGACTGGCCGCGGTAAACAGCAGCGTGATCAAAATGAAGGTTTCGGCTTCGATGTAATAGGGCACACTGCGATTTAAGCGGGTCGTATCGCCGCTGATGCCGTAAGCGAGTACTGCGCTGCGGTTCAGCCAGGCAAAGCCCAACGCGAGCGACAGCAGCACGACCTTGACCAGCAACAGGTTGCCGTAGCCGGTGCCGACCAATCCGTTCCAGGTCGTGATGTATTGCAGCGCGATCGGCGTACCGGTAAGGAGCAACAAGCTGACCGAAGCGATGCCGAAGATCGAAAAGCGTTTCAGCAGAAACGGCCATAAATTGGCCTGAATCTGCTCGCGGTATTTCAGCAGCCAGACATTCACCAGCTGCAAGACGCCGCCGATCCAGGCCGCGGCGGCCAGTTGATGCGCGACGGTCAGCGCCATCAGCAGCGCTTTATTATCGAAACGTCCGGCCGCATGCACGAGCCAGGCGCCGGAAATGATCAACGGCAGCGCGACGACGCTCGCAATGATCCAGTGTGCTTTTGAATCGGCATGGTGATGCAATACCTGCCGGCAATAGAAAGCCAGCGCCAAGGCCAGCAGGGTGCGAATCACGCCGCCGATGAATTGCGTGGTTTCGGCAAACTCTGGAAACGGCCAGCGTTCGAGCACGGCGGTCATCAGCCAGATCTTCAGGATGATCTTGAAAAGCTGGGCGCCCGCCAGATAAAAGCCGCCTTTGTATAACAAGGTGGTCGTTCTGTGCAGCAGCGCCGCATTGTAGCCGCGTTGCTGTTCCCAGGGACGCAAAACAAAAAGTCCCCAGAACAGGCTTCCGACTGTGAGACAAAAACAAATGAGATCGAAACCGCCAATCAGGGAGTCGAGAAAGTCTGCTATACCCGCCATAAAATCAAAAACTTATTTATTGTGCTACAGAAAAATGGATCACGTCTTCGGTCAAATGGCCGTCGGCGGCAAAGACCTTGAACTTGATCGCGTAATCGCCGGGAGCCAACGCCGGCACTTCGACGATGAGCTGGCCTTGTTTCTCGCCGGCACCGATCTTCAGCATGTCGTGCTTATCGCCTTTGCTCACCAGAAAGACCTGCGACAAGCCGATCTCGACTTGCGAGTTGAAGGTCATCACGACCTTGTCGGGCTGATTCGCGCGGATCGGCTGCATTTTCAGCGAATAGTCAGTCACCACCGCGTGCGCGGCGGCCGGATGGGCTTGCATCAACGCCAGGGCTATTAAACACAATTTTAATAATGTTTTCATCATTCAATTCACCTAGTTTCCGGTTTTGCCTTTCAACGCATGGCTGGCAAGATTTTTGCCCAAGTCCCAGATGGCGCCGGAGATTTGATGCGTATCGGAGATCGTCTTGTCGAAGGAAGTAATGATATGGTCGCGGTCTTTCTGTGTCAGGTTCAACGGCGGCAGCAGTTTGACCACGTTCATGCCGTGGCCGGCCACCTGCGTCAGAATCCGGTGTTCCTTGAACAGCGGGATCGTGATCATTTGGCAGAACAGGCCTTTGTTCGCCGCTTCGAGCATCGCCCAGGCCGCTTTCAGGGTCAGGCTCTTCGGGGCGTTGAATTCGATCGCGATCATCATGCCCTTGCCGCGCGCTTCCTTCAGGAATTCGTATTTCGAGGCCATCGCATTCAGCGTGGCGATGATCTCGTCGCCGACTTTCGCGCTGTTCTCGACCAGGTTTTCTTCCCGCATCACATGCAGGGTCGCAAGGCCGGCGGACATCGCCATGTTGTTCTTCGAGAACGTCGAGCCGTGCACGACCGCGCGGTCCATCCGGTTATAGACGCTGTCCATGACCTTGGTGGTCATCGCGACCCCGCCGACCGGCACGAAACCGCCTGACAGGGCTTTCGCCATGCAGATCATGTCCGGCTTCACATCCCAGTGTTCGACCGCCCAGAACTTGCCGGTCCGGCCGATTCCGGTCTGCACTTCGTCGGCGACGAACAAGGTGCCGTATTTTTTGCAGAGTTTTTCGACTTCGGGCAGGTAATCGTCGTCCGGAATGTTCACGCCCTTGCCCTGGATCGGCTCGACGATGAAGGCCGCGACGTCTTTGTTGCTCAACGCCTGTTCCAGCGCCTTCAGGTCATTGAACGGCACTGCGCTGCAGCCCGGCAACAGCGGGCCGAAGCCTTCGCGGAAGATCGGCTCGCCGTTCAGCGACAAAGCCCCCATCGTCAGGCCGTGGTAGGCATGTTCGCAGAACACGATTTTTTCGCGCTTGGTCGTGTAGCGGGCGAATTTGATTGCCGCTTCGACCGCTTCGGTGCCGGAGTTGCAGAAGAACATCTTGGTCAGATTGTCCGGCGTGGTCTTCAGGATTTCCTGCGCCAACAGGCCGCTCAGCACCGATACGTCCAATTGCACCAGATTCGGCAATTCCAGGGTCAGGGTCTCATGCAGGGCGCTGATTACGGTCGGATGATTACGGCCGATCGCGAAGACGCCGAAGCCGCTCAACAGGTCCAGATATTCGTGACCCTGTTGATCATAAAGATACTGGCCGGCCGCGCGCTGATAGTGGCGGTCATAGCCGATCGTTTTTAATACCCGAACCATCTGGTTGTTCAGAAACTGTTCGTGCAGATCGAATTTATCGGTGCTGTGTTGAGCAAAAAGCTCGGCGATGCTGAATGACATAAATGAACGGTCTTTCGTTGGTAAGTGTTGGGAGGGCAAAAAGCTTTTAAAAAAAGCCGGTCAAGAGGTTTGCCGGTCGGCCGGCGGACAATTGAATTCGGCGATCGATTCGAGCCGGCCTGCGGCCCGTTTCAAAGTCTGTTTGGCCTTGTTGAAATAGTTGCCGAGTCTTATCAGATCCGGCAGTTGTGCAGGGTGTAGGGCCAGATACTGTAATAATTTTCCGATGGACACCTCGCCGTCGGCATTGGTCGCGTAAACGACCGCTTCCGGCAGCCCCATGCCGGCCGGGTCGGCAATTGCGCGGATCGCCAGAAAAGGCAGGCCGTGCTGTTGCGCAACCTTTGCGACCGCATTGCTTTCCATGTCGAGCGCCAGCGCTCCCGTAAACGAATACAGCTGTTTTTTGGCTTTGCCCGAGGTCACGACGGTGGTGCTTTCGGTCAACAGGCCGATATGTAAAACGGCTTGTCCCCGGTTGTCGGCCAAGGCGCCGGTCAACACAGGCAGGCAGTGGTCGAGCCAGTCGGCATTGACCGCAATTTCTTCGTTGTTGGCATCGAGCAGGCGGTCTGCCAGCGTCAGGTCGCCCGCCTGCAGAGACGGGTCGAGTGCCGCGGCGCAGCCCCAACTGAGCAGTTGGGACGCGCCTTTCGCGATCAACAGTTCGGCCGCGGCGGTCGCGTTGACCGGCCCCATGCCCGCACAGGCAACTAGAATCTTGTCGCGGATAAACACGCAATGACCTTTGTCAATGCGTTTGGAGGTCAGCGTGACAATCTCTTCGGGCAGTGCGACAACGATACCGGTGATCACGGCTTCGCTAACTCGTTACGGTAACGCGCCAGTGCCCACAGCGGGAAGAACTTGTCGTAACCGTGATATTTCAGATAAAACACGCGCGGAAAGCCGGGCGCGGTGAAGCATTTGTCGTTCCAGAAGCCGTCGGCCTGCTGCTTGTGCAGGATAAAGTCGATGCCGGCTTTGACTTCCGGGCTCTTCGCTTCGCCGGCCGCGATCAGCGCGAGCACGGCCCAGGCGGTCTGGAACGCGGTGCTGAAACGGTATTTGCCGCTGAAGTTGGTGTCGTGGAAGCTGAAATTGTCTTCGCCCCAGCCGCCGTCTTCGCGCTGCACGCTCTTCAGCCATTTTACGGCTTTCCGGTACATCGGATCGTCTTTCGGCAGGCCGGTCTGCTCGAGGCCCAAGAGCACCGACCAGGTGCCGTAAATGTAGTTGGTGCCCCAGCGGCCGAACCAGGAGCCGTCGGCTTCCTGCTCGCTGCGCAGATAGGCTATCGTGCGTTCGAGCGCCGGCAGATATTGCTGATGTTCTCTGGCCACCTTAGCCATCAACATCGCACAGCGCGCGCTGACATCGGCGGTCGGCGGATCGAGCAGGGCGCCGTGGTCGGCGAACGGAATCTCGTTCAGATAATAGTGGGTATTATCGACATCGAAGGCGCCGTAGCCGCCGTTTTTCGACTGCATGCCCTCGATCCAGCGGGTCGCGCGTTGCACCGGTTCTTCCATGCCGGGCAGATCGGAGTCGGCCATCGCGAAGGCGACCACCGCGGTATCGTCAACATCGGGATAATGCGGATTGTTGAACTGGAACGCCCAGCCGCCGCCTGGCAAGTCCGGCTTCGAGATCTGCCAGTCGCCCGGTTCATCCTTCAATTGTTTGCTTTTGAGCCAGTCATAGGCTCGGGCCAGGTTGTCCCGGTTGCCGTCCCGGTCCACTTCCTGTAAGGCCAGTGAGGCCAGCCCGGTATCCCAAACCGGAGATAGGCACGGTTGGCAATAGGCGTCGTCTTCATTGATCACCAGCAGCTTGTCGATCGATTGGCGCGCGATCACCACATTCGGATGATCTTCCGGCATGCCGAGCAGCAGCATCGATTCATAGGCATTGATCATCGCCGGGAAAATGCCGCCGAGTCCGTCTTCGCCGTTCAGGCGCTCGGTGAACCAGGCCAGCGCTTTTTCGATCGCGCGGTCATGCATTTTTTTCGGGATCAGGGGCGCGGTCAGGCGGCCCAATTTGTCCAGGCCCAGGAAGATCTTGTTCAGCAGGGTTCTTTCCGGGAAATAATGCTGCTCCTCGTCGGGATGCACGGTGAACAATTCGAGCACGCTGACCTTGTGCGGGTTCTTCGCCTGCGCCTGCATGCTGCACAGGATGAACAACGGCACCATCACGGTCCGGGACCAGTAGGAGACTTTGTCCAGATGGAACGGAAACCATTTCGGGAACAACATGATTTCGACCGGGATATAAGGCACGCCGCGCCATGGCAGCTGCCCGAAGGTGGCCAAGGCAATCCGGGTGAACACATTCGCTTTCGCGGCGCCGCCCTGACTCAAAATCCATTCGCGCAGCTGCTTCATGTGCGGCGCATCGATGTCGTCGCCGGCCATCTTCAGCGCGTAATAGACTTTCACGCTGCAGCTGAGGTCGCCGGGGCCGCCGGTAAACAGCGGATAACTGCCGTCTTCGGCCTGGCGCGAACGCAGATAGTTGGCGATCTTGCTTTGCAGCGTCTGATCGATGTCGTCGATGAAATGCATCATCATGATGTATTCGGACGGTATCGTGCAGTCGGCTTCGAGTTCGAAAACCCAGAATCCGCTAGGGTCTTGCAGCTTGATCAGGCTGTCCTGGGCTTTTTTGATCGCTCGGTCGAGATCGTAGGCATGAGATTGTATCGGTGTCGATGAGCTAGGAGCATCGCCGGTATTTATCTGTGTGGCAGCATCGGTAAACATGGGGTGTCCTTAATGACTTATTGAGCTAGTTGAGTTTGTTCACTGTATTGCCAGTCGGGGGTCTTGAGTTCCCGTCCGGCAATATGGAAAAGCATGCTGAGCAGCAGATTGCTGCGTACGGTCAATTTGGTGGCGACAATCGTCGCCTTCACGCTTTTCCTGGAAATCTTGACTTGCTCGGAGCGGTCGAAATCGAGGTGGTGCTTGATCTTTTTCAGGGTCAGCACCGCCATGCCGAGCGCCCACAGGCAAAAGTTTCTGAGACCGGTCTCATGCGCCGGCAGCAATTGGGTGTAGCGCAAGGCATTGTGCAAATGGCCGTGCGCGATGCCGATCAGATGCGTCAAGCCCTTCTTGTAATTCGGATCATTCGCATCCGGAGCCCGCTTCTTCAGGTCGAAGCCGGCTTCGCGGAAAATGTCCTGCGGCAGCCAGCAGACGCCGCGTTCCGCATCGTCCCAGATGTCTTTCAATATATTGGTCATTTGCAAGCCTTGGCCAAAAGAGACCGACAAACGCAGAAGCTCTTCTCTGTGCTCCGCGATTGCCGGCGAGTAATGGCAAAAGAGTTTGGCCAACATTTCGCCGACGCAGCCGGCGACGTAATAACAGTATTTGTCCAGGTCGGCGAGTCTGGCCAGGCCGTGTTGCAGGTTTTGCGACTGGAATGCGGACATGCCCTCGGCCATCGTCGCGACGCAGTCGGCCAGCGCGTCGATCTGTTCCTGATCGAACGAATGCGTGATTTCGATCACGCGCGGCATCACATGAATCAGGGTGTGCTCGGCGGGCAGCGTCTTTTCGGACAGCAAGGGCGCTAACTCGGCCGCAAACGACTCGGAATTGAGCCCGGTTTTGACCACGTCGATAAATTCGGAACAAAAATAGCTTTTTTGTTCCGGCGTCAGCGACACCTCGTCTTCGATCGTATCGACGATGCGGCACAACAAATAAGCATTGGCGACCGGGCCATACAGCGGGGCCGGCAGCTGCGGAATCGTCAGCGCAAAGGTTCTCGAAACGCCCTTAAGCAGCTCAGTCTGAAAGGCGTCGTCAGGCAATTTGCTTAGTGATTTAGGGTCGTTCAAAAAATTTCGATCTTTATTCATAAGCGGTAATCCATTGGCCCGTTGAATGGGTGCATCTGTTCATTGTTGGCAATGATAGCCTGTTTGTTGGCAATTTGCAAAGTAATGTTGTTTTGTTGCTAATATGTTGGCTTTGGCATTCGCTAAGGTTTAATAATTCAAGTATAAACAAGGTGTTGGGTTTATTATCCGGTATGGGGGAGGGTGGTTTTCGGCGACGAATCGGTTGCGGAATTCAGATGTTTTGTTGTTAAAACTGGAGTCGATTGAAAAAAAAGAGTATTCTAGTAACCAAAATGAAACAGATGGACGCTGAAAGCGTCTCTCTTTTGCGTTATTTTACTCGAAAACAGCGGCTTTGGCAGTGTAGTGACCGAAATGTTGTTAATGTGCAACAGTCGGCGCGGCGCCTGCGGCTATTTTCATAAAATGGCGGAGCGAACGCATCCGCAATTATTTTGAAATTTATTTGGAGGGTTTGCTCGTGGGAGTTCCATTACGTCAACAGTTGACCGTAGGCAGTTATCTGCTCAAGCAAAAAATCAAGGGTGTCAAGAAGTATCCTTTGGTCTTGATGCTGGAGCCGCTGTTCCGTTGTAACTTGGCCTGCGCGGGATGCGGCAAGATCGATTATCCGGACGACATTCTCGACAAGCGCCTCTCTTATGAAGAATGTATGCAGGCGGTCGATGAATGCAATGCGCCGATGGTGTCGATTCCGGGCGGCGAGCCGCTGATTCACAAGGAAATGCCGCAAATTGTCGAAGGCATCATCGCACGCAAGAAATATGTGTATCTGTGCACGAATGCCTTGTTGTTGAAAAAACGGATCGACGATTATAAGCCGTCCCCGTATCTGACTTTTTCGGTGCATCTGGATGGTCTGCGTGAGCGTCACGATGCGTCGGTGTGCCAGGAAGGCGTGTTCGACCGCGCGGTCGAAGCGATCCAGTTGGCGCTCGGCAAGGGTTTCCGGGTCACCGTCAATTGCACGCTGTTCCAGGGCGAACAAGATCACGAAGTGGCCGATTTTCTCGATTATGTGACCGAACTCGGTGTCGAAGGCGTCACGATTGCGCCGGGCTTCAGCTACGAGCGCGCGCCGAAACAGGACGTTTTCATCAAGGGCAGGGAAGTCAAGGAGCTGTTCCGCGGCATTTTCCGGATCGGCAAGGAGAAGAAGCGCAAATGGAAATTGAACCATTCGGCATTGTATCTGGATTATTTGGCCGGTAACCAACGCTATAACTGTACGCCGTGGGGCAATCCGACGCGTAACGTATTCGGCTGGCAAAAGCCTTGCTATCTGTTGGCCGATGAAGGCAATGCATCCAGCTTCAAGGAGTTGCTCGAAACCACGCCGTGGGAAAAATACGGTACGGTCAATAATCCGAAGTGCGCAAACTGCATGGCGCATTGCGGCTATGAAGCGACCGCTGTCGAAGACATGTTGAAAAATCCGTTGAAAGGAATTTTGACCGCAATCAAAGGTCCTAAAACCAGCGGCGACATGATTCCTGAGCCGGCGCCGGTTTATGCGGAAGCCAAAACCCAGGCGACTTTTTCCGGTATTCCTATCAGAGTCGAATAAGTCGGGATCGATCAGGCTCGATTCGGTCGTTGCGCAGGGTGGTGTCGTAAGGCGCCACCCTGCGGTCCGTTGTTAAGCATGCAATTTATGAAGATTCGAGATTTTAAGATGATGGTAGCAAAACAATCAAAATGGGCGGCTGTACTGGTATTATCCCTGCTGGTGCCGGTCACGGCGTTTGCCGGAGCAACTGGCGGTATGAGCGCGAGAGCGGTCGTCGAAAAGTTTCAGGCCGAACTGATCGAGGTGATGAAAAACGGCAAAACGCTCGGATATTCCGGCAGATATGATAAACTGGTTAAGCCTGTATCGGAGAGTCATGATCTGGTCAAGATCGCCCGCGTGGTGGTTGGCAAGGAATGGGAAAAATTGACTAGCGAGCAGCAGGACAAACTGGTCGATGTCTTCAGTAAATTGAGTGTCGCCTCTTACGCGCATAATTTTAAGGAATATGGCGGCGAGTCGTTCGCTTTCGAAAACGAAGAGCAAACGACGCGGGGCGGCGTTGTCGTGCATTATCTATTCAAGGTGCCGGATGAAAAGTCGCATAAATTCGACTATTGGTTGAAGGAAAAAGGCGACAGTTGGCGCATCATCAATATTATCGCCGACGGCGTCAGCGATCTGGCCTTGAGAAGATCGGAATACACCACCATATTGCAGCGCGAAGGGTTCGACGCTTTAATCTCGAAGATCAACGAAAAGATAGACAATTATTCAAAGTTATAATCTGATGGTCATCAACAAAGCGCTTAGCGGCGGCCGCCCCGGCATCCCTTTATCTTCTGTTACCGCCTCGTTTGTTCTGGGTGCCGCGCTGGCTTTGGGCGGCTGCGCTTCGACCGGCGAGAAACCCGCCGTGGCGCAGGCTAATCCTGCCGATCCTTACGAGGATATCAACCGCAAGATCTTTGCCTTTAACGACAAGGTCGATAATTATGTTGCCGAGCCGGTCGCGAATGCCTATAAATGGGCGACCCCGGAATTCATGCAGACCGGCGTTGCGAACTTTTTCACCAACCTGAAGAACATCAATGTCGTGCTGAATGACCTGATGCAGGCCAAGTTTCAGCAAAGCGCCGCAGATACGGGGCGCTTCTTGATCAATATGACCGCCGGCGTCGGCGGCTTGTTCGATGTCGCCAAGCATGCGGGCCTCGAACAAAACGATGAGGACTTCGAACAGACCCTGGCGGTCTGGGGTGTGCCGTCAGGCTCTTACCTGGTGCTGCCCTTCCTGGGTCCATCAACGGCGCGCGGTATCCCGGGATCGGTTTTCGATACCGCGGCGAACCCTGCGACTTATTTAGGCGGTATCGGCGTGCCGGTATCGGTGGTGTCTATGGTGAACGCGCGCGCGAATGCGGATGGCGCGTTGAAGTTTATCGACGAAGCGGCGCTCGATCCCTATGTGTTTACCCGCGAATCCTTCCTGCAATGGCGGCAGAATCTGGCCACCGACGGCAAGGCGGAGGAAAAGAACGATTTAGCCGATTTGGAAGGCGATTTGCTGGATGAGGCAACAGCCTCTGGCGATGCCGCGAAGCCAAGCGCGGTGGATGCTAAACCGGCAGAGGCGAAGGAAGTTCCGGAAGCTGCAGAAAACAAAGCCGCACCCGAAGCTCAGGATGCGGCGAGCGCTGAGCCGGTCAAGGCTGCGGCGGTTTCTCCGGCGCCGGTTGCCTCCGCTCAGGCTGGCAATGCGTTCCAGGATGCGAAGAGCCAATATGAAAAGGCCCGTTTCGAATATCAGCTATTGCAAGCCGAAGGGGCGAAGAAAAAAGCGCGGAAAACCCGCAGAGCGAAATAATTTCGCATCACGCGAGCGGGCCTCTCCGGCCCGCGAGTCAAAAATGCAGCAGGCTGTGGACCTGATAAGCGCCCAGTCTTTCTCTGCCGTTCAAAAAATCCAGCTCCACGACGAAAGCGCAGGCGACGACCTTAGCGCCAAGCTTTTCGATCAGTTCGCAGCTGGCCTTGGCGGTTCCGCCGGTCGCCAGCAAATCGTCGATCAATAATACCTTGTCATCCGGTTCGAATGCGTCGATATGCGCTTCGAGCACCGCCGAACCGTATTCGAGATCATACGAGACGCTTTGCACGTCATAAGGCAATTTGCCGGGCTTTCTGAGCGGGATGAACGGCAATCCCATTTCCCAGGCCACCAGCGATCCGAAGATGAAGCCGCGCGCTTCCATGCCGGCGACCGCGGTAATTTCGCACCCCAAAAAGGGCTGCATTAATTGATGCACCGACAACTTCAATGCGGCCGGGTCTTTGACCAGCGGCGTGATGTCTTTGAAGATGATGCCGGGTTTCGGAAAATCGGGGATGTCGCGGATTTTGCTGATTAAGCGGTCCATGGTTGGGTTTTTGGCTAAAGAGGGTTCAATAAGGTTGGGTTGCCGCCTAGCCGCAACCCAATCGGCATCGCCGCATCAATCGGCAACGGCAAGTTCTTCCGGGGATAATTCAGGATAAAAGGCCTCGAGGCTCTTGGTTATGCCTTTCGCATCCAGGCCCGCGATCGCGAGCAGTTCCTCGCGCGTACCCTGTTCGATGAACGCATCGGGCAGGCCAAGATTCAACACCGGCATCAGGATGCGTTGCGCTTGCAGGAATTGGCTCACCGCGCTGCCGGCACCGCCGGACAGCACATTCTCTTCGATCGTGACCAGCATTTCGTGCGTTTTGGCCAGTTCCAGGATCAACGCCTCATCGATCGGTTTGACGAAACGCATGTTCGCGACCGTCGCACCGAACTGGTCGGCGGCTTTCAGGGCCGGCGCGACCATGCTGCCCCAGGCCAGAATCGCGATCTTGCTGCCCTGGCGGCGGATTTCGCCCTTGCCGACCGGCAGCGCGGTCATCGTTTTTTGTACTTCAACGCCGGGGCCTTTGCCGCGCGGATAGCGCACCGAGGCCGGGCCTTCGTGGATGAAACCGGTATAGAGCATCTGCCGGCATTCGTTTTCGTCGGCAGGCGCCATGATCAGCAGGTTCGGGATGCAGCACATGAAGCTGTAATCGAAGCTGCCGGCATGGGTCGGGCCGTCCGGGCCGACAAGCCCCGCGCGGTCGAGCGCGAACAGGACATCCAGGTTTTGAATCGCGACATCGTGAACCATCTGGTCATAGGCGCGCTGCAGGAAGGTCGAATAGATCGCGACGACCGGCTTCGCGCCCTGACAGGCTTGGCCCGCGGCGAGCGTTACCGCATGTTGTTCGGCGATCGCGACATCGAAATAGCGCTTCGGAAAGCGTTCGGAAAACTTGACCAGGCCTGAGCCTTCGCGCATCGCCGGCGTGATGCCGAGGAGGCGCTCGTCCTGTTCGGCCATGTCGCAGAGCCAGTTGCCGAACACCTCGGTATAGGTAGGATGCGGGGAGGGCGCCGATTTCGGCAGCGAATCCTTGGATGGGTCGAAGGCCGGCACGCCGTGATAAGCGAGCGGGTCCTTCTCGGCCGGCGCATAGCCCTTGCCCTTCTTGGTCACGATATGCAGGAGACGCGGGCCGGGCATCGCCTTCAGGTTTTCGAGCGTCGGCACCAGCGCATCCAGGTCGTGGCCGTCGATCGGGCCGATGTAATTGAAACCGAGTTCCTCGAACAAGGTTCCAGGCACCACCATGCCCTTGATGTGTTCTTCGGTGCGGCGCGCGAGTTCCCAGGCGCTCGGTATGTTGCTCAGCACTTTCTTGCTTTCCTCGCGCACCGAGGAGTACAGGCGGCTCGACAGCACCTTGGTCAGATAATTGCTCATCGCGCCGACGTTCGGCGAGATCGACATCTCGTTGTCGTTCAGGATCACCAGCAGGTTTGCGTCGATGCTGCCTGCATGGTTCATCGCCTCATAGGCCATGCCGCCGGTGATGCTGCCGTCGCCGATGATCGCGACCATCTGTTTGTTCTCGCCTTTCCGGGCCGAGGCGATCGCCATGCCCAGGGCCGCGCTGATCGAGGTGCTCGAATGGCCGACGCCGAAGGTGTCATATTCGCTCTCGGTGCGCGACGGAAATGCGCAGACGCCGCCGTGCGTACGGATCGTGGTCATCCGCTCCTTGCGGCCGGTCAGAATCTTGTGCGGATAGGCTTGGTGGCCGACATCCCAGACCAACTGATCCTCCGGGGTGTTGAACACATAGTGCAGCGCGACGGTCAATTCGACCGTGCCGAGCCCGGCCGAGAAATGGCCGCCGGAAATACTGACCGTATGGGTCAGATAATCGCGCAGTTCCTTCGCCAGCGGCTTCAGCTGGCTTTTTCTGAGTTTGCGCAGGTCGGCGGGAAGATTGATGGTGTCTAAAATGGGGGTGTGGCCTGAATAATTCATCTCTAACTCGATTCCTTGCGGGGTCAAGGCGCGGGCGCTGGGGCTGCGCGCTGATCAGCGTGTTCCAGCACGGCAATGCCGGCTGGAACACACAGTTTGCCTTGCGATTATCCGATTTAATTCCTTAGTAATCAAGTTGGGAATCAATGATCCCGCTCGATGATGTAAAGCGACAAGTCGCGAAGCAGATCGGCTTCGTTGCCGAAGATACTCAGGCAATCGAGCGCTTTTTCGTGCAGCTCCTGGGCCTTTTGTTTCGCGCCGGCGAGTCCGAGCAAGGCCGGATAGGTCGGTTTGTCGTTGTCCTTGTCCTTGCCCTGGGTCTTGCCGAGCGTCGCGGTGTCGCTTTCTTCGTCGAGGATGTCGTCCTTGACCTGGAACGACAGGCCAATGCACTTGGCGTATTGATCGAGCTTGGTTGCGACCGAGGCATCGACATCGGCGCTGGCCAGGGTCGCAAGATTCACGCTCGCGCGGATCAAGGCGCCGGTCTTGTGGATGTGCATGTTTTCGAGTTCGGGCAGATTCAGTTTGGTGCCGACCGAAGCCAGGTCGATCGCCTGACCGCCGACCATGCCCATCGAGCCGCTGGCCTTGGCCAGTGTCGTAATCATCTTGACCCGGTTTTCAAGGCTGGCCTTGATGGTCGGGTCATGCGCGAGCACTTCAAAGGCGAGCGCCTGCAGCGCATCGCCGGTCAAGATCGCGGTGGCTTCATCGAACGCCACATGGCAGGTCGGTTTGCCGCGGCGCAAGTCATCGTCATCCATCGCGGGCAGGTCGTCATGGATTAATGAATACACATGGATCAATTCGACGGCGCAGGCCGGGCCGTCGAGTTCTTCCGGCGCGATGCCTAGCGTCTTGCCGGTGCAGTAGGTCAGCAAGGGACGCATCCGTTTGCCGCCGTCCAGCACGCAATAGCGCATCGCCTGATGCAGTTTTTGCGGCAGGATGGTGTCGCTCGGCAGACGCGTTTCGAGCGCCCGTTCGACGCGGTTTTGGCTTAGGCTCAGGTATTCTTTTAACGCATTACTCATCAGTAAAAGGCTCCAGGGATGACGCGCCGTTCTTTTCCAATAAAATCTGAACCTTCTGTTCGGCCTCCTGCAAGGCCTGTTGACAGGTGCGGGTCAGAAAAACGCCGCGTTCAAACGATTTCAGCGACTCTTCCAGCGAAATGTCGCCCTGTTCGAGCTGGTTGACCAGCGCTTCGAGCTCGGCGAGCGAGTCTTCAAACAACGTCGGACTTTTCTTTTTCGGCATCGGGAAAAAACGGTTGCAAAAAATAAATCGATAAATAAACCGCCCATTATATACGAAAGCGGCCGTCATTCGCTCTGAACTTACAGGACTTCCGGTTCTGCACGAAAACTGCACAATAAATCGCTGAAATTGCAAATCCCCGACGCGCGATCTGCAAGGCGTCCGGGTAAATTTTGACATGACGATCAATCACAGGAGTCATCTATCATGAAAAACAATTTTTATCTGAAACTGGGCGTTATTTTCGGCTTGATACTATTGCTGTTGATTCCGCGCGCCTATATCGGGGGCGTGGTCTATGAGCGGCAAGGCTGGCGGCAGCAGGCCTACGACAGCATCGGCCAAAGCTGGCCCGGCGCGCAAACGCTGGCGGGGCCGCTACTGGTGCTGCCTTATGTGTTGACCTATCATACCAAGGAAAAAATCATCGATGGCAACCGAAAAGAGAGGGAAATCGTGAAAGAAGCGACGCTGTCCGATGCGCTCTATCTAATTCCGGAACAGTTGCATGTTTCCAGCCAGTTGGACAGTTCCGAACGCTACCGCGGGATTTACCAGGTGCCGGTCTATCAGAGCCAGGTCGAGGTTGCGGGCAAGTTCAACACGCAGCCGGTTCTGGATTTATTGGCCCGGAACAAGGACAACGCGATTCGCTTTGACAAGCCGCAGCTGAGCGTGCTGGTGCGCGATCAGCGCGGCGTGGTGGCTCCTTCGGCATTGACCTGGGGGCAGTCCAGTCTACCGTTCAAACCGGGCGGGAATCTGCATGATGCGACGGCCGGCATGCATGCGGTGTTGCCCGCTCTGAAGCTGGAGCCGGCCGCAGAGAGTCTGCCGTTTGCGTTCAAGCTGGAACTTCGGGGCATGAGAGCGATGAATTTTGCCTTGCTCGCGGCAGAGTCCGACGTGAGCCTGAAGGCGAATTGGCCGCATCCGAGCTTTACCGGCCAGTTGCTGCCGGAACAGCGCGAAATCGGCAAAGACGGCTTCAGCGCGATCTGGCGCGCCTCGTCCTTTTCGTACAATGTCAGCGGCGCCCTGGATACCTGCCGAAAAGGCAATTGCCTGGCCTTGCTCGACACTGCGGTCGGTTTCGATTTGCTGAAACCGGTCGATGTCTATCAGGAATCCGAACGCAGCATCAAATACGCGGAGCTGTTCATCGTGCTGACCTTCGTCGTGTTGATCCTGTTCGAACTGTTGAAAAAATTGCGCGTGCATCCGGTGCAGTATGCGCTGGTCGGCACCGCGCTGCTGATGTTCTATTTGCTGCTGATCGCGCTGTCCGAGCATATCCGGTTTTTCTATGCTTATCTGATCGGCGCGTTCGCCTGTGCCGCCTTGTTGACCTGCTATTTCGGCGCGATACTGCGCAGCCGCAGATTCGGTCTCTTGCTGGGTTCGGGCCTTTCTCTGCTGTATGCGGTGCTCTATGTGATCCTGCAGGCGGAAGATTATGCGATGCTGATGGGCAGCCTGCTGTTGTTCGGCGTGCTGGCCGGTTTGATGCTGGCGACGCGGCATCTCGACTGGTATCTGTTGACCGGGCAGGGCGATGCGGACGCAACGGCGCAGTTGGCATCAGAAAAGGAGACGGCGCATGCGTAAAATCGGCAAGTTCGCGCTATTGCTGATCATTGTGGCTCTCGGTTTTGTTTTGCCGGAAACCCACCGGATTCCAGTGGAGGGCGCGAGGCCCGCCGATTGGAATCCGCATGCCTTCTGGCATTATCCTTGGGGACGCTCGATCGTGCACAAAGGCATCGATATTTTTGCTAAAGCAGGCGCGCCGGTGCTCGCGGCGACCGGCGGGGTGACGCTGTATGCGGGCGATTTGCCGCGCGGCGGCCATGTGGCCTTGCTGCTCGGCGCCAAATGGCGGCTGCATTATTACGCGCATTTGCAGAGAGTCGACGTGCGCGCCTTCGAGATCGTGCGCTCAGGCGAGGCGATCGGCGCGGTCGGCACCAGCGGCAACGCGCGTGGCAAGCCGCCGCATCTGCATTACTCAATCATGAGCCTGTTGCCCAAGCCTTCGAACTACGGTTTCGGAATGCCGAGCGGATGGCTTAGAATGTTCTATATTGATCCGCATGATTTTTTGACAGCTTAGGACGCCTGATGAGCAAACGCATACTCGTTGCCGACGACGATGCCCATATCCGGGACGTGATCGGTTTTGCGCTCGAAAAGGCCGGTATGCAGGTGTGGCAGGCCGAAGACGGACGGCGCGCGCTGGAGGCATTCCGCGCCGATCCTTGCGATCTGATCGTGCTCGACATCAACATGCCGGAGTTCGACGGCCTGGAAGTCTGCCGCGAAATCCGCAAACACTCCGAGGTGCCGATCCTGTTTCTGTCTTCGCGCGACGATGAAATAGACCGGATACTCGGCCTCGAAATCGGCGGCGACGATTATGTGACCAAGCCTTTCAGTCCGCGCGAGCTGGTCGCCAGGGTCAACGTGATTCTGCGGCGCGCGCAGGCTTTGCCGAAGGCGGACGCGACTGAATTGCTGCTGCGGCACGGCAGGCTCAGCGTTTTACCCTCTCAGCACAAGGTGCTGTGGGACGGCATCGCGGTCGGCCTGACCGCGACCGAATTTGCGATATTGCAGCTGTTGATCCGCCATCCCGCCCGCGTATTCAGCCGTGACCGGATCATGCAGAGCGCTTACGACAACAACGTCTATGTCAGCGACCGCACGATCGACAGCCACATTCGCCATATCCGGCAAAAACTCGGCGAGGCGGGATGCCAGGCCGCGATCGAGACGGTGCACGGCGTCGGCTATCAACTGGCCGGATGCGAGTGAGCTTCAAATTGCCGTTTTGGCGCCGCCGGCTGTTCCGACTGCGCAATATCCTGTTGTGCGTGATGCTGATGGTGCTGGCGCTGCCGCTGGGCGGGCTGTATTTCTTCCGGATCTATGAAAACGAACTGGTGCAGCAGACCGAGCGGGAATTGATCGCGCAGGCGGCGGCCTTGTCCGCGAGTTACCGGCAGCTGCTGCGCAATCTGCAAACGAACGGTAAACCCTACGGACGGGTTCTGCAAGATCGCTCCGAAATCCAGGCCTATGCGGGAACTTATCCGCTGCCGCAGAATGCCCCTTACGCGCCAATCTTTCCGGGATTGAGCTTGTTCGATACTATCCTTTCGCCGCGCCCCCCGGCGGCAGCCGCACAGGCTTTGCCCGACGAGCTGGCGCGCCGCGCCGGTCTGTTATTGCGCCCGGTCTTGCAGGATACGCAGCATATCACGTTGTCCGGCATCCGTTTGCTCGACCCGAACGGCATCGTAATCGCCGGGCGCGAAGAGGTCGGCGCATCGCTCGCGCCTATCCCGGAAGTCGAGGAAGCCTTGCAAGGGCGCTATGCGAGCGTGATCCGCCAGCGCATCTCGGACGAACCGCCGCCGCCTTTGTATTCGATCAGCCGCGGCGCGAACATCCGCGTATTCATCGCGTTCCCGGTGATCGAAAACGGCCGCCTGCAAGGCGTGTTCTATTTGTCGCGCACGCCGAACAACATCCTGAAACATCTCTATGCGGTCAAGGGCCGCGTGCTGCTGGCCGGCGTCAGCCTGTTGTTGATCGTGGTCACGATCGTGATGCTGGTCTCCTCGTCGATCGCGCGGCCGATCCGGGAGTTGATCCGGCAGACCGAAAAACTTAAAAGCGGCGAACAAAAGCTGATCGAGCCCTTGCAAAATCCGGTTACTCAGGAAATCGCCCAGCTTTCGGCGAGTTTTGCGGACATGTCACGGGCGCTTTCGGAGCGGACCGACTACATCCGCCGCTTCGCGACCCATGTTTCGCATGAATTCAAAACGCCGCTGACTTCGATCCAGGGCGCGCTGGAACTGTTGCAGGATCATCTCGACACGATGCCCGAGGAGCGCCGGCAGCGCTTCATCGCAAATCTCCTGGCCGATACGCACCGGCTCAGACAGCTGGTCAACCGCCTGCTCGAACTCGCGCATGCGGATGCGACGCTGCCGAGTAAGCACGAATGCCTATTGCACGAAGTCGTCGGGCAACTGAAGCACCGCTATGCCGAACGCGGCCTGCTTATCGAACTGGACACGGCATCGGCGGCGCCGTTGCTGATCGCGCCGGAAGTGCTCGAGTTGGTGCTGGTCAACCTGTTCGAAAACAGCCTGCAACACGGCGCGGACCGGGTCAATATTCATTTGGAGCGGCTGGATGAGAGGATGCTTATCGGCTTGCAGGACAACGGCGCGGGCATTTCGCGCGAGAACCGCAACAAAATCTTTACGCCTTTTTTCACGACGCGTCGGAATGCAGGCGGCACCGGCCTGGGGCTGGAAATTGCCGCCTCGCTGTTGAAAGCCTACGGCGCAGAAATCGAACTGGGCGAAAGCGGGCAGGGTGCTTTGTTTTGGCTGCGCCTGCCTGCCCCAAAGCGCGCGCCGGTGTGAGCCTGAGGCGTTCTAAGCCGTCAGGTCATTCCTGCAACAGTTCGAGCAGGCGGCTTTCCAGGTCAGGAAAAGCGCCAAACTCGCAGGCGCGCAGTACGCCTTGTTTATCGACCAGGATTTGCGAGGGTGTGCCTTTCAATTGAAAGCGTTCAAAAGTCTCCGCCCGATAGCGCAGCGATTGCAGATATTTCCCTACCTGTTGGATGACCTGCTGCCGGTAGGCCTCCGGCTGCTGGTCGAAATTCGGCAAGCGGCCGTGGATGAAACCGAGAATGTCGTCCCCGGAGATTTCGCCCTGGCGCTCGCTCAATCGATCCATCGCCAACGGGAAAGGAATGCGGTACGGCAGGCGTCCTTGCTCGAGTTGCCCATGTTGGCTCAGCGCTTTGAAGGTTTCGCCGATCACTTCGTTGCGCTCGACCAGCAGGCGTAAATTTTCGAGCGTATTCTTGTCGAAATCCTCGAATGCGGTCGCCACGCCGAGTACGGCCAAGCCGGCATCGGCATATTTGCGGTGCAATTCGATCGCCTCCGGCAGCGCATAGAAAAAGCAGCCGGGGCAGTTGACCTGAAACACCTCGACCAGCACCACGCGGCCCCGCAGCCGGTCGAAATTGACCGGCGCGCCCTGCACCCATTCGGAGACCGACAATAACGGCGCCTGTTGTCCGATTTGGGCGAGCTTGGCGCTCATCAGCAGACCTGATCGAGCTGGCTTGCGGCTTGTTGCTCACGGCGCAGCTGTTTCGCTTCGCGCTTCGCGATCAGGCTTCTGGCCGCATCCGAGCCGATATGCGCCTCGCCGCGCTGCCGCGCAAGCTGCATCTGCTTTTCACGCTCGCTGAAACGGCTTATTTGTTCCGCGGTCAGTTTGTCATGGCAATGCGGGCAACTGACGCCTTTTTGGTAACGCGGATCGGCCTTGTCCGCTGCGGTAATCGGTAGGCGGCAGGCGTGGCATTGGTCATATTCGCCCTTTTGCAGCGCATGGTCGACCGTCACGCGCTCGTCGAAAACGAAGCATTCGCCCTGCCAGAGCGTATTCTCGGCCGGCACCTCTTCCAGATATTTCAAAATGCCGCCTTGCAGGTGATAGACCTCTTCGAAGCCCTGTTCCTTCAGATAAGCCGTCGATTTTTCGCAGCGGATGCCGCCGGTGCAAAACATCGCGACTTTCTTGTGCTGCGCAGGATCGAGATGGTCTTTGACGAATTGCGGAAACTCGCGGAAGCTTTCGGTATTCGGATTGACCGCATTTTTGAAGGTGCCGACCTGATATTCATAGTCGTTGCGGGTGTCGATCAAAATCACTTCCGGATCCGAAATCAGGCGGTTCCAGTCGGCAGGCTTCACATAAGTGCCGACCACGCGCCGGGGATCGATGCCCTCGACGCCCATCGTGACGATCTCTTTCTTCAGCTTGACTTTGGTGCGGTTGAAAGGCGGCACATTGGTGTAGGATTCCTTGGTGTCGATATCCGCGAGCCTCGGGTCGGTACGCAGCCAGGCCAATACGGTGTCGATGCCTTCGCGCGATCCGGCGACCGTGCCGTTGATGCCTTCCACTGCCAAAAGCAGGGTTCCCCTGACGCCGTTATCTTCCATGACCCGGTGCAAAGGCTGCCGGAGATGCCAATAGTTTTCCAGGGTCACGAACTTGTACATGGCGCAAACCACGATTTGAGACATTTGATTTCCTTGTTGTAAGCCGGATCGTAAATCCAGGACAAAAAAGAGGCGTATTATAGCCCGAGAATGCTCTACCGGGCTAGATGAACGCTGTCAAACGTCGGCTAAGTCGCTGATTTTCAGGGAAGGGAGTGGGGGATGATCAGACTTGCGATTGCAGATAGTTCTGAATGCCGATCTTTTCAATCAATTCGAGCTGGGTTTCGAGCCAATCGACATGCTCTTCCTCGCTTTCGAGAATATGCGTGAAAATTTCGCGGGAGACATAGTCCTGCACCGACTCGCAATAGGCGATCGCCTCACGCAGCAGCGGAATCGCGGTCTGTTCGAGCTTCAGATCGCATTCGAGCATTTCCCGCGGATTTTCGCCGATCAGCAGTTTGTCGAGATTTTGCAGATTGGGCAGGCCTTCCAGAAACAGAATCCGCTCGATCAGCGTATCGGCATGCTTCATCTCATCAATCGACTCGTGATATTCCTTTTCATTCAGCTTCGAAAAGCCCCAGTTTTTGAACATGCGCGCATGTAAAAAATACTGATTGATCGCGGTCAGCTCATTGGTCAGCGCCTTGTTCAAGAATTCGATGATTTTTTTATCGCCCTTCATGGATGCTCCCGGCGCCTTTAACAGGCGTTATAGACAGGTTGAGTGGACACTGAGGGCATTATAAATTGATTTTGCTTGCTCGCGTCAAGCAATTCCTTGACCTGCCGGTTGCATTTCCCGCAGTCGCCGCCGACGCCGAAACACTCGAAAAGTTGCCGGCGGGTACACAGGCCGTTATCGATGGCTTTCTTGAGCTGAGTGTCGGTAACGGCCTTGCAGACGCATACATACATGAAAAGATCTCCTGACGGGGTTGTTATGAAAAATGATAACAATTCTCATTTAAAAAATCCAGTCAAAGTATAGCCCAACTTTGCCAACGCTGATCGGGCAATAGGCAAAATTACCGGTCCGTCGATAATTTTTCTTTCATGCACAGCCGATAGGCCGCTTCGCGAATGATCTCGGTCTTCAGTTTGGGGTTTAAGCGGTAGGCGGTCTTGATCAGGTATAACGCATCATCGCCGCTATCCTTCGAGGTTTGGGCTTTACCCGCAAAAGCGGTCTTAATTGTATCCTTGATCATCGCGAAGGAAAGCCCGGATTTCTTGAATTCGTAGCCGTTGACCACAACATCCGCATCGGTCTTGCACAGGGCGTGGAAGCGGCTCAATTCCTCCTCGGTGCTGCTGAGGGCCGGCCTGGAAGCCGCAAGGCCGGTCAAGAGTAATAAAACAACGACTGACTTATTCATCGTAAACCTCTCTAAACATTGGCATAATCCATGCTAGATAGAATAATCTTATTTTTAATGCAGTCTATGAACCGGTTGGCAAATCGCGAAATAATTGCCAGCTTTACTCCCTGACCGGACGCTTTTCGAGCTTGCGTTGCAGGGTGCGCCGATGCATGTTTAAGGCTCTGGCGGCGGCCGAGATATTGCCGTCGTGTTGCATCAGAATTTTTTGCAGATGCTCCCATTCCAGGCGCTTGACCGACAAGGGGCTTTCGCTGATCGACACGCTCGCATCGCCTTCGTTTTTATGCAGCGCGGCCAGAATTTCGTCGGCATTGGCGGGTTTGGTCAGATAGTGTATGGCGCCGAGTTTGATCGCTTCGACCGCGGTCGCAATGCTCGCGAAGCCGGTCAACATTACGCAGGCGGTATTCGCGTCCAGTGAAATCAGTTTCTTGACCAGTTCCAGGCCGGATTCATGGCCGATACGCAGGTCGATCACCGCGTATTCCGGCAGATTGTGTTCGGCCAGTTCGATGCCGCTTTGCACGTCGTTCGCGACCAGCACTTCATAATCGCGCTTTTCGAGCGCGGATTTCAACACCCGGCAAAAGGTTTCATCGTCGTCGACCAGCAATAATCTCGGTTTATCGCTTGCTCGGTTATCCATTGATCGCATTCTCCTCTTCAGTCGGTTCGGCATGCAGCAGCGGCAGCGCGATATCGACGCAGGCGCCGTGCGGCTCCGCGTTATAAAGCTGGATCGTGCCGCCCAGGCGGGTGATGGTTGAATAAGTCAGAAACAGACCGACTCCGAGGCCGCGTTTCTTGCTGATCAACGGCTGCCTGCCTGCGCTCTCGACCATTTCCGGCGGAAATCCGGGACCATAATCGCGAATCTTGATATGCAGCAGCCGCAAATCCCAGGCTACGTGAAATTCGATGCCCTTGCGATTGTCGCCGGACGCATCGGCCGCATTGTTCAGGATATTGATCAAGGCATGCGTCAGCGTGCGTTCGGCGATGATCTCGGCTTCATCGACAGTGTCAGGGTCGATGAAAAAATTCAGTTTGACCGTGGATTTCTGGGTGCGCCAGAGATTGATCACATCGTCGATATAGGCGGTCACGCGCATGACGCGCCCGGATTCGGCGCGAATTTCGCCGGCCGAGGCGGACATCACCGATAAAGCCTTTTTGCAGCGGTCGACTTGCTGCTGCATGATGTCGATTTTTTCGTGCAGATCGGGAAAGCGGTGTTGCGGAAAGTCATTCCGCAGTTCGTGCGCGACGATCGCGATCGTGCCGAGCGGCGTGCCCATGTCATGCGCCGCGCTGGCGGCCAGGGTGCCGAGCGCGATGACGCGTTCGTCGCGGAGCGCATTTTCGCGCGCAATCGCCAGGCTGCGTTCCTGAATCTTCAAGGTTTTCGCCAGTTCGACCACGAAAAACGCGACCAGTCCGGCGCTGAACACAAAACCGAACCACATGCCGAACATATGCAGGTCATAATAATGCCGGTCGCTGGTCGCATAGGCATTTAGCAGCATCGAGTAATGCGGCATGTCGGGATGCAAGCGTTCGGGATCCGGCATGTGCGGCTCGATCGAGGGCAGGGGGATGTTGTATGCGATCAAAATCGTATACATCGACGTGGTCAGCACGACCATATACCAGGCGTAGGATTGCGGCAGCATGATCGCGGTCACGATCAGCGGCAGCAGAAACACCCAGATGATCGGATTCGAGGCGCCTCCGGTCAGATACATGAACGCCGCAATCGCCAGCACATCGATCGTTAATTGCGAGAAAATTTCGAGCTCCGACACCGGATCCCCGGTCTGCAAACGCATCGACGTGTATACATTGACCGAGATGATCGACACGATCACCAGCCAGAGTTGCTCTTCGGGTAGCTGGATGTTCAGGCCATAGGCCGAGATGACCAACAGTAGCGAGGCGGCCAGAATCAGCATGTTTCTGAGGATGAACAACCAGCGCAGATTTTGCCTGGCGCTAAATTCGGACTTGGGCGTAACGTTTGTGAGCATGTTCCAAAATAACCAAAAAATTGACCGATTCTGTATCTCTAGGGCTATTGTCGCCGATTTGCCGGGCCTTGCGAACTGCGGCAATATGTCACACTCGCTTTTCTGGCGCTATAGCTATGATTAAATTGATTTTTGCGGCGCTTAGCGGGCAAGTTGATTGAAAATTGCGTTGAAGCCCTCCTAAATTCGAGGCGGTTTGCCCCCCGCCTTTTTTTATTCGGGTGGCCGGCAACGCAGCAACGCGTTGCGGAACTGCCTCTGTTGCTTTTTGGGTAATCGTTGCAACGGTGCGACAATTTGCCACATTTTAAATTGACTTTGCCGTTGCTATTATTAACCTAACTTTTGAGGTTCTCCGGAGCCTGTGAGCTGAAAGTTGCGTTGAAATCTTCCTAATAGTTCTGAGGCGGTTCAAAAGACCGCTTTTTTTTTTGCCTGGCGTTTTTACGCGGAAGAACTCAAATTTACACGCAACACTTTGTATCTTTTTTGACAACCGTTGTGGTCCTGCGACAATTTGCCACATTTTTAATTGCCTTTTGTCTTGCTATCATTAATCTAACTTTTGAGGTTCTCTGGAGCCTGCGAGCTGAAAGTTGCGTTGAAATCTTCCTAATAGTTCTGAGGCGGTTTAAAAGACCGCCTTTTTTTTGCCTGGCGTTTTTACGCGGAAGAACTCAAATTTACACGCAACACTTTGTGTCTTTTTTGACAGTCGTTGTTGCCCTGCGGCAATTTGCCACATTTTTAATTGCCTTTTGTCTTGCTATCATTAACCTAACTTTTGAGGTTCTCCGGAACCTGCGAGCTGAAAGTTGCGTTGAAATCTTCCTAATAGTTCTCGGGCGGTTGTTTAACCGCCCTTTTTTTTGCCCGCTTATTTTTCGGCGTAACACACGCCGAGGCCCCCGAGTCCGCAATAGCCGCCGGGATTCTTGGCAAGATATTGCTGGTGATAATCCTCGGCATAATAAAACTCGCCGGCCGGCAGAATCTCGGTCGTGATCGCGCCGAGCCCGGCCCTCGACAATTGCTCCTGAAAGGATTGTCTCGAAGCGATCGCCAGGTCAAATTGTTCCTGATCGTAGGTGTAGATCCCGGAGCGGTATTGCGTGCCGATATCGTTGCCCTGGCGCATGCCTTGCGTCGGATTGTGCGCCTCCCAGAACAGCTTCAGCAGTTCGTCGTAGGCCACTAACTCAGGATCGTAAATCACCCTGACCACTTCGCTGTGACCGGTCATGCCGGTGCAGACCTGGTCGTAAGTCGGATTGACCGTAACACCGCCGCTGTAGCCGACCGCGGTGCTGAAGATGCGGGGATCAGTCCAAAAGCGGCGCTCGGCGCCCCAAAAACAGCCGAGACCGAATAGCGCCAGCCGCAGAGGCTCCGGAAACGGCGGCACGATGGGATTGCCGTTCACAAAATGCCGAGGGTTTACGCGTAGCGGTTCGGCATTGCCGGGCAGAGCATCCGAGGGGGCTGGCAGTACCCGCTTTTTGGCAGCGAAAATCATGATCGGAACCTGTGATAATCAACAGAGCGCTAGGTTACACCGATTGCGGGGTATAATAAAGCGTTTACTTTTTCGGAAAGACAGGATGGAAGAAGATAGTTTACACCGCTTTATTTTCGAGGAATTCGGTGTGCGCGGCGAATGGGTCAAATTGTCAAGCAGTTGGCAAAACGCCCTGCACAATCAACACGGCAATACGACCGTGCAGGAGAATTTGGGCCAGGCGCTGGCGGCGGCCGTGCTGTTATCCGCCACGATCAAGTTCAGCGGTTCGGTCATCATGCAGGCGCAGGGCGACGGCGCCTTCAGAACCCTGGTCGCGCAATCGACGCACGACCGCAAAATCAGGGGTTTGGTCCGCTGCGCCGGTGAGGTGCAACACGGTCCGCTCGAAGCGATGTTCGGCCAGGGCCGGCTGGTGCTGACGATCAGGCCGGACAACGGCGAGCCTTATCAAGGCATCGTGCCGCTGAAAGGCGCCAATCTGGCCGCCGCCTTGCAGACTTATTTCATCCAGTCCGAACAACTCGATACCCGCTTGTGGCTGTTTGCGAACGATCAGGTCGCGGCCGGTTTATTGTTGCAGGAATTGCCCGCGCACAAGGACTTCAAGTCCGACTGGGAACGCATCACGATGCTGGCCGATACGCTGACCGCCACGGAGTTGCTGAATCTCGACTGCGAGACGCTGCTGCACCGGCTGTTTCATGAAGAAAAAGTCCGGCTCTTCGATGCCGAAGCGGTCCGCTTCGAGTGCTCCTGCTCCAAACAGAAAATCGAATACGCCCTGCGTTCGCTCGGTGAACAGGAACTGGAACATATTCTGCAGGAAAAAGGCGCGGTCGAAGTCGGCTGCGAATTTTGTAACAAGCAATACCGTTTCGACCGTATCGATGTGCAAAAGCTGCTGGCCGAAGATTTATCGGCTTATCAGGCGGATACGCGGCATTGAGGCGCCCGTCAATTCAGGCGGACCACGCGAAAGCCCTGCGCCTTCAACAGTTCGACCAGGCCGTCGGCGCCCAATAAATGCAGACTGCCGACTACCACCAGGGCGTCGCCCTGAGTGTTTTCGCGCAGAAACGCGGAAATTTGCGGCAGCCAGGCGCGGTTTCTATCGCGATTCAGACGCCGGTAAAATGCGGGGCTGTCATTGATGCTATCCTGACTCAGCAGCTGGAGCAAACCCTCGGCGTCGCCATTGCGCCAGCGCTGATGCAATTGCTCCAGTTGCGCCGGGTCCTGCATGTCTTTTAGCGTCTGGATCAAGAACAGTTCCTGATCTTTGGGGGACATTTGAGCAAAAACCCCGATCTGCTGATTCAGGGTTTCCAGCCCCGCCGTGTCCTTGCGCTCGATAGCGGCCATGTCCATATAATGCTTGTCCAATCCCAGATCCGGCAAGAATCCGGCCTGTGTGACGGCAAAATTCGCGATCGTCAGCGCCGCCAGCCACGGTTTCATCGCCTGGAACGACTCGATCGGCAATGCATGGGTTTGGCAATAGCGTTGCAAGCGTTGCCAGGTATCGGCTTTCAGGCTTTGCTGGAGCGTTCCGCCGCCTTCGATCAGGCCCGTCTTCATCATCGCTTGCACGCTTGCGGGATTGTTCAGTTCATCAGGAGCCACTTCGAAATACACTTTGCCGGCCGCGTCGAACGCCTGGTTGACGGCCGCGGCCAAGGGATAATCCTCGGCCTTCAGCATGTGAAACGAGCCGAGCATATAAACGCTATTGTCCTCGTCGCTGACTTGCCAGAGCAAGGGCTTCGGCGGCGCCGCCGAAGCCCTTGCCCAGCACAGCAACAAGAGCAGCAGGCTCAGCCAGCGCGCCATCTCAATGCACCGGACCCATTTCAAAAATGATCAATTCGGCAGGCTCCCCCCCGATGTTTTCGACGGTCATCGATTGCCCGGTTTCCCAAAACACCTCGCCCTCCGAGTAAATTCCGGTCTTGTCGCCCTCGACCACTTGCAGCGTACCCTTGACCACATAGCGCGGTCCCGGTCCCTCATGCGTATGACGCGGGGTTTTGACGCCTTGCGGAAAGCTGACCCGAACCACTTTGCCGTTCACATTCGGGCTGGGCAGGGTCACGTTTTGCTGTAACAAGACCGTTCTTTTGATTTCCGGCGCTTCTGTTGCCGAAGCGGAATGGCTGAGCGCCACGAACAATACTGACGGCAGCAATACCGATTTTTTGAAAACAGATGGGATCAACATGCGTTTGCCTCTTTATGGATGAAATAGAAAATTTTAAGATAATTTTTTTGACGCGGCTGGCCGCAAAAAATTCGCAGGACACGAAATGATTGTCCCATTTGCAAGCCTTGACTGGCAGCAGCGAAAAAACTCGTAAAACCACATAAGCTATGGTTATATTTTGGTCGTCAAAGTGATCCATTCGCCTTCATCGCTACAGACAAACCGCCATATCAGCGTTATAATCGAAAACGATAAAGTAATGGATTTCGTTGGCGGGGTTTTAACCGATCCGTGACAACATTGACTGATTATAAGATAATAAAAAACAAAGTTTATGATTAGTGTGCTCCTCGTTGACGATCATCAATTGGTCAGGACCGGCATTCAGGCGCTATTGAATTCAGATAAGGGAATTCAGGTCGTCGCAGTCGCCGATTCCGGCGAACAAGCGATCGAGATAGTCGAGGAGCTGTCGCCGGATGTGGTATTGATGGACGTCAGCATGCCAGGCATCGGCGGCGTCGAGGCCAGCCGGCGCATTTTGCGGCAGAACCCCAATGTTAAAATCATCGGCTTGTCGGCTTATAACGACGGCCCGATTCCGCAGCAATTATTGAAACTCGGCGTGCTGGGCTTCATCTCCAAATCCTCCTCCGCAGACGAAATGATTTGCGCGATCCGCAAGGCGGTCGATGGACAGCGTTATCTGTGCAACGATGTCGCGAGTCATCTGGCTTTTCAAAGCTTGCTCGGCGATCAACCGTCGCCGTTCGCCAAACTGTCGCAGCGGGAAACCGAAATCGTGACGCTGATCCTGCAAGGCAAATCGATATCGGAAATGGCCGAAATACTGTCGATCAACACCAAAACGGTCAACACCTACCGCTATCGGCTTTATGGTAAACTAAAGATCAAAAACGACGTGGAATTGACGCGTCTTGCGGTCAAATCCGGCCATTTCGATCCCGGTTTGATCTGATTTTTTCGAGCGGCTGCTGCGGCGCCGGCTATCACCCCTTTCTGCTGTGACTCAAACCAAAGATTCCATTTACGCCAGCCCCTTGGCTGACATCGACGCATTCAAATTCGACGCCAAAGTCGTCGACGTTTTTCCCGACATGATCCAGCGCTCGGTGCCGGGCTATCAGGCGATCATTGCCGCGATCGGCCTGCTGGCCGGCCGCTTCGCGCGTCCCGATAGCGTCTGCTACGACCTCGGCTGCTCGCTCGGCGCGGCGACTTTCAGCATGCTGCAGCACATCGACGCGCCGAACTGCCGTATCGTCGCGGTCGATAATTCGGCGGCGATGATCTCGCGCTTCCACGAGCGCTTACAAGCGGAAGTCTGGTTTCAATATTTCAACTTCGCCTCGATCCTCACCCTGAAATGACCGCTTACGACGATTTATATGCGGCGCTCACTGAAGCCAATGCGGGCGCCTGGGCGGACCTATTGCCCGCGCAAATCGCCGCTGCGCTGGATCCGGCCCGCCACGGCACTCTGCCGCGCTGGCAGGCCTTGCTCGAGCGTTTGCCGGCACTCCAGCCTTCGCTGCGCTGTTTGACCGGCGATGCGGTGCAAATCGGCCGCGCCGAGGATATTCGCGATGAAGACCGGGCCTTGCTCGTGGAAATCCTCCGCGAACTGATCCCCTGGCGCAAGGGGCCCTACGATTTATACGGCATCCCAATCGACACTGAATGGCGCTCCGACTGGAAATGGGACAGGCTTAAGGATCACATCTCGCCCTTGCAGCACCGGCTGGTACTGGATGTCGGCTGCGGCAGCGGCTATCACGGCTGGCGCATGCTCGGCGCGGGCGCGAAGACGGTCGTCGGCATCGATCCCTTGCTGCTGAATGTGGTCCAATTCCAGCTGGTCAAGGCCCTCTATGGTCCCGCGCCGGTGCATGTTCTGCCTTTCGGCATCGAGGCGTTGCCGGCCGACTTGAAAGCATTCGACACGGTGTTTTCGATGGGCGTGCTGTATCATCGGCGGTCGCCGATCGAACATCTCCTGGAACTTCGGGGCTGTCTGAAACCCGGCGGCGAACTGGTGCTCGAAACCTTGATCATCGACGGCAAACTGGGCGAGACCCTGCTGCCGGAGGACCGCTATGCGAACATGCGCAATGTCTGGTTCATCCCAAGCCTGGCGACGCTGGAGAGCTGGCTAAGACGCTGCCGCTTCGGCAATATCCGCGTGGTTGACATCACGCTAACCAGCCTCGAAGAACAGCGTCGCACCGAATGGATGCCGTTTCAATCGCTGCCGGATTTTCTTGATCCGAATGATCCCGCATTGACGATCGAAGGCCTGCCCGCGCCGAAACGGGCCATCGTGCTGGCCGATTGCCTGTAGGATTTTTCAGGTAAAATCACCCCATCTCTGTCTTGGAGGGCAAAGCGTTCCGCTTTGCCGCGACGCCACCCCATTACGGCAAAAAGCTTGAGGTTGTTTTTGATTGGGGTTATCATCCAGTTCTAATTAGAACTTATATTGCGGTGTTATGTCTTCTCCCTCTACTTTCCCAACGATGCTGCGCGAGTTATTGCGAACGCATCAAGCTTTTTTGTCTTATGCGGCCAGTCATGTTCACAAGCTGGATCTGACTTTGCCGCAATACGACGTCATCATCACCTTAGGCAACACCTCCGGTATGACCCCCAAAAAATTGGGCGAACAAACCTTGATTACCAAAGGGACGCTGACCGGAGTCGTCAGCCGATTGGAGGATAAAGGCCTTGTTCAGCGCCTTGCCTCCAAAAAGGATGGCCGCAGCCAGATCATCCGGTTGACCGATGCCGGCAAGGCCTTATACGAAAGCAGCTTCCCCGAGCACCTTCAGCACATCAACCGCTTGTTCGAGACTTATTCCGCGGAAGAGGTGGCGGCGCTCGAAGCCGGCTTAGTGCGCTTGTATGAAACCGTCATGACCGCGCGCAACGGGGACAATGAAAATACTGACGATACAATCGATGAATAGGGGATAAGACTTCGTGCTTTAACCTGTTACGCTCGCCGGCTCCCGCCAATTCCAAACTTTACCCGCAGAGGCGCTATGAAATGCGAATCAGATGATCAGCTCGGTCCTGTTCTGTTTATTCCCCATGGGGGCGGCCCTTTGCCTCTGCTGGGCGATCAAGGGCACCAGAATTTGGTCGATTTTCTGCAAGAAATAAGGCCAAGTCTGGGGCAGCCTTCAGCCATTGTCGTGATCAGTGCGCACTGGGAAGAAAGCCGAGTCACAATTACGAGTGGAGCCACGCCCGCGCTGATTTATGACTATTACGGTTTTCCTGATGAGGCCTACAGGATTCAATATCCTGTGCCCGGATCGCCTGGCCTTGCCGATAAAATCTTGCGCTTGTTGCAGCACAGCGGTATTAGCTCGCGGCTGGATAGTCGGAGGGGTTTTGATCATGGCCTATTCGTGCCGTTAAAAATCATGTTCCCGGCGGCTGAAATCCCTTGTGTTCAGTTATCTCTGGTCAATAGCTTAGATCCTGCAACACATATCAAAATAGGCAAAGCCCTTGCGGATTTACGCAAAGACAATGTAGCGATTATCGGATCGGGTTTTTCGTTTCATAACCTTAACGCCTTTTTTGCGCCCGGTAGGGAGGAGCATGACGCTAAAAATGAGGCGTTCGAAGCATGGCTGATTGATACCTGTACGAAGGACGATTTATCGTCCCAGGAACGGGAAGCCAGGCTCATTGACTGGCGTAATGCCCCTTATGCGGATTATTGTCACCCCAGAGAAGAGCATCTATTGCCCTTGCACGTTTGTGCCGGCTTTACGAGCGCTCCGGCAAAATTGGTATTCGAGGGCAGAATATTGGGAAAAAAGGCCAGCGCCTTTCTCTGGTAAATGTTCAGTCGTTAACGGTTTCTATAAGGAGTTCCGGTTGAACGGATGCTGATGCCGTTCCCGGACTTCAGATCAAGGGCGGCTAAACAAAAACCTTGACAAGGTCTATATATAAACTTATTTTATATTTTACTACATAAATGCACTAGTTGAGGAGATGCGGCATGTTATCCATTGCAAACAGTCGCCCCGGCCTTGATGACGCCATGATTGCAAAAGGCGCATTAAGGACTTTTTTTAATATTGCGGATGCCTGGAAACTCAGTACGGATGAGGCAATGGTCTTGCTGGGCATGGATTCCCGCAGCACCTTTTTCAAGTGGAAAAAGCAGCCCGAGCTCGCCAAGCTGAATCCCGATAAGTTGGAAAGGCTCTCCTATATTTTCGGCATTTACAAAGCGTTGCAGATATTGTTGCCTAAAGCCGAAGCGGCGGATCAATGGATCAAGCGCCCGAATACCGCGGTATTGTTTCAAGGCAAATCGGCGCTCGATCGGATGCTGAAAGGCCGCGTCATTGATTTGTATGTGGTTCGGCAATACCTCGATGGGCAACGCGGGTAGTGAGCGCGCCATTGCCGCCAATCAGCCGTGTAGTTTGGCATCCCTGCTGGCGGCTGGTTCCCAGCCGGTTTCCGCCGGTGGGATTATTTGATCGGGTAGCGGAGCCGGAAGACCTGGACATTGTTTTCGCGATCGAAGCGTTGACAAATGACCGGCTGTTGGACGAGTCGGGCGATATCAGGCTTGTTCCCCTCGAAGACCGGGTCTCGGGCCCTGGAACCACGCCGATTATGGCCGCCTTCACCCATCTTAACCCCGAAGGAAGCCGGTTTACGGGCGGCACTTACGGGGTTTACTATGCCAACAAGGATATGGATACGGCAATCGCCGAAACCCGATTTCATAAGGCCAGGTTCCTGGCGGCGACGAGCGAGCCGCCGATAGAAATCGACATGCGAAGCTATGCTGCCGATTTGGAATCGGAGTTGCATGATATTCGCAAGATGCAGGCGCAGATGCCGGCGATTTATACGGATGACCCTGGGAGTTATTTTCATCCTCAAACCCTGGCGAAAGCACTGCGCGACACCGGCTCCAACGGGATCGTTTATGACAGCGTGCGTTATTCCGGGGGCGAATGTGTAGCCGTTTTTAGGCCGCGCGTCCTCTCTCCCGTTCGGCAAGGCCCGCATTTTTGTTATGTGTGGAACGGAGAGGCCATCATGGAGATTTACCAAAAAAGCCATTACCAACCGGGCCAATCATTCTGATTCGGCTAGCCGCTGCCATCAACTTGTGCATGCCAGAAAAGACAGATCTTGTATGACGGCAAAGGCTAAAGTGGTATACTTAAAATATCGAATCGATACTATTTTATGTAATGGCGAAAGCTCTTCACCCCAAAAGCGAAGGTTGCTCGAACCAATAATTCAGTGGAGTTGTATGTAATGTTTACCCGATTGTACTCAGGCAAAAGCCGAGCATCTTTGGCACAAGTGTTTTTAGTTTCAAGCGCATTGATGATGACAGGATGCGCGACCACTGAGAAACGCGTGGAAGCCTCGGTAGATCCTGTTTCGGCCAAGGCAAGCCAGGTTGATCCCTATGAGGGCTTCAACCGATCCATGTACGGGTTTAACATGGGACTGGATAAGTATTTTTTCAAACCGGTCGCGGATGGTTACAAATTTATCACGCCTGATTTCGTGGAAACCGGGGTGAGTAATTTTTTTAGCAACTTGAAAGGCATCAATGTGGTGTTAAATGATGTCCTGCAGGGAAAATTTGAACAAAGTGCTGCGGATGCCGGCCGTTTCCTGACCAATACGACTATCGGTGTCGGTGGATTGATCGATGTGGCGAGTAAACTTGGCCTAGAGCATAACGCCGAGGACTTTGGGCAAACCTTGGCGGTCTGGGGAGTCGGAGAGGGGCCTTATTTGGTGTTGCCTGTCATGGGGCCGACAACGATTCGTGATGGTAGTGCCCTTATCGTAGACAAAGCCGCCAATCCAGGCACCTATGTTCCGTTCACCGGTATTATCGAGGGCATCAGCGATCGTGCAAAAGCCCAAGGTGCGTTGAACTTTATCGACGAGGCGGCCTTGGATCCGTATGTGTTTACCCGCGAGTCCTTCCTGCAATATCGCCGTCACCTAATCAATGATGGCAAAGTTGACAACAATAGCGAAGACTTGAGTCTTGATGCCGCGACCGAAGATTCTGCCGGTCTCAAGGCAGATACCGCCAAAGCGGGTCAGCCTGCTGTCGACTCGACAGGCAAGATGGGCGATGCGGCGCAGGCATCTGCTAAGCCGACTGAGAGCGCTACGGTGCATCGTTCGGCATTTGACAAAGTGGCTGAATCCTTTGAGCAAGCCTCGATTAAAATCGATCAATTGAGTAAAAAATCAAGGATAAACCTCGCCAGTTCCGACGCTTTAACCGAGTGATTTATCCAAAATAGTGGATAGCCGCGTAAGTCGGTCATGCTTTTCATGGCCGGCTTTTTGGTTCTCTGAAAACAGGCCATCAGCAGGCTATGTTTTCAGGGCAACATCGAGCGCTCGGCAATTGTCTTTAACATCATCAGCAAGAACTACACGAGCAGCGCCGAGGGTACGGTTCGGCTGGGCCACTCCGACCGCACCAACCGCGGAGCCACCGGCGGCAACGTGTCCTGGAACTCGACCCACGACAGTAAAGGCTGTAGCCAGGAAAACTTGGTCAGCACCGGCGGCGCCGGCTACTTCTATTGCTTTGCCGCAGACTCAGCCAGTTTAAGTTTGAATTGTCAGGGTTCGCTTCGCGCCCCCTGACTGGGCTTACTCGTTTTTAACTAACCTTTCGATCGAAGTATCCCCAACACCCTAAGACTGGCCCTGCCCAATTCGATACGCTTAGCCGCATCGCCGGCTTTCGATATATCGAGATTGATCGCGAAATTTCACCGTTGCCTTAATCCAGTTCAGTAGGGTTACGCATACGTTCCAGGCCGATGCGCCGCGCCAGTTCCTGGTAGACCGGCAGGTTGGACATCTTGATGGTTTCCCGTAAGCCCGTCCCGTTCCCAAGTCTTGATCGGCTGCGGTTTGCCGCGAATCAAGTCGCTTTATATCCGTCTTGCGCAGTTATGAACGAAATTTGCGCAGGCGCGCAACCGCTTCGCGCAGCGTCGCATCATCCTTGGCGAAACAGAAGCGGATCAGGCTTTCCCCCGCGCCGCTTTGGTAAAAGGCGCTTCCGGGGACGGAAGCCACGCCGGTTTGTTCCAATAAGCTGATAGCCGCAGATCTTGCATCGGCAAAACCCAGATGCGCAATGCTTGCCAGCACGTAATAGGCGCCCTGGGGAACCAGCGGCGTCAATCCTGCATCATTGAGGCCCTCGCAAATAATGTCGCGCTTGCGCTGATACTCAGAGCGTAGATGCTGAAAATATTCGGGCGGGACCTCTAATCCAGCCGCAACACCATACTGCAACGGAGAAGGAGCGCAGACATAAAGCAGGTCGTTCACCAGGTTGATCGCGCTCGCCAAAGACGCTTCCGCCACTGCATAGCCTAAGCGCCAGCCGGTGATGCTGAAAGTTTTTGAAAACCCCATGATGCTGACGGTCCGCTCGCCCAGCCGGCCGACCGATGCCGGCGACACATGCTGGCGGCCATCGTAAGTGATGTACTCGTAGATCTCGTCGGAAATAATCAAGAGATTATGCCGTTCGGCGACGCGCTCGACGATCGCGAGTTCGGTGGCGCTGAACATCTTGCCGCTCGGATTAGCCGGCGTGCAGAGCACCATCGCGCGGGTATTGGGGCGCACGGCCGCGTTTAGCGCGGCTTCATCCAAATCGAATTCCGGCGGATTCAGCGTCAGAAATTGCGGCTCCAGGCCCTGGAGCAGAATCGTATTCAGGTGATAACCGTAATAGGGTTCGAGCAGCAAAATGCCGTCCCCCGGATTGAGTAAGGCCGTCAAGGTGGCCGCGAACGCGCCCGTGGTGCCATTGCTGATCACGATCTCTTGCTCGGGATCGACCGTGAGGCCATTGTCCCGTCTTAATTTTTCCGCAATCGCCAGCCGTAACGGCGTCACTCCTTCCGATGGCGTATAGGTATTCCGCCCGTCCTGGATCGCCTTGATCGCGCCGTCTCTAACCTCAGGCGGCGCCGGCAGGTCGCCCAATCCTTGGCCTAAATTGATGCCGCCAAGCCGCTCGCATTCTCGGGTCATCAGGCGGATGTCCGAAGGGCGTAGATCGGCAATGCGCTTGGCAATGGGGAAGTTCATTCACTAGATCCCTGAGGAAAATGGTGTAGAGGGGTTATCGGTAGAGGGTGTTGTCTTGCTGGGCAAAGGCTCAAAAGCCTCCCTTGAACCGGGAATCATACGCAAATGCCAGGTGCACACCAAATGATAAGATCAGATATTCATATGACTTATCGACAAAAGACTTGCCAGGATAGGCATGTCATTCCGGTCGAAGGCTAACTCGTCTCCGGCAAGGTCAGGTTGCTATCCTAGTCTGGATGCTGCCGTTCAATCCCATCGCCATGGGGAGAATTTTTTCCTTGATCGTCTTCCTTGTAAGTAATTTTGTAGATACAGGCGGCGCATGCAGACCCTATTTTCTCTAGGCAGTAGGAGATTACGGTCAACAAACCCCTGTTTCGGATTCGCGGCTCGACACCCGCTTGGGTTAGCGAAATTTCATGCAGTATCCGTTTCGAGGATGGGGGAGAAAGGTGTTAAACAAGCAATATGATATAGGTAATTCCACTGGCGACGCCGCGTTGATCGAAGACGCCACCTCCTTGGTCACGGTGCTGCAAAGACGGGCAGAATGGCATCCTGATCGAACCGCATACACCTTTCTGGAGTTCGGTGAGGCGTCGTCCCGTTCGCTGACATACGGCGAGCTCGACCGGGCAGTCCGGCAATTGGCCGCGCAATTGCAGCAGATGGGCATGCAGGGCGAGCGGGCTGTATTGCTTTATCCGCCGAGCCTGGATTACATCGTGGCGTTTTTCGCCTGTCTTTATGCCGGGACCGTCGCGGTGCCGGCCTATCCTCCGAGCAACAATCGGCACATGCCGAGGCTGCAGGCCATCCTCGACGACAGCCGGGCAAAAATAATCCTGACTACAGCCCAGGTCGCCGGCAGCGTACGCCAGTTTGCAGGCGCCAGTGAAGCATTGTTAGCCAAAAACTGGCTCCCAACCGATGCCCGCGCGGTTGTCGACGCATCCTCCTGGCAAGCGCCGGCGCTGCGTTCATCGGATCTCGCGTTCCTGCAATACACCTCGGGTTCGACGGGTGACGCGAAGGGCGTGATGATCAGTCACGGCAACTTGATCGCCAACCAGCACCTGATCAAACGCCGTTTTGGCCACGACGAACGTTCCACCGTAGCCGGCTGGCTGCCGCTTTATCACGACATGGGCCTGATCGGCAACGTGATGCAGCCTTTATACTGCGGCGCCGGCGCGGTGTTGATGTCGCCGATGGCCTTCCTCGAAAAGCCGCTGCGCTGGCTGCAGGCGATCAGCGATTATCGCGCCCGCACCAGCGGCGGGCCGAATTTTGCCTACGACCTGTGCGTGCAGAAAATCGGCGAGGACGAAAAGGCCGGGCTCGATTTGAGCCACTGGCGCTTGGCGTTCAACGGCGCGGAGCCGATCAATCCGGAGACCTTGCGGCGCTTTAGCGAGGCCTTTGCCGGCGCTGGATTTCGCCGGCAAGCCTTCTATCCCTGCTATGGTCTGGCGGAAGCGACCCTGCTGGCGACCGGCGCCATAAAGCAAAGCGTGCCGATCGTTGCCGCGTTCGACAAGAGGGAGCTGGAACAGCGTATCGTCAATGCGGTAGCTGACGGCGATCCGAATGCCCGTCGTTTGGTCGGCTGCGGCAGTGTGGATAAGGCGCAAGGCCTCCGCATCGTGGACCCCGATAGCGGCGCGCTTTGCGAGGCAGGCCGGATCGGCGAGATATGGATCGGCGGGCCCAGTATTGCGCAAGGCTATTGGCAAAATGCCGAAATGAGCGCAAGAACGTTCAGCGTCGATGCCGAAGGAAAGCGCTGGCTCCGCACCGGCGATCTGGGATTCGTCGACGGCGGCGAGTTATTCGTTTCCGGGCGCCTGAAAGACCTCATCATCGTCCGCGGCCGCAATTATTACCCGCACGACCTGGAATATGCGGTCGAGGCGGCCACCGATGCGTTGAACCCGACATCGACGGTCGCTTTCGCGGTCGACGAAGCCGACGGCGAAAAGCTGGTCGTATTGGCCGAATTGAAGCGCAACCGGGTCAGGCAGGGCGATTATCGCGCCGAATTCGCCGCGATGCGCGCGCGCTTGACCGAGGAATGCGGCATCCAGGCCGACCGCATCGTATTTTTGAAGCCCGGCTCGATCTTGAAAACCAGCAGCGGCAAACTTAGGCGCAGCGCTTGCCGCGAGGCTTATCTGCGGCAAGGCTTTGAGGCTGTCGCGGTCGACGGCCTGCAACAGCCCTCTGAGATGCCGCCGTCGGAGAGATTGGCCGTCATAAGCTCGGGCGAGCACAATCTATTGCGCCTGGCCTTGTTGTCGCTGGACAAGGCGAATGCGGCCGCGCTGTTGGCGGGGCAACTGGCGCTGAAGGCGGCAGCCTTATCCGGCGTGGATGCAGGCACTATCGGCCCTCGGCATACTCTGACCGGCCTCGGTTTGGACTCGCTGAAAGCGGTCGAAATGAAATATTTCATCGACGAACTGCTGGGCATCGATTTGCCGATAGCCAAAATGCTGGGCAGCGCCACCTTGCAGGAGAGCGCGCTGACGGCGCTGAGTTTGGTCGAGAATGCCGGCGCAAGCATTAAAAAACCGGATCAAGTTGCCGAAGGCATTGCCGCGAAAACCGCGATGTCCTACAACCAGCAGGCCTTGTGGACGCAGGCCAAGCTGCAAAGCGGCGAAGCGCTGTATCACATGCCCGTCGCCTTAGCGATACGGGGGTATGTTGACCCTAACGCCTTGCAGAACGCCCTGACCGAATTGTGCCTGCGCCATCCGCAACTCCGGAGCGGATTTGATCTTGACGACGACAACCGTCCCGTGTGTTTGCCGTTAACCCTGGCAGAGCTCCCCTTGGAAAGCGCCGAATGCGCCGGTCAAGCAGAGCGGCTGGAGACGCTGCGTGCGTTTGTCGGCAAACCGTTTGATCTGCAACACGGCCCGCTGATGCGATGCGCGCTGTTCAGTTGCGGCGATACCGATCATGTCCTGGCGTTTTGCGCCCATCACCTGATTGTCGATTTCCGCTCGCTGCAAATTCTGTTGGCGGAGCTGCAGACACTGTATTCGGCCGGGACAGCCGGTCAACGTCCTTCGTTGTCCGCTCCTGCCGCCTCTTATGCCGATTTTGTTGGCTGGCAGCAATATTATCTCGAAAGCGCCGCCGCCGAAAACGACCGGCAATACTGGAGCGAACAGCTCGCCGGCGAGTTGCCGCGTCTGGAGCTACCCGGCGAGCGTCAAGGCGCCGGTTCGCCGTCATACCGAAGCGATGCGGAAGCGCTGATCGTGGCGCCCGTATTGGTGGACAAACTGAAGGGATTAGCCGCCTCTCACCATACCACGCTGTATACCGTACTGTTGACGCTGTTTAAAACGCTGCTGTACCGCTATAGCGGTCAACACGATCTGATTGTCGGCTCACCATCCTTGGGCCGGCCGCAACGGGAGTTTGCCGATTTGGTCGGTTATTTTGTGAATCCGATTGCTCTTCGCAGCCGGCCTTATGGCGAACAGCGGTTTTGTGATTATCTTGACGACGTCAATGCCATTGTTCTCGGTGCTCTGGAGCATCAATATTTTCCTTATCCGCTGCTGGTAGAGCCGTTGCGCTCGCGTATGACGGCCGATTCGTCCTCCTTCCGAACCTGGTTTGCGTTACAGACCGGCAGCGATCGGTTAGCCTCCGCACTGGCATTGGGGCAGTCAGGCGTGGCCCTGGAATGGGCCGGCATCGCGGCGGAAAGTTACGCCCTTCCGGAAAGATCGGAAGCGTTCGATTTGGCTTTATTATGCGCGGAGACCGGGCAGGGACTGACGGCAGTGTTCAGTTATCGAAGCGATGTGCTGGAAGGCGAGACGGTGAAGCGCATGCTCGGCCATTTTGAATCCTTATTGCACGGTATCCTGGCCGATCCGTCCTGCCGATTGAGCCAGCTGCCCTTGCTGACCGTGCCGGAATGGCGGCAACTGACGGCTTCGAATGCCACCGGTGTCGACTTTCCAAGACAGCAGACGCTGGTCGATGTGTTTGAGTCGGTTGTCGAACGTCAGCCGGAGGCGACAGCGTTGATTTTCGGCGAGCAGCGTCTCAGCTATGCCGAATTGAATGCGAAGGCCAATCGTCTGGCGCATTACCTGTTGGCTCAGGGCGCGGGGCCGGAGCGGCGCATCGCGCTGAGCATGCCCAGAGGTTCGGAATTGTTGATCGGTATGCTGGCGATCCTGAAGGCCGGTGCCGTGTATGTGCCAATCGATCCGAATTACCCTGAAGACCGGCAAAACTATTTGTTCCGGGATGCCGGTGCCGACTGGCTGTTGACCGTGTCGGCGTTGGCGCCGAAGCTGAATTGCGGCCGCAGGGTCAAGATTTGCGTGGACGAAGTGGGGGCGTATTCCGCTTACAGTGCCGCTAATCCAAGGGTTGCGCGTTCGCCCGCATACGCCGCCTATGCCATTTATACTTCCGGCTCGACCGGCTGGCCCAAAGGCGTCCTGGTCAGCCATGCGAATCTCTTGCATTCGACCCTGGCAAGGCATGCTTATTACCGCGAGCCGGTCGGCTGTTATCTGTTACTGCCTTCGTTTGCGTTCGACAGTTCGGTTGCCGGCATCTTCTGGACCTTGAGCCAAGGCGGCTGTTTGTGTTTGCCCGACGACGGGCTGCTGAAAGAGCCTTTGGGTCTGGGCGCGTTGATCGAACGCCACCGCGTGACTCATCTTTTGACCTTGCCGTCACTGTATCAACTCTTGCTCGAACACCTGCCGACGGCGGCACTGCAAAGTTTGCGGACGGCAATCGTCGCCGGCGAGGCTTGCCCCGGCGCGCTGGGCGAACTGCATTTTGCGCGCTTGCAGACGGCAGCGTTGTTTAACGAATACGGTCCGACCGAAGCCACGGTCTGGTGCAGCGTCTATCAAGTCACGCCGGAGGATGCCGAGGCGACGCTTTCGATCGGCCGGGCGATCGCCAACATGCGCATTTATGTGGTCGATACCCGCTTGCAGCCGGTGCCCGTCGGAGTGGCCGGCGAATTGCTGGTCGGCGGCGACGGCATCAGTCGCGGCTATCTTGGCCAACCCGCTTTGACCGCCGAACGCTTCGTGCCGGATCCGTTCTGCGGTGACGGCGGCCGTCTGTATCGTACTGGCGACCGTGTGCGTTATCGGCCAGACGGGAATATCGAGTTTCTGGGGCGCTTCGACCAGCAAGTCAAGGTCAGAGGTTACCGGATTGAGCTGGGGGAGATCGAAGCCTGTTTGTTGCGTCATCCTGCCGTGACCTTCGCGGCCGTGGTCGCGCGTGAAGACGTGCCCGGCTTCAAACGCCTGGTCGCCTATTTAGTGGGCGCTAGGGAGGATCAGGAGGCCGTGAAGGCTCATCTCAAAGACCGTTTGCCGGAGTATATGCAGCCGTCGGTGTGGCTCTGGCTGGAGGCGATGCCGTTGAACGCCAACGGCAAGCTGGACCGCAAGGCCCTGCCGCTGCCCGACTTGCAATCGGAGCGGCAAGACGGCTTTATCGCCCCGCGCGACGAGGCCGAAGAAGCCATGGCGGCCATCTGGCGGGAAGTGCTCGGCATCGAACGTTTGGGCGTCCATGATGATTTCTTCGAATTGGGCGGCCATTCCCTGGCCGGTGTGCAGGTCATGGCGAAAGTGCAGGAATTGTTTGCGATCGAGCTGCCGGTCAACGTGCTATTCGAAGCGACCACGATAGCCGAATTTGTCGACCGGATGGCCGAATACGACATCGAAAACTAAGGACCGGTCGGCGCACGCTCCGCACGGCATCAACACTGATCGAGGAACCCAAGACAATGAATCACAACACGCTTTACCGCTTGGCCGATTCCACCGCCGCCGAGGCGCTGGTCGATGACTGGGTGGCCTGGCCGCATACCTTTGCGCCGGTGCCGTCCAGTCTGCACAGGCTCAATTATCAGAAGAAAAACCTGACGTCTTATCTGCAAAACCCGCAGATTCACGTCAAATCCAGCGCCAATCCGAAACTGTTGGGCGGTTCTTTCGTGAATGTGCCGGCCGACCGCGTTGAAGAGGTGGCGCAAATGCTGACCAGGATTGAAACCGAACATGCCGACAGCCTGCAAATGGCCAAGGATTTGCTCGATTTCCAAAACCTGCTGGATCAGGAGGCGGCCGGTCAAAGCCTGGAGCCGTATTACCGGCAACTGCCCGAGTCGCTGCGGGGCTATGTCGAATTGCTGTATGACTACAACAACCGGCCGATCGTCCGCTGCATCGAGAGCCTGTTTTACAAAAGCCGGCATTACAAAAAGCACTTGCAGTCGCTGCGTCTGTTCACCCAGACCCATGACCGGGCGCGCGCCTATTACATGAGTACGCCGCGCCTGCCGGACGATGACAGCATCGCTTGGCATATCCCGTTTTCCGAAAGCACAATCGACGAATTATTCAAATTGGACAGCCAGCCGCAACCCTTGCCTTACATTCGGGACGTGTTAGGGGTGGACGCTGCCGATGACCACAAATTGATCCGTTTGTTGACCGACAAACCGCCGCGTCAGAACGAACCCTGGCACGGACCGGGTGCCCGTGTCCGTTATCTCGGCCATGCCAGCGTGCTGGTCGAATACAACGGCGTGTCGATTCTGGTCGATCCGTTCCTGGCCGTAAACCCCAGCGAGGGCGGCATCGAGCGCTACAGCTTCCAGGATTTGCCGCCGCATATCGACTATGTGCTGATCACGCATGTCCATCACGATCATTATGTGTTCGAGACCTTACTGCGCCTGCGGCACAAGATCGGCTGTCTGGTCGTGCCGAAAAGCTCCGGGATTTTCTACGCCGACATTTCGATGAAACTGCTGGCCAGGGAACTGGGGTTCCGCCAGGTGATCGAGATCGATCCATTGGACGCGCTTCCTTTTATCGACGGGGAAATCGTCGCGGTGCCGTTTCTTGGCGAACACAACGATTTGCCGTTCGCGAAAAGCGGCTATCTGGTGCGCGCCGGCAAGCAAAAACTGTTGTTTGCGGCAGACTCCAATTGCCTCGACGAACGCATGTATCACAATCTTTGCCGCGAGTATGGGGCAATCGATACCGTATTCCTGGGCATGGAATGCATCGGCGCGCCGTTGTCCTGGGTCTATGGCGCCTTGCTGCCCAAGCTGCCGGATCACAAGCATTGCCAGGCGCGGCGTTCGAACGGCAGCAACGCCGAGGCGGCCTTGCGCCTGTTGGATGCGGTCGATGCCAGCCGGGTCTTTGTCTATGCGATTGGGCGCGAGCCATGGCTGCAATATTTCATGGCGCTGGAGCCGGAAGATGACGATGTCTATATCCGGGAAATCAACAAGATGCTGGCCGTCTGCCGCGACAAAGGCTATGCCGATGCGAGGCGCTTGTACGGCCGCGACGAGATTTTTTTAGCCGAATGAAGAGATGGGTTCCACATCGGCTTAACCTAACAATCCTTTCCCGAATTCATGCCAAGGCCTACCGCATAGCGCTTGTTTTTTGCTTGCTGGAAGCCGTTGAAAAGAATCGCATCATGACAGGCCTTACCTAACAATACCTCATTTCGGATACCCGCATGCAACCTTTGAATACGGAAAACAGCTCATCGCCAGCATCCAAGCGCTCGCGCCTGATTGCCCGTCTCGGCCAAAATACGCCTGCCGACAGGATTCCTAAATGCGACATCGACGCACCGACGCCGTTGTCGTATGCGCAGGAGCGGCTATGGATTATGTCGCAACTAGAGCCGGACAATCCCATCTATAACGTCGCCGGCGCAGTCCGCTTCGATGGGCCTTTGCGGGCCGACGCTTTAGAACAGGCCTTGACCGAGGTCGTGCGCCGCCACGAAATTCTGCGTAGCCGCTTCGTCACGGCAGACTCGCAGCCCAGACAGCAAGTGTTACAGGATGCCGACTTGCCGTTGGAGCTGTTGGATTTGTCCGCTCATGCCGAGAGCGAAAAAACATCGGCGTTTGAACGCCATGCCCAGTCCTTCATAAGGCGGCCTTTTCGTCTGGCCGAACAAGCGCCTATACGGATTTTATTGGCGACGTTGAAGGTGCAGCAACACATCCTGTTGTTGACCTTGCATCACATGGTATCCGACCGCTGGTCGGTCGGCGTGCTGATGCAGGAGGTCGCTGCGTTGTACCAGGCTTTTGGCAACGGCCAGCCCTCGCCTTTGCCGGCTTTGTCGATTCAATACGCCGATTACTGTGTTTGGCAGCGCCGTCGGCAAGCGCATTGGGACCGCCAGCTCGAATACTGGCAACAGAAATTGGCCGGTGTCCCGCCGCTACTGGAATTGCCGACCGACCAGCCCAGATCGCCGCTAGCAAGCTATCGTGGCGTGGTGCGTGGCTTCGAGCTCAGCTCCGATCTCACCCGGAAATTGAAGCAACTGGCGCAGCAACATAACGCTACCTTGTTCATGGTGATGGCTGCCGCTTTTTCGACCTTATTGTACCGTTATTCCGGCAGCCGCGATTTTTGTATCGGCTATCCCGTGGCTGGACGCAACCGTACCCAGACCGCAAACCTAATTGGCTTCTTTGTGAATACATTGGTTTTGCGTTGCCGAATCGATGGCGACACACGCTTTACCGATTGGCTGGCGCAACTGCGCGAGCAGGCCTTGCAAGATCAAGCACATCAGGAACTGGCTTTCGGCCAATTGTTGGAGGCTCTGAATCCGCCGCGTAACCCCAGTCATGCGCCGGTGTTTCAAGTGATGCTTGCGGTGCAGAATGTGCCGACGGCCGATTTTCGGATGGCCGATCTGGTCGTGACGCCGTTGACGATGGTCAACGGCATTTCCCAGTTCGATCTGACGCTGTTTGTCGACGAGCAGGACGGCCGGTTGCTGTGCAGCTTCGAATACAGTGTCGATTTGTTCGATGCAGCCACTATCGAACGCATGGCGGGTCATCTGCAAACCTTGCTGGCTCAGGCGACGGTAAAGCCGAAGAGCCCGGTTCGGCACCTGGAGATGTTGCCGACCGGCCAACATCGGCAAATCATGGAGGAATTCAACGCCACCTGCCGCGATTATAGCCGGCAGCCTGGATTGGTTCATGCTTTGTTCGAAGCCCAGGTTGACAAAAGCCCCGGCGCCGTTGCGTTGCGGTTCGAGGAGAAAAGCTTCCGCTATGCCGAACTCAATGCCAAGGCCAATCAGTTGGCCCATTATCTGATCGCACGGAATGTCGGACCGGAAGTTAGGGTTGGCATCTGCCTGCAGCGATCACCGGAAATGGTGATTGCCTTGTTGGGTATTTTGAAGGCCGGCGGCGCTTATGTGCCGATTGACCCAGATTATCCGTCCGAACGATTGCAATTCATGCTGGCCGATTGCGCGCCTAAGCTGTTGATCAGTCAAAGTCGTTTTTTAGACGTGTTGTCCGGGTTAACGGTGGGTGAGAGTCGGCCGCTTCTGCTTGACGATGCTGAAACGATGGCCGCTATTGCCGCGCAACCTACCGTCAATCCCGACCCATCGGCATTGGGCTTGACGCCAGGGCATCTGGCCTACGCGATTTATACCTCCGGTTCCACCGGGCAACCGAAGGGTGCGATGAATCAGCACGATGCGGTGGTCAACCGCTTGTTGTGGGCGCAGGACGAATACCGGATGACGGCGGCCGACAGAGTCATGCAGAAAACGCCGTTCAGTTTCGACGTTTCGGTTTGGGAGTTTTTTCTGCCGTTGTTGGCCGGCGCCGAGTTGGTTTTGGCCAGGCCAAAAGGGCATCAGGAGCCGGAATATCTGCAGGATTTGATCGAAGCCGCCGAAATCACTGTACTGCATTTCGTGCCGTCGATGCTGCAGGCGTTTCTGGCCAGGCTGGAGGCGCCGAAATGCCGGTCGTTGCGGCAGGTCTTGTGTAGCGGCGAGGCGTTGCCGCCGTCTTTGCAGACGAGGTTTCACGACGCCTTGCCAGACGTGGCCTTGCACAACTTGTATGGGCCGACCGAAGCGGCAGTCGATGTCACCGCCTGGCGGTGCCGGGCCGACGTTACATCGGCGACGGTACCGATCGGACGGCCTGTTGCCAATACGCGCATTTCTATACTCGATGCCTGTTTGCAGCCGGTACCGATTGGCATAGCCGGCGAAATCTACATCGGCGGCCTTGCGGTCGGCCGCGGCTATTTGAACAGGCCGTCCTTGACTGCCGAACGTTTCGTCCCCGATCCGTTCACCGTTGGCGGCCGCATGTACAGGACCGGAGACTTGGGGCGTTGGTTGGTTGACGGTAGCATCGAGTATTTGGGGCGTAACGATTTCCAAGTCAAGATTCGTGGTTTCCGTATTGAACTCGGCGAAATCGAAAGCCGCTTATGTGCCTGCGCCGGCGTCAAAGAAGCCGTCGTTGTCGCTCGCAGCGATACTCACGGCGACAAACGCCTGGTCGCCTATCTTACCCACGAATTGGGAGCTGAATTGTCGCTCGCCGCATTACGTAGCCAATTAGCGGCTACTTTGCCTGATTATATGTTGCCAAGTGCTTTCGTGCCGTTGCAGGTTTTGCCGTTGAACGCCAACGGCAAGCTGGACCGTGCCGCATTGCCGGCACCGGAGGAGGGGACTTTACTCGCCCGCGAATATCAGGCGCCCCAAGGCGAGATTGAAACGGCGTTAGCAGAAATTTGGCGAGACTTACTGGAGCTGCATAGGGTGGGTCGTCAAGATCATTTCTTCGAGTTGGGCGGGCATTCCTTGTTGGCATTGACGCTGGCCGAGCGCCTGCATCAGCGAGGCTGGGGCTTACCGGCTCGCGAGGTGTTCGCTCATCCGGTGTTGGCGGATTTGGCCGCAGCAATCGCCGCAGATTGCAACGAAGCCGACCCGATACCGCCTAATTTGATCCCCGATCCGATTTCTTTGTTATCCGTTAAGACGCCGATGGTGGAGTTCCGGCTATGAGTTTAAGCGCTATTTTTACGACGTTAAAATCCAGAAATATTGCCTTGCTGGAAGAGGGCGGCGAGTTGGTAATCCGCGCACCGCAAGGCGCCATGGATTCGGCACTGATGGATAAATTGAAAGCCTATAAACAGGAGTTACTGGCGACGTTACAAGCCGGTGCGTCGGCAGTACGGACGAATCCGGCCGACATTACGCCGGATATGCTACCGCTGGTCGATCTGAGTCAGGATGAAATCGATGGCATCATCAATACCATCGAAGGCGGTGCGGCCAATGTTCAGGATATTTATCCTTTGGCGCCGTTGCAGGAAGGCATTTTGTTTCATCACCTGCTGGATACGCAAGGCGATCCTTATGTAACCCGTTCTCTGATCGTATTCGATAACCGGACTTATTTGGACGCCTTTCTGGCGGCGTTACAGACCGTGATAGACCGCCACGATATTCTGCGCAGCTCGGTGCACTGGCAAGGCTTGCGGCAGCCGGTACAGGTCGTCCATCGCCGAGCGGTTCTGCCGGTGCAGGAGTTGGCCGGAGGCGGCAATGTCGAGAGCCGACTATTGGATGCAACCGATCCCAGAAAATGGCGGATGACTATTCAGCAGGCGCCGTTGTTAGCGGTGTATATGGCCGCCGATCCGGACGGCGAGCGCTGGCGCTTGGTATTGTTAAATCACCATTTGGTCGATGACAATTACACTTTGCAGTTGATACTGTCGGAAATTCAACTGTTGCTGGCTGGCCGCGGCGCCGAGCTGCCGGTGCCGTTGCCGTACCGAAACTTCGTCGCCCGAATGCGGCGTAACGCTCAGGCCGAACACGAAACCTATTTCCGCGATCAGCTTGGCGATGTCGATGAGACCACCGCGCCGTTCGGTGTGCTGAACGTGCAAGATAACGGCGGCAAGGTCGAGGAAACGGTAATGATGCTGGACGGCACATTGTCGCAGCGAATACGCGATGCCTCCCGTGGCTGTAGTGTTACGCCAGCGAGTCTATTTCATGTCGCCTGGGCCTTGGTGATGGGGCGATGCAGCGGACGCGACGATGTGGTGTTCGGCACGGTGTTGTCGGGACGGCTGCATAGCGGAGTCGGTGCCGAGCGCGCCGTGGGATTGTTCATCAATACCCTGCCGGTCCGTATTCCGCTGGCTAAACTTAGCGCCGCCGAAACCGTCGCGCTAACCCACCAACGCCTGAATGAGCTGTTGCTACACGAACAGGCGTCGCTGGCCACCGCGCAGCGTTGCAGCGGATTGGCTGTCGGTATGCCTCTGTTTACCTCGTTGTTGAATTATCGCCACTCAAGCATCGTGGCTAGCGACGACAAGGTGCTAATGGCTTGGGAGGGCGCGGAAGTCGTATTCAGCGAGGAACGGACCAATTACCCTTTGACCCTATCGGTCGACGATCTGGGTCGGGATTTTGGGTTGACCGTGCAGGCGGCGCAGGGCATAGAGCCGCGACACGTTGTCGAGTATTTGCGTACGGCCATCAGCGGATTGGCGGACGCCTTATTGAGAGAGGCTACTCGGCCGGTTAACGAAATTAATATATTGCCGGCAGACGAACTCCATCAAGTGTTGGTTGACTGGAACGCCACCCGGACCCCCTATCCGAAGGAGCGCTGCATTCACCAGTTGTTTGAAGCTCAGGTTGAGCAAACACCTGATGCCATTGCGCTAACCTTTGAAAACCAAACTCTGACTTATGCCGATTTGAACATCAAAGCCAATCGCCTGGCGCATTACCTGATCGAACGCGGCGTCGGTCCGAACGTGTTGGTCGGACTCTGCATCGAACGCTCGCCGGAGATGGTGACCGGCCTCTTGGGCATCCTGAAGGCCGGCGGCGCTTATGTGCCGCTCGACCCTCACTATCCGGAGGAGCGCCTGCGCTATCTGCTCGGCGATGCCGGCATTGGCCTGCTGCTGACCCGACCGGCGCTGGCGGCGGTCATTGCGGCGGATGCGCGGCAGACGGTGTATCTGGATCAGGACTGGCCCATGATCGCGCGTTATCCGGCGCACAACCCCGCGCCGCGCAACCATCCGCTGGATTTGGCCTACATCATCTACACCTCCGGTTCGACCGGCGAGCCCAAGGGCGTCGCGGTCAGCCACCTGAACGCGGTGCATTCGACCGTGGCGCGTTTTGCGCACTATGCCGATCCGGTCAAGGCCTATCTGCTGTTGTCGTCGTTCGCCTTCGACAGCTCGGTGGCCGGGATCTTCTGGACCCTGGGGCAGGGCGGCTGTCTGTGCCTGCCCGGCGACGACGCCGGCAAGGACCCGGCGGTGCTGGCCGCACTGATCGAACGCGAGCAGGTCTCGCACCTGCTGGCCTTGCCGTCGCTGTATGCCGCGTTGTTGGAGCAGGCGCAGCCGCAGGCCAGCCTCGGCAGCCTCACCACCGCGATCGTCGCCGGCGAAGCCTGTGCGACCGAAGTGGTCAAACGGCATTTCGCGGTGCTGCCGGCCGTCAAGCTCTATAACGAATACGGCCCGACCGAAGGCACGGTGTGGAGCAGCGTGTACCAGGCGGGTCCTGAGGACCTGGAGCGGCCGCTGGCGATAGGGCGGCCGCTCAATAATGTGCGTCTGTATATCCTGGATGCCGCCGCCAACCCGGTGCCGGTCGGCGTGGCCGGCGAGCTCTATATCGGCGGCGCCGGCATCGTGCGCGGCTATCTGCGGCGTGCCGCGTTGACCGCGGAACGCTTCCTGCCCGACCCGTTCCGGCCGGATGGCGGTCGCCTATACCGCACCGGCGACCTGGCCCGCTACCGGGCCGACGGCGCGATCGAGTTTTTGGGCCGTATCGATCATCAGGTCAAGCTCCGCGGCTTCCGGATCGAACTCGGCGAGATCGAGGCGCAGTTGTTGGCACATCCGGCCGTAAAGGACGCGGCCGTGCTGGCGCGCGAAGATCAGCCGGGCGACAAGAAGCTGGTGGCCTATCTGGTGCTTGATTCGGCCAGTGCCAACCAGGATGCCGCCGTGTTGGACGACCTGAAAGCCCAACTGAAGCAGGCCCTGCCGGACTACATGATGCCGGCGGCTTTCATCATTTTGGACGCCATGCCGTTGAGCGCCAACGGCAAACTGGAGCGAAAACGCCTGCCGGCGCCCGACTGGAGCGGCCAGTCCGGCGCGGCCTATGCCGCGCCGCAAACCCCGGTCGAAGCCGCCCTGGCCCAGGTCTGGCAGCAACTGCTGGCGGTCGAGCGGGTCGGCCGCCACGACAACTTCTTCGCTCTCGGCGGCGACTCGATCCTGAGCATCCAGATGGTCAGCCGGGCGCGCCAGGCCGGCATCGTGGCGACGCCGAAACAACTGTTCCAGCACCCGACCCTCGCCGAACTGGCGGCGGTCGCCGGGGCCGCGAGCCGTGCCGTCGCCGAGCAAGGGCCCGTCAGCGGCGAGGCGCCGTTGACGCCGATCCAGCACTGGTTCTTCGAGCGCGCGCTCGCCACCCCGCAGCACTGGAACCAGGCCGTGCTGCTGAGCGTCAAGCCCGGGCTGACGCCGGCGGTCTTCGAGGCCGCGCTGCACAAACTATTGAGCCAGCATGACGCCCTGCGCCTGCGCTTCACGGCGGCAGACGGACGCTGGCGGCAACGCCATGCGGCCGATGATTCCTCCTGTGTCTTCGAACGCCTCGACCTGTCCGCGGTCCCGGCCGCCGAACGCAGCGCCCGCCTGCAGGCGGAAGCGACCGCGCGCCAGGCCGCACTGGACCTGAGCCAAGGGCCGCTGCTGCGCGCGGTCTGGTTCGACTTCGGCGATGAAGCCAGCCAGGTGCTGGTCGCGATCCACCACCTGGTGGTCGACGGCGTGTCCTGGCGCATCCTGCTGGAAGACCTGAGTCTGGCCTGCCGGCAAGGCCAGGCCGGCCAGAGCCTGAGTCTGCCGGCGAAGACCACATCCTTCAAACATTGGGCCGGGCGCCTGACAGAGCTGACGCAGAGCGGCAGTTTGAATCTGCACGCCGACTACTGGCTGGACCCGCGCCGCAGAGAGGCGCCGGCGCTGCCGGTCGACGAGCCGGCCGGCGCCAACCTGTCAGGTCTCGAAGACGAGATCGTCGCCACCTTGAGCCGCGACGACACCCGCGCCTTGCTGCAAGACGTGCCGGCCGCCTACCGCAGCCAGATCGACGACGTGCTGTTGACCGCGCTGGCGTTGACCCTGCGCGAGTGGACGCAATCCTCGACCCTGCTGATAGACCGGGAAGGCCACGGCCGCGAACACCTGGCCGACGACCTCGACGTGTCGCGCACGGTCGGCTGGTTCACCAGCGTCTACCCCTTGCTGTTGAGGCTGGACGCCGGCGATGACCTCGGCCGCGCCTTGAAAACGGTCAAGGAGCAACTCCGCGCGGTGCCGGCGCACGGCATCGGCTACGGCCTGCTGCGCTACCTGTCGGCCGACACTGAACTCAAACAGCGCCTGGCCGCCCAGCCGCAGGCCAGGATCATTTTCAACTACCTGGGCCAGCTCGATAGCGTGCTGGACGCGGACGGCCTGTTCGCCGCCAGCCACGAGTCCGCAGGATTAAGCCTAGACCCGGCCGGCGAACGGGCGCACGAACTGGACGTGGTCGGCAGTATTCTGGACGGCCGTTTGCAGCTGAGCTGGCGTTACAGCCGCGCCCGCTATCGGCGCAGCACGCTGGAAAGCCTGGCCGCGCGTTACCTGCACCGGCTGCAAGCCTTGATCGCCCACTGCCGCGAGCCGGATACCGGCGGCTACACGCCGTCCGACTTCCCGCTGGCGACCTTGTCGCAAACTCAACTGGATGCGCTGGCGTTGCCGCCGCGGCAAATCGAGGACATCTACCCCTTGGCGCCGTTGCAGCACGGCCTGATGTTCCACAGCCTGTACGCGCCGAACGCGACCGTCTACCGCATCCAACTGGCTTGCCGCCTGACCGGCAAACTTGACATCGCCGCCTTCCGGCAGGCCTGGCAATTGCTGCTGGAGCGGCATGCGCTCCTGCGCACGCGCTTCTACGGCCAGGACCTGGAACAACCGCTGCAAATCGTCGAACATCACGTGCTGCTGCCGATCAGCTTCTACGACTGGAGCGGCCTGCCGGAAGCCGCCCAGCAACAGCGCTGGCGGCAGTTGCAGGCGGACGATCACGCCCAAGGCTTCGACTTCGGCCGCGCGCCGTTGATGCGCCTGGCTCTGGCGCAAACCGCCGATACCGTGCATTACCTGTTGTGGAGCTATCACCACGTGCTGCTCGACGGCTGGAGCATGCCGCTCTTGATCAAGGAAGTCTTCACGCTCTACCACGCCCTGCAGCGCGGCGACCGGCCCAGCCTGCCGGCGGTCAAACCTTACCGCGACTACATCGCCTGGCTGCAGCGCCAGGACCGGGCCGCGGCCGAACGTTACTGGAAAGAGGCCATGGCCGGCTTCGACACGCCGACTGTTTTAGGTATCGACCGGGCGCCCGGCCGCCAAGGCGCGGGCGAAACCCGAAAACACAGGCTGCTCCTGACTGCGGCCGAAACCCGGCGTCTGCAACAGTTTGTCAGACAACAACAGCTGACCTTGAACACCCTGGCCCAGGCCGCCTGGGGCTTATTGCTCAGCCGCTACAGCGGCAGCGATGACGTGGTGTTCGGCGTCACCGTCTCCGGCCGCCCGGCGGACCTGATCGGCATCGAAGCACAAGTCGGCCTGTTTATCAACACGCTGCCGATGCGGGTCCAAGTCAAGCCGGAAGCCCGTCTCGACGACTGGCTGCAGGGCCTGTTTGCGCAGAACCAGGACATGCGCCGTTACGAATACGCGCCGCTGGCGCAGATCCAAACCGGGTCCGACATCGGCCGCGGCCAAAACCTGTTCGACAGCCTGTTGGTGTTCGAAAACTACCCGATCGATGAGGCGCTGATGCAGATCGGCGGGCCGCTGACAATCGACGCGGTGGTCGGCGTCGACCCGACCAACTACCCGCTGACGCTGACGGTCTTCCCCGGCGAGCGCTTGCAGTTGGAGATCAACCACGACAGCAGCCGCTTTACCGGCGACAGCATTGCCGCGATGCTGGCCCACCTGCAGCAACTGCTGGTCGCGTTTGCCGAACAGCCGCAAGCCAAACTGGCTAACCTGCCGACGCTGGTCGCAGCGGAGCGCCGGCAAATCCTCGATGACTGGAACGCCACCGAAGTCGACTATCCCAAGGGCCGCTGCATCCATCAACTCTTCGAGGCCCAGGCCGCAAGGACGCCGGATGCGGTCGCGCTCAAGTTCGAAGACCGGAGCCTGAGCTACGCCGAACTGAATGCGAAGGCCAACCAGCTCGCGCATTACCTGCGCGCGCGCGGCGTCGGTCCGGACGTATTGGTCGGCATCTGCATCGAACGCTCGCTGGAGATGGTGATCGGTCTGCTCGGCATCCTGAAGGCCGGCGGCGCCTATGTGCCGCTCGATCCCAACTATCCGGAGGAGCGCCTGGCCTTCATGCTGGCCGACATCGCGCCGCCGGTGGTGTTGACTCAAGCCAAATTCGTTGGAGAACGTTATTTTGGTGCAGCGCAGCTATTAAGCCTGGACGGCGACTGGGAGCGCGTCGAAAGCTATTCGGCCGTCAATCCGGACGGCGGTTTGCGCCCCGACAATCTGGCTTACTGCATCTACACCTCCGGCTCGACCGGTCAGCCCAAAGGCGCCGGCGTGCCGCACCAAGGCATCCTGAACCGGCTGCAATGGATGCAGGCGGAATACCGGCTGGACGGCAGCGACAGCGTGCTGCAAAAAACCCCGTACAGCTTCGATGTCTCGGTCTGGGAGTTCTTCTGGCCGCTGATGACCGGCGCCCGTCTGGTCGTCGCCGCCCCGGAACTGCACAAAGACAGTCTGGGCCTCGCCGAGCTGATCCGCCGCGAACGGATAACGACGCTGCATTTTGTGCCGTCGATGCTGCAAGCCTTCGTCGAGACGCCGGCGGTGGAAAACTGTACGTCCTTGACACGGGTGATCTGCAGCGGCGAAGCCCTGTCGGCCGATCTGGTCGCGCGTTTCCAACAAAAACTGCCGGCGGCACTGCACAACCTGTACGGGCCGACCGAAGCCTCGGTCGACGTCAGCTACTGGGCCTGCCCGCCGGCTTGCAGCGAAGCTGCGATTCCGATCGGCAAGCCGATCGCGAACATCCGCCTGTACATCCTGGACCGCCATTTGAATCCGGTGCCGGTCGGCACGCCTGGAGAACTGCATATCGCCGGCATCGGCCTGGGCCACGGCTATTTGCGGCGGCCAGGCCTGAGTGCGGAAAAGTTCATCCCCGACCCTTACGGTCCCGAGGGCAGCCGGATGTACAAGACCGGCGACCGGGTGCGTTACCGGGCGGACGGTACGATCGACTACCTGGGCCGCATCGACCATCAGGTCAAGCTCCGCGGCTTCCGGATCGAGCTCGGCGAAATCGAAGCGCAACTGTTGGCGCATGCAGCGGTAAAAGAAGCCGTGGTGCTGGCGCGGGAAGACCACCCCGGCGACAAGCGTCTGGTCGCCTATCTGGTCGAAGATCAGCTCGGCACGCTGCCGTTGGACGATCTGAAAGCCCAGTTGAAACAGGCGCTGCCGGATTACATGGTGCCCAGCGCCTTCGTGATGCTGGCAGAAATGCCGCTCAGCGCCAACGGCAAACTGGACCGCAAGCGCTTGCCGGCGCCTGACATCGGCGATCAATTGGCCACTCAATATGTCGCGCCGCGCAGCGGGTCCGAAACCATTCTGGCCGAGATCTGGCAGGACGTGCTCGGCATAGAAAAAGTCGGCGTCGAAGACGACTTCTTCGAACTGGGCGGGCATTCGCTGCTGGCGACCCAGCTATTCTTCCTCGCCCAAAAGCGCTTGGCTACCGCTGTCACGTTTAAGGCATTTTTAGTCGAGCCGACGATAGCCGCTCAAGCACGGTTGATTGACGAAGGGGAGGCGGCCGAGCCGGTGATAGATTTAGACGCCGACGCGGTACTGGATCCGACTATCGTACCGATAACGTCCGACAAGGTGGATGCCGCCGCCGCTCGCGTGATGTTACTGACCGGGGCGACCGGTTTTCTGGGGGCGTTTTTATTGGCCGATCTTCTGGAACTGACACAGGCAAGGATCTACTGCCTGATCAGGGCGGAAGATGAACGGCAGGCCATGCGGCGCTTGCAACGGCAGATCGAGCAATATGAATTGTCGGATCGCGTCGACTTTTCTCGAGTCGTTGCGGTGTGCGGCGATTTAGGCGAGCCGCGACTCGGATTGTCTGAGTGTCGTTATCGGGACATCGCCGAACAAGTCGAGGTGATTTATCACAACGGAGCTTTAGTCAATTTCGTTCAGCCGTATCAGGCCTTAAAAGCCGCGAATGTTTTTGGGACTCAGGAAGTCTTGCGTTTGGCCTGCTTAGGGAAGGCTAAAGCCATTCACTATGTATCGACAGTGTCGGTATTTAGCGAGGAACCTAAGCAGACAACCGGGCATAAGGAAACCGACGACCCCGTGCAACGAGGTCATTTGCCAACCGGTTATGCCCAGAGCAAATGGGTCGCAGAGAAATTAGCGGTTGCGGCTAGGGAAAGGGGATTCCAAGTCAGTATTTATCGGCCTGCGATTGTGGCTGGCGATAGACGTAACGGGGTGTGGAATACCAGCGATTTTTGGTGCCGATTGATCAAAGGCTGCATGCAAATGGGCTATGCGCCTTGTGAGCGTGTGCGAGTGGATATGGCGCCAGTTGATTACATGAGCCGCTCGGTCGTCGCATTGTCCTTAACATCCGCTGCCGATGGCAATATTTTTCATTTGAATCATCCCGAGCCGCCTTATTCCGATCAATGGCTGGATGGCTTTGCAGACCTGGGTTACGAGGTGCAACGCATCCCGTACCGCAACTGGCTGGAGAAAGTACTGGAGACCGGGCGGACCAGGCCGGAAGACTTTGCCTTGGCGTCGCTGTTGCCGTCGTTTGCCGAACAGCTCCAGGCAGGCGACACGCAACTACCGGAGGGTGATGTCATGCAATACGACAGCTCGGCGACGCATGCCGCATTGTCGGCCTTAGGTGTGGAATGCGCCCCGATGGATGGCAACGATCTGGCGCGTTATCAAGCGTATTGGGTTAGAAGCGGCTTTATCCGGAAGCCGGACTATGCGGATCGGTTCTAGGAAAACTTTGGTTTGAGGTGGGGAAAAAAGAGGGGGAAATCCTCTTCCTGATAATCACATCAAAAAATTCCCTTTCGCCATCTAAAAAAATTGAAGAAATCATGAGAAAAAAAACTAGCAAGCGAGGAACTGCGTTGAAAGACCGTTTTGAAGCGAACCATACCCTCAAGAATTGTTTGGTCGGCGGTGTATTGGCATTAACGCTTGGCCAAGTGGGAACGTCGCTGGCGGCCGATAAGGCCAAGAAAATTCATTTCAATATTCCAGCCAACAACTTGGCATCGGCATTGTTGAATTACTCCGAAACGACCGGCGTTCAACTGAGCTATGCGCAAGCGTTGGTCTCCGGTCATAAAGCCGCATCCGTATCCGGCGACTATACGCCGGAACAGGCTTTGCAAAAGCTTTTGGGGGGAACCAACATCACTTATCGATATGTAGATGCGGATGCGATCGCGTTGGCTGAGGCGCCTAAGGAAATCAGCACCGATAATACGATTACGTTGAAGCCGATGACGGTGGTGGGTTCTGTGTCGGCCGATAGCCCCAGCCTGACCACTCCCTCGATCGACGAGTCACGCGTCAAATTGAATCAGGTTCCCGGCGGGACGAGCGTGATCGATGCCGAGAGAATTTATGAAGGCGCGCCGCTGACGGTCAACGATGTCTTTGTCAACGCGCCCGGCGTCTATGTTGCGGATTCTCAAGCAGGAGTCACGGGCGGGTCGCGGATTTCAATCCGCGGTTCTGACGCCAATTCGATCATCTCGCCGATTCGTGGCATCAAATTGCTTCGCAACGGCATGCCATTCACCAGCGCAGACGGCTCCTCGGATACCGAATCGGTCAATTTGTTCGCGCTCGATCATGTCGATGTCTACCGAGGCGCCAGTGCGCTGGAATACGGCGGCAGCAATCTCGGCGGAGCGATCAACCTGATCACGCCGACCGGTTACACCGCCGAGGGCGTGCGCTTGGGGATGAAATGGGGGACCTACGATTTTGTCAATCCGACCCTGAGTTTTGGCAAGGTGTTCGACAATGGCTTTGATGTCTACGGCTCGTTTGCCTACCTGAGCACCGATACCACACGGGAAAACAACAAGCAGGAACAGTTCTACGGTCACGGCAACGTCGGCTATCGCTGGAACGACAGGCAAGAAACGCGTTTGTTTTTCGATATTCAGAACCATAATTTTTTGTCGACGGAGCCGCTGACCCAAAAGAAGGTTGAAGACAACCCGAAGCAGAACGACAACGGCTTCGCGCTCCCGAGCGGCTTTCCCATGTACCGCGTCGACCTGAAGCACTCGATCCTCCTGGATGGCGGCGACAAGTTCGATGTGGGGGCCTATTACCAGGACAAGCATTATGCCTATGACTATACCTTCGGCTATAACCAGGACAGGTGGCAGGACACCGGCTTCAACTGGCGGCATGAGATCAACAGCAAACTGCTCGGCCTGGATAACAGGGTGGTATGGGGCGGCCTGACCCAATGGCAGTTCATCAACGATTACAACTATGAGACTTTGCCGGATCGTCGGCGAGGCCCGTTAAAAAACGCCGAGCGCGACCGTTGGCTGAATGTCGAGGGGTATTTGGAAGATCAACTCCGTCTGACCGACCGGTTTACCTTGATCGCCGGTGTGCAGCTGAATTGGCGGAATGTTAATTATGAACGTTACGAGGGCGCCCTCCCCGAAGCTGCCGGAACGACCAATCAAGCCGATCAGGATTATTTTAGCGCCAACCCCAAGCTCGGCTTTACTTGGCAGGCAACCCGTGAGGCACAGATTTACGGCAATGTCAGCCGCAGTTCGGAACCCCCTCCATTGACGAACTTAGCCGATCTGTTTCCCGCCAAGGATTTGCAAACAGGCAGCACGGTCGAAGTCGGCACGCGCGGGCAAACGGATTATTTGAAGTGGGATCTGGCTTATTACCACGCCTGGGTGAACAACGAATATTTGATTATTGCAAATCCTATTGATCCCACGGTTTTTGCAGCGACAAACGCAAACAGCACGACCCTGCATTCCGGCGTCGAACTGGGTTTGGAGACCTCTCTGCCGATTGACGCGATCGCCAACGGCGACCAAATCCGTCTGCGCGGCAACTATACCTGGAACAACTTCGCCTTCGACAACGATCCGGTGTTAGGCAGCAACCGTATTCCCGGCATACCGGAGCACGTGGCTTTTGTCGAGGCATTGTATCAGCATCCGAGCGGATTCTACATCGGCCCCAATGCCCGGCTGGTCGGCTCCAACTGGGTCGATTACAAAAATACGCTGGCCGCAAAACCTTATGCCTTGCTCGGCGCCCGGATCGGTTGGGATGACGGCAAACATTGGAAACTGTTCATAGACGGGCGCAACTTGACCGATCAGCATTACGCGGCAACCCTCTGGACGATGGGGGACGCGGGGGGCATGGACCAGGCGCAATTTCATCCCGGCGCGACCCGTACTGTCTACGGCGGCATTGAGTATCGCTTCTAGCGGGTGCCGGATGAGTATCACTGTTCAGCAATTGGCAACGCTCGATAACATGCACTTAGCCCGGCGAAAGCGCCGCCGTAAACTCTGGCTGAAGGTCCATCTTTGGCTAGGATTGTTGTTCGGGGCCTATCTTGCCGTGATCGGCCTGACCGGCAGCATCCTGGTATTTCATGACGAGATCGACGAATGGCTGGCGCCGGAGCTCATGACCGTCGCGCCGCCGGCCGAGCCGTCGGCGTATCGGCCGCTTGCGGAAATCATCGCGGCCAGTACCGCTGCGATGCCGAGCGATGCCCAGCAAGCCTTTGCCGTCTATCCGCGCAACGCTAAAGCCGCCTTTAGGCTACGTTATGCGGTGCCGATAACGGGCGGCGCGACCGAGTTTTGGGAAACCGCTGTCGATCCATACAGGGCCAAGTTTATCGGCAAACGCTTGCGCTGGACGTCGGGAGAAACATTCCCGGAAACTTTCGTCGACTTTGTTTTTTCCCTGCACTATTCGCTGTTTCTGGGTGACTCCGGCGAATTGATCGTCAGTCTCATCGGTGTATTGTCCATCCTCTCGATGCTGACCGGGCTGATCGTCTGGTGGCCGTTAACCGGAAAATGGCGGCAGGCGTTGACGATCAAACTCAAGGCCAGCGCCGAGCGCTTGACGTTCGATTTGCACAAAACCTTCGGCGTTTATTCGGCTGTGGTGCTGTTGCCGGTGTTGTTTTCCGGTATTTACATCACCGAACCGAAATATGTGGTACCGGTAGTCGAGCTGTTTTCGCCGGCAACCTATCGCTACTGGTTTCAATCCACTCCCGTTGAATCTATGCCCTCGTTGGGGATGGCCGATGCGGTGGCGATCGCTGACCGGTTGTATCCCAGTGGAAGAACCCATTTCATCTATGGAGCCACGCAACCGACGTCGACCTTTACCGTGTGCAAGAACGATGTCGAACAAATCGGCAGCCTGATACATCGGCGTTGTGTCGTGATTGACCGCTACAGCGGCAAGATTCTGGATGTGGACGATCCGACCGCAGGCACGGCAGGCGAAGTGCTAACGCATTGGCAATGGCCGCTGCATTCCGGACAGGCGTTCGGGATGGCGGGGCGAGTGTTGGTGTGTCTTTCGGGGTTGGCGTGCGTTTTATTATTTGGAACAGGAATTGTGCGATGGCGGCATAAGAAGATCGCGAATTTATCGAGAAGAATTTATAGATAAGTAGAGCCTGTTTTAGTATTGGATGCACGCTGTAATGCCGATGTAATACCTAAGATCGTGATATTTAAAAGGTAAGATAAATGAATTCGAACAGAGAGTTGCCGTTGCCGGTGGAGCGTGTACATGCTCCATCGGCGGAAATATTCAAAAAGCTTTATGCCGATCCCGGAAAGCCGGTCTTGATCAGCGGCGTTGTTTCAGAATGGAATGCTTGCTCACAGTGGACAATACCTTATTTTAACTCGATTGCGGGCGACCGTTTGGTTACGGTCAGGCGCATGCGTAATGGTGCCTATATTGCAGCGCGTAGAGAAGAAATGAAATTGATGGATTATTTGGAGATAGTCAGTAATAAAGCTGTTGGAAACGAAAGGGTTTATTTGGGCGGACAGGATGTCAAAAAGCTATTTCCGGAAATTGTTGATGATTATATTGTCCCCCAATATATCGAGTCTGAGAAAATCGATACTGTTTGCTATATTGGCAGCCAGGTCCACTCTCAAATTCATTTTCACCCTTACGGAAAAGCGTTGTTGTGCGTGGTTTCAGGCCGTAAGCGCGTAAAGTTATTTGCTCCGGATCAAACGCCGTATCTTTATCAAAAATTCAACTTTAGCAAAATCGAGGGCGAACCGGTTGATTTGAACAGCTTTCCACTGTATCGAAATGCCCGATATTACGAATGTGAGGTTCATGCCGGTGAGATGCTGTTTTTTCCCATCTACTGGTGGCATGGTGTCGAGACTGACGACTTTACAAGTGCAATCGTTTTTTTCTGGGACGATTCTCGTAAAACAAGATGGAATCCTCCCGAAGGTATTCGCTGGTATTATCCTCCTCTTTTTGAAGCATCTTCATGGCTTATTGAAGGGAAAAAAAGGCTTCAATATTTTAAGAGTTAATGCAGAAGTCTGTAGCATTTATACATCTGCTACAGACGGTTTATTGATATCAACAATTTGTTTGTGTGTTTCATGTGATTTTTCTATGGGTTATAGGCTCTAAATTTTTAGAGGTTATCTTTTTTGAGTGTATGGGGGATTAATGGTTGTTTTGGGCGTGACGGGTGGAATTGATTCTATATTCTCAATGGCTATGCTTCCTAGCACAGGGCTAGGGCACGATTCATCGGCCGTTTTTTTGAAAAATAACGAAGCGGTTTGTGCGATTGAAGAAGAACGGCTGAGTCGTATTAAACATACCAACAAATTCTGTTCGTCCGCGACAAATTTTTGTTTGGAGACTACCCATAAAACGCTGGCGGATTTGGACGCTATCGCCATTTATGCCAGCGAAAGTTTTCTAAACGCAAAGCTGAAAGAGTTTGGTTTATCTGCCTCGGGTCTAAGCTTTTTCTCAGATATTAAGCATTTATACCAGTTTCTTTTTGAAAAAGAGTTAGGCATCTTAGTCGATCGGGATAAATTCCGTTTTGTTAATCATCATTTGGCTCATGCCGCAAGTTCTTATTATTTGTCAGGATTTAATCAGTCATTGATATTGACGATAGACGGCGAAGGCGATGATGTGTCTTCCATCGTTATCGATGCAAACGGCAAGGATTTCAACATACTCAAAACCAAGTCCGTCGCCGATTCGCTGGGACATTTTTACCTGAAGGTCATTGCGTTCTTAGGCTATAAGGATTTCGACGAATATAAAGTCATGGGTTTGGCGCCCTACGGCAATCCGGCCGTTTATCGAGAGACTCTGAGCCGGTTTTACGAGTTGTTACCTGAGGGTGATTATTGCATTCATGCCGGCCGTATTTTGGAGATGTACGAGATATTGCAGCCACGCGGACGCGGCGAAGCGTTCACGCAAGTGCATAGGGACATTGCGGCGGCATTACAAGAGGCCCTTGAGAGTATCGTCTTTCATGTGCTCCGCCATTATCAAAAGCTGACCGGGCATACCCGATTGGTGATCAGCGGCGGCGTCGGCCAAAATAGCAGCATGAACGGTAAAATACTTTATTCAGGGTTGTTCGAAGAAGTCTTCGTGCCGTCGTTTGCCGGCGACTCCGGTTGCGCTTACGGTGCGGCCGCCTATGTTGCCCACCAGTTACAACCCGATCTGCCGTTTAAAAAAGTCACCCATGCCTATTGGGGGACGCCGATCAACGACGATAAAGTGGCCGCTACATTAGCGGTTTGGCAAGGGTTTGTGAGTGTCGAAAAAATGGCCGATCGCTCCGAGCAGGTTTCCGATTTGATCATCGACGGTGCCGTTGTGGGTTGGGTGCAAGGCCGTTCCGAATTCGGTCCCAGAGCCTTGGGTAACCGCAGTATCATCGCCGATCCGCGCGTCGCGTCGCATAAGGAAACCATCAACGCGATGATCAAGATGCGGGAGGGCTATCGGCCGTTCGCGCCGTCGGTTCTGGCTGAACGGGTCCGCGATTTTTTCGAAGTGCCGGGGAAACAAGAAGACTTTCCGTTCATGTCATTCGTATTGAATGTAAAGCCGGAATGGCGGGAGCAGCTGCCGGCGATTACCCATGTCGACGGCAGCGCCCGGCTGCAGACGGTCAATGAGGCCGATAACCCACGTTATTGGGAACTGATCGAGGCTTTCGGCAGCAAGACCGGGATTCCGATTCTGCTGAATACTTCATTCAACAATAATGCAGAGCCGATTGTCGACAGTGTCGACGACGCTGTTGTTTGTTATTTGACCTCCGGTTTGGATTATCTGGTGGTCGGCGATTATTTGGTGACGAAGAAAGCGTGGGGGAGCGAGTCGTTGTCCAGGCTGATCGTAACGCTGCCGAAAGCGGCGGTTTTAAATCGGGAGGATCGTTACGTCAGTCATGCCGAGCGTGATTTCAGTCATTTTTTGCTTTGGAATTACGATACTTCGCGGCGTTATCCGCTGTCGGAGGCTTGCTATAAAATCTTACAAGCCGCAGACGGAAGGCAGTCTGTGGAGGAATTGATGTTTATATTAGGACTGACCGCTGGGGAAAGGAAACAGATTTTGGATGAATTGCCGGGTTTATGGTCCGATCGGGTGCTGGTTTTGCATCCTTATCCTCGGCAGGAGTCCGGCTTAGCGGCTCGCTGAGAATACATTGTCCTCGGACGGCTGTAGTCGACTTATGATTAGAGCCGTTCGAGGTTGTTAATGCTAAAAGAAGTCGGTGGGCACTTCCATGTATCCGCACCTGGTTGATTAAATTTCCTGATCTGGTTCGCAGCAGAGAGTTAACGCGCTAGCCCAAGCCCGCCTGCTGCATATGTTGCCGCAGACTCAATGGACGCATATCGGTCCACACTTCCTTGATGTAATCCAGACATTCCTGTTTCAGCCCCTTGGGTCCGACGGCGCGCCAGCCGCCGGGGATGTCCTTGTATTCCGGCCAGATCGAATATTGTTCTTCGTGATTGACGACGACTTGATAAATGGCGGTGTCCTCTTCTTGGTCCCAGGCCATGGTGTTCTCCATTGTTCAGATGATGAGGGAAGATAGGTCGGTGTATTGATACGGTGTTGCAGACTTCTTTGGGGAGACGAGTCACGCCTTAATCTTCCTCAGTCTCCGATTAAATCCGACCGCCGGCTTTTGAATTGTTGGCGGCAATGCAACAAAGCTCTGGCTAAGAGTTTTTCCACAGCGCTGTCGGAAATGTTCAGTTCTTTGGCGATTTCCGCGTAGGTCATGCCGTAAACCCGGTTCAAAACAAAAGCTTCTCTAGCGCGGGCGGGAAGTTCGTCGACAATAGACGAAAAGATCGTCAGCTTTTCGTCTATTACCGCCATGTGTTCTGCTGAAGGCGCTTCTTCGTTTGGAAGCAGGGTCGGATCGGTCGTGTTGAGGTGCTTTTCGGTGACTTTGCGGTGCTTGATGTGATCGTAAGCGAGATTTCTGGCGGTGCGAAATAAAAAACCGCGTGGATGCTCGATCACCTGTTTTTGGATTTCCTTCGAAAAGATGATGAAGCATTCTTGGACCAATTCGGAGGCGATATCGGGGCAGTCGACGATCCGCGCCAGATGGAGCCGCAGTTCGGATTGATGATTGAGATAAATCGCTTCAAGATTCACGCTGAGTTCCCTGTTGTTGTAATGGTAAGCTGATTAGCATGTATGTTTGGAAGATCGTGCCAAGCTCTACTGTAAATGCTGGCTATATCGGTATATTCCGCATGACTTTATCGCTTTAGTTACTGCGCTTCACGAGAAAAGACTGATCGGGCTACTCCTGTATTTAATAATTATTTAAGCATTAATAAACGCTTATATATTAAATAAATGTAGAGTAAATACCTAACATGCTTACTTGGTACAGCAATTTCTAAGCCAACTCGTTTGTATGAAATATTTCAGGGGCTTAGCCTTAAGGCAGAGGGGGATAGGGCGCAAAAAAATAGGCGTAATGACACAAAAGCGCCGCGTTAAATAACATAGATTAATTAAACAGACCCGATTCTACGGCTCGAAAACGAAAGGGTGAGTCACCATTTTAGCCGCTACCGTACCCTTGGCGGCGCTGATCCGTTTTTTGAGCTGAGGTGATTTACGGGGCAAGACGTCTTCAGAGTGATCCCCACCGTTGTTCATCTTTCAATCGGCTTAACTGCATAATGGAGTCAATATGCTGTTATTTTTATGGCGCTCATCTTGGATAACGATTACTGGTGTCTTGCTGACAGGCATTATCAGCGGCTTAAGCAATGCGGCATTGATTGCATTCATCAATGCCAGTTTGGCAGGACGACTGGATCAGTCTCTGGCTTTCTGGCGGTTTGCCGGCATGACACCTACCGCATGGTTTGCCGTTTTAGCCTCTATCGTATTGGTTTGCCGATTTGCTTCGCATTATTTGTTGAGCCGATTCAGCACAAAACTGGTTCGTGATTTGCGGCTGCACGTCAGTCGTTTGATCTTGAATGCTCCCTATCCGAATTTGCAGAAGATGGGCAAATCCGTATTGCTGAGCCATTTGACCGAGGACGTAAGCGCCATCGCAAATGCCAGTGAGCTTTTTCCGGTGCTCTGCATCAATTTCGCGATTGTGGCGGGCTGTATGGCTTATTTGAGCTGGCTGTCCTGGCAATTGGCCGGTGTTTTGGCCGGCGTGATCCTGTTCGGCGTCATGACTTTCCATTTATTCAATCACGTGCCGATGCGATCCCTCCGGAGAGCGCGGGACGAATACGATAGCCTCAGCCGGGGCTTTTCTGCATTGACCGAAGGCGTTCGCGAATTAAAACTTCATCGCCGGCGAAGTGAGGCCTTTGTTTCCCAGTCTCTGGCGGTGAACGAAGAGGCCTATCGCCGTTATTCTTTCCGGGCCGCCGTGGCTTATTTATGGATCAATCAGTGGATACAGTTCCTGTACTATCTGACCATTGCCGCGATATTGTATGTGTTTCCGGTTTGGCAAGCGCTTACCCCGGAAGTCGTTAGTGGTTACCTCTTGGTATTTTTATTCATGATGTCGCCCCTCACGCTTTTGACCAGCAGCTTGCCGGTGTTCAGCCGCGCTAAAGTCTCCTTGAATAAGGTGCTTCAATTAGACGACACATTGAGAGGGAAAAATTCAGCGCAACGCTTGGCCAAATTCTCGGCTCAGCGCCATTTCAAGGCGTTGACCCTGCATGGGGTGACTCATAGTTTCCATCGGGAAAAGGAGAACCGTAACTTTACCCTGGGCCCCATCGACCTGGAATTCCATCCGGGCGAGCTGGTATTTTTAATCGGCGGCAACGGCAGCGGCAAGACCACCTTGGCCATGCTGCTGATCGGGCTTTATCATCCCGAGCAAGGCACGATCCACTGGAACGGCTGCCCCGTCGATGCAGGCAGCCGCGATGCCTACCAGCAGCATTTTTCAGTGATCTTTTCGGACTTTTATTTGTTCGACGAGCTCTATGGCGTTGATTTCGAGAACAATCGGGCCGCGATAGAGGATTATTTGCAGCGCCTGCATCTGCATCATAAGGTGGATATCGTGAATGGCCGCTTCTCTTCGGTGAGTTTGTCCCAAGGTCAGCGTAAACGGCTGGCGCTGCTGGCGGCCTATCTGGAGGATAGGCCGTTTTATGTATTCGACGAATGGGCGGCCGATCAGGATCCTGAATTCAAGCATTTGTTCTACACCGAATTATTGCCGGCGCTGAAGGCGCGCGGCAAGACGGTGCTGGCGATTACGCATGACGATAAATATTTTCATTTGGCGGATCGTTGCATCAAGCTGGATGAAGGCCGGATTACCGCGGTCGAATCGCCGGTGGCCGATAGGCGGCTGCAGGCCGCGCATTCGGAACGGCCGGATTTGGCCGCTGCGGAAACGATAGCCTCTTGATGATCGGAATCAAACATGCCAAAGCTTAAAAAATCATGGCTCTATGCGGGGTTAGGCGCGATCGGGATGATCGCATCTGCGGCCGGCGTGGGATATGGGTGGTTATTGCAATCGCTGCCGCCTCTGGACGGCGACATCCCATTGGCAAGCCTTGCGGCTCCGGCCAGTATCGATACCGACGCGCACGGTATTCCAAAGATTACCGCCGGCAGCCGGGTCGATGCGGCCAGGATATTGGGTTACGTTGCCGCCCGCGACCGCCTGTTTCAAATGGATTTGATGCGGCGCAAGAACGCCGGACGGCTGGCGGAGATTTTCGGCGACATGGCGGTGAACAGCGACGTCCAGGCGCGGACTTACGGTTTCAATCAGAAGGCCAAGCAAATTTTGCCCCGGTTGCCGCCGCTCCACCGCCAGTATTTGCAAGCTTATGCCGAGGGCGTTAACGGCTATCTTGCACAAAATCCGACCTTGCCTTTTGAGTTTAAGGTTCTGGATTACGCGCCGGAGCCTTGGCAGGCGGAAGACAGTTTGCTGGTGGTGTTCGGAATGTTCGAAAATTTGACTGCCTGGGTTGAAGAGGGCGAGCGCATGCTGAGCGTGATGGAGCACACGCTGCCCGCCGATGCCGTGGCGTTTCTGACCCCGGATACCGATCGCTTTACCGATCAGCTGATGAATCGCACGAAATCGCTGAGGCCGGCGCAGCCTGTGCCGGTCAATGTGATGCAGACGCTGCTGGCAGGACGCATGGGGGGGTTCTCCCGGTTGGCGGATGCCTCCCGAGGAGAAACCTTGGCAGGTTCGAATGCCTGGGCCGTCAGCGGCAGCAAAACCGCGGATGGCCGGGCGATATTGGCCAACGATATGCATCTCGGGATTAGTGTGCCGAATATCTGGTATCGGGTCGAACTCAATTATCCCGATGTGCGGGCGGCAGGCCTGAACCTGCCCGGAACCCCTTTTCTGATAGCGGGCAGTAACCAGCATGTGGCTTGGGGAATGACCAATCTGGCGGGCGATTTTCTGGACTTGGTCAAACTGGAGATCAATCCGGATGACGCGGGGCAGTACCGCGTCGGCGATCGCTGGCAACCATTCGATCAGCGGCAGGAAGTGATCAAAATCAAGGGCGGCGCCTCCAAGGCGGTGGCGGTCAGGGAAACCGTATGGGGACCTGTCGCTCTCAAGCCTCTCCAGGGGCAGCCGGTGGCAATCCATTGGGTTGCCCTGGATCCGGATGCCGTCAATGTCGATATTCTGGAACTGGAACAGAGCCAAACGTTGTCGCAGTCGCTGGCTATCGCCAATCGGGCCGGCGGGCCGCAATTAAACGTGCTGCTGGCCGATGAAAAGGGCCACATTGCCTGGACGGTGACCGGAAAAATCCCCAAACGCTTCGGCGGCGACGGCTCGGTCAGCCTATCTTGGGCGGATGGCAAGACCGGTTGGCAGGGTTATGTCGACCCCGCCGCTTTGCCGCGCATCATCGACCCGCCGGAAGGCTTTTTGGTGACCGCCAACGAACGCCGATTTGCGGCCGATTTTCCCTACGTGATCGGACATCAGTTCGTGAACGGCTATCGCGCTTACCGGATTAACCAGAAACTCAAGCAGGCGGCACGGCATAACGAATGGTCGCTGTTTAACCTGCAGCAGGATACCGAAAGCGAATTTTATGGTTATTACCAGCAATTGGCCTTGCAAATACTGACGCCTGAGGTGTTGGCGCAAAAACCGGAATTGACCGGCTTGCGCGATTATTTATTGAGCTGGAACGGCAGGGCCGACACCGCAAGCCTGGGCTTCCCGGTCTTGATCGAGTTTCGCAAGCAATTGATCGATGCGGTGTTTACGCCGTTTCTATCGGCCTGTAAACAGGCGGACAAAGACTTCGTTTATGCGTGGAATTATGCCGATACGCCTTTGCAGTCCTTGCTGGACGCGAAGCCGGCAGCGTTGTTGCCGGATACAGGGCTCCATCAAAACTGGAACCGTTTCATCCTGATGCAATTGGAAAAGAGCGCTGCCAAGGTCATGGCGCGGAATCCCGGCGCGGCATGGCCGGAATTGACCTGGGGCAGGCAAAATATCGTCGGCCATGCGCATCCCTTTTCGAAGGCCTTACCCTTGTTGTCTGCGGCGCTGGATATGCCGCACCAGCCGGTGGCCGGTTGCGGAGGCTATTGCGTGCGGGTCACAGGACCCGATTTTGGCGCCAGCGAAAGGCTGGTGGTTTCGCCGGGCCATTTTGAGGACGGCATACTGCATATGCCGGGCGGGCAATCCGGCCATCCGTTATCGGATTATTACAGCGATCAGCAGGCGTTCTGGGTGACCGGTTTGCCGCTGGCCTTTGCGGGCGGAAAGCCGGAACACAAACTGGTGTTAAGCCCGCAGGCCGCGGACGAATCCGCACAAAATCGGGTAAATAACCATGCCATTCGGTAAAATGCAAGGTAAATCCTGCCAACCGAGGGGGGACAGGGCGTGGAACTCTGTTTGCAACGCTTGCCGAGGATTGGGGAGATGATTCAACTGACCGAAATTCGATGGGCGAAAGGCCTATAATTATCTTAATTAGCCAATTGGAAAAATGCTTTGGAATCCGATTTTGACAACAACGTAGATGAACAAGCCGCGGCATGGTTTGTTCGTTTGCGTGCCGCCAACGTGAGCCGGCAGGATGAGGCGTCTTTTGTCCAATGGCTCGAACAGAGCGATGCGCACCGCAAGGCATTTGATGAAATCAGCGCCCTATGGGGCGACGCCGATTTCTTGAAGGGATTGACCGCAAGCGCCCAAAAGCATGGCATCGCTCCTCGGTCCCACAAAAAACGCTTCATTTGCTCGAAAATGTTCCTGGCGCTGGCGGCCTGTTTGGTGCTGACGGTGTCGTTTACCGGGCAATTCCGGGTGCTGATTAAAGCCGACTATACCACGGCGTTGGGCGAGCGTAAGTCGGTGCGCCTGGAAGACGGTTCCACCATGATGCTGAATACCGACAGCGCGGTTGCGCTCAGCATGGACGGGACGCAGCGCTGGGTGGAGTTGTTGAAAGGCGAGGCGTATTTCGATGTCAAGCCTGATCCTGGCCGGCCGTTCATCGTCAAAGCCGATCATTCGACGACCCGAGTGTTGGGTACGCATTTTATGGTGGATCGGAAAAGCGACGGCGACGAAATCAAAGTGCTTTCCGGCCGTGTTGAAGTGTCCGAAAACGGGCACTGGAAGGAGCCTGTCGTGTTGCACGCCGGCCAGGCGGTCTCGGTGAATTCCACCGCGCTTGGGCAACCTAAAATGTTGGATTCGGCGCTCTCGACATCCTGGGTCAATGGTTTTCTGGTGTTCGAAAATGAAACCCTGGAGAGCGTCGTCAATCAGATTCGCCGCTACCGCTCCGGCATGATCCTGTTTAAAGACGACTCGCTGCGCGCGATGAAAATCAACGGACGCCTGAGCATCAGGGAACCCGGCGATATGTTGAAAGTCTTGCAAAAGACCCTGGCGGTCAAAATGACTTATTTGACCGACTGGCTGGTGATCGTCGGCTAATGCTCCCTGAATCCGGCCTGCAAGCTAAAATGCCGTAGGCCGATGTGTTAAAAGCATCGACGTGCAGGCTAAAGACAGTCATTAACAAGAGGACAAAATGAGCAATCTGTTTGAACCCATTACTGTTGGGGCGATTACGCTCCCTAACCGGATCATCATGGCGCCGCTGACGCGCTGCCGTGCCGGCGCCGGCAGAGTCCCTAACACGCTGATGTCCGAATACTACGCGCAAAGGGCGGGTGCAGGACTGATTTTAAGCGAAGCAACCTGTGTTTCCGCGCAGGGCGTCGGTTATCCGGACACGCCGGGGATATGGTCTGATGCTCAAGTCGAGGGCTGGTCCAAGGTCACCCGGGCCATACACGCCGCCGGCGGACGGATGTTTTTGCAGCTATGGCATGTCGGCCGGGTTTCCCATCCGGATTACCTGAACGGCGAACTTCCCGTCGCCCCGAGCGCGATTGCACCGCTGGGTCATGTCAGCCTGTTGCGGCCTCTTAGGGAATTCGTGACGCCGAGAGCCCTGGACGCGGCCGAAATTCCCGGCATTGTCGAAGCCTATCGCAAGGGCGCGGAAAACGCCAAACGGGCCGGTTTCGACGGCGTCGAGCTGCATGGGGCCAACGGTTACCTGCTCGACCAGTTTTTGCAAGACAGCACCAACAAGCGCACTGACCGCTATGGCGGCCCGATAGAAAACCGTGCCCGCTTGCTGCTGGAAGTCACCGATGCCGCGATTTCGGTCTGGGGAGCGGACCGCGTCGGGGTTCACCTCGCGCCCAGGGGCGATGCCCATTCGATGGGCGATTCGGACCCCTTGAGCACCTTTGGCTACGTGGCGGAGCAATTAGGCCGGCGGGGCATTGCCTTTATTTTTACGCGCGAGTCCCTGGGGGAAAACCGCATCAGTCCCGCCTTGAAAAAACGCTTTGGCGGCGTTTTGATCGCCAACGAGGGCTTCAACCGGGAAACGGCCGAACAGGTGATCGCCGCAGGGGAGGCGGACGCGGTCGCTTTTGGCAAGGACTTCATCTCCAATCCGGATTTGCCCCGCCGCCTGCAACTGAATGTGCCGCTCAATCCCTATCATACCGAAACGTTCTACGGCTACGGGCTAAAGGGGCCGGAGACGGGCTACACCGATTATCCCAGTTTGGTGGCTGAAGCGGGTTAATGTTCTCGAGGTTCAGGAGCCAGAAGCCTGAGTTCTCCTAACATCAATGCAAGGCCGAATAAACGCAGCGCATCCGGCGCTGCATCGGGTGGCCGGTTGACGTCGTTTTTTTTTGAGATCGAGAGTGGTGCGGCGAAACCGAACGGCGCCGGTCTAGCTATTATAGTGTGTCAACAGAGCCTAGGCGGGCAAGTTGTCATCTTTTCAGCAGTATGCCTTGCCGGCTATTTGCACAGATCGAAAAATTATTAATTTCAAGTGAGGTATTCACTCCGCTCAATCGTCATCGGATGAGATTGATGATTCAACTGGAGGTATGAATGCCGGTTGTGTCCATCGTTAATCATTGTTGGCTTAATAACATTAAGGTATTGGAATGTATTCATTGGGGCATGCGCCACTGATTCGATTAACTACTTTTATAATTTTTCTATATACCTCATTGGTTTTCGCTGATCCGGGTTTGCCTTACGAGCAATTGCCCGGCCAAATGCAAATCGAGCAAAGCGACAAATATCGGGTGCCGCAAGTGGAGTTTCAAACGGAGCCGTATTTTGGCGCAACACTGCTGAAAGAAATCGACTATCGCGGAGAAGGGCAATTTCCTTTGGAGTTTGCCCGCTATAATGCTTCACCTAAGCGTGTGATGGCGGAAGACTGCGATTATCGAGCCGCCATGGGTATTGAATGGACACACAGTTATTCGAGTTGCCTGATCAATCATTTGGGTTACGGTGGATCTTCCAGCAATCTAAGTACAATTTCGGTTTGTACGATGGGAGTTTGTACTCTGTTTGGAGAAACCTTGAAGCCTCGGTCAAAAGATGTACGTGACACCTTAATCAAAAATGGCAGCATCAACGGAACCACCTACCGTTGGGTATATATGCATTTCAAATCAGGCATAAGGGAAGCATATGATGCCAAAGAACGCTTAGTGGCACGCTTTGATCGCTCCGGGATAGAGCATCGCGTCAATTACCAAGCCGCGAATTCGAAAGTCGTCAGCGAGGTCATCCATATGCCCAGCGGCAGACGGTTGATTTTTCAGTACAACAAAGGCATTCTCGCTTCAGTGACCGACCCGGCGGGACAGGTCTATACCTATAGCTTGAAATGGATTACTCCAGACACTGTGACTTTCCCGGCAGCCGTTCCGGCTGCCGCCCAACTAGTAAGAACATATGAAGAGGCCGAGCTTGATTGTAGTTATAACGGTAGCATTGTTAGCTATTACAATACTTATCTAAAAACCGTTACAGAAGCTGGACAGACCCTCATTAGTACCGCATTCGCTTGGCCTTGCAACAGCAATAAGAATCCCTCCTATTATAAAATTACCCGAGCGGGGCATAACGCCAAGAATCTTATTCAAAACCGAAGCTATGTCATATACTCTTCTCCTGAAAAATACAAACTAACTGAACAATTTGCCGATACTGATACGGCAAATTACAAGTCTTTTGTAAATTATCGCTCATTCAAGAATGTTAATCCCAGCGGTAATCAGATATTCCGCTCCAGCGCCGTCAGCGCTCGTTGCGACGGCTGCGATAGCGACTATGAAGGCTATACCTACAATAAATCCGGAGACCTGCTCTCCCGAATCGACTTTCTGGGCCACGTCACTCAATTCACCAACGATTCGCGCGGCCTGCCGTTGACCGAAGTCGAAGCCTACGGTACTCAGGAAGCGCGTACTACTACCCGAACCTGGGACACTCGTTTTCCGCTGAAAACATCGGAAATCCGGGGCGAAGTCGCCAAGGAATGGCGATATAACGACCGCGGCCACCTCGTCAAGGAAATCGTCCGTCCCGCAACGGAAGCCTTGGTCAACGATAGCTGTTTTGCGGGCTCAAAGACCTGCCACCAGACCGATTACAGCTATAGCTATGATCCAAGCACTCAGGTAATCTTGCAGACGGTCAAAACCGGCCCGCGCCTGGAAAACGGCTCGACGGTGACCGACTATCGCAGTAGTGGCGATTTGTGGAAAATCACCGATGCGTTGAACCATACGACGACGGAGGTTATCAGCACCAACGAACACGGACAGATTACCGAGCAAGTTGACATTAACGGTGTTCACACGGTTACGGCCTATAATGCACTGCGCCAGCCTAAATCGGTTTCGGTCGGCAATGACGTGACAAGTTACGATTACTACACCGACGGCCGCTTGAAAACCCTGACTCGGCCCGACAACAGTCAATTAAGCTACACCTACACGCCGGCCGGCTCGGTCAAGACCGTCAGCCGGGTTCACGACGGCATCACCGAAACCGTTGAATACCAGCGCGACAGCCGCGGTAAAATCCTGCAAACCCTGGTTTCGCAAAGCGACGACGTCCAACAAACCTGGACGCAAACCTTCGACGAAAAAGGGCTGTCCGCTACGGAAGCGGATGGCAGCCGGAGTTGGAGCAAGGCATTATCTTACAACGCCAACAATTTGCTCGAACGTAGTTGCCTAAGCGAAGAAATTTGTGAACTTACCGCCTATGACGCGCTCGAGCAGGTCAGCGACCGCAGTCGGGCGGTGGTATCCGACGGCGCATTAGGCCCGCAAATTCCACTGTTCAGCCTGGATTATGATGCCGCCGGCCGCGTCGACAAGGTCACCGATCCCTTGGGTTTGGCTACTGCTCTGAATAATACCGAGATCAGCAAGCGCAGCCTAGAAAGTTCGCCCGATTTCGGCAACCGTCAGGCGGACTACGACTTGGCCGGCAACGCAACCGGCCGGCAAGATAGCGACGGCAATCGCGCCAACCGCAGTTACGATGCCCTCGACCGGCTGACGCGCAGCGATTATTCCGACGGCACGGTACTGACGCAAATCTGGGATACCCCAATTGCCGGTGATGAGTCCCATGCCGCCAACTACTCAGGCCGCCTCAGCCGCCGCAGCCGCCAAAACGCGACAGCGACGGTAACCGATGATTTTCAATACAACGCCCGCGGCGACATTGTCGCCACGGCTCAATGGATCGACAACGCCGGCCTGACGACCACCGCCGGCTACGGCCCCGACAGCCGCCTGGACGCTCTGACCTATCCCGGAGGCCTCGCACTGCAATACGGCTACGGCAATGACGGCCGCATTCGCGAAGTCAAGGCGCTGCTCGGCAATACTGTGCTAACGCTGGCTTACGACATACGTTATCAACCGCTGCTCGGCCGCCTGCGCAACCTGACGTTCGGCAACGGCCTTAGCTATTGGCGCGACCGTGATGCCGGCGGCCGCTTGTCGGCCATCCGCCTGCTCAAGCCCGACCAAACGCTGGTGTACAAAAACAATGTGCGCTACGATGTCCGCAGCCGGGTCTCCGGCTATGGCGAGTACGATTTCGGCTATGACGATCTCGATCATTTAGCACAGCAAACCAATGTAAAAAGCCGGCAATACAGCGTGCTTGCGCACGACAACAACGGCAACCTGACCCGGCTGGAAAACTACGACGGCAACGGTGCACTACTCCGCCGCAACACGCTGAGCTATTCCGACAACCGCTTGTCGCGTGAAACTGTCACGCCCACCGGCAGTACTTTCGATTACGGTTACGACCTGTCCGGCTTTGTGACCGGCAACGGCGGCTACGGTTACCGCTACGATGCCGCGCGCACGTTGACGGCATGCAGCACGGCCACCGATACGGAAACCTACCTGTACGACGGCGCCCGGCGGCGGGTTTACAAAAGCAACGCTGCCGGTCAAACCCGCTTCGTTTACGACTCCGCCGACCATTTGATTTACGAACGCAGCGGCAACGGCTCGGCGCGCAACTACGTCTGGCTCGGCGACATCCCGCTGGCGGTCATCGACCAACACAGCGACGGCAGTCTGGCCGCGATGTATTACATCGAGACCGACTTCGCGAATACCCCGCGTTATTTGCGAAGAGCTTCCGGCGATCTCGACAAAGCGGTATGGCACTGGCCTCTGGCACCTTACGGAGACACACCGGCCCTGGAAGACCCGGACGGCGACGGCGGCAAAGTCACCTTCAACTTGCGCTATCCCGGCCAGTATTACGACAGCTTCTCCGGTCTGCATTACAATCACACCCGCTACTACTCGCCACGCACTGGGCGCTATTTGCAGCCGGATTTGATCGGATTGGACGGCGGCACCAATGTGTATACTTATGCCAACGGCAATCCGGTGCATTATACCGATCCGACCGGGACGATTTGGGACTTTGTTGATGTCGGTTTTTTTGCACAAAGCCTGTTTAATTTTTTTCAGCAGCCGAGCATTGATAATGCGATAAATGCGGTACTTGACGGGGTTGGTTTGCTGCCAGGTGTTCCTGCGCTGGGGACGATTAGGCAGGTTGGTCAGGCGACGGATAAGGCATCAGATACAGTAAAAATAACACAGCTAGTTACAAAACCATCCTTGTCCGCACATAAAGAAGCTCTGGCTAAGGTACATAAAGAAGTTGGAAAACAACCTAAAGGGGAACCAGGAAAATTTGGAAGTCCGCAAGCGGGAACAGCTAAAAAAGGATATAGGTTAGATCCGCCACACGATGGCGTTGCTAAAGGGGATGCAGAATCAAAATTCCATATAAATTGGTGGGATTATTCAAATGGTAAAAAAGGTAATGGCGGTAGGAATGGTGCAGTATCTATTGAAGATTATGAGAACTAATATGGATAAAATAAAAATTGAAAACTTTGTTAGCTGTTGTCCTGATCAAATTTTTCCAGGCTTTTATCATTTGACTGAAAATGAATCTGCCGCATTAAAAGTCGAAATTGCAAATAGATTAGCACTTAAAAGTGATATTAATGGCTTGCAGCTCGTCAACACATTAAACTCATTATCAAATATACAAGAAGAGGTTAGCGCTGAAGATTCTGATTTTTCTTTAAAGAAAAACCTGATTTCTCTTAATATATCCATCCCAGAATATGTATATATAAACTGGAGTCAATATAATAATATTGATAAAATTAAGCTTCTTGATTTGGATAAGTACTTTTATGACATTTGGTATCCAAGTGTTGATGATATTGACATTTTTGATGACTCATTAACTTGGATTCTTTTTATCACCCACTATGGGAAAATAAAGTTTTTGTTTTTTAGCTCCCCTGCACACGATAAAAAACATTAGAATATTCGTTTACATAGTCGTTTCTGTCGGGCAACGTTTTCATCGCTGACCGACATTTTGGCAGACAAAAAAAATGGGGTCAGACACTGAGGTAAGCGCTTAGGATTTGCTCAAAAATAACTTCCCGAAACGCTCCTACGGAAAAGCCCGATAATTCCAACGAGGAAGATGTTTATCAAAAACGATCCTGATGTTTTCGAGGAAATCCGTAGCACATTTTTTCCCGGTCTCATAAACGCCCGCCAACACCTCCACCGTGACCTTCAGTCCGGTGGACGTTCTTGCCTGTTCCATGAACTGCTTGGCAATGGCGAGCGAATGAAAGACGATGCCTTGGCAGGCGCGGGTGATGTGCGGAAACAGGCGATGTTCAATCGGATTATGTTTTGAGCAATACGGCGGATAATGCGCAATGCGAATTTCCAGCCCCAATTGGGTCGCCAGCGCCTGCAACGCTTCCTTGAACACATGGCGATTGGCAGCATTACTGCCGCCGCCATCGCAGAGGATGAGCAACCTGCGCGCTTCGGGATAGTGCCGGTTGCCGTGCCGTTGCCACCATTGGGCAATGCTGGCACAGCACAATTCGCTGGTATCGTGGCTGGTGTTGAGGTGTATCGTGCCTTCGTTCCGCGCTAAATCATAGAGCCCATGCGGGATCAATTTTCCGTTGCCGACGCTAGGAAAATCATGGTCCAGGGTGTCGACCGGCACCTGCGTGTAGGTGTAACCGTCGCGGGCGAAATCGCCCAGCAGTTCTTTCTTTTTGGTATCGATGCTGAGCACCGGATCGCCTGCGCTCAGATACGCGTCTTTGAGCCGGGCGATGTTTTCGAACTGGGCATTGCGGTCAGGGTGAGCCCCCAACGCCTTTTTCTTGCGCGCTTTACGCCGACCTAATTTGTGTTTTTTCAACAGTTTGCGCACCGTGTTCGGGCTGACCGGCGTCGCTTTCGCGCCCAAGCGCCGACTGATTTCGCCACACGACAGATTCGTCCACAAGACGCCTTCGCGCATCGGGTCGCCGGCGGTGAAGTCCGCCAACAGGTCGAGAAAGTGAGTCTCCAACTGCGCCGATTGCTCAAGCGCCGTTTTCCGGCCCCCACCTTTTTTTTCGGACCCGATCCGCTGCCGGGTCATCGGTCGCGTCGAGTTCCAACTGGCCCCGGCGGATGGTCTTGGGGTCCAGGGCAAATAGTCGGGCGATATAATCAATGCCGCCATGCCCCAGCTTGGCGGCTTCTATGCCGGCATAGCGGCGCCTATCTTTCTCGGATAGGCTCGCAAAAAGGCGTTGCATTTTGACTTCTATTGCAGGCTCGTAACCAATCATGTCCTGTTGGGATTTGCGTTGTCGATGGCGTGTTATTATCCGCTAATTCACTTTCATTTAGGGAAGTTGTTTTTGACGAAATCCTTAGCAATAAATCAACAGGTATTTCTCGGTCAGCAGTCCTTTGCTTGTTGGGTTCGCCAGAAAACAATACATGTGAACTTTTTGTTAGGCGCTTATCCTACTGAGGTATCCTACGATGCCGCCGCACGTCGATGGCATGCAGCACGGCCACCGATACGGAAACCTACCTGTACGACGGCGCCCGCGGTGTTTTTCAAGATAGTTGTCGCAAAAATCATGCGGCTGTCTTCAAGTTTTCTCGCGTTGCCTTGTCGGGGTTGAGGGTAACGGCGCCGACTGGATCCCAGTTTCGGATGTCTCTTGACCAGCGCTCCGGGTGTTTGGCTTTGGCGGCCGCATAGACCTCGACCCGTTTGGCCAGGATGGCCTTGTCCTGGTCACGGTGGCGTTGTGCCGGCGTTACGAGGCGTATCTTGCTGTGCAGGTGTTCGGCAATAACCTAAAGTGGGGCCTGCTTGGGAAAAAATCTTAAATAAAGCTTATGTGTTTTTTATTTTACCGATACAATAGTCACAAAGGGAAAATATTTTTGCATTACCCTCGCCAATGGCCGCTTTTTGATCTAGCAACCTGAGTATCAGGTTGCCTGGACCGTGAATGACCCAAGCCGCCAATATCCGCCAGGGTCTATGAGTCGGGGGTAACGATTATGCGATTATTACTGCGGATCTTCACTCTTGTGATCGGCATCTCCTTAGCCACGCATGTTCCCGAAGCCGGCGCCGCCACAGCGTCCAAAATAATCAAACACAAGGCCCATTCCGGAAAGAAGCCGTCTGCCGGCGCGGTCGATGTGTGGGCGCGAATTCGTTCGGGAATGAAAATTCCAAGTCCTATCGCGGTAAATACACGGGGACCGACAAATGACGCGCGTTCCGGATTGACGGATGCCGTCATTCACTCCCGATCTTCGCCGGCTATGATGAAAATACGTAAAGACTCTGACGGCATACCGGGCTTTTCAAGACCTACCCCGAACAATCCTCCGCAAACAGCGACCGTACCTGTTCAACACTATACCGAATTAGGCCGCGCGAAATTCGGTCAGCCTCGCTATACCGAGCTTGGCAGGAAACTGTTGGGTGCGAAAACTGCCGCAACAACGGATAGCGGGTGTACGCCGCCTTCGGTTAAGACGCATCAAGGAAACGCGCTCGAAACGGATAACAAAATGGCCTTACTGAAACTGAAGGGACAAAGGGAAATCGGGGGGGCTCACCCCGATTTTCTCCGGAAGAAGGCTCTCGGGGAGTTAAGGGAATCAACAAGCGGGCTCGACAGCGATAAGGTGCTAACGTCCTTAGCGAAACTCCTTCGCAGGGGTAAGCCTGTAAAAACGGCAACGCCCTGCACCGAGTCGCAACTGGCCGCGGTCAAGGCGGATACTCAACAACAGCGCAAAGGCAACCTGCCCGAAAAAGGGGATAGTCCGGCAGGACCTCAAAGTCAACAAACTGCGATTAATCAACGCATCGATAAATTCATCGCGGCTTATACCCGGAATCCTGATTTTCTTTATCGCGTGGCCGAACGCGCGCATCCCTACCTTTACCATATCGTCGAAGAGCTCAGTCAATATCGGTTGCCGCTGGAGCTGGCATTGCTGCCTATTGTTGAAAGCGCTTATCAGCCCACGGCGGAGTCACCTAAAAGCGCGAAAGGGCTGTGGCAATTCATTCCCAGCACCGGCATGGATTACAATCTGGTGCAAAGACCGGATTATGACGAACGGCTGGATATTCCAAAATCCACCCAGGCGGCCATCCGTTTCCTAAGCGGTTTATATCACCATTTTAACGGGGATTGGTTGCTTGCCTTGGCGGCTTATAATTCGGGACAAGCCACGGTAGATAATGCGATCAGCCGTAATCAGGCCGAAGGTTTACCGGCCGATTTCTGGTCGTTACAGTTACCCGAAGAAACGCAGGATTATGTCCCGCGCTTGCTGGCGCTGTCCAAAATCTTCGCCTGCCCAGCCGGCTATGGAATCGAACTGCCTGCCATTAAAAACGAGCCGTATTTTGTCAAGGTCAGCATTGACCATGAATTCGACGTGAACTATCTGGCAGACAAAGAAATCGCCACGATCGCCAAGCTGGCCGATTTACGGCATGATCAATTCGCGAGGCTTAATCCCAGTTATCTAGGCTCCACCTTATTGCGTAAGCGTTCCTATGATTTTCTGATGCCGCAGGGTAATGCGAACCAACTTCGCCAGCGTTTAGCGAGCATAGCCCAATTCATGTCGGAACCCGCTTCGCCGCTGAAAACCGTTGTCCTGAAAGAAAAACCGGAAGCTTACAGGGATTTATATGATCCTGCACTGTCTTGGGTCAGCGAGTGGGTGTTCAGAAAACCCTCTGCTGTGCCGAAATTTGCAACGCCCTTTTTATCGCTTAGCGTGGAGGGTGAACAAAGCCCATTGTCGCCTATGGGGCAGTCTTTGGCTTAACCTTTAGATTGAATCTATCCTCAATTCTTTGGAGGCCCTGTCAGATAATCCGGTCCCTAGCGAATTTGTGTTTTGGCGTTTTAAAAACGCCAGCCTTATCAACTCAATGTTGTCATTTAGGCTTGACGGGTAGGGCGGCATCCGTGTGGCTATTTGTCTTTGCTAATTGTCCTTCCAGGGCATGCACCCGTTCCATGGCCTCGTCCCATAAATGCAGTACCGCATCAAGGACCAGTTTCGATACTTCCGGGGAGCATCCGCCCTGTTTGACCATTGCAAACGCTTCGGCGGGTGTTTTGCCGTGCCTTATCAATACAATTTGCTTAGGAATCATCAAATCGACCCGAAGCGTGTGGTAAACCAGCCAGGACGTGGCAAAACGCGCCACTCGGTCAAACTGTTCCGACAGGTCTTCGGCATCGGTGACACGACTGCGCATTTGCGTAATGTCGTAAATGAACGATTTATGCTCCATGTGTTGCAGCCGCATATATTGTTCGTCCAGCTTGTAATGCGTCATGAGCACTTCTTCATCGACGAAATGCTCTTGCGTATAATCAAATAAAGCATCAAGAATTTGATCGAGGCGTTGTTCGGTGCGTTCCGCGGGCGCGACATTGGTCAACGCGCTGACCATTTCGAATAAGGTTTTGTGCTGGGTATCAATGAGTTCAAGTTTGGTTTCGAAAACGGTGGACCATGTCAACATCTCGGCTCCTAGGTGATTTTTGCGTTATTGATTTGGAAATCCGGCATCGGATTGATTTACATCCTTGTTCGCTCTGCAAACCGATCATTGTATACCCCTTCACCTGCCAAAGGCGAGAAGCGGAAGGGCATTTGCCGGAGCCGGCGTCGGCCGAGTTCTTGCGCTGGCTGCACAGTGAGTTTTACCGTGAAGTGCCGGAATCTACGCTTTGGATTGACAATGGAGATCGTGGCTTTCGAATAGAGCTGGGAGAGTTTCGTTCCCAGCCTGAACACGATGTCTCGGTAGGAGGAAGGCATATTCCACCTCGCTGCGAGCGTGTTGATGAGTTTATGCGCTACTGCGAGCAACGCTATCGATTGGCATTGATGGGTAAGGGGCAGATTATCGAGATGGCCGCTTCGCACCATCGATTGGCCTATATTCGCCCATTTCCTGACGACAATGGGCGTGTCAGTCGATTTAGCTATTCGTCAGATTTGGAAGAATGTCTAGACCGCTTTCTTTCTTTCATTAATAGAACAACACCAGTTAACAGAGCAATCGCACTCGCCCCTCCTGTTATTGAAATTTCCGGTACTCTATGGGACACCCCACCGCAACTATTTCCTTGGCAGTTATTTCCTTTACCATTATTGGTTACATACAACCAAGTAGATGTCGCCATCAGCAGTGCCGATACCAAGAACAATGATAATATCAGTTTTGTATACATTAGATTATCTCAGGTTTTTTCGGGTTCTAAAAAATACTACACGCCTAATAAAAATATGATGCGTCTATTTTTAAATGGCGCCAACTAAATACACTCTTCTGATAGAAAAAAACATCCAGAATAGGGATTAACTCAGTTCCTTTCTGATCTTAGCATAATTTTATTACGTTAGATCTTGGTAAAGCTACTTATTGATTTTTAGTCGTTTTTATGCGGTCTTAATTACAGAGAAAATAGCCTTAGGCTCATGCCATCGGCTTGATTGTTCTGCATCTTGGGAATCCGGAGCATCCCATAAATGTCTTGCCTGGGGTATCGCCGTTTCGTGTGGTTCGCAGTACCATCGCTTTGCCGCATTTCGGGCAGGTTTGATTATTTTTCCATTTTTTACCGTCGACAATCGATTTAACATATCTGACATGACGGATATGCGTTTTGAGCGAAGGCTTTAACCGGGCAGATTGAATCCTTTCGCAGATCGATCGAATTTCGCTATCGCTCAAAACAACTTGTTTTTTGTTTTTGATAAAACGGATATAACCGCGGCCAGAAACCACATTGTCCGGCATGGATGTTTTGAAGGTGCTGTCGCCGACAAAAACCACCAGCGAAAAAATCTTGCTCGGATCAAGTCCCAGCGCCGATTGCAGTATTTGCATATGCGTGTGATTCTGACGCAGCGGGTTATGAAATTTGCTGGTATGTCGGTAAATCGTTTGCGTCCAGGTTTTCTGATTCGGATCGCCGAATATCCAGCCTTTCATGTTCTTGGTTTCGATCACGAAGATGCCGTACTTGGATACGATCACATGATCAATCTGAGTCGTGCCGTTCTTTGTCGGCAGGGTGACGTTTTTGAACAAGTGGTACACATTTTTATCAAGAAACCGTCGGGCAGCCCAATTGACCTGGAATTCACCGAATACACCTTTCACAAAACGTGTTTTCAAGAAGGCAATTAAAAGTAGAAGCGGTATTGCCCACCCAAAAATACTGGTGAATTGGACGAACACTGGGGTAATGATGGATGTTGCAAGCATAATGTGCGCTTTAAATTGATTTTGGAATGAAGTGTTATGTCAAGGTGGAATAGCTCAGCGTATTCCGGCGAATGTCTTGTATCGTCGGTTATGCGGCTTAATACGGCTTGCCCAAATAGAGAATATGGTTGCCGTTAGTCAACAATTAAACAAAGTTCACGGATGATGTCAGCGGAGGAGATAACTGTTGCGGGTTTGAGCGGGTTGGGCCGCAGTTCGGCCGTCTTTCGAGGCTGAGCCGACAAAGCTTGTTCCAAGAGCACCAAGGCCTGGCGGGTCAGGGCGAGATAGTGGCGCTTCGCTTCCTCTTTGCGCCTGCGGTGCAATTCGGGCGGGAAGTCTTTAATCGGTAAGCCGGGCATTAGAATTTCACAAACTATTAAAACGGTAGCAAATGTTAGTGCTTTAGCACAAAGACGGCAAATTTTAAAAAAGTCGTGTTATAAATACTGGCGAAGAGTTACAGGTTGCAATGAGCGAAGCGCTTTTACTTGCGCTTGAGCGTAAGCAGCAATCTGATCAATGGATGCGCCAACATTTACTTGATTCGGTTGCCAAAGTAAAAGCCGAGCTGGAAATCGCGAGCAGGAGACCGGAGCCCAAACACAGAAATCCCGCCTTGTTTTGTCCTGGAGTATTTATGAATCCTGACCACTTTTTACACTCTCCCTTCGGGGTCAGAATGCCACGGATTATTTACGGCACGGCGTGGAAGCAGGAAAAATCTGCCGCGTTGGTGGAAACGGCTATCCGAGCGGGTTTTCGCGGTATCGATACCGCCTGTCAGCCCAAACATTATCACGAAGTCGGTGTCGGCGACGGGATCGCCGCGTGCAGTCAAGCCGGAATCGTGGCGCGTGAAGACTTGTATCTTCAAACCAAGTTCACGCCGCTCGGCGGTCACGATCCGCAAAAAATTCCCTATGACCCGAATGCCAGCCTGAGTGATCAGGTAGCGCAATCGATTCGATGCTCGTTAAAAAATTTGCAAACATCTTATCTGGATTGCCTCGTATTGCATTCGCCCTTGGCAAACCGGCAACAATTGTTGGAAGTCTGGCAGGCGATGGAACGGGCTTGTGATGACGGAGTTGCCAAACAACTGGGTATCAGCAATTGCTACGATCTTGCAACGCTCACGTTTTTATTCGATGCCGCCGCCGTCAAACCTGCGGTGTTGCAAAACCGCTTCTATGCCGATACCCATTATGATCGAAGCTTGCGCGATTTTTGCCGGCAGCACGGCATCATCTATCAAAGCTTCTGGACGCTGACCGCCAATCCCGGTGTGTTGGCGGATAAGATTGTGAAATCTCTGACCGTCAAATACGGCCGCAGCAGCGCGCAAGTGTTTTTCCGTTTTTTGACCCAAATCGGCGTCATCCCTTTGACCGGCACCACTTCCGAGCAACATATACGGGAAGACCTGGCGATTTTCGAATTTGAACTGACGGACGAGGAGTGTCGGTCGATCGAGGGCTTACTACAATAACGACTGCGTCCGGTTAGGATGATTTATTGCTCAGGCTTTTCATCACAAAATCGGCGATGGAAGCAGGTGTGCATAAAAAACCGGGTAAAATGGGGGCGTGTGATCGTTGGATTTAGAGGGCTAGAAGTCTATTTCCACACGGTGGACGGCTCGGTCACCCATCAGGAGATCATGGCGTCGATGAACGGTTTCGTGCGCTCGCGCAGTCCTGAGAAATTGACCATCGTGGTTATGGACAATGCCTCGGTACATCGTAAGGCTGTGGAGGAAGCCGGTTGGGATTTGCATAGGTACTTATCGAAGTCTGTAAACGTCGAAGGCAAGATTGCAGAGTGATCTTACTGCCGGTTTTAATGGCGAAGAGATTGGGCATGTCCAGTCACGCCGAACGTGAAGAATACGATGACTCCCTGGGCAAAAATGCAGGCTTGGGCTATCTGTAGGCCATGAGGAATGGGGGTTATGCTTAGGAGCAATGCCAGTACAACCAACGACGGAACCAAGCCAAAAACAATAATCATCGCGATTACAAAGACAGGTTGCTCCGCTCCAGATGGTTTTGAATGTGCGAAACCAGAAACAACTTTAATAATGGTTTGCCCAAATAGTACGGCCGCACCAAATGATAATTCTGGAGTTTCAATCAGTGCGAATAGCGATCTGCCAACACTTACGTCAACAATTGAAATCACGACCAAGGGAAGTACGATAAACAGCAAATCGCCAAAAATTGCATACGTAGCGGCTTTTCGATTAATCCTATGGTCTTGAGCAGGGTTGAGAACTAAAGGTGGGTCTTTATTCATTTTCTACCTTCTTTTATGGCGATGAGCGAGCTGACGGTTTGTTTCGAGCTGAATGAGACCGGGTAAAGTGGCGGTTATGCCGAATGAGGGGCGGATATAGGCTTTGGCCTATATTTGAGGGGTTATGCGCCGGCTTTAGGGATGCCTAAGTATTGTTGGCGGAAAAAGCATGGGCAAGAGATTGTAAAAACGATAGTTTTCACAATCTCTACTATACGCTGTTGCCGGTGAGGCGTCAGATTTTTTGCAATAACTGGTAAGCTGATAAGGCTATAAAAATTTTCCGCCATCATTCCCAAACGCCAGGCGCGTCGGGATGGGCAAGTTTCAGCGTATGATTTAATGGCAAACTACAAGCAATGGAAAATTGGAACCATTGCTTTAAAGTCGAAGCTGTTCATGGTGAAGGTCTTATCTTGCACCCTATTTTTTGCTGGATTGGTCGGCGGATCCCTTCTTCTTGATAGATTTGGTCTCAATCTTGACCTGGCTGGTGCCGTCCTCTTTCATGCCAAGCTTTTTAGCGGCTGCGCGGGAGAGATCGATGACGCGTTCCTCGGCATAGGGCCCACGGTCATTGATTCTGACAACGACCTTCTTGTCATTCTCGAGGTTGGTCACTGTGGCCTTGGTCCCCATCGGCAAACTCGGATGGGCGGCCGTCATCTCTTTTTGGTCAAAGGTCTCGCCATTGGCGGTCTCCTGACCTTGAAATCCCGGTCCATACCAAGACGCCTCGCCCACTTCCTTATGAACAGATTTAGCCGTGGCATGCCCTTTCTCTTGCTGCGATAGTTTGTCTTTCCCTTCCGAGTGTTCAGAGGTACAGCCGGCAATAGCCAAGGTGCCGATCAGGGTTATTCGCGAGACACCTGAAAGCCATTTACGGAGGGTCATGAGACTTCTGTGCGCTATTCTGGCTTTACAGGACAAGCGCTGTGAACCGGAAGTCAAGCGGTGTTTATCGCCGTCGGTCGATACATCGATGGGTTGTACTCGTTGATATAGCATGTTATCACCTGCTGGTGTAAAGGTAAGGGGCTTATATTCTCAGACACAGTTAATCGGCATTTGGTGCCGCTTATCACCAACAACGGCTTTATGTACGTTACCCTACCGACGGCGCCCAATATTGCGGCTAAGATATTTTTCTAGCTTAATGTCCTGATTGCGGCATAAACCGCCGGAGGTTTTTATGAAACATATCACGTTATACGCCAAACTGAGTCTGCTAATCCTATCGACTATGTTGGTTCTGTCGGGTTGTAGCCAATCCCTGATCAAGGATGACACGCGCGATGCCACTGAAGGCACCACGCATTGCTCCGGTTCCGAGTGGGTGGATGACTCTTCCCTGGCTGTGCTGCCAATCCCCGTGGTGGCGTTGTTTATGCCGCACGCCGACCTGAATGAGATCAAAAGCGATGATTACCTCAAGCGGTGCGGGGAAAGCAATCAGTTGATCAACCGAGATGTGAGCATCGGGCGCGCGATGTGTTTCCCAACCGCGCTGACCCGGATCGTGACGCTGGGCGTCTGGCAATGGTGCCCGGCGCGCGTTTCCTGGGAAGCTGATGTGCAGCCCTAAGCATCAGTTCACAGTCGGCCTAGCCATCGGAGTTTACCGTCCAATAAGGATTTAGCCAAAAATGACTTCCCGAAACTAGTCGGCTATGTGGATAGTGGGAGCGGTTTGCAACCGCGACCACAGGTTACGTTCTCGCGGTAGTGCGGTCATGTCGCGCTTAAAATGCGCTCCCACCGTCCATACCCCGACATGCAGCGATGGCTAAGTCGAGCGGCTTTATGTGCGTTTCCTACTGTCTGGCCTAGGCTTGCTCGCCGCCGACAGCAAAGTTTTAACAATCGCCTCTGTGCGCCGACCGACAACCCTAACAAAAGTGAAAGCAGAGGAAAATCAACTATGCTAACAGATGCCTCTACACTCTCTGGCCTGGATATTGCCTTCACGGCCAAGGTCAACGCCTATGAAGTCATGGATTACTTAGGATTCCCTGCCGGCAATGAACAGCGGCGGATCGCCCGGGCATCAATCGACCGCTTACTGGTCGTCAAGGATGATATCGTTTACTGCCAGACCTGCGTGTCCCCCATCTGGGATACCGGCCTGGCTGCCGTGGCCTTACAGGAAGTCGACCGCCACGGACACCATCCTCACTTCCTGCAAGCTCTTCAATCCGCTTTGCGCTGGCTGGCCACCAAGCAGTTGCGGAACGAACCGGGCGATTGGCAGATCCAGCGCCCCAATATGCCGGGCGGAGGCTGGGCTTTTGTCAGCGGCCGCTGCCTCATGTTCCTTGGCAAGCTTGTTGACCGGCACCCGGAATACCGGACCGTCATCGACCGCTGCATCGATTACTTGCGCAACGAGCGCCTAGTCGCCGCATAAAGAGCCGTGGCATATGGAACCCTCTATGAAAGAACATGCACCCATTACCGGCCTGAGTAGTGCAGCGGCGGCAAAACGTCTGAAACTGGACGGATACAATGAGTTGCCTAGGTCAGACAAGCGGGGATTTTGGCGCATCTTGTTCGAAGTGCTGCGCCAACCCATGTTTGCGCTGCTAATAGGCGGAGGTATCGTCTATTTTTTAATGGGCGACAGAATAGAAGCCATACTCTTGCTTATTTTCGCATCCCTCTCGGTAATGATCACCCTTGTTCAGGAGACCCGCAGTGAAAAAGTATTGGAAGCACTGCGAAATCTAGCAAGTCCCCGGGCGCTGGTCATCCGGGACGGCAAGAGAATTCTCATTGCCGGCCGGGAGGTGGTGCGAGACGACCTGATCGTTATTTCCGAGGGCGACCGGATTGCGGCAGATTCCACTCTGGTCTGGTCGCAAGACCTGTTGCTCGATGAATCGCTGTTGACCGGCGAATCCATGCCGGTGCGCAAATTGGCTCAGGATGGCTCAGCAAAGACTCCAGATCAGCGCGCCGTGCCGAAGCCGGGCGGTGAAGACTTACCCTATATCTTTGCGGGAACGCTGGTGGTGCGCGGTACCGGACAGGCTCGGGTGCACGCGACCGGCATGCGCAGTGAAATGGGCAAAATCGGACGCGCCCTTGGTGCCATCGAAACGGAACAACCGCGTTTACAACGCCAGATACATTCGTTTGTGAGGACCTTCGCCCTTATCGGCGCTCTCGTAGGATCGCTAACGGTATTATTGTTTGGGCTGCTGCGCGGCTCTTGGCTTGAGGCCATACTGGGCGGCATCGCGATCGGCATGTCCATGCTGCCAGAAGAGTTCCCTCTCGTCATGACCGTATTCATGGCGATGGGAGCGTGGCGTATTTCCCAGGTCCGCGTACTCACCCGGCGCGCGTCAGCGATAGAGACGCTGGGAGCCACCACGGTATTATGCACCGACAAGACCGGCACGCTCACCGAAAATCGTATGACGGTCGTTTCCCTATGCAGCGAGGGGACGCGCTGGGATCAAGATGAAAAAAATAAGCTATCGGATAAGCCGCGAGAAATCCTGGAAGCGGCCCTTTTCGCTTGTCCGCGCGAACCCACCGATCCGATGGACATGGCCGTGCACGCGCTCTGGGAGGCGCAAGGGGGGGCGAGCAAGGCCAGCTTCGCCGATCGCACCCTGATTCGTGCTTATGGTCTCCGGCCGGATTTGTTCGCGGTTGCGAACATACTGTCCAGCGGTGGCGATGCAAACGGTACGGTCTATGCCAAGGGCGCTCTCGAAGCCATAGCGGAGCTGTGTCAACTGCCCCCTGAGCGCCTGGTTAAAATTCGCGCACAGGTTGATGCACTGGCGCATGATGGAGTTCGCGTGCTGGGGGTCGCCAAGGCGACCGTCGTGAATGCCGCGCAGCGACACGACCTGCCGGAAACGCCTCGCGGTTTTGAGTTTGAATATGTGGGACTGATTGGATTTGCCGACCCCATACGCGCCAATGTGCCAGTGGCCGTCGCCGAATGCCGTTCTGCAGGCATCCGGGTGGTGATGATTACCGGAGACTATCCGGCCACGGCCCGCGCCATTGGCCTAAAGGCCGGGCTCGACTCGACGGAGGTGCTGGCCGGTGAAGAAATTGACGCCATGTCGGAAGATAGTCTTGCCCTGCGCATAAAATCAACATCGATATTCGCACGTATCCAGCCCAATCAAAAACTTCGCATTGTCCAGAGTCTGAAAGCAAATGGTGAGATCGTTGCCATGACCGGCGATGGGGTAAACGATGCGCCGGCAATCAAGGCCGCCCACATCGGTATTGCCATGGGCGGGCGCGGCACTGACGTCGCGCGCGAAGCCTCCGCAATTGTTCTGCTCGACGATGATTTCGGCTCAATCGTGACAACGATCCGCTTGGGGCGGCGTATCTACGATAATCTCCGCAAGGCGATTGAGTACATCATCGCTGTGCATATCCCGATAGCCGGTCTTGCGCTCCTGCCGCTTTTGCTGGGGCTGCCGCTGATGCTCACGCCGATTCATATCGCCTTTCTCGAAATGGTGATTGACCCGGCGTGTTCGGTGGTGTTTGAAGCCGAAAAGGAGGAGGACGACGTGATGCAGCGTCCGCCGCGTGATCCCGCGAGTCCGTTGTTGCTGCCGAAGCGAATTTTATGGGCGATCCTGCAAGGTCTGATTGTTCTCGCCATCCTGGCTGGTGTTTTGATCAGCGCGTCGCGCATGGGAATGCCAGAGGCGGATTTGCGCGCGCTGGTCTTCACCTCTCTGGTGCTGATGAACATCGGGTTGATTTTGATCAATCGCTCGTTCAAAGCTTCTCTGTTTCGGGCGTTTCTGCGGCCCAACCGCTCGCTCTGGATTCTCCTAGGCAGTGTCATTGTGCTCCTGGCGACGGCTGTATTCTGGCGCCCGGCGCAATTGCTTTTCCATTTTGGCCGATTGCATTGGGACGATCTGGCGGTAAGCGCAGTCGCCGGCTTCTTAAGCTTGCTGCTATTGGTAGCGATCAAGTCACTATGGTTTCGCGTTGGCGGCAGGGATAACAAGGCAAAATTGCCGCGGCGGACTTGATTGCGGCGATGCGCCTGGACTTGATAAATTTCGTGTCCTTCAACCGATTCGGTAGGCTCGCGGTAGGCAAGAATAGAATCAATGACAATGAAAACATAATGTTAGCCAAATAGTATATAGATGCTTTCGCATCATTACATAAGATAAATGCTGGACTAAACATGTAATCATTCAGACCAGGAAGCATCAAGATGACTAAGACAATAACGTCGGTATGGCCGGGGCGACCCTATCCGCGTGGTGCCCATTGGGACGGCGAAGGAGTGAATTTTGCCATTTATTCCGAGCATGCCGAAAAGGTCGAATTGTGCTTGTTCGATGTCAAGGGCAAGAACGAAGTCCAGCGCGTCGAACTCAAAGAGCGTAGTGATTTAGTCTGGCACTGCTATCTGCCCGAGGCCCGCCCCGGCCTACTCTATGGTTTCCGGGTGCATGGGCCTTACCGTCCGGAAGAGGGGCATCGATTCAATCCGAACAAGCTGCTGATAGAACCCTATGCAAAAGATATCGTGGGGACGCCGCTGTGGAGCGATGCCCATTTCGGCTATCGCATAGGCGCCAAGGACGACGATCTTTCTTTTAGTCGTCGCGACAATGCCAATGTGATGCCGAAATGCCGGGTGATCGATCAGGCTTTCGCCTGGGGGAATGATCATCCACCCGACATTCAATGGTGCGATATGGTGATTTATGAGCTGCACGTCAAAGGCTTTACCATGCAACATCCTGATATTCTGCCCAAGTTGCGCGGCACCTATGCCGGATTGGCGATGGACCCCGTCATCGAGCATCTCCAACGGCTAGGCGTGACGACCGTCGAACTGATGCCGGTGCATGCTTTTCTTGATGATCGCCACCTGGTCGAACGCGGCATGCGCAATTACTGGGGATACAACTCCATAGGCTTTCTGGCGCCCGATTCCCGTTATTCGGCCAGCGGCCAGGTCAGTGAATTTAAAACCATGGTAAAGACACTGCATAAAGCCGGTATTGAAGTGATTCTGGATGTGGTGTACAACCATACCGCCGAAGGCAATCAATTGGGGCCGACGCTGTCCTTCCGGGGTATCGACAATGCGTCCTACTATCGCCTGGCGGGTGATAATCCACGCTTTTACATGGACTACACCGGCTGCGGCAATACCCTGGACATGCAACAATCCTGCGTGCTGCAATTGATGATGGACAGCCTGCGTTATTGGGTGCTGGAAATGCATGTAGACGGCTTCCGTTTTGATCTGGCGTCCTCGCTGGCACGGGAGTTACACGAAGTGAACCAGCTTGGCACCTTCTTCAATACCATCCGTCAGGATCCCGTGCTGAGCACCATCAAGCTGATTGCCGAACCCTGGGATCTGGGCGAAGGCGGCTATCAAGTCGGAAATTTCCCGCTGGGCTGGTCGGAATGGAACGATAAGTATCGCGATTGTATTCGTGCCTACTGGAAAGGCGATGAAGGTTTGATCGGGGAATTGGCTCAGCGCTTGACCGGATCCAGCGACCTGTACGAACGCAGTGGGCGGACTCATGCCAGCATCAATTTCCTCAGTGCGCACGACGGGTTTACCTTGCATGACCTGGTGACCTACGATAATAAACACAACGAGGCCAATCAAGAAGACAATTCCAGTGGTAACGACAATAACCATTCCTGGAATTGCGGCGTCGAGGGGGAAACCGACGATCCGGAGATTAATGCCTTGCGTGCCCGGCAAAAGCGCAATCTTCTTGCGACTCTGCTGTTTTCACAGGGGGTTCCGATGCTGCAGGCAGGCGACGAGATCGGGCGTACGCAGCAGGGTAATAACAATGCCTATTGTCAGGATAACGCGATCAGCTGGCTCTCCTGGGAACTGAAGAAACAGGATCAGGATTTGCTTGCATTCACTCGGCGTATTATCGGCTTGCGTAACCAACATCCCTTGTTTCGGCGACGTTATTTTTTCCAGGGAAGCCCCAATTACGGCGGCGAGATAAAAGATATCGTCTGGCTCAATTCCGATGGATCCGAAACGAGAGATGACGACTGGAATCAGGCATCTTCACATTGTCTGGGCCTTTATTTTGCCGGCGGTAAACTGGTCGAAACCGACGGGCGCGGACGGCGTCTAAAGGACAATAATCTCTTGTTGCTTCTGAATGCTTATCATGAGGAGATCGCATTTATGTTGCCGCAATTCGAGGATCATGAGCATTGGGAAGTGCTGCTCGACACGCAGGATTCTATCGGTACGCCGGATGTTACACGTTATCAGGCGGAGCAAGCTTATCCCTTGGGCGGACGCTCGCTGGTGCTGCTGAAACAGGCGTAGACAACATGAAACGTGTACATGAAATGCCATTTGGGTTGAGGAAGTGCGGGCATGAAAAATAAATCTCCACAAACCGGCACTCCGCAGAATCCTGCGCCACGCATTCCATTATCCACCTATCGTCTGCAATTTAATTGCGATTTTACTTTTAATCAGGCCCGCGAAATTGTTCCCTATCTGAGCGCGCTGGGCATCTCCCACCTGTATGCCTCGCCCTATCTCAAGGCGCGGCCAGGCAGCCGGCACGGTTATGACATCATCGATCATAATGCCTTGAATCCCGAGATAGGCACGGACGACGAATTTGAGCGGCTTTGCGAAACGCTCGCCCGGCACGGCATGGGGCAGGTGCTGGATGTGGTGCCTAATCATATGGGGGTGCAGGCCGGAGACAATGCTTGGTGGCTGGACGTGCTGGAAAACGGTCAGACCGCCGCGCATGCCGGGTTTTTCGATATTGATTGGGCGCCGATAAAGCCTAAGCTGCACGGCAAGGTGCTATTGCCGGTGTTGGGTAATCATTATGGCGCAGTGCTGGAAAACGCCGAGTTGCAACTGCGCTTTGATGCGGAGCACGGTGCTTTCGGTATTTATTACTATGAGCATCACTTTCCTGTGGACCCGGCGCAATACCCGAGTATCCTGGCGTTTCGAATGGAGGCCTTGAGCACTCGCTTAAGGGAGGGGAGCCAGTTATTGATGGACTATCAGAGTCTGGTCACCGCCTTCCACAATCTTCCGTCCCGTGATGAGGGATCGCCTGAGCGTCAGCTTGAACGCAGGCGCGACAAGGAAGTGCATAAGCGGCATCTTGCAGGTCTCGTTGCCCAATCCTCCGCCATTGCCCGGTTTCTGGAAGATAATATGCGTATCTTGAACGGCAAGGCCGGGGAGTCATCCAGTTTCGACCTGCTCCACGACTTGATTGAGAAGCAGGCTTACCGGCTGGCGTTCTGGCGGGTGGCCTCGGACGAGATTAATTACCGGCGGTTTTTCGATATCAACGATCTTGCCGGGCTGTGCATCGAAAACGACGAGGTCTTCGATGCGACCCATCAGTTATTGCTGCGGCTGGTTAAGGAAGGCAAACTGGATGGCCTGCGTATTGATCATCCTGATGGTTTGTACGATCCGGAAGCGTATTTTTGCAGGCTGGTCGAACACTGCAACCGCGCCGGGCGTGCGCCTTATCTGGTGGTCGAAAAAATTCTGGCGGCAGACGAGAATTTGCGCAGCAGCTGGCCGGTGCAGGGGACTACGGGTTACGAATTCACTAATCTGCTCAACGGGCTGTTTGTGGCTACCAGCGCCGCCAAAAGTATGGAGCGCGCGTATAAAAGCTTCATCGGAGAGCATGTCAATTTCGATGATCTACTCTACCATTCGAAGCAGCTGATCATGAAATCCGCGCTGTCGGGCGAATTGAATGTGTTGGCCAACCTGCTCTCGAAAATCGCCGAAGCCGACCGCCAGACCTGCGATTATACGCTGAACGGATTGCGTACGGTATTGGCTGAAATCGTTGCCTGCTTCCCGGTTTATCGTGGATACATCAGCGCCCGTGAAGTGGCGCCGGAAGATCGCCGCAACATCGAACAGGCAACCGCTGCGGCTAAACGCAGAAGCACGACAGCCGATCCCAGCATTTTCGATTTTTTGCGCGACGTGCTCACGCTGACCGCGGCAGATGGAAAATCGCTCGCGTACGCCGAGCAGGTATTGGTATTTTCGATGAAATTCCAGCAATTCACCAGCCCGGTGATGGCAAAAGGCCTGGAGGACACCAGCGCCTATATCTATCACCGCTTGCTGTCGCTGAATGAAGTGGGCGGCGATCCGCGTCGATTCGGCGTGACCCGTAGCGCCTTTCATCGGGCCAATCAGGTGCGTGCAGAGCGTCGTCCACATTCCATGCTAGCCACTTCCACGCACGACACCAAACGCAGCGAGGATATGCGCGCCCGCCTGAATGTGCTGTCAGAAATTCCGGCGGCCTGGCGATTGGCGCTTCGACACTGGAGCCGGGCCAACCGAAGTCTTAAACGCAGTGTGGACGGCATGCGGGTGCCGACACTCAACGATGAATATTTCATCTATCAGACCTTGCTGGGCATCTGGCCGCCTGGCGACCCGGACGGCAATGAAATAGCGCGTTTGGGCGTCCGGTTGCAGGACTATCTGGTCAAGGCGGTGCGCGAAGCCAAGGTGTATACCAGCTGGATAAACCCCAATGCAGCCTATGAAGACGCGGTCGTGGCATTCGCGATTGCCCTGATCAATGCACCGGCGGAGAGTGCCTTCATGGCCGATTTTCGGCCTTTTCAGCGGCGGATCGGCTGGCTCGGGATGTTCAACAGCCTGTCGCAGACATTGATCAAGTTCACGGCGCCGGGTGTGCCGGATATTTATCAAGGCTGCGAATGTTGGGATTTCAGCCTGGTGGATCCCGACAACCGGCGCCCGGTTGATTTCGGCAGCCGGAAGATAATGCTGGCTGCCTTGCAGAATCTTGCCGCACAGACATCGCGGCAACGCAGTACAGGGGTAAGAGCGATGTGCGACACGCTGGAAGACGGCCGGGCTAAACTGTGGGTCGTTAGCTCGGCGCTGACGTTGCGGAAGCGCTGGCCGGAAGTGTTTCAGCAAGGAAACTATTTGCCGCTGGCCGTCAGGGGAGAACAGGCGGCTCATCTGTGCGCCTATGCGCGCATTGCCGGTGAGCGTATCGTCATCACGCTGGCGCCGCGTTTCTTCGCGCAACTGCTGGGTAACGCCGATACGCTGCCTTTGGGAGAAAAGGTTTGGGGGGCGACAACAGTGGAACTGCCTTTTCATCGGCCTGATAAGCAATACACTTGCGTCTTTACCGGGAAGGTTCTGAAACCTCAGAAGCAGCAGTCTCGTTGGCATATGTCCGTCGCCCAAGTGCTGGCGGAATTTCCAGTGGGGTTAATTATCGGCGAGACCGTGCCATCCGGAGTCTGAGGAACCATAAAGATGAGCGAACAGATCACTACAGAATTAGTCAATGGTCGCCGATTTCCGATCGGGGCGGAACGAGTGCCCGACAAAGGCGTGCATTTTCGGGTCTGGGCACCTGAAAGAAAGACAGTGAAACTGGTCATTCATTCCCAGGCTGAAGCGGTTGATCCTCTCCATTCGCCGACCGAAATTGAACTGCAAAGTGAAGGCAACGGTTATTTTTCGATCATTGTGCAAGAGGCTTGCGTAGGAAGCTTGTACCGCTACCTGCTGGACGATGACCCGCAACCGTACCCTGATCCTGCCTCGCGTTATCAACCCCAGGGTCCGCACGGACCGTCGCAAGTGGTCGATGCCTTAACGTTCGACTGGACGGACGCCGCCTGGACGGGAATTGAGGCCCAAGGCCAGGTCATTTATGAGATGCATATCGGCACGTTTACTCATGAAGGCACTTGGGTCGCGGCGGCCAAAGAACTGCCTGAACTGGCCGCATTGGGCGTGACGGTGTTGGAGATCATGCCGGTAGCCGATTTTCCGGGCCGGTACGGCTGGGGTTATGACGGTGTCAATTGGTTCGCGCCGACACGGCTTTATGGAATCCCGGACGAATTTCGCTATTTCGTTAACCAGGCTCATGCCGTGGGTCTCGGCGTCATTCTGGATGTGGTATTCAATCATTTGGGCCCGGACGGCAATTATCTGGGGAAATTCTCCAGCGATTACTTTTCTACTCGCTATCAGTGCGATTGGGGCGATCCGCTAAATTTTGACGGGCCGAACTCAGGCGCCGTACGTGATTATGTGCTCGCCAATAGCGCGTATTGGATTAAAGAGTTTCACCTTGACGGCCTACGCCTTGATGCAACCCAGCAAATTTACGACAGCTCCGCTGAACATATTATTGCCGCCATCGTAAAGGCCGTGCGTAGCGCCGGGGCTCCGCGCCTTACCTATATTGTCGGCGAGAATGAGCCGCAGGATGCAACATTGTTTTTGCCTCTCGAACACGGAGGCTTCGGCCTGGACGCGTTATGGAACGACGATTTTCATCATACCGCCATGGTTGCGATGACAGGGCGCGCCGATGCCTACTATAGCGATTACCGGGGGCAGGCTCAGGAATTTGTCTCCACATTGAAGCGAGGTTTCTTGTATCAGGGGCAATGGTACTCATGGCAAAACCATACGCGCGGAACCCCGGCGCTGGATATGCCACCGGCCAAGTTTGTCAACTTCATCCAAAATCACGATCAATTGGCCAACTCCGGCAGCGGCAAACGCGTCCACTTATTGACCAGCCCTAACCGTTACCGGGCTTTGACAGCCCTGTTCTTATTGGCTCCGCAGACGCCTATGTTGTTTCAAGGCCAGGAGTTTGCCGCCACCAGTCCGTTCTTTTATTTTGCCGACCATAAAGCTGAAATTGCCCATTGGGTGGCGCGAGGACGCGCTGAGTCTCTGGCCCAATTTCGAGCCTTGGCAACGCCCGAAATGCAGGCCCGGCTGCCGGATCCGGGCGACCCGCAAACCTTTACCCATTCAAAACTGGACTTGAATGAGCGCAATTTGCATAAGGAAGCCTATGCCCTGCACCGCGATTTGTTAAGCTTGCGCCGTAACGATCCGGTGTTTCAGGTCAGCCAGCAAAGCCACCGTATCGATGGGGCCGTGTTAAGTCCGGATGCCTGGGTGATACGTTTTTTCGGAGAGAACCCGGGTGACGACCGTCTTTTATTGGTTAACCTGAGCCGGGATCTTCACCTGGTTCCGGCGCCGGAACCGCTATTGGCCCCGCCGAAGGGCTGTGTTTGGGATGCCATGTGGTTCAGCGACGATCCTCGTTACGGCGGCATGGGCATGCCGCCCTGGCCCCTGCAAGGCAATTGGTATCTTCAAGGCGAATCGGCTGTTGTGCTGCATCCTATTCACCAGGCAAAGGAGCGTGTTGACCATGAACAGTGATAGTGTCATTCGAACGCATTGGACGGGGGATATTGCCGAACAGGAAGAGTTGCTAACACGCGAATGGTTGGTCACGAACGGTCTTGGCGGCTATGCGTCCGGCACGATCTCGGGCGTACCCACCCGGCGTTTCCACAGCTTTTTAACCGCCGCGCTTTCCGATCCTCGAGGCCGCTACGTGATGCTCAATCAACTCAGTGAGTTGGTTCGGTTTCCCGATGGCAGCAGCCAGAAAATAGGCGGCATCGAGTTGGCGGGCGGAGCGCTCGATCTACACGGCATGTCGAGTCTCCGCGAATTTCGCCTGGAATCCGGGTTGCCGGTATGGCGCTATGAACTGGCAAACCATGTGATTGAAAAATGGATCATGATGCCTTATATGAGCAATACGGTTCTTGTGAGGTATCGCCTGGTTTCAGGAACAGGGCCAGTACGGCTCAAGATTCGCTTGGCCGTGCATTTTCGTCGTCATGAGGCTTCTTTGGCCGAAGGATTTCCTATGGATTCCTACGATCTTAAAGCCTCTGCCGGACGTCTTGAAATTCATGGGTTTTCAATTCCGCCCTTATGTCTTTACGCCGATGGCGAGAACCCGGCATTCACGATTGAAACCAAACGCTTTAGCGACATTCTTTACCGTATAGAAGGACAAAGAGGCTACGAAGCTAAGGGTAATCTGTGGAGCCCCGGTTATTTTCGCGTTGATCTTGCGGCCGGTAAAGATGTCACCCTGATCGCTTCTTCGGAAAGCCGGGAAAGCACCATGGCGCTGTCTCCCGCGGAAACATTTCAGGCCGAACTGGAACGGCGCCGACATTTACTGGCGGCGGCGCGTCCGGAATTGGCTAAAGGCTTGGCCAGGCAGTTGGTACTGGCAGCCGATCAGTTTATTATCGCGCCGATCGAGCGGGTTGCCGAAACGCCCCGTATCTGTGCAACCGGCGGCGATGTGCGCACCGTCATTGCCGGGTATCACTGGTTTACCGATTGGGGACGGGACACCATGATCAGCCTCGAAGGCCTGACCTTGACGACAGGACGGCATACCGAGGCGGGACATATTCTGCGGACTTTTGCCCATCATCTGCGTGACGGCCTCATTCCCAACCTGTTCCCGGAAGGTGAAAGCGAGGGTGTGTATTACACCGCCGATGCGACGCTCTGGTTTTTCCATGCGCTGGAGCGTTATCTCGAATATACCGGAGATCGGGGTTTGCTCAAGGAATTGCTGCCCAAACTGTTGGATATCATTGACTATCACATTCGGGGCACTCGCTTCGGTATTCATTGCGATCCCGGCGACGGTCTGCTGGCCCAGGGCGATCCGCGTTACGCGTTGACATGGATGGATGCCAAACTAGGCGATTGGGTCGTTACCCCGCGTCGCGGCAAAGCGGTTGAAATCAACGCCTTGTGGTACAACGCGCTGCGCCTGATGGAAAAATGGATGCAGGAGGAACACTTAAGCTCAAACGTGAGCGAGATTGCAAAGCGCGCCGATGTCACCCGGCTTAGCTTTAATCAACGGTTTTGGAATGCCGGGACAGGGCACCTCTATGATGTGGTCGACGGTGAAAGCGGTGAAAATGACCCGGCGTGCCGGCCCAATCAAGTGTTCGCTCTCTCGCTATCCCATCCGGTATTGGATCAAGCGCATTGGCAATCCGTCTTTCAGACTATCAAGGGCCGGCTGTTGACGCCGGTGGGGCTGAGGACTTTGTCCCCGGATCATCCCGACTATAAAGCCGTTTACCAGGGCGACCTTCGCGCCCGTGATGCCTCTTATCATCAAGGCACGGTCTGGCCCTGGCTGCTGGGACCCTACACCGATGCCTGGTTACGCGTTTATCCCGAACAGCGAAAAGACGCGCGCGACTTTCTTGACCAATTATTGGCGAGACATTTGCATGAAGCCTGCATCGGCTCCGTCAGCGAAGTTTTCGATGCCGAAGGCTTATTCACCCCGCGCGGCTGTATCGCTCAGGCCTGGAGCGTAGCGGAGATCCTTCGCGCCTGGGTGAAGGTAGCTGAAAACCACAAAATGGTTGAATCCAAGTCGGATTAGTATAACCAACGAGAACAGCAAGCAAAAAAGTGAGAACAGGGAAATACAAGCCATGTTAAAAGAGACTTCTTCACTTTCAGGTTCAAAGCAAGACTTCACCGGCACCCTTGTTTCACCCGCAAAACTTGACAGCGCGATTACCCGAGCCAGTGCGCAACTCCTCGCCCTGCAAAACGAAGAAGGTTATTGGGTATTCGAACTGGAAGCGGATTGCACGATTCCTTCCGAGTACATCCTGATGATGCATTACATGGACGAAATCAACGAAGCGCTTCAGGCCAAGATCGCCAATTATCTTCGCGCACAACAAGGCGCGGACGGCAGTTATTCTCTTTTTAAAGACGGTGCGGGTGACATCAGTTGTACGATCAAAGCCTATTACGCGATGAAAATGGCCGGTGACTCTGTGCAAGCCGTGCATATGGTCAAGGCACGCGAGTGGATACTCGCCCGGGGCGGCGCGGCCAAGGCCAATGTGTTCACTCGCATCATGCTGGCCATGTTTGAGCAAATCCCTTGGCGCGGGGTCCCCTTCATTCCGGTGGAAATCATGCTGCTGCCCAAGTGGTTTCCGTTTCATATCGACAAAGTATCGTACTGGTCGCGCACCGTGATCGTTCCGTTGTCCATCCTCTGTACCTATAAGGTCAAGGCCCGTAATCCCCACAAAATAGGAATCGGTGAATTGTTCGTTACCCCGCCGGATAAGGAAAAGTATTATTTTTTCCACGTCAAAACGCCGCTAGGCAAGGCTATTCTGGCCGGCGAGCGCATGGGGCGCTTACTGGAGCCTTTGATACCCGCTTTCGTCCGCCGCAAGGCTACCGTCAAGGCGCGTGACTGGTTCATGGCCAGATTGAATGGTTACTATGGTCTGGGGGGGATTTTCACGGCCATGGTCAATGCCTATGAAGCCATGGATTACTTAGGGCTCCCGCCCGACAATGAACGGCGGCGGATCGCCAGAGCCGCCATCGACCGGTTGCTGGTTATCAAGGAGGATAGTGCCTATTGCCAACCCTGTGTTTCTCCCGTCTGGGATACCGGCCTCGCTGCTTTGGCCTTGCAGGAAGTCGACCGCAACGAACGTAATCCACGCACTCAACAAGCGCTTAAATCGGCACTGCGCTGGCTGGCAGGCAAGCAGTTAAAGGATGAAGCGGGCGACTGGCAAATCCAGCGTCCCAATCTGCCGGGCGGTGGCTGGGCTTTCCAGTTCGGCAACAGCTATTACCCCGACGCCGATGATACGGCGGTGGTTGCCTTTGCGATGATTCAGGCCGGCGACCGGGAGTATGCCGGAAACATCGAGCGCGCCGGCGCCTGGATCGCCGGCATACAATCCAGCAATGGCGGCTATGGTGCTTATGATGCCGACAACATCCATGCCTATCTGAACCAGATACCGTTTGCCGACCACGAAGCCCTGATCGACCCACCCACCGCCGATGTCAGCGGTCGTTGCCTCATGCTGCTGGGCAAGCTTTTAAACCAGCATCCGGAATACCGGGCGACCATCGACAAATGCATCGATTACTTGCGCAGTCAGCAGGAAACGGATGGTTCCTGGTTCGGTCGCTGGGGCACTAATTATATTTACGGCACCTGGTCGGTTCTGACCGGTTTTGAAAGCGCAGGCGTGCCTAGGAACGACCCCGGCATTCGGAAAGCCGTCTCTTGGTTAAAATCCAAACAACGTCCTGACGGCGGCTGGGGCGAGGATAATTACAGTTACAGCTATCCAAAATTCCGCAGCCAATTCCATACCAGCACGGCATTCCATGCCGCTCTTGCCCTCCTGGCGTTACTTTCGGCAGGCGAGGCAGGCTGCCATGAAGTCGAGAGCGGAGTGAATTACCTGCTCACAAACCAGCAGGCCGATGGGTTCTGGAAAGACGATGGTTCCAATGCGCCCGGCTTTCCCAAGGTTTTTTATCTGAAATACCACGGTTACGATAAATTTTTTCCGCTCTGGGCGCTTGGCCGCTACCGTAACGAGCGCAAGCGCCTGTTTCTCTTCTGACACGGAAAGAAATACAGTTAATGTCCTGAAAGAATTCCAGAATTAATTGCCTAGAAAGTGGCAATCAGGGATGATAGATGGAAACCCTATACGACTTGTTAAACGGTCCAATGTGTAAAGAGGGTGGGACCGATAAAACGTACCCCTACCAACTTTAAGAAAACTCGAAATGCCCCCTCTAAAAAAATATTACTTTATCCGCTTTTTGTGCCTAGTTGGCTTGCTGCTTCTCGCTTTAATCGAAATTCAACCGGTACCCATTACGACTTTAACTGCGCTCTATATTTTGCTATTTCGTCCCTACTGGTTTAAAAATTTGATAGATCAAGTTTATTCAAGCAAACCCTTGTTGGATTTGCCCCAAATCTTCAAAAAACAAAAACCGTAATTAACAAAGAGGTGTAAGTCAGTTAAGGTGAGCAACGCGCTTTCTTGCTTACCGCCCGCCCGTCAACTGCTTCCGCCATGACGCGTTTGGCGTATCGTGTGGCTCGGCACCCGCATAAATTTCGCTCAATTCTTTTCGACCGTGATCTCGACGCGCCGATTCTGCTGTCGACCTTGCGGGTTGTCGCTACCGTCGGGGTTGGTGTTCGGCGCAACGGGCTTCGTCTCACCGAAGCCGCCGGTCGTGATGATCGATTCGGCAACGCCTTTCTTTTTAACCAGCCAGTCTTTCACCGCCTGGGCGCGCCGTTTTGAAAGATCGAGGTTTAGTCTTTGCGAGCCTTTGGAATCGGTGTATCCTTCGATGAGCACCTTGCCCTCGGGGAACTGTGCGATCACTGTCCCGACCTTGTCGAGAGTCTGCTCCGCCTTGGACTTGATCTCGGCTTTACCGAAATCAAAAACCACGTCGCCTTCGAGTTTCATGGTGACGGCTTTTTCTGTTTCCTGTAGCTGAAGCTCCTTGCGAGCGGATTCCTCGATCTGAAGTTGCTTGCGTTGCAACTCCAACTGCTTCTTCTCCAGCTCGAGCTGCTGTTTATCGAGCTCGATCTGCTTCTTTTGAGTCTCGAGCGGGATTTGAGCTTCCTGCGCATGCGCTGTAGCTAAGCATGCCCACGCCAGCAGCGATGTGCAGATGGATAATCCGGTAAACGGACGAAATTGTGATGGCTTCATAATTTCTAATTCCTCGAATTTCAGAGAATATACAGGTTCTGGTATGCCAAGCATACCAGAACGGCAGTGATGGTGACCTCGCTGCCGTCCGTGTTTACGGCGAGAATGTGGAGCTTAACAAATCATTGTCTAGGTCTGACAATCTTACCATCCGATAAATTCAGGTGACAAAGATTTGTTCCAAGCGTTCGAACGCACGATGTCAAATGGCTATACGGGGGGGATGGAGCAGGCGATCGGATTCCATTTTGACCACTTGGTAGCACTCACAGACCCGTGCCTCCAATCCCGGCCTGTCCAGAACCGTTATGTGCCCCCGTCTATAATGAATCAATCCTGCTCGCTGCAGATTCCCCGCCGCCTCCGTAACGCCTTCACGGCGAACGCCCAGCATATTGGCAATCAATTCATGGGTCATATTCAACTCATTCGAAGAAAGCCTATCGAGACTGAGTAATATCCAGCGACATAATTGCTGGTCCACCTCATGATGTCGGTTGCAGGCTGCTGTCTGTGTCATCTGGGTAATGAGCGCCTGGGTATAGCGTAGCAACAAATGATTCAGCGCCCCGTAGCGGCGTCCCCCCGAGCGGCTAAATTCCTTCATCAGCATAGGCGCATTCAACCGATAGGCATAGCCTGCGCTTTGCACAACCGCTCGATTAGGCATGCTCAGTCCTCCCATGAAGAGAGGCACACCAATGAGGCCATCGTTTCCGACAACAGCAATTTCGGTCGACGCGCCATTCTCCATTACATAAAGTAGGGAGACGATGCTGTTCGTTGGGAAATAAGCGTATTGCAACTTTTCACCCGACTCGTAAATGACTTCACCGAGCGGCATCGGGACCAGCTTAAGATTGGGCAGAAGTCGCTCGAATTCGACAGCGGGCAGGCAGTTGAGAAGATGATTTTGCCGAGGATTATCAAAGTCATTCATAAACAATTGTCTCAATAGGCTAAAACATTGGCGGATGTGTTATAACAGTTGAATCCGGCATGACTCCGCTGGCGCCTGGGTAAGCGCTAGGCAGCGTACCAAAGCACGGCGAAGTAGTGGCAGGTAGAACCTGCGATAACGCACAAGTGCCAGATTAAATGCCCATACCGCAGGTGAGAATCAATTGCCAGGAAAGCTACGCCTACGGTGTAAGCCACGCCTCCCGCAACCAGCAAGAGCACGCCGGCTTGCGGCACAGAGGCAAACAAGGGATCGAATGCGATCACGATCAGCCATCCCATGAGCAGATAAATACCGGTAGGGACCATCGGATGGGACATTTTATCGAATACCACCAGTGCAACTCCGATCGTGGCAAGCCCCCAAATAAGACCAAGAAGCGTCCAGCCCCAGGTGCCGTGAAGAACTCCAAGTGTGAACGGTGTATAGGTACTGGCGATGAAGATGAAGATCACCGCTTGCTCGAATGCGCGAAATACCCGCTTGGCCCTCCCTATCGGTAAAGCATGATAGAGGGTCGAAAGAAGATAAAGCAGCACCATGGTCGCTGCGAAGAGGCTCGCGCCGACCATGAATTCTGAATTGCCGTGGCGTGCGGCATGCATGATCAGAAACGGTGTTCCCAGCAGGGCCGCAACCAGTCCAATACCATGGCTGACGCTGTTCGCGATTTCTTCCAGTCGCGACTGCTCACGCACCGGCGCTGAAAATAGTCTACGCATACAAAACCCTCCTCCGGTCTAACATTAAATACTGCCAACCGCCCTGAACAGCGATGTTAAAGGTTTCGTTAACTGGAAAATATGATGTCATCGCTGCTGCTGAAGTTCAAAACTCATGGTCTGGGTTGGAACTGATGGAGCTGTTATTCAGCCGTTCGACGCGCATCCGGAGGCGGGGTCTGACGGAGAAAGCGGCGATGCGCCGCCAAAAAGACACTGATGAACCCTGGAAAAAGAAAAGCCACGAGCGTCTTACGGCGCAAGCATCATTTTTGTGGCTGGGTTTGCTTGTCTGCAAGGCCTGAATCGATTTGTGACGAGTTCGTCAGCAGAGCACCACAAGCAAGATCAAGCCAGGGATGATTCCCAGAATCAAACCGACCACGATGGCAATAATCTCGCCCGTTGAGTAATTGCAACTCCCACCACCGGCGGTTGCCCGGACTGCACTGTCATCATCAAGCCCCGCTATCATCATGCCGTCGAATGCATCGGCGACTTGTTCCTGGGAGGATGCCACAATGATACGTGAGCGGGCATCACTAAGACGGGTTTCGGCCAAGCGGAGATCCTCGCTGAAAGGCATGATTGAACGAGCATTTCTGAGTGCGTCGATTGCATCGTTCGTCGGTATCAGAGCCAGTGCGCGCGCCTCATTGAGATTGCCTGCTGCTGATATGTCATCACGCAAGCGAATAAGCTCCGGATTCTGTGCCGCCCCCGTGGCGCACGTAGCCGAGGCCAAACCCAAAGACTCTATCGTAGGCATAGGCCAAGCTTTCGCGGCAGCTGTTGTCGGCATCATAAAAATGCCGATAGGAGGGATCGCCAGCATTATTAACGCGAACAAAAATTTTTTACTTTCAGACATGGTCTCTCTCCTTCATCGCTCATGCCTATAGCGCGATCAATGAGTAATAAGTAGATGAATTGGGATTAGGTCATTGCTTGCATCGCCGTTAGTTTTTTGTCTTCTTGAGGATGGGATAAAAAACAATTTTTAATGGATAACTTATACGATATGAAAAAAATGGATAATTTACTATTAGTAAAAATACTTATAATCAGTGGGTATTTTGTCTCATCATCAAAGCAGTAATTCTATAGCGCCAGACCTTATGGAGTATTACCGGGAAACACACCCTTGCTGCAGACGATCAGGATCTCGCCGACCCCATCCGTATTGATCAGGCCTTCATGAAGCTGGAGGGGTTTCTGCAAACGTATCGTATACGGCATGACCCGGTTATACCACTTCATCGCTTTCTCTCGGCGATGTGTCAAAAACCACATACCGAGATCCAGCAGCCATGAGGAACTGGGCTGCATGCCGAAGACGGCACTTCGTTCTATGGTAAAGCCATGCTGTTGCAACAGACTCTGAATCTGCTTCGGTTCATAGCGCCGTCGATGGCCGACGAAATCGTCAAAAGGCGTCCACATCTCGGGATGCAGCGGCGTTGACAGCAACAGGGTCGCCCCCGTTGCGGCGACACGAGACAATTCCGCCATGGCCCTCCGATCATCATCCACGTGCTCGATAATATCGAGAGCACACAACAAATCAAAGCTGCCGTCGGCAAAGGGCAATCTGCCAATGGGGGCCATCACCGGTCTCCCTCCGCAGGCGGCCAGTTGTGTCAACGCATTCATACTGATGTCGACAAAAGCTGTGCCGTCAACGGGCAGCCGTGGCCGTAACCCGGGCGCCACTTCCAGGCGACGAATCGCCTTGGCCGCCAGCGGGCTGATCAATGGCCAGGTGTTGAAACGCTCCGGTTCAACCAGTTGGGCATCACGCCAGAGGGGCTCATAGAAATTCCGGTTCGCTACCAGAAGTTCGTGGTCATTTAGCGTGTTCAAAGTCGTTACGACTCCAGGGAGAAATTAGAGGATTGCACGGAATCTTTGAATCCATCTCATGGTTAACGATCCGGATGAGGGTAAGGATTTGTGCGAAGTCCGACGTGAAACCAGAAAAAACGATTCGTATGCAATTTATATTAATCTTTGGATTCAAGTCAAAAGGCAATTGCAGCCTATGCGGATTTGCCCGAGGCAGGGCTTCATGTGTCGCCGACAGAGTCATTGTGTACGATAGTGTACAGACTGCGTCCGATCTTAATGCCATTCTGTCTCTGAAGTTTTTTTTCACTTAAGCAATACTACCCTGACTATCGCGACCGAACCCTTATCTGCGGGCATCGAGGTTTTGCAGTTATTTCGTGGCCGTGTATTTGAACGTCGTGAGTATCTTGGGTCTTATACACCAAAGCCTCGCATGAGGCGATGTGTCGAAGGCGCCAAGGCCGCGCAGTTTCGGAACCGTTTTCAGATTAACTTTATTTGTCTAGCAGGAGAGCTACCATGTCAGTTGGCACAATTTTACTCATCATTCTCATCCTTCTTCTCGTTGGCGTCATTCCAATCTGGCCACACAGCCGGGGCTGGGGTTATGGTCCCAGCGGCGGGCTCGGGACGATTTTGATCATCTTACTGGTTCTTGTCTTATTGGGCATCATATAGCCTTAATATTTTACCGTTCCGTTTTCACTTTCTGAGTCAAAGCCGATACGAGTCGCCTCATTCCAGAGTGAGAAAGACTCGATCCGCTTTGCTGGGCAGGAAGCTAAATTTTATTTAGGCTCGGAGAATAAAACCATGGCGAAGCGGCGAGAACAAAGGCGATACGCTAGGATAGATCACCCGGGGAATGATGAGGCGCCCATCCGGTTCGAGTTATTCAGCACCGAACGGCTAGAACAGCATGCGGTCAGTTTAGCACAAGCGCAAAAAGTCAGCCGTCGCAAGCAAGGACGCAAACTGATCCCGCGGGTGCGCGAGAATTGCCGGGTGCTGGTCGATGCCTATGAAGCTGTCGCCAAGGCGGTAAGTCAGCAACGCGCCATCACACCGGCGGCGGAATGGCTACTGGATAATTTTCATGTGATCCAGGAGCAGGTCAGCGACATTCAAGTCGATTTGCCTGAAAGTTATTACCGGGCGCTGCCCAAGTTGGCCGAAGGCATACTCGAGGGCTATCCCCGCGTCTACGGCATCGCCTGGGCCTTGGTAGCCCATACCGACAGCCGCTTTGCCCCGGAGTTATTGACGCTTTTCGTGCGGGCGTATCAAAGCGTCGATCCTCTCACCCTCGGTGAACTCTGGGCGATCCCGAGTACTTTACGCGTGTTGCTTGTCGAAAATCTGCGCCGTCTGGCGGTTCGCACCATGCGTTCTCAAACAGGTCGCCAGCTGGCGGACGAGTTCGTCGATCAGATCGAACAAATCATCGCTCAAACCGATAAACTGGAATCGCCTCTCCCCGCGGCGACATTACCCGCCGTTCCGTTGCGTCAGGCATACGCCGTACAGATCTTGCAGCGATTACATGACCCGCATCCTGGCGCGGAGCTCTCCCTCGATTACCTGAATGAATGGCTTAGCGAGCAAGGTGTCAGTCTGGATGAAATCGTGCATCGCGAACACGCCGACCAGATCGCCGATAACCTGACGGTCCGCAACATCATCCTCAGCATGCGCGCTATTTCCGCATTCGAATGGCCCCAGTTCGTCGAGGATGCGAGCCTGGTGGACGAGCGCCTGCGCGCTCATGACGGCTATGGGGCAATGGATTTTCTGACACGCGACCGTTATCGCCACGCCATCGAAGATCTCGCCAAACGCTCTCCGCATGCGGAGGTGGGGATAGCTAGCCGGGTGATAGACAAAGTTCAACGCGCCAGTGAACAAGACTCAACCGACGCACGACAGCTGGATCCGGGCTATTACTTGATCGGCGCCGGCCGCTATGCGTTCGAAAAGGAAGTCGATTTTCGACCTTCTTTCAAGCAATGGCTGCTGCGCGCTTATGTCGCTTATGCCGGGCTCGCTTATGCGGCTAGTCTTGCCATGTTGACAGGGCTGTTGCTCGCGCTTCCCTTGAACTCATGTATAGCGGCAGGGGTCGGCGGATTTCAATTGTTCCTGCTTGCCTTATTCGGTGTGTTTCCCGCATCGGATATCGCGGTCGGCCTCGTTAACCGGCTCATTATTGCAGGCCTTCCACCGAGCCACCTGCCACGGCTCGAACTGAAGGGCGGCGTGCCCGAGGCGCTGAGTACGTTCGTCGTCGTGCCGACAATGTTCGTGACCGAGACCGGGGTAAAGGAGCAGCTCGAGCAAATGGAGATTCGCTATCTGTCCAATCCTAACGGCCAATTGCGCTTTGCCTTGTTGTCGGATTGGAGCGATGCGGAGCGAGAAACGATGCCGAACGATGCCCGGCTGCTGAGCATAGCCACTGCCGGGGTGGCGGCGCTCAACGCCAGGTATGGAGACCAACGCTTCTTTGTGTTTCACCGCAAACGTTTGTGGAATCCATCCGAAGGCAAGTGGATGGGCTGGGAACGCAAGCGCGGCAAGCTGCACGAGTTTAACCGCTTGTTGCGCGGCGCTGTCGATACGTCTTTTCTGCCGATCGATGGCAAGCCAGCGGCCGCGCCCCCCGGTGTTCGTTATGTGCTTACCCTCGATGCCGACACCAAGTTGCCCATGGGCGTTGTATCACAATTGGTGGGAGTGGCCGCCCATCCGCTGAACCGACCGGCGATCGATCCGAGAACCCAGTGTGCCGTGGATGGCTACAGCATTATCCAGCCTCGCGTGACGGCAACCCTGCCGCAGCGGCAGGAACGTTCGATGTTTCACCGGATTTTTGCCGGCAGCTCGGGCACCGACGCTTACGCCAGTACGGTATCCGAACTTTATCAGGATCTATTCGGACTGGGCACTTACAGCGGCAAGGGCTTATATGATGTGGATGCGTTTGAAGCCGTTCTGGCTGGGCGCGTGCCGGAAAACACCCAGCTCAGTCATGACTTGTTCGAGAGCGTATTTGCGCGTTGCGCGCTGGTGAGCGATATCGAGTTTTTTGAAGAATTTCCTTCCCATGCAGAGGTGGCGGCATCGCGGCAGCACCGCTGGGCGCGTGGCGATTGGCAGCTATTACCCTGGATTTTCGGGCCTCGCGGCAAGGATATGCCCATGATCGGGCGCTGGAAGATGCTAGACAATTTGCGCCGATCCCTATCGGCCCCAGCAACCTTCTCCGCACTGGTCGCAACCTGGGCTATACCGAATGCACCGCAAGGGATCCTAATGGGTTTCGTCCTGACGGCATTGGCTTTTCCCGCCATCCTGTCTATCACAAGTGGATTTATGTTGCCCCGTCGAGGCACTTCGCTCGTTACTCATCTACGCGCAACGGGTGAGAATATGTTATGGGGATTTGGCAGCAGTCTGGTGGAGCTGACCTTACTTGCCCAGCACGCCTGGCAGATGACGGACGCCATCGTCAGAACCTTAGTGCGGCTGTTCATTACCCGGCGTCGATTGCTGACATGGACCACGGCCCTGCAGGCAAAGGCAGCGGCAAGTCATACGATGAAGAATCTGATTCGGCCCCTGAGCATCTCGTCTACGGTCGCCATTGCCTCCAGTGTCGTAGTAGTGCTTTTCAATCCGGCGGGCATCAGGTTTGCTACACCCTTCCTGTTATTGTGGTGGCTGGCGCCAGTCATCGCCCGCGCATTGAGCCTTCCGCCCAGACTGGATCTGGCTGAAACGCTACAGCCCGAGGATAACGTTCAACTTCGCTTGATCGGAAGGCGTATATGGCGCTTTTTCACGACCTTCGTGACCCAGGAGGAACACTATTTACCGCCCGATAATTTTCAGGAAACCCCGCAACCTGTTATCGCCCATCGCAGTTCGCCTACCAATTTCGGTCTGTATCTGTTGTCAGTGGTAAGCGCCCGGGATTTCGGCTGGATAGGCTTGAGTGATACCGTAGACCGACTCGAAGATACACTGAAGACACTGATCGCGCTGCCGCGCCTGCACGGCCATTTTTACAATTGGTACGATACCCGCGATCTGCACATGCTGGAACCCCGCTATGTTTCGACCGTTGACAGCGGCAATCTGGCTGGGCATTTACTTGCGCTGGCCCAGGCATGCCGGGAAACGTTGAGGCGACCGCTTTCATTCTCCACGGCGTTGATAGGCCTTTCGGATACTCATCGACTACTCATGGATTCGCTCGCCATCATCACCGATGACCGGCGTACGCTGACCGTGAGTCTGAAAGAGCTGCGGCAAAAAGGCGTCGTTCTTGGAGAGCTTTTGGGGAGCCAGCCTATAGACTACGAAGAATGGAGTCGACTGTGGGGGCGGTTGACGGGCTGCGTTGACACGCTACAGGATCTGGCAAGCGCCTATGCCGATGAACGGGGCGATTCCGGCGACAGTGAAGTGCTCGCGTGGGTTACGCTGCTGCGCGATGACATCCGTTCTCATGTACGTGATGTGGAGTGCCTGGTTCCCTGGATCCATTTTGCGGGTCAGCTGGACGCTTGGGCTGAAACGGAGGAGCAAGGCCTTCAGCTTGAGGCGTTTCGGAAAGAGTTGAGTCTCGATACTCACCTGTGTGACTTAGGCGACAGCTATGCATTGGCTTTGGCTCACCTTGAGGCATTGCCACAAGAGCCCTTGGCTTTGTCTGGTGATCCGGAAACTCTGTCGATGATGCTGCGGCGCGCCGGAGAGCAGGCCGAAGTGCTCACGAAGCGTCTGGAAGCCATGGCTGCACAATTGGATGCCTTATTCCACGAAATGGACTTCCGCTTCCTCTATGATGAGGTGCGGCATATGTTTGCGCTGGGTTATCGGGTGACGGAAGGGGCTCTCGATGACAGCTATTACGATTTATTGGCCTCCGAGGCGCGCCTCTCCAGTTTTATCGCGATCGCCAAGCGTGATGTGCCGAGCCTGCACTGGTTCCATCTTGGGCGCAGGGTGACACGTGCGGCGCATGGTACCGTGCTGTTGTCGTGGTCGGGATCGATGTTCGAATATCTGATGCCTTCTCTGGTGACCTATACGCCGCGTTACAGTTTGCTCGATCAGACCTGCCGGCTGGTCGTGAAGCGACAGATCGAATATGGTAAAGAACGCGGCGTGCCGTGGGGGGTTTCCGAGTCAGCTTTCAATGTACGCGATCTTTTCTTCACCTATCAGTATTCCGCTTTTGGCGTACCCGGCTTGGGGATGAAGCGAGGGCTCGGTGAAGATCTGGTCATTGCCCCTTACGCGACGGCTTTGGCTTCAATGTACCTGCCGCATGCCGCCGTGGAAAACTTCCAGCGCCTGGAAAAGGAAGGCGCATTAGGTCCCTTCGGCTTCTATGAAGCGCTGGATTTCACCCCGATCCGGCTTGCAAGTGGGCAGCGGATGGCGATGGTGCGGTGTTATATGGCCCACCACCAGGGCATGTCCTTGGTGGCCTTCTCTAATGCAGTCCATGACGGTAGAATGCGCCATCGCTTCCATCAGGCACCGTTGATCCAGTCGGCCGAATTGTTACTGCAGGAACGCATCCCGCGCGGCGCGGATGCCCTCTGCCTGCCATTCCTCCAGGACCTTCCCGAAGTCAAGGAATCGGCACAGCCACCCGTTCGGCGCGTACCTTCGCCCACATCGTTGGTCCCTTCCTCGCACTTGCTCTCCAACGGCCGTTACGCGGTGATGATCACTGCCGCCGGATCGGGTTACAGCCTTTGCCAGAATTTGGCCGTAACACGCTGGCGCGAAGACGTGACGCGGGATGCCTGGGGGAATTATATCTATCTGCGCGATATTGAAACCGGCCAGGTATGGTCCGCCGGGTATCAACCGACGACGATGGCGCCCGCTGACTACGAGGTGGTTTTTGCCGAAGATCGCGCCCGTATCAGCCGCACGGACGGCAGCATGGTCAGCACGCTGGAGATCCTCGTTTCGCCCGAGGATGATGCGGAAATCCGCCGCCTGAGTCTGACCAATAACGGGATGCAGGCTCGGGAAATCGAGATCACGTCTTACGCGGAGATCGTACTCGCACCCTTGCCGGCCGACATCGCGCATCCGGCTTTTTCCAACCTGTTCGTCCGGACCGAATATTTTCCCCAGGCCTGTGCGCTGATAGCACGGCGGCGCCAGCGTGCGGACGGAGACCCGAACCTCTGGGCGGCGCATGTGTTGGCCTGTGTCGGAGCCGAAGACGGTCTCCAATACGAAACCGACCGGGCCCGTTTTATCGGGCGTGGGCATACGCTGCGGGAGCCGATCGCGGTGATGGATGGGCGCCCGTTGACCAACACGGTCGGCTCGGTTCTCGATCCGATTTTCAGTTTGCGCACGCGGATTCGCATCGCGGCAGGCGCAACCGAACACGTCACGTTCACTACCCTGGTCGCCGCGTCACGCCAGGCGCTGGAGGAGCTGGCCGACAAATATCACAACGCGGCGGCGTTCGACCGCGTGTCTTCCCTGGCGTGGACTCACGCCCATGTGCAACTGCATTATTTGCGTACCAAGCCCGACGAAGCCCAGCTATTTCAGGATCTGGCCAACCGCTTGGTCTACGCCGATCCCTCGCTTCGGCCAACCGGCAGGATGATGCAGCTGAATACGTTGAATGTCACCTCGCTATGGCGGCATGGCATCTCGGGCGATCGCCCGATCGTGTTGCTGCGCATATCAGAACCGGAAGATCGAATCCTCGTCGAACAATTACTGCGCGCCCACGAGTACTGGCGCATGAAAGGCCTCGCCGCTGACGTCGTTATTTTGAATGAAAAAGAGTTTTCTTACGCTGGAGACCTGCAGACTTTGCTGGAGGGCATGGTGCGGGAAAAACAGGCGCTTTGGTTTCATCAAGAACATAAAATTCAGGGTGCTATTTTTGTCTTGCGTGGCGACCAGCTCTCGGTCGAAGAACGGCGTATGCTGCAAACGGTCGCGCGCGCGGTGCTGGCCAGCAATCGCGGCACATTGGCCGAACAACTGTTGAGACACCAGCGGCCGGCGGCAGCTTTCGTTGCGCCGAAAGCGTTGACCACTCCCGGAATGGATTCGCTACCGTTGTCTCTCCCTCCGCTCGAATTTTTTAACGGGCTCGGTGGTTTTGTCGAAGACGGGCGCGAATACGTGATCGTGCTCGATAAAGGACAGTGGACGCCAGCCCCCTGGATCAATGTGATCGCCAATGCCGAATTTGGCTTTACGGTGTCGGAGTTGGGCAGCGGCTGCACCTGGTGCGGTAACAGCCGCGAAAACCAGTTGACGCCCTGGTCGAACGACCCGGTCAGCGATCCGCCCGGCGAAGTTTTCTATTTGCGTGACGATGAAACGAATGAATTGTGGAGCCCGACCGCTCTGCCGATCAGGGTCGATAATACGAGTTATGTGATTCGCCATGGGCAGGGCTATAGTCGTTTCGAGCATGCCTCCCATGGGATACATAGCGACTTGCTGCAATTCGTCAGCCCGGACGATCCGGTCAAGATTTCGTCTTTGACCTTGACGAATGTTTCGGGGCGAACCCGCCGTCTGACGGTTGCGGCTTACGTGGAGTGGGTGCTCGGCTCTTCGCGCACGGTGACCGCATCTCACGTTATCACCGAGATGGATCCGGAAACCGGGGCCATGTTTGCGGTCAATCCCTGGGACATGGAATTCGGCGAGCGTATCGCTTTCGCCGATCTCGCTGGACGGCAAACCGGGTGGACTGCAAATCGGACTGAGTTCATTGGCCCTAACGGCAGCCTGGATGCACCGGTAGGCTTGCTGAGCCCCAAGGCGCTGAAAAAACGCGTTGGTGCAGGGTTGGATCCTTGCGCGGCGCTGAAGACAGTCATCGAACTCGAGCCCAACGGGCGGGCCGAGATTGTTTTCCTGTTGGGACAAGGCAAAGATCGTGCCCATGCCCGCGAGTTGGTCCAGCGCTACCGGGAAACCAAGGTAGCCACAACGTTTGCCCAGGTGAAGCAGGCGTGGGAGCAAGTGCTTGCCAAGGTTCAGGTGAAAACGCCGGACCGGGAGCTCGATCTCTTGCTGAACCGCTGGCTGCTGTATCAATCCCTGAGTTGCCGGATGTGGGCTAGGGCCGCGTTCTATCAGGTGGGTGGGGCATTCGGTTTTCGCGATCAGCTGCAGGACTGCATGGCATTGGCGGTCGCCCGGCCCGATCTGGCCCGCTCCCACATCCTTCACGCCGCATCGCGCCAGTTTGTCGAGGGGGATGTGCAGCATTGGTGGCATCCACCCACTGGCCGCGGCGTGCGTACCCATTTTTCCGACGACCGGGTTTGGTTGCCCTATGTCGTCTCCCACTATGTGAGGGTAAGCGGCGATGCCGGCGTGCTCGAGGAGGACGTGCCGTTTCTGGAGGGGCCTCAGCTTGAGCCGGAACAGGATGACGCCTATTACGAACCGACCCAGTCGATGCAGCACGCGACCCTTTTCGAACATTGCGCGCGTGCGCTCGACCTAAGCCTGAAAACGGGGGGGCACGGTCTACCCCTGATGGGGAGCGGCGACTGGAATGACGGTATGAATCGGGTCGGCAACCAGGGCAAGGGCGAGAGTGTCTGGATGGCCTGGTTTCTGCTCGCCACGCTGTCCGAATTCGCCCATGTGGCGGAGGGCAGGGGCGAGCAGGAGCGGGCCAGCCGCTGGCGCGAGCACGCTAACCAACTGAAAGCCGCCGTGGAGGCGGAAGGCTGGGATGGGGCATGGTACCGGCGCGCCTTTTTCGATGACGGCAGCCCCTTGGGTTCTGCTGCCAACGCCGAGTGCCGCATCGATTCGATTGCGCAGAGCTGGGGTGTCATTTCCGGTGCCGCCGAGGCCGAACGCGCGCAGCGGGCGATGAATTCGGTACGGGAATATCTTGTTCGCTACGGCGACGATCTGGTGTTGCTGTTCACACCGCCTTTCGACAAGACCGAGCGTGATCCCGGTTATATCAAAAGCTATCCTCCAGGCGTGCGGGAGAACGGCGGGCAGTATACCCACGCGGCGATCTGGTCCGTCATCGCCTATGCCATGCTCGGTGACGGCGATCAAGCCGCGGAACTGCTGCATATGCTCAATCCGATCAAGCGCACGGCCACCCGCACCGGCGTTTACGCCTATAAGGTCGAGCCATATGTGCTGGCGGCGGACATCTATGCCGAGCCACCGCACGTTCGGCGTGGCGGCTGGACCTGGTACACGGGGGCTGCGGGTTGGTATTACCGTGCCGGCATCGAATGGGTCTTGGGCTTACAGGTCCGCGCCGACCAATTGGTCTTTGATCCCTGTATTCCCAGGGCTTGGCGCAGTTTCAGCATTTCTTATCAGCACGAAAATACGCGCTATGAAATCGCGGTTGAGAACCCTAACGAAGTGACACGCGGTGTGGTCACAATAGAACTCGACGGAGAACGCCAGCCAAACGGCAATAGCATTACCTTACAGGATGACGGACGACTGCATCGGGTGCGTGTGGTGCTTGGTTAACGCTTTTGGGACTGACCTAGTGTGTTTTACGTTGGGTCACTCTTTAGCATGGAGGGCGATGCCGATATTGAGTTGATAATATTCGGTTAGTAATGGTTTTTTACATCAATCATTTGATTTAATTTTAGGAGCAAGGCCATGGACTTAATTTCGCTTGTAGTCGTACTTATCGTTGTCGGCGTGCTGCTGTGGCTGGTCAACAACTATATCCCGATGGATGGCCGCATCAAGCAGATACTGAACATCGTGGTGATCATCGCGGTGGTGCTGTGGCTGCTGAGTGCGTTCGGCGTTTTGGGCGTACTGCCTATGGGGTTGGTTTCGGTAGTGGTGAGCCTGATCGTCGTCGGTTTGCTGTTGTGGCTGGTCAATACCTACATCCCGATGGAGTCACGAATCAAGCAGATCCTGAACCTCGTGGTGATTATCGCGGTGGTGCTATGGCTGCTGAACATATTTGGTGTCATGAGCGCAATTCCGCCGGTATTGCTTTCGGTGGTGGTGGCCCTCGTCGTCGTCGGCATTCTGCTGTGGGTGGTCAACAGCTACATTCCAATGGATGCGCGTGTCAAGCAGATCTTGAACATCGTAGTCATTATTGCGGTGGTGCTGTGGCTGCTGAGTGTATTCGGCGTTTTCAGTGGAATTCCACAGATTTACATTGGTAAAAGGTAGTTTTGATCTCAACGAGGTACTTCCCTAAAGTTTTATTAGGGGAGTAACTCTTGGCTGTGTTGTTTGGCAGCCGTAGTATCTACCGGGTTACCCTCTCATCTTGGTTTATGTATTCGCGGCGCTTTATCATGACTCAAATGGTCAAGGCAAGGCCGTTCTGTCAAAACTCGACCCAAGTGTCCATTTATCTCGTGATGGGATGGCTGATCGTAATTGCATTCAAGCCTTTGTTGCGAGTCTTGCCAATGTCGGGCTTTTATTGCCTTCTTACGGGAGGTTTATTTTACTCCGTCGGCGTGGTGTTTTACGCACTCGATACTAAACAACCACCCGCTTTAGCGGGTGGTTGTTTAGTGGACAGAAAACAAACGATCAATCGAGAGACTTCTCGAATTCCTTGATCCGCCTATCGGCTTCGTCTTGCGCGATTCCGTATTTCTCTTGTATCTTGCCGAGGAGTATATCGCGCTTACCGGCGATTTGGTCGAGTTCGTCATCGGTCAAATCACCCCATGTTTCCTTAACCTTACCCTTGATTTGTTTCCAATTGCCTTCTATACGATTCCAGCTCATTTCTGTTCTCCGTTAAGTTCATAATTATTGCAACGCCATTCCAAAGATCGCTAATGCTAGCCGACCTTTCCGTCAACCCTTGGGGTGATAGAAAGGAAATTGATTAATCTCTTCACGCAACCGTTGCCATTTATTTGATGTGTCTGGCCAGTGCTTCTTATCAAAACCGGGGGCCTTTTTTAAGGTCTCTTTATCCAGATCGAGGACGTAATACTGCTTATCACGATTCCAACTTAGCCCGTCCCATGGAATGGCAAACAGTTTATCCCCCATGCCCAATACACCGCCGAAGGAAACAACTCCGTAGACCACTTGGCCACTCTCCGGATCGATCACCAAGTCCTTGATGTCGCCGAGGTTCTCCCCGTTGGGATTTTTCACTTTGGTACCGATGATCTTGCTGGCGCGACTCACTTGCTGCATCGACTTGTTGGCCTCCTCGGTACGCTCTACCGATTCCTTTTGGCGCTCTTCCTTGAGTTCATGCTGCTTTTCTTTTACCTCCTGTTGTTTCTCCTGAAGCTGCTGTTGCTTCTCTTGGACGCCACCCGCAAAGGAGCTACCCATGAATGCCGCACTCAAAAAAGACACAACCGCAATGGAAATGAATGTTTTCATACTATCCTCCTAATTTTTTCAAATGTCCGGTATTCCGGTAAATTTCGAGATTTACTTGATACGGTGCGATGTTTCAAGAACACAAAAACAGTTTAACTAACTCACCATATAGAGTCGGTACGGCACTGCACATAACATCACTATCGGCGATATATCTCGAAGTTAGGTATATTCGCATCGCTGCGATGAATCCCGCCTATAGGAAAACCGCGTTCATGATGAAAAACCCTGGCCTATGTTTGCTGACGAACCGACCCTGAACGGATGAAGGAGTACCATATTATCTGATCGATGGAAAACATCATTCAACACTCAAGTTATGACCATGTGGTCATGGCTAACAATCATCAGGAGACAGACATGAGCAAAGAACAAGTGAAAGGCCGAGTCGAAGAAGCCAAAGGTAAAGTCAAGGAAGCCGCCGGGGTGTTACTGGACGACAAAGGTATGGAAATAGAAGGCAATGTCCAAAAGAACGTCGGTAAGGCCCGGGCGGGCCTTGCCGATCTCAAGGAGGATATTAAGGATGCCATTAATAAAGACGACTGAAACGGTGACTGTTGAGCAGTGCAGGCGAGTCAGGATAGGTTGGCCTGCACTGCTGCAACAAGATGCTCTCAAATAACTTTCTCACAGGAGCGGAACACGAGCTAACCTAACCGTTAAAGCGCGGTGTGGTTTATGTTCTTATCTGTGGTTCATAACGCCGTCAATTGACGGCCTCTTACGGAGAAGCACACATGCTTGAAACATTAGTGGTCCTACTAATTATCCTCTGGCTGCTGGGTTTGGTTTCCTCGTATACACTAGGCGGGTTCATTCACATACTATTGGTTATCGCGATCATCATAATCGTGCTGCGTGTGATTCAAGGCCGAAGGGTCTAGCGTCGCCAACATACGCGAAGGATTTCGTCAAAAATAACTTCCCGAAAACATCCGTCTTGAGAGGATGCACGGAATTTCAGCGCGGATTTCATCGAAAACGATCCCGATGTTTTCGGTGAAATCCGCGCAGTGCTTTTTTCCTGTCTTATAAACGACCGCCAAAATAGCCTCGGTGACTTTCAATCCGGCGGGCGCCTCTTCGTTTTTTCCGTCAATTTCTAGTGTAGCCACTGCATGTGTGACTGGTATCGAAACTGATGCGCATGATTCGCAAAGGTCAAATGATCATTGCAAAAAATCAAATGTCTTTCGGATAATGCGACAGAACGGCTGGGGTAGTCGAGGACATTAAGTGTCGCGAAATTTTTCACCGCTTGCTTTGGGCTGAGGTGCCCAAAGCAAGCTTTGGTGAAAATAGCATTCGGCTTGATTCGCTGGTACAAATTATGCTTTTTTTCGGTTAATGCGACAGAGCAGGCTAATCTTACAGAGCAGGTTAATCTTATGGGTGACCCCGGTTTTAGGTCGAACGATAGATCGCCTAGCGGCCTTTTACTATCGTGCACCATTCGCCGACGATATTTAAGAAATTCCTCGCCGAGTGATCCACTGTAGTGACCTCCGTGATATTTCCGTTTTGCTTTGCCGCGCGAACACTGGCATCGCCGCGCGCCAGCAAGCCCAGGATGGACTCCGCACAGGCTTTGCCTTCCTTCGTCACACCGGGGGTGCCAGAACCGGCTTCTCCGGTCGCTATATCGCCCCAGATAACCTCGGTACCCAGCATGCCCTTAATCGGCGAATCGACGATCATGCACCCGCTCAGGCTGGCCGCCAGGATCGCCACGCCTAGCGCCGACCCTGTCCTCATGGCTACATTTTTTCGTTTTACTATCGGAGTATCTGCGTATTCAAGACTGTGTTTATCTGCAAATCGTTCTTTGCGTACTTCTTCGCTTTGTTCATAGTTCATTGTCGCTCTCCTTATTTTGGATAGGAAATTCAATGGGCTCATACACCAATGTCGTGCTTTGCGGGTATTATAATCGTAATACTCCAATTAAATTGTACGACGCTTATTATAATCTTGTCAAGAAACCATTTTCGGGCAAGTGCAGCGCTTGCAGTATTCCCCAATAGATATATTATTTGTATTGGAAGTGGCGGTATCGTGATGACGAGAATCCTTTAAAATCGCTGTTCTCTTAGCGGATTCTTCTTGCTGAAGAGCGATCGTTGCGTTTGGGCAATCAGAGGTATAGCTGAACATGGCACAAAAAATAATCCAAAAGCTAACATACGGGTGGCGTCTTTTGGCTACAGGTTTCAGCTTTTTCAGTTTCGGTCTGATCGGTTTGTTATTGAGGTTTCTGGTTTTTCCGGTGCTATCCGTTTTGCCCGGCAATCGCTTGCAGCGAATAAGCCGGGGACAGCGCGTTGTGCATTACGGCGCTTATGTGTTCATCGGATTGATGCACAGACTCGGTCTCATGACTTACGAAATCAAAAACCTGGAGAAGCTTAACCGTCCGGGACAAATGATCATTGCCAATCATCCAACCTTGATAGATATTTTGTTTTTAATTAGCCGGATTAAACAGGCAAACTGCATTGTCAAAGAAAGTTTGTGGCGCAATCCTTTCATGCGCGGGCCTATTTTAAATGCCGGCTATATTAGTAACGGCGATCCTAAAAAAATGATCACCGAGTGTGTAGAGTGGTTGAAGTCTGGCGGAACCCTGATTATTTTTCCGGAAGGAACGCGCTCGGTGCCGGGCAAATCGTGTCGTTTTCAGCGGGGAGCCGCTACCATAGCCTTAGAGGCCAACAAGATAGTAACGCCTGTCACGCTGTCCTGTTATCCCAGCACCTTAACAAAAGCAGAGCCATGGTATCAAATTCCTTGCCGACGATTTCATTTCACCATGGATGTCGGCGAGGATATTGCGCTGGATGAATTTATAACAATTAAGCCTAAATCAATTGCTGCGCGGCGCTTTAATCAGTTTTTAGAAGATTATTTTACTCAGCAGAGAGGTCTATAAATCGTATGGAAAATGAATTAAAACAATTAATTATTGATGTACTGGAGCTGGAAGATATTAGCGTAGCCGATATTGATAGTCATGATGCCCTGTTTAATGAGGGCCTGGGTTTGGATTCCATCGATGCTCTTGAACTAGGTTTGGCTATCCGTAAAAAATACAATGTAAAAATTGATACTGAAAAAGAGGATGTGAAGAAGATTTTTGCTTCCGTTTCGACGTTGGCCGATTACATCAAATCAGTACAGGGTTAATGCATTTACGCAACCCACTTTCGAGAACACGCATGAGAACCTGCATCATCATCCCTGTTTATAATCATGAACATGCGATTCCTCGGGTTATATCCAGATTAAAAGGATACGGCATTTACTGCCTGCTGGTGAATGACGGCAGTTCAGCCGCATGCTCAGAGGTGCTGGAAGCCTGCGCCCGGCAGGAATCAGGCTGGCTTACCCTGTTAAACCGGGCGGAAAATGGCGGCAAAGGCGCGGCGGTTATTGATGGTTTCAATACCGCCATTCGGCTGGGATACACGCATGCGCTACAAATCGACGCCGATGGGCAGCATAATATCGATGATATTCCGCGCTTTCTTGAAGCCGGCAGGCTCAACCCGGAGGCAATGATTTTAGGCCAACCTGTTTTCGATGAATCCGTCCCTATAAGCCGGATGTACGGGCACTCTTTAACGAATCTGTGTATAGTGATAAACACCTTGTCCTTGGCAATCGCCGACGGCATGTGCGGTTTTCGACTCTATCCGCTGGCCGCCGTAGACAAATTAATCCGCACGACACCCATCGGCCAAGGCATGAATTATGATGTAGACATTGTCGTGCGTCTATACTGGCAGGGCGTCGAGGCCATCAATATACCGACAGCCGTACATTACCCTTACGATGGTGTGTCACATTTCAAGTTATGGCGTGATAATGTCATGATTGCAAAAACGCATGCCAAATTGTTTTTTGGCATGTTGATACGGATTCCGCAATTACTCTTAAGACACTGGCGATGAAAAAAACACTGCATTGGACGCAAATGGAGGAGGGTGGCGTGATTTGGGGCATGAGGCTTCTGTTGCGCATCTATCTGCTGTGTGGTCGCACGGTTCTGCAACTGTTTTTATACCCGGTCGTGATTTATTACTGGCTCATTAACCGGCAGGCCAGGCGGGCCAGTCAGACTTATCTGAACAGACTGGCGGTTTTTGCGCCGTCATTAAAACTGAGCGGCAGTTTCCTCTGGAGCTTCAGACACTTTATCAGTTTTGCCAATGCCATCATTGACAAACTCGCCGCCTGGTCCGGGGCTCTTACGCGGGCTGATGTGCAGTATCATGGTCGAAATGAAATAATATCTGAAATCCGCAAAGGGCAGGGCGTTGTATTGCTGGGCTCTCATCTCGGTAATCTTGAAGTTTGTCGCGTGATTGCGGATTTCGATAAAACGCTACACATTAATGTGTTAATCCACAACAAACATGCCCAAAAATTTAATCGGCTATTAAAGCAGACCAGTGATAACAGCCAGTTAAATCTGATTCAGGTCACTGAAATTACCGCGGCTACGTCCATGTTGTTGAAGGATAAAATTGAGGGGGGTGAACTCGTCATTATCGCCGCCGACAGATCGCTGCCGGGCAGCCGGCAGCATGTCACCAAGGTTAACTTTCTGGGGGGCGAAGCGTTGATGCCACAAGGACCGTTCATCCTGGCCGGCTTGCTGAAATGTCCGATTTATACCGTGTTTTGTCTCAAACAGCAGGGCAAGCATGTGATTTATTTCGACCATTTTAGTGACATGCTGAACTTCCACAGAAAAACGCGCGAGCAAGCCATACAGCAAATAACCCAGCGCTATGCGGAACGTTTGCAGACTTACTGTTTAAAAGAGCCGCTACAATGGTTCAACTTTTTCGATTTTTGGCGTGTTTCGCAGGATGATGAATAACAAAAATACCACCACCCACTTCATTGATTTCCTGTGACATTTAAATCGATCCGCAACAGTTTCTTCATCGCGATCAGCATTATGGGTTTGTTGACTGCGTTTTTTGGAATCAGTCCAGAGTGGCTGGGAGTGCCGGTCATCGTTTATCTGGCATCAGTCACTTATGGTTCGGTAATCATTGACTCCAACTTTCATGTTCAAGCCCATTGTCATGCCAATACGTCAGAAAAAGTCATTGCGCTGTCGTTTGACGATGGTCCTAACCGGGAGTACACCCCACAGGTGCTCTCGATATTGGCTCAGTACGCAGCAGCGGCAACTTTTTTTGTGATCGGAAAAAACATTCAGGGCAATGAAGCCCTTTTGCAACAGATAGATTCAGACGGGCACAGTATTGGAAACCACAGCTATACGCATTCTTTTTTTATGGATTTTAATAGCTTGCAAGGCTTTAAGGATGAACTAAACCAGACTGCAGAGAGTGTCTTCAATATCATAGGCAAACGTATGAGGTTATTTCGGCCGCCCTATGGCGTCACCACACCCAAACTTGCGCAAGCCTCAAAGGAGTTGAATTACAGCGTCATCGGCTGGAGCATCCGCTCGTTCGATACAACGGCCGCCTCCGAGCAATTCATCACCCGGCGCGTACAAACGCAAATAAAACCGGGCGCGATTATTCTGTTTCATGATCGTTCGGATAAAACCCTCCAGGTATTAAAACAAACGCTTAATTTTGCGAAACAAAATGGCTATAAAATTGTCACTGTAGAGCAGCTTTTGAAAATCAAAGCCTATGAATAACTGAACAGGGTTCTGTTGCAAATTTTTCAAAGTGAAAAATATTGGACGCTAATTGATAGAAGATAGTTTTTCAACCCTTGGCTAAAAATTCAGTAGTCACCATCATTCATCAGCTTATGTGCTGCACCGCACCGACCGAGGTCGATTTAACGGATATCCTGATTATTATGCAATAATCGCAGAGGGTGTTTTGACATGCATCATACTAAGACAATCGATATTTAGCGAAACTTCCAAAATTTCCAGGTGGCTTACATAACCACGGTTAAAGAAACCATCTAACAAAACGTACAACAAGAGGATACTACTATGAAAACTAAAGAAATTATAGCTATAGGTTTAGTGACTCTGGCATTACTGTCTGGCTGCAGCAAAGAAAAGGAGTCCACCTCTTCCACCACGAAAATCGTTACAACACCAGCTCCGGCGGGAGAGCCAGCTACAACTAAAACTCAGGAATCGACCTCCACCACGGAAAGCGTTACAAAACCTGCCCCGGCTGAAGAGCCAACTACAACTAAAACTCAGGAATCGACCTCCACCACATCCGAGACAAAATAATTAAGGTACGATTTGCCGGTTCCCAATTTCCTGATTGGGAACTCTATTTTGCAAGCTCCGGCCATTCAGCAATGGGGCCGCTAGTGCTTAAAAGGTGCGCCGCTTAAGCATGACCAAACAGCGGCTCCTTAGCGAAAATCAAAAGAGAAAGTGTTATCTCTTTTATAACTGTCAGGAAGATTTGTTAACATGGATATTTGATTGCCCTCATGGTGAATTTTGGGCGGCTTCACGCAGGGTAACAAATTCTTCGGCAGCAGTCGGGTGTATGCCGATTGTCGAGTCAAAGACCGCCTTGGTTGCGCCGGCTCGAATGGCAACCGCCATGCCCTGGATAATTTCAGGGGCGTCAGGCCCTACCATGTGTATGCCGACAACTCGGTCAGTGCTGCGTACCACGACCATCTTCATCAGGGTTTTTTCATCCATTCCGGCAAGCGTATTTTTCATCGGTGTGAAAGTGGTTTTGTAAATGTCGATGTCCGGGTATTTTTCGCGCGCCTGTGTTTCGGTTAGGCCTACCGTACCCATCGTGGGCTGGCTGAAAACTGCAGTGGGAATATTGTCATAATCTACCGGTCTTGGTTGATTGCCATACAATTGATTCACCAGGGCCATGCCCTCTGCTATCGCTACCGGAGTCAGGTTCATTCGGTTAGTCACATCACCCAGTGCATAGATCGACGGTACATTGGTTTGATAGTTATTGTTGATCTTAATCGCACCTTCCGTGTCCAGTTCGACGCCAAGCGTCTCTAGTCCAAATCCGGTTGAATTCGGTGCTCTGCCAGTGGCATACATCACCATGTCTGTGCTCACTTTGCCGCCATCAATTAACCGCGCTGAGAAGCAATCGCCTGATCTTTCTATCGCTTCAATATCGGTATTGAGAAGAATATGAATACCCTTCTTGGTCATTTCATCAGTCAGAAAATCACGTACATCCTCATCAAAACCACGAAGTAATTTGTCTCCCCGATGACAAATTGTCGTATTCACTCCAAGGCCATGAAGAATGCCGGCAAATTCCACCGCGATATAGCCGCCACCGACAATAACGATACGTTTGGGCAATTGTTTTAGGAAAAACATTGCGTTCGATGTGACGACGTGTTGCTTACCGGGTATGTCGGGAACAGACGGCCAGCCCCCTGTTGCAATCAGTATGCGTTCGGCACTGTATTCGGTACCACCGACAGCGACAGTATGCGCATCGAGCAAATTTGCTTTGCCATTGATAATACTGACGCCTGATTTTTGCAGCAGGTTGTAGTAGACAGTATGTAGGCGCTCAATCTCCTGATTTTTGTTGGTGAGCAAGCTTGTCCAGTTGAAAGTCAATTTACCCACTGTCCAGCCAAAACCCGCTGCTGCATTGAACTGATCTTTGAATTGGGAGGCATAAACAAACAGTTTTTTGGGGACACAACCCACATTAACACAGGTGCCGCCTAAATAACGCTCTTCAGCGATGGCTACCCTTACGCCATGACCGGATGCCATACGGGCTGCACGCACGCCTCCTGAGCCTGCGCCAATCACAAACAGGTCGTAGTCATATTGAGTCACTGGAGTATTCCGTTGATCAATAAAAGGTATGGAATGAAGGACAATTCCGGTTATTTTTTGTTATGTTTTACATAATCCAGCAGGGTATCGACATCGCTTACAGTAAAGGGGTCATCAGGGCAATTATCAACGCGGCCGGGTTCGCTGAATAATTTGATAATCTTTTTATCCTCGACAAGCATTGAATAGCGCCATGAACGATTGCCAAAACCAAAGTTTTCTTTTTTCACCAGCATGTCCATGGCTCGGGTAAAATCGCCATTGCCGTCGGGCAGCATTTTTACATGCTTGATGTCCAGATGCTTGCTCCATTGAAACATGGTAAAGGCATCATTAACACTCACGCAGTAAACTTCATCAATACCCTGATCAATGAGTTCTTGATATTTGGCCTCATAGCCGGGCAAATGTTTGCTTGAGCAGGTCGGTGTAAAGGCGCCGGGAAGCGCGAAAACAACAATTCTTTTCCCCTTAAAGATATCATCGGTGCTGACATCCTGCCAGCGAAACGGGTTGTCGCCTCCGATACTTTCGTCACGAACACGGGTTTTAAAAATCACATCGGGTACAGTTGAAAGCATGTTGAAACTCCTGGGTTTGGTAATATATGAGTCCAGATTTTTATTGCCTATTAATGGGAAATTTTCCTATTTTAATGGCTGCTAGACAATGTGTTGCAGGCTGGATTAGACTGGTATTTAAAATCCGGTAACGCAATAAATAATGTCAGCGCGAACCCACTAGGGTCCACGCTGACATCACTAAAAACTGCAGACTAGGCTGGCAAGCCTAAGCTGCCGCATCCAAAAGTCGATCCAACGTGCTTATATGCGCTTGTTGAGCAGGCAGCAGCTTCATTTGAATCAAAGAACGAACATCCGAAGACAGCTCAGTATCCTGCAGCGCTTCCTCATAATCCTCTGCGCCATTTTTTTCTCCTTTCTGCAAAGCCTTTAGCGCAGCTTTTTTACCCAGAATGTTAGCGCCGCCCTGGACTATTTCCGCCCACGTGCCCCAGGCTCCTGAGTCCTCAGCCGGAGTTCCTCCCAGTCGATTGATGAGTGCCTGTAAATTGGAAACCGCATCTTTATGAGCCTCATAAATGGGCTTTATTGATTCCGATCCGGCGAGTTCGCCATCTTCCTGTAGTTTATCCAATGCCTTTTGATAAGATTCCGTTGCTGTTAATTCATCTTTGAGCAATTTGTTAAGTGTTTCAATGTTATGCATCGTAAAACTCCTCTATGATTATTTCTTGGTTACGTTCAATAGCATCATCACGTTTAAGTATTTACTGACGATTCCTCAGTCGAGGAAATATCCTCTGCATGAGCGCGCTCGAAGATTTCTTTTGCCGTATCAATCGCTTCGCTGCTAGATGTATGGACTGAAATCAAGGCGCTTCCTCCCTTGATTTTTCCTTCATAGCGTCTGGCTTCATACTCCGGAATACCCAGCCCGATCAAGGCTCCCGCCAAGCCGCCCGTGGCGGCGCCGACTGCCGCACCGCTCAACGCACCCATAATGGGGCCTGCGGCGATAAATGCACCGACACCCGGAATAGCCAGACTGCCAATCCCGGCCAACAACCCGATCACAGCGCCAGCGCCCAATCCCACTGTCCCACCAATAGTCGCCCCTTCCGGCGCTTTGGTGTGCTTTTCATGAGCAAAATCCTTGGTGGAGGATTTATCGGGAAGTAGCACGGATATATCATTGTTCGAAAAACCCGCATTCTTCAGGTCATTAACAATGCTCTCTGTCTGATCGATACTTTGGGCGATACAAAAAACTGCTTTACTCATGACACTCTCCCAAGCCTTTATGGCGCTATATTTTCAAGTTGATTATCTACCTGCACTACACCAGGCGTTTGCTTGGCGATTTGTTGCAGTTTCATGCTTTCGGCTTCACTTTTAACAGGCCCGCGTAAAGTCACCACCCCATTCCGTGTGATGATTTTTATATTCTGCGCATTGACTGACAGCAACTCATCTTTAACCACGGCTTGACGTATGGTAGCGGTGATAGTGATATCACTTTCGTTTTCCATTTGATCTTCCGGGGTTAAAGTGGCGTCACTCTTGTCGCGTACATTGCGCCCGGTATTGTCCAATGCCGAGTCGCCGGCCGCCAAATAGATTGCGGCATCCTGCTCGGCTTGAACAGTACCGGTCATTATGTTTAAACCGACCGTTAAAGTGAACATAATTAACGATAATCGTGCAGACATAGTAAACTCCTCATTTTTTAAATGAATGTGGGTGGATTACCCAAAGTTATGAGCGGTTAATTGAACAAAAAATAAATAATGACCAGAACAATCACCGGCACACCCAACAACCAGCCAATTAAATATCTACCAATTTTCATGACGTAACTCCACTAAAAGTAAGTTGATGAAAAGTGTACTGGAAAGACTTTTTAGAGTCTGCTCGGTGTCGTACATTGGAGATAATCGGTTATCTCCAATATATTGGTTTTGATGCTGTGGGAGCATGATTTGGGGAATCCCGCTGATTCAGAACAGGGCGAAGCGCAATCGTAAATTCAATCCATAGGATGGCAAGTTGTGGAATCGATTACTTGATGCGGTTGGAGGCTGTCCTCAGATGGATTGCGAGAGGGGGATCGGGAAGAGCGATAAGCTGCCAAGTGGGTCGCCAGGGCGCGAATGAACCTGCTGCGATATGCCTCTGGCGAGGACAACAGCGGGTCATAGATTTCGTTAGAAATAACTTCCCGATTGAAGACCTGCCAGATTTTTAAAACCTGGCAGGTTAGGGTGACTGCAAGTAAGTTATTTTTGACCGCATCCTTATTTGCCTGGCGGGGACGTCAAGGCTTCTTTGCTTTTTTCACAAGCCGCTAAGGAGGCTTTTTCAGCTGCCATGGCATGTTCCTTTGCTTGCTCCGACTGCTGAGCGTTAGCGGCGGCCTTATGATGCATTGCTGCTTGTTCATGAGCCGCAGCCGCCGCCAAATGTTTCGCGGAGGTATTTTCAGAAGCGGACAGAGTGGATCCCGGATGAGATTGGTCAATGGGGGCTCCGGCTGTATGACCCGTGGCTTGCTCTGGAGCGGCCATACCGGCGAACGGTATGGTCATAAGCACAATGGATGCCATAGTGAATTTATTCATGTTTGAACTCCTCAATAGAAAGATTTAACACCGGATGCAGTCGTTACATGCGCGGCGGGTCCAGGTATGGCTTAGTTCCATAGTACGAATGAATTTTATCAACCCAAGACTGGTCTGCCATGTCGGGCCAGTCGTTCTTATCGAATCCCGGTGCATTTTTGAGTCGATCCTTTTCCACGTTTAGCACAAAGCGCTTGTTCGCCGTATCGAGCTTCAATGCACTCCACGGTACCGCAAAAAGCTTTTCCCCCATTCCGAGGAAACCGCCAAAGGACAACACCGCATAACACACTTTGCCGTTGGACGTATCCAACATAATTTCCTTGATTTCACCCAAGTTTTCATCTTTTGGGTTACAGACCTCATTTCCAATCAGGGTGTCGGCGCCCATTAGACGAGGACCGGGTCCCCTTTCGTGGCCGGGTTTGCGTTTGTATATACCGTAGGTATCGCGATCTTCGTAGTTCATGTTAATCTCCTATCATAAGTGATATTGATGAGGGTCCTTACTCCCATCCTTGCGATCGCCAGATCCCCATAATCAGAGCGTGAATGATGTTTACTCTAACTTAAGCCAACATACTCGCGAAGATAAACGCAGTCGGTGCGGCACAGAACATAGAGTTATGAGTTTTCTTTGGGACTGGGGGTGATGGTGCCTATGGTAGGATTTCCTGTTTGAGTTAAGGCGCTAAGAAAGCCTGTCAACACGTTGATCGGCATTGACTTGCCTACAACGCCGGCCGTTGTGATAAAACGCAGAGCGTCCTCAACAGACATATCTAATTCCACTACATTTTCACGTGACACAATAACCGTGATTCCACCCATCTGGTAAGTAGCCAATGGGAAAATCCGGTTTTTCATCCGTCATTTCAATAATCCACTGGGGCTGCTCCAGATAAGCCGGGCGCATAGGATTTCTCCACAAGTTATGCTTAATATCCATACACAGCAGTTACTTGTGTTGCTGTTCATGGTGCGGGCCAAAAGCAATCTGGAAAGCGATTTTTTGCCACTGGCTTTCATCAATCCCAGTGAGCAAATCTATCATTTGCTTATCTATGTCAGAACGATAATTGTAGATCTGTTCAACAGTCGAACGGGACAATAAATCACGTGCTCACGCGCATGCATATTGCCAACGGTTTGATAATAGGAATTAAACAAATAACTATAATCCGGGTTTAAGGACTGGTAATTCGGCAGGAAATCCAGTAGCAAAAAGGTTTCATAGAACCATGTCACATGGGCCAGATGCCATTTAGGCGGACTGGTATCGACAATGCTTTGAATTAGATAATCGTCCAGCTTCAATGGAGCGCAAATGGCTGCAATCATATTGCGAATACGTTGGTAGAACGAAATCAAATCTTGCCGGGAATTCAGCAGACGGGCAGGATATTATTGGAGTATGGCTGACATTGAATACTATTTAACCTTTGTCTCTACATTGGAGGTAATGACATAAAAACAGTTATCAACAATGTGCCTGATTATCCAGGTAGTCACTGTTTGTTTTGAAGAAATTTTTCCTGATACCCTTCGGGTTAATGCAAATCTGTTACAGACAGATTTGTGACGGTATAATCCAGGCAACATGAATGTGAGTTATGTATTTGTTACAAATTGGCTAAAAATTATTGCTCACCAGGTAGGTTTTTAGCAGTATTCGTTGTAACAAAAGTTTGTTCTAAATAGAATCAACTCAGCTTTTCTCCAGTCGGACTTTAAGCGCGTATTTTTCACGGTCGATTTCTCCCCGGGTACGGATACCAAGCCGGCGTAATAGGGGTAAGGGAGGGCACCATCCTTGCAAACCATGCTGCAAAAGAAACGGCAAAACAATGCCGGGCAGGAATAGCCATTTTCGATTTTTGGTTAAGCCAAGAATTAGACCGGTTAGGGCTAAAGTAGAGGCATTGACCTCAAGCACTCGCTCTATATCCCATTCCTTATCCAGCATTTGAATGCGCTCAAGAATTTCCGCCTTGCTTTTGCCGTTATAACGTTGAATATTTATATCCGTTTGAAGATCTATTTCTTCGTTCACATGGGAAGCGGTGGAGCTACGAACGCGATCCAGGCTTGATCTTGTTGAATCTTCAGCATTAAATATAGACATATGAGCCTCCAAATTAATAAACAATAACAAGATTTCGCCGCATAATCACAGCGATATCTGTTCATTACTTGTTTTTAGCCGTTTCTTTCTATTCAGCTACATTAATAGAATTAACAGCAGATTAGCGCTTCCCTGGACTATTTCCGCCCAAGTTCCCCACGCTCCTGAGTCCTCACAGGGAGTTCCTCCCAGTCGACTGATGAGTGCCTGTAAACTGGAAACTGCCTCTTTATGAGCCTCATAAATGGGCCTTAGATCCTTCGATTCGCCCAGTCCTAAAATATTCGTGTAATAATTTGTTAATTGCTGATTTGGCTTGCCTTCAAAAATGCTGTCAAAAAACATGATTATGCACGTTGATTAAAAGTCTAATGGAAAAGCGTCCTAAATTCTGGGCGTTGTCGAACATTGGAGATAAACTATTTTTATCTGACCAGACGCAGGTTTTTCGAAAATTATTTTTGAACTCCCAAATTTCTTTTTTAGTTCAATTTTCCTTCGGTAAACCTTCCAATACTTGTGTAGATGACAAGGTAGCTTAATGAAATGCCGCCCTTGTCATCTACGTCAACCATACGCACTTGCCGGAACCGGGGCTCTGATTGCAGACGAGCTGGATGGAAGATCCTCCTCTATGACTTTGTTTCAGAATTGATCAATGAAAGCGTCTTGTTCTATTGAACTTCGAGTCCGTATTGATGTGGGCTGTTTTCGGTATAGCGTTGCCGTGGGTTTGTCTTATGGCCAATTGCTAATCAGGATTGCTTTTGAAAACCGACGGTTTGAGTCCGCCATTTTCAAAAACCACGGTCCATTGTCCGGTTGGTTCTTCAGTATGCCTGCAATGCCACCGGGCCAATATCGATCGATGATCATTTCATAAAACCGGAGCCTGCTGCCTGCCGTCACCGATTCGCAGGGGGTTCCGAGCCCGCAAAAAAAAATCTTACGCTGTGTAAGGTAACGAACCGATTTATTGGACTGGCGAACCTATCATGGCTACATGCGAGACGAACCATCGTCCAGGGGCATAGCTTCTGAGTCAGTCCAGGTTGGCAGCCCGCGACATTCCGCAACCGTAAACAGCCGTGTGACGTGGAACCCCCAAGTTTGACCTTTAAAATTTTTGAGGACAAAGTTATGACGAAGACCGCACTTAAACCCGCAATGCAGCACGGAGAGGAAGCCATCACGTTACTCACTGAAGACCGCAAGAAGGTAAAAAAACTGTTAGCGGATTTTGCCAGACTCGCCAAGGGCGATGGCAACGATAAAGCAAAAGCAGAAGTAGTTCGGCAGATATGCATGGAGCTGACCATCCATGCCCAAGCCGAGGAAGAAATCTTTTACCCGGCGGTTCGCGCCGTCATCAAGGACAACGATTTGATGGACGAAGCTGACGTAGAGCATGCCGGAGCAAAGAACCTTATTGCGCAACTAGAGGCCATGACACCAGTCACGACCACTATGACGCAACGGTTACCGTGCTCGGCGAGAGCATCGATCATCATGTAAAGGAAGAAGAGGAAAAATGTTTCCCAAGGCAAAGAAAGCCAAGGTCGACACCGCTGCTCTAGTGCTCTAGGTGCTGCTTTGATCCAACGCAAGCACGAGTTGCAGGCGGAGAGAGGCAAAACCCAGCCGGTCAAGGTCAGGAAGGCCCAATCGCGATGAGTGTTGCCAACATTGCATCCTGCTTAGGCAGTCCTGCGGCTTCGTGAATTCCAGTGCCGATATTACCAAAGCGGTGGCAGTGGCACGGGAGGCGCGGAGTCAGTCAAGAATGAAATACAATTCAAATAAACTTAAATAGACGAGAAAACTACCATGGAAATTACAGACAAAGTATCCAATTCCGCACATGCGGCTTACGATAAGATCGCCGATGCAACCAGCCAGGCTGCGGAAACGCTTGGCGAAAAAGGCAAACAACTGAAAAAAACCGAGCAGCAATTGATGAAGAATTGCTCAGGTTTTATCAGCGACAACCCCATAACGTCGGTGAGTATCGCGGTAGCGATCGGCTTTCTGCTGAGCCGATTGGTGAGCGGCCGTTAGATCGGCAAATATCATAAACCCGAACGCTGCAATGACCTGTGGCTCAAACAGAGAGGAATTTATCATGGAAACCATAGACAAAGCACCTAATTCCGCACATGAGGCGGTCGATAAGGTCGCTAGTTAGTGCGACCAATCAGGCTGCAGAAGCGCTTGGCGAAAAAGGCGAACAACTGAAAAATGCCGAGCAGCAATTGATGGAGGATTGCCGCGCTGGAGACGCAGCGGGCGGGCAAGAGCCTGGTGGGCATGATCGTGGCCGGAGTGATGGTTGGCGTGTTGCTGATCGGTGCTTGGCTAGGACTCATGGCCGCCGCCGTGCTGGAACTGGTCGAGCATGACGTCGTGGCAACGAGTAGCGCCATACTGCTTGCCGTCTCGCATTCAATTTGATGCTCACGCGTTTACTCTTTGGCGTGATACGCCGTAAGAGTCGCTATCTACAATTTCCCGCGACCCTTCGCAGTTTTCAGACCACGCCCTCTGGGCGACGGGATACGGAGAAGACATGATCAAGGGCTTCCTTCTAAAGCGAAACAAACCCAAGTCACTGAGGGCTCAAATCAGGGCTGCGGAGCGAGAGCTATTGAACCGTCAACAAAGGGTCGGTGTTCGCACCGCTACGCTGGTCCGAAACATACACCAACAAGTGACCGCTCCGGCCACTTTGCTGCTGGCGGGCGGCATCGGTTTTATCCTTGGCGAACTTACCCAGCGTCAAACTACCAAATCACGCGGCGCCGCCGATAAGCTACGCACTACCGAGACTACACCCTTGAGGACTGCGCTGAACCTCATGACCTCGATCCATACCTTATACACGGCCTTGCCTCTAGCCTGGATGATGAAGTCCTTCTATCAACAGGACGCGTCGGATCATATGTTCGAACGGCAAATCCAACCGGTGGCAGCGGCTTCAGGTGCAGTCAGTAGCCGCGCCGAAGGTCAAAGCGATAACTGCTTGCATCCGACATAACAGGTCATTCTTGAGCGAGGTAGTTCCATCAAAGCTGCGCTATTCATTATGCAAGCTTTAACAATCGTCGCCGCTGGACTCCCAACGCGAGACCGCTTTTCTTATAAAGTGACATTTTTATCACCCACAGCGCCGCGGCAACACGTTGCCGTCGCGCAAAATCAACTGGAGATTCATGATGACCAAAGCCAAAACAGAGGTTCTAGCTGTCAAAAGCAAATCGACACAGTCTGGGCCAGAAGAAGTAACAGTTTCAGTCGCTAGTGGTGGAGAGTGGCACCAGACGGCCTCCGGCGATCAGCCTGTGTTGACGACGAATCAGGGTTTGCCGGTTTCCGACAATCAGAACTCCCTGAGAGCCAATCCGAGCGGTCCGACGCTGCTGGAAGATTTCATCCTGCGTGAAAAAATCACGCATTTCGACCACGAGCGGATTCCGGAGCGCGTCGTCCATGCGCGCGGTACGGGTGCGCACGGTTTTTTCGAACTGACCCAATCCCTGGAAAAATACACAACAGCCAAAGTGCTGACCGACGTGGGCGAGCAAACGCCTTTGTTCACACGTTTCTCAACCGTAGCCGGGGGGGCCGGCTCGGCCGATACCCCGCGCGATGTTCGTGGCTTCGCCGTCAAGTTTTACACGAAAGAGGGCAATTGGGATCTGGTCGGCAATAATATCCCGGTGTTTTTCATTCAGGATGCCATCAAATTTCCCGACCTCGTTCATGCCGTCAAGATGGAACCCGATCGCGGCTTTCCGCAGGCAGCGTCGGCGCATGACACCTTCTGGGACTATATTTCACTGACACCGGAATCGATGCATATGGTGATGTGGATCATGTCCGACCGCACCTTGCCGCGTTCGCTACGGATGATCGAAGGCTTCGGTATTCATAGCTTTCGTCTGGTCAATGCAGCGGGCGAATCGACCTTCGTGAAATTCCATTGGCGGCCGAAACTCGGTTTGCAATCCACCCTCTGGGACGAGGCGGTCAAGATTGCCGGCGCCGATTCCGACTTTCATCGCCGCGACCTGTTCGAAGCGATCAGCGCCGGCGATTTTCCGGAATGGGACTTGGCTGTGCAGTTGTTCTCGCAAGAGGAAGCCGATGGCTTCCCATTCGATCATCTCGATGCGACCAAACTGATACCGGAAGAACTCGTGCCGCTACAAGTTATCGGGCGCATGGTGCTCAACCGCTGGCCGGACAATTTTTTTGCGGAGACAGAGCAAGTGGCTTTTTGCCCGTCCCATGTCATGCCCGGCATCGATTTCTCCAACGATCCGTTATTGCAGGGGCGTCTGTTTTCGTATCTGGACACACAGTTATCCCGCCTGGGTTCGTCGAATTTCCACCAGATACCCGTGAATGCGCCGCAGTGCCCGTTCGCCAATCACCAGCGCGACGGTCATATGCAAATGGCGCAACCGGCCAGACGCGTGGCCTACGAACCGAATACCCTGGCAGAGGATTCCCCATGCGAACAACCGGAGAGGGGTTTTCGCAGCGCAGCGATGGACGAGACAGGCGCAAAGGGTCGGATTCGGGCGGAGAGCTTTGCCGACCATTACAGCCAGGCACGGCAATTTTATCTCAGCCAGTCTCCTTACGAACAGGCGCATCTTGCCTCCGCTTTGGTATTTGAGCTCTCGAAGGTCGAGCATCCGCATATCCGTGATGCCATGGTCGGTCACCTGCGCCATATCGAAAAGGACCTCGCACAACGGGTCGCCTCTGGCCTCGGTATGAGCGAACTGCCGCAGGCGCCAACTACTGCTGTTGCAGTTCAGGAGTTGGACCTATCCCCGGCGCTGCAGCTTATAGGCAAGATGAAGGATACGCTCGAAGGTCGTGCTATCGGGGTATTGATCGCGGACGGATCGGACGCGGCAAGCATCGAAGCTGTCAAGCAGGAAGTCGCCGCTGCAGGCGCAAAAGTGAAGCTTATCGCCGCGAAAATCGGCGAAGCGAAACTCGCCAACGGCTCGCTTTTGAAAATCGATGGCCAATTGGCCGGCACGCCGTCGGTTATGTTCGACGCGGTCGCCATCATTCTTTCCAGCGAAGCCGCCGCGTTATTGGGCAAGGAAGCCGCCGCCATCGAATTCGTACGCGCCGCCTTCGGTCATCTGAAAGCGATCGGCGTTGACAAAGGTGGCGAAGCCTTAGTGAAAACAGCGGCTATCGAACAAGACGCCGGTGTGATTGACATCGGTAACCTGGATCACTTCATTGCCGCAGCCAAGACACGTCAGTGGGGCAGGGAAGCGAGCATCAGAACACTCGCTTGATAAGGATATTATTGCTCTTGTGGGCGTCAAGGCCCTTTTGATTTCAGGCGTGATATCTTTATTACGCCTGAATTGACAGCGGTGGACTCATGGCATTCACTCTCGATTCCACCGGTTTTGGAAACACATCATCGCTATGATAGGATGCCAAACCGATTCATTTTTTAATCTTGTTTTTCATGCAAAAAAATACCCCTTATATTCTTTTTCTGGCCTTTGTATTGTTAGTAACGGTCTCTTTTTTCCTATTGATTAAAGATTTTTTATTAGCCTGTTTTTGGGCCATTATTTTGGCGGTAGTTTTTGATCCTGTTTATCAGCGGTTTAGGCTATATTTTAAAAATTCGGAAATACTGTCGTTGTTTTTAACCATGATGATGATTATCCTGGTTTTTGTGATCCCTTTGTTAACCATTACCTTGATGATAACGGAGGAAAGTACAATCTTTTATCAAAAAATTCAAAGCGGGGAAATAAACCCTCAAGTCTATTTTCAAGAAACTCTCGCGCTTCTTTTGCCAAAATTCAATAAGCTTTCACATATACAAGCATTGAGCGTTGAGCAGATAAGCGTCTCAGTAGGGGATTCCTTTACACAAGCAGTAAAATATATAGCACAACAACTCCCCGCATTGACCCAGAACCTATTAAATCTTATCGTTCAATTTGTCTTGGCTTTCTACATTCTGTTTTTTCTATTGCGGGATGGTAATCTCTTGATAAGAAAACTCATTTCTCTGGTTCCAATTGGAGACAACATCGAAACAGAATTATTTGAACGTTTCACCAGCGTAGCCAAAGCGACTGTTAAAGGCGGGTTAATAGTCGCCGTCATTCAGGGGAGTATAGGGGGATTATTATTTTGGTTTGTAGGCATTCCCGCTTCTTTTTTATGGGGTATGTTAATGATAGTTTTATCTTTATTGCCGATAGGCAGCACTCTAATTTGGGGGCCCGCGCGGTAATTCTATTATTACAAGGTCAAACTTTAAAAGCGGCTATCGTTTTTACAGTCGGTATTTTAGTCATTGGCATGACGGATAATTTTCTACGGCCGCGCCTGATAGGTAAAGACAGTAAAATGTCAGATTATCTAGTACTGGTATCAACCCTGGGTGGATTAACCTGGTTTTCATTAACAGGATTTGTATTAGGTCCCATCATTGCGGCTTTATTCGTTACTTGTTGGGAGATAATGGGAAAATATAACAAAACAAGTAACATGTAATGAAGCCGAACTCTGAAGTAGCCGGTTCAGCAGGTAATAAGCCAGTTTTTAACAATTGCGGTAATCAGTTTAATGAATCTTAACGAATATCCATTTAACCCGCGTGCATGCTTTTAACGATCTTCTAGCTATTGCCCTGCTAGAATCCGGTTGGCCCAAATGAGATGGCCGAAGCGCTTAAACAACTGTATGACGGATTGTTATGTCATAGACGGATTTGACCGCGGTATATTTTTTCTTTTTAGTGAAATTTAAAGCCTTTAACTTTTATTTTTCTCACCATTAACCCTGCCAACAACGCCGGCTGTTGCGATAAAACGCAGAGCATCCTCAACAGACATATCTATTTCTACTATATTTTCACGTGACATAATGACCGTGTTGCCACCCATCTGATAACTGAATGGCAAAAAGACGGCAACTTGGTCATCGGCAATAAAAGTATGTGAATGCTCTTCGATATCAGAAACTGTAATAAAACCTATCTGTTGACCATTGAAGAGAGGTATATTTACCAAAACTACTTTATTAAATTTCCCTTTCTGTTCACTGGAAAAAAGAGAAATAAAATCGCGTATCGCTGTATATATGCTTTTAACAACGGGGATTTGGAGCACAAACTCTTCAAAGCTAATGAACAGTCTGGGAAAAGTTCGAGTCTCCAGAAAGCTTCCGAAAAAATAGGCTACAGCAAGACCTAATACAAACCCCAAGCCTTTTATGTACCAGCTGTCAGGTAAGAAAAACTTGAAGATATTTCCCAGCACCAATTCTGCAGTGTCGGCAAGCCAGAGGAGTAAATAAAGGGTGAGTATAAGGGGGATAATAGCGATTAGCCCCTTGAAAAAGGTTTTACTGACCGGCTTCATTTTTTTATTTCCGATTAAAGTCATTGGCCTATATCATTTGGCGAAGTCGACGACCACTCCTGCATTGCTTGATCTCCCGGACGATCTATTTTAACCTTGCCGCCCTCCGTTGAGGTTACCCAGCTTACCGGAATGTAATGGTGCTGACCGGTCTTATCTTTCTTCAGCTTGATGGTACCCGCACCTTCCATATGATCGACAGTGGCAAACTGGCCGTCCTGGGAACAGACAACGGGCATATCAGGTTTAATCTGGTTGGTGTTAATCATAGGTTTTCTCCGGTTGGCTCAATTTGAAAGTCTGAGCGAATTGAATTGATAATTCTTAAATTAAAAACTGCATTACGTGCAATAGCAACATCAAGTTTAAGTATTTACTGACGATTCCTCAGTCGAGGAAATATCCTCTGCATGAGCGCGCTCGAAGATTTCTTTTGCCTTATCAATCGCTTCGCTGCTAGATGCATGGACAGAAATCAAGGCGCTTCCTCCCTTGATTTTTCCTTCATAGCGTCTGGCTTCATACTCCGGAATACCCAGCCCGATCAAGGCTCCCGCCAAGCCGCCCGTGGCGGCGCCGACTGCCGCACCGCTCAACGCACCCATAATGGGGCCTGCGGCGATAAATGCACCGACACCCGGAATAGCCAGACTGCCAATCCCGGCCAACAACCCGATCACAGCGCCAGTGCCCAAACCCACTGTCCCACCAATAGCCGCCCCTTCCGGCGCTTTGGTGTGCTTTTCATGAGCAAAATCCTTGGTGGAGGATTTATCGGGAAGTAGCACGGATATATCATTGTTCGAAAAACCCGCATTCTTCAGGTCATTAACAATGCTCTCTGTTTGATCGATACTTTGGGCGATACAAAAAACTGCTTTACTCATGACACTCTCCCAAGCCTTTATGGCGCTATATTTTCAAGTTGATTATCTACCTGCACTACACCAGGCGTTTGCTTGGCGATTTGTTGCAGTTTCATGCTTTCGGCTTCACTTTTAACAGGCCCGCGTAAAGTCACCACCCCATTCCGTGTGATGATTTTTATATTCTGCGCATTGACTGACAGCAACTCATCTTTAACCACGGCTTGACGTATGGTCGCGGTGATAGTGATATCACTTTCGTTTTCCATTTGATCTTCCGGGGTTAAAGTAGCGTCACTCTTGTCGCGTACATTGCGCCCGGTATTGTCCAATGCCGAGTCGCCGGCCGCCAAATAGATTGCGGCATCCTGCTCGGCTCGAACAGTGCCGGTCATTATGTTTAAACCGACCGTTAAAGTGAACATAATTAACGATAATCGTGCAGACATAGTAAACTCCTCATTTTTTAAATGAATGTGGGTGGATTACCCAAAGTTATGAGCGGTTAATTGAACAAAAAATAAATAATGACCAGAACAATCACCGGCACACCCAACAACCAGCCAATTAAATATCTACCAATTTTCATGACGTAACTCCACTAAAAGTAAGTTGATGAAAAGTGTACTGGAAAGACTTTTTAGAGTCTGCTCGGTGTCGTACATTGGAGATAATCGGTTATCTCCAATATATTGGTTTTGATGCTGTGGGAGCATGATTTGGGGAATCCCGTTGATTCAGAACAAGGCGAAGCGCAATCGTAAATTCAATCCATAGGATGGCAAGTTGTGGAATCGATTACTTGATGCGGTTGGAGGCTGTCCTCAGATGGATTGCGAGAGGGGGATCGGGAAGAGCGATAAGCTGCCAAGTGGGTCGCCAGGGCGCGAATGAACCTGCTGCGATATGCCTCTGGCGAGGACAACAGCGGGTCATAGATTTCGTTAGAAATAACTTCCCGATTGAAGACCTGCCAGATTTTTAAAGCCTGGCAGGTTAGGGTGACTGCAAGTAAATTATTTTTGACCGCATCCTTATTTGCCTGGCGGGGACGTCAAGGCTTCTTTGCTTTTTTCACAAGCCGCTAAGGAGGCTTTTTCAGCTGCCATGGCATGTTCCTTTGCTTGCTCCGACTGCTGAGCGTTAGCGGCGGCCTTATGATGCATTGCTGCTTGTTCATGAGCCGCAGCCGCCGCCAAGTGTTTCGCGGAGGCATTTTCAGAAGCGGACAGAGTGGATCCCGGATGAGATTGGTCAATGGGGGATCCGGCTGTATGACCCGTGGCTTGCTCTGGAGCGGCCATACCGGCGACCGGTATGGTCATAAGCACAATGGATGCCATAGTGAATTTATTCATGTTTGAACTCCTCAAGTGATTTATAGAGATATGTTTGGCCGCTATACCTTCATTCACTACTATCCGGGGCAGCCCTACTGTTGCACGATCATTTTACGGCTTTCCGCTAATCGACAGGTCGTAATCCCGATTGCCACGGTTTTTAGCCGCAAACGGTTTGCTTAGCTTGTGCGTCATTGCCGGCCGCAGCTTTTGCGAACCGGCTTTCTTCACTTCCATTCGGCTAGCATTCGGACCGACCCCAGACGATAGCCCGGATGATCTGGTTAAAAAGTGCTCCCTCTCTTTTTGCATCCAGTCGAGGGCCGCTTGCGCCTCCTTGCGTAATTTGAACGGCCCATGAAACGCGGCGTGACCGTTAAATCGCCTTACCCGAATATGTTCCGGCCAGTTGACGACATAATAGCCGGGCGCCAAGGTCTGGCCGTGGTTGGTGCAATACCTTCGCTGAAAAGACTCCGAATCGACGAGCCGGAAATCACTTATGACTGCGACAATCTCGAAAATATCATAATTTGCATCCATCGATTAGTCCTCCTTGTTGTTATAGAATGATTCAACACCGGATGCAGTCGTTACATGTTCATATTTCTTTTTGACCGCACTCCATGCCACCCGGCGCGCCCGCTCTTCGTCTTGCCCATATTCGTCCCAAGCGCTGTTATAAGCCGCACGGTAGATTTCCTGGGCGTGTTTCGGTAAATGTTCCCGCACCGGTTCGGGCAAATCGTTCAAGTCTTTATAGGGCATGTCCTACCTCCGCTAGGATGGTTGCTTGGCATTGAGGGCAGCAAAGTCGATATCTGCAACTAAGTCTCTCGCTTAATTTTCTGTTGGCTGCGCCCGACGTGAATCGGGGGTCGTGGTCGATGCCGTCACGCGCCAGACGATATTGCCGACATCATCGGCGACCAGTAACGCCGCATGCTTGTCGAGCACGACGCCGACGGGGCGCCCGAACGCATCGCCATCGGCGCTAACAAAGCCCGTCAGTACGTCGATCGGATCGCCGAAGGGCTTGCCTGCTCTAAAAGGTACAAAGATTACCCGGTAGCCACTGCGCGGTTTACGATTCCATGAACCGTGCTGACCAATGAAAACTCCGTTGTCGAATGGCGCCGGCCATGCTCCGCTCCTGGAATAAACCAGGCCGAGCGAACCGGTGTGCGGCCCGATTGCATAATCCGGCACCCTGGCCTTGGCGACCAGGTCGGGCCGCTGAGGCTGCACCCGTTCGTCCGGATGCTGACCATAGTAGCTGTAAGGCCAGCCGAAGAAGCTGCCGTCGGGTACCGAAGTCAGGTAATCCGGAACCAGGTCGCTGCCGATTTCATCGCGTTCGTTGACCACGGTCCAAAGTGCCCCGCCATCCGGTTCCCAGGCGAGTCCGTTGGGATTGCGCAGACCGGACGCATAGATGCGGTAGCTTCCGCGCTTCGGATCCACCTCCCAGATGGCGGCGCGGCCGACCTCTTGGTCGATGCCGTTCTCGGCGGCATTACTGTTCGATCCCACCGTCACATAGAGTCGTGCCTCGTCCCGGCTGGCGATGAGGTTCTTGGTCCAGTGATGATTGATTGGGCCCGCCGGCAGGTCCAGCACCTTGGTCCCGGGCTGAGCGATCCGGATTTCGCCCTCGGTATAGGGAAATCTCACCACCGCATCGGAGTTGGCCACGTAGAAGTCGTTGCCAATCAGCGCCATGCCGAAGGGCGAGTTTAGCCCCTCGATGAACACCGACCGTGTTTCCGCCACGCCGTCACCATCGGCATCGCGCAGCAAAGTGATGCGATTGGCGCTGGGTACGCCTGCGCCAGCCTTGTTCATAACCCGCTTCATAAACCAGCCTCTGATGCCCTCTGCGTCCTTGGGTCTAGACGGCGCATTGGTCTCGGCGACTAATACGTCGCCGTTGGGAAGCACAGTCAACCAGCGCGGGTGATCGAGTCCGCCAGCAAACGCGTTTACGGCCATCCCAGGCCCCGCCAGCGGTTTTCGATTCGCGGGCCAGCCCACGGCCTGGGCGATATTCACCGTGGGAATCAACGTGGGGTTGGGCGGCGGCAGTTGGGGGTGAGGGCCGACGCCCGCCGCAACCGGCAACTGCGCCACCTCTCCACAAGCTGTTAGCGCTATCGCTGCCACAGTGAACAACAAGGGTCTTGGGTACATAGCCAAAGAACCCGATTCACCCTTAGTACTTGTCGCTTCCCATTTGCCGGCAACTCTCGGCACATTCCTTACATGCCTCGACGCACTCCTCCATGCCGCCGATTTTTTCGCAATCCGTAGCGCATGCCTCGCAGACTTCGGCGCAGACCGCGCATAGATGATGCGAAAATTGAGAACTGCTGAGCTGAAAATTGGCCGACGTCTGGCAAATCTCGGCGCAGTTCATCAGGAGGCGGAAGTGTTTGGGTTTAACATGTTTGCCGCCGGCCTCCAGGCAGTGGTTCATCGCGGTTGCCAGACAGACCTGATGGCAGTGGCTACAAGCCTCGATACAGGCTTGCGTGGCGTGTTCAGAGGGGGTGTGAGCTAATTGGGTCATGGAATTCTCCTATGCTAAAAAAACAAGCGCGGACAAAAATGTCTACGTCATCTCGACCTGAAACCAAGCTTCGGGACGAAATGGGGTTTCGTCAAAACCTTAGAAAATCTTAGTGTTTAAATTAGCCGCAGTCAGTACGTTGGCGCGCATATCCGGCTGTTGAAAGAGTCAATCTCCCAAAAATGACTGATATCGAAAAATTTTCGAAACACTTTCTCTTTCCAGATTATTTTTTAGATGGTGTGCCCGGTTTAGTGTAGCTACTTCTGTTTTTCAGCCCTTGACCACAAATTCAATAGTCATCATCATTCATCAGCTTATGTGCGGAACCGCATCGACTGCGGTCGACTTTATAGTTAGCCTTATTTTTAACAACGCTGGAAAGAGTAAGCGAAAGATAGGAGGCACAAACTATGGTGAACTACCAGTATTTAATCATCGGCGGCGGGATGGCCGCAGCCGCTGCGGTGGATGGTATCCGCGAAGTCGATCCAACCGGCGGCATCGGGCTGATCAGCGCGGAGCTTGATGCTCCGTACGATCGACCACCTCTGTCAAAGGCGCTCTGGAAGGGCAAGCCCTTGGACAGCATCTGGCGCAAGCTGGAGAGCAAAGAGGCCAAGGCTCACCTTGGCCGTGTCGTCAAAGAAATTGTTCCCGCTCAAAAACGCGTCGTGGACGACAAGGGGGATATTTTCACCTATCAAAAACTCTTGCTGGCTACGGGCGGCAAGCCCCGACGCCTTCCGTTCGGCGATGACAAAATCATTTACTTCCGCACCCTGCCGGACTACCGGCGTCTTCGTGCTCTGACCGAAACGGGGCCGCGGTTTGCCGTGATTGGTGGCGGGTTTATCGGTTCGGAGATCGCTGCGGCGCTGGCTCTGAACGGAAAAGAAGTGGTGATGATTTTCCCCGGCAAAGATATTGGAGATCGCGTCTTCCCGAGTCCTCTCGCTCAGTTTGTGTCCAACTTCTACAAGCAAAAGGGCGTTGAGGTGTTGGCAGGCGAAGAGATTGTTGGTTTGGAAACACGCGGCAACCAACATGTTTTGCAAACGCGTACTAATCGCGAAATCGTGGTCGACGGCGTGGTGGCAGGAGTCGGCATCGAGCCAAGCGTTGAGCTTGCCCAATCAATCGGTCTCGAAGTGGAAAACGGAATCGTCGTGAACGAGTTTTTGCGCACCAGCCATCCCGACATCTATGCAGCGGGAGACGTTGCCGCATTCTACAACCCTGCGTTGGGAAAGCGCATCCGAGTCGAACATGAGGACAACGCTAATTCCATGGGACGATTGGCCGGGCTGAACATGGCAGGCAAGTCTGAGCCCTATCATCACCTGCCATTCTTTTACTCCGACATGTTCGATTTGGGATACGAAGCAGTAGGCGAAGTGGACGCACGCTTGGAGACTTTTGCCGACTGGAAGCGACTCAACGAAGAAGGCGTCATCTACTATTTACAGAACGATAGAGTGCGAGGCGTGCTGCTGTGGAATGTATGGGAACAGGTGGAAGCCGCTCGCCAATTGATTGCCGAGCCTGGTCCGTTCACGCTCAAGGATCTCAAAGATCGGTTGCCGGCTAAAACTTCAAATCCGAAACCGCATTCATGAGACCGGATTCGTTTTTGCTGGAGCCCATATCACTTTTTACGACTGGATCTCACGGTCTGGGTATTGCGCCGCCTGAGAGGCCGCAGCTTCTCGGGTTACTGGTAAGCACCTCTGGCTATGCACAAGGGACCGGCGCTCAAGAAACTCAAAAATAAACAATGAGTCCGCTGAGAATAAAAAAGTTGCCGAGTACGAGGAATAAAGCATGCCAAAGGAAAAACCTTTACCGCTGGTAATGACGATAGGCCATTCGACGCACACGCTCGAGGAATTCATCCGCCTGCTTAAGGCACACGGGGCAACGTGCGTAGTGGATGTGCGCACCATTCCGTGTTCCCGGCACAATCCGCAATTCAACAAGGCTACCTTGCTCTGTTCGCTAAAGAAAGTCGGCTTGGAATATGTTCACATGCCTGGACTCGGCGGCCTGCGTCATGCAAAGATCGATTCGCTGAACGTGGGCTGGCGTAATGCCTCCTTTCGAGGATTTGCAGATTACATGCAAACACCCGAGTTTGCGCAGAGTCTCGAAGAATTGATTCGTCTGACGAACCAATACCAAATCGTCTTGATGTGCGCTGAAGCGGTGCCGTGGCGCTGTCATCGCTCACTCATCGCAGATGCCTTGCTGGTCCGTGGTATTCGCATCGAGGACATCATGAGTGCAACTCACCGTCAAGTTCATACTCTCACGTCGTTTGCCAACGTCCGGGACCGCTCGATCATATATCCATCCGAGGAGTTTGGGAGTACACAAATGCAGCCTTCGGCCAAACACGCCCGGCCGCAGCCCATCACGAAAATCATGCCTAAAGAAGATAAATTGTGAAACACATACAATCATGAAGCAAATCTGGGAGCATAAGGTGCGCTTGGACGTCGATCTTCCCCCGCGCGCGGACGCGGCAGTCACACCGGATCGCGTACGCTATCCGTCAGCCCGTGGCTCCAGCGACTCTTTGATGAACGAACAGCGGCTCGACCAGCTTCAGCGTGCTGCATTCGGCTACTTCCTGCAAGCGGTAAATCCGGCCAATGGACTGATCGCCGACAACTCGCGCGCGAATTCGCCGGCCAGCATTGCCGTCGTCGGATTCGCCCTGTCGGTCTATCCGGTGGCGGTGGAACGCGGCTGGATGGCGCGCGCCGACGCGGTCAAACGCAGTCTTTCCGTGCTGCGTTTCTTTCGTGACAGCGATCAAAGCGGCAGCCCGGAGGCGACCGGCTTCAAGGGTTTCTACTATCACTTTCTCGACATGCACACCGGTGCTCGAATCTGGCGCTCGGAGCTGTCGACCATCGACTCCGCGCTGCTGATCGCCGGCGCGCTGACCGCAAGCATGTACTTCACCGCGAATACGCCTGAGGAAACCGAACTGCGCGAACTCGTCGAGACGCTATACCTTCGCGTCGACTGGCGATGGTCGCAGGGTGGAGCTGCGACCATCAGGCAAGGCTGGAAGCCGGAATGTGGATTCCTGCACTACGGGTGGGATGGTTACAACGAGTCTATCATACTCTACGTCCTCGCGATGGGCTCGCCGACGCATCCGCTCAAGGACGACAGCTACGAGACCTGGACGGCAACCTACCAATGGGAACATCTGTACGGCTACGATTATCTGTATGCGGGACCACTGTTCATGCACCAGTACTCGCATGCCTGGATCGACTTTCGCGGCATTCGGGATCGCTTCATGCGCGAGAAGCGCTGCGACTATTTCGAGAACAGCCGACGAGCCATTGAGGTTCAGCGTGAGTATGCGCGGCGCAACCCGCACAGGTTCGTCGGTTATGACGAAAACTGCTGGGGCCTGACGGCCTGTGACGGCCCGAGCAATCTGCTGCCCGAACTGGCCAACGAGCGGCGCCGCTTGTTCGGCTATGCCGCGCGTGGCGTGCCGTACGGGCCCGACGACGGAACTCTCAGCGGGTGGGCGGCGCTGGCATCGCTGCCGTTCGCGCCTGAGATCGTCTTATGCGCCGCAGGCAACATGCTGCAACGATATCCCGAGATGCTGACCGCTCAGCAGTATACCAGCAGTTTCAATCCGACTCTCGCCACTGCCGACTGCAGCGCCTGGGTTTCGGCCGGTCACTTCGGGCTAGACCAGGGCATCGTGGTGATGATGATCGAAAACTATCGCACCCAACTGATCTGGCGGCTGATGCGGGACTGTCCCTATGTCGGCGCCGGTTTACGGCGCGCCGGATTCCGCGGCGGCTGGCTTTAGCCGCTTCCTTATATTCAAGGATCACAACCATGCAGCAGCTCAATGCCATTTACTCGACTGCCCCGCCGGATGCGCACGATCGCGAGCGGCTGGGAAATGTGCATCCAGCCGGATGGCGCAATCCGCAGCCGGCAGGCCGGTACAGCTTGGTGGTCGTCGGTGCCGGCACCGCGGGACTGGTGGCGGCGCACGCCGCAGCCGCACTGGGCGCAAAGGTCGCGCTGATCGAGCGTGACCTGCTCGGAGGCGACTGCCTGAATGTTGGCTGCGTACCGTCGAAAGCGATCATCCGCACGGCGCGGCTGTATGCCGAGATGCGCAATGCCGAGCAGTATGGCGCGCAAATCCCGGGCGACATCCGCGTTGACTTTGCTGCCGTGATGGAGCGCATGCGCGGTATTCGCGCCCGCATCAGTCGCTCCGATTCGGTGCACCGGCTGATCGCGGCCGGCGTGGATGTCTTCTTCGGCCAGGCGTACTTCACCGGAACCGATACGCTGGCCGTGGATGGCACGAAACTGCGCTTCAAAAAGGCGCTTATCGCTACGGGCGCGCGACCGAACACAACCTGTATTCCCGGCCTCGTCGAGATCGACTACCTGACTAACGAGAACATCTTCGACCTGACCGAGCTGCCGCGCCGCCTGCTGGTCATCGGCGGCGGCCCGCTCGGCTGCGAACTGGCGCAGGCGTTCTGCCGCTTCGGAGCACAGACCATTATTGCGCAGGAAAAACCGCTGTTCCTGCCCAAGGAAGAGCGCGACGCCGCACAGCTCCTCTCGGATGCATTTGCGCGCGACGGCATCGAGGTGCGCCTGAACACCCGAGCCGTCAACGTGCACTTGGAAGGCGGGCAGAAACTCGTCGATCTGGTTAGCGACGACTACAGCATCACGGTAGCGGTCGATGCCATTCTGGTCGGCACAGGCCGGATACCGAATGTCGATGGCCTTAATCTGGAAGCCGCGGGCGTCGATTTCGACACTATCACAGGCATCCGGGTCGATGATTTCCTGTGCAGCAGCAACCGGCGCATTTATGCCGCCGGCGATGCCTGCCTGGAACACAAGTTCACTCATACCGCCGACGCGTCGGCGCGCATCGTGGTTCAGAATGCGCTGTTCCTAGGTCGTAAGCGTCTGAGTGCACTGACGATTCCGTGGTGCACCTACACCGATCCGGCAATTGCTCATGTCGGCCTTTATGTACGGCAGGCGCGCGAACGGAACATTCCGGTGAAGACTTTCACCATCCCGATGCATGACGTTGATCGCGCGATCGCCGACGATGAGGAGGTGGGCTTCGTGAAGATCCACGTCAAGGAGCGGGCGGACCGGATACTCGGCGCGACAATCGTCGCCCGTCATGCGGGCGATATGATCAACGAGATCACCCTGGCGATGGTCGCAGGGATCGGATTGCGTACCCTCGCACATGTCATCCACGCTTATCCGACCCAGGCCGAAGCGATCAAGAAGGCAGCGGACGCCTACAACCGCACGCGTCTGACGCCGAGACTCCAATGGCTGCTGCGGCGTTGGCTGACATGGTGACCTCTTTTCGGAATGACTCGCGCGGGCGAAATCTAGCAAGGCCGGCAAGTCACATTTGATCTAGTCGCTGATACGCTTGACCGTCAGATCGGCAGCCGGATATTTGTTGTCAATATCCAGCAGGAACACCACGTCGTTCGCCGCTGTCATTTTGCCACCTTCACTGATATTGGGTTATGCCAGTTTCCGCTTGCCGCAATGAGAGTATCAGCTTGTTTCGGCCCCCAGCTGCCGGGCTTGTAGCGGTGAGCCTTGTGGTGGGCATTAAGAATTGGATCGACTACAGCCCAGGCGGCCTCAACCGCATCCTCGCGGGTAAAGAGCGCTCCGTCGCCAGCCATGGCGTCTTCCAAAAGTCGCTCGTAGGGTGTTTCCTGTCCTGGCTGTTCATCCAGCAAGTAGAGTTCGCGCTGGTCGCCGACGAACTCCTTGCCTGCGCGCTTGACGCGCGCGGCGATGGCAACGGCGGAGTTAGGGGAGAGCCGGAAACGCAGATAATTGGCACGCCCGGCCACGGGAGCGGAATCGTCGAACAGCTTTTGCGGTGGCGGCTTTAACTCCACCAGAACCTCGGCCGCTGTTGCAGCCAGACATTTGCCGGACCGCAGATACCACGGCACTCCTTCCCAGCGCCACGAATCGATAAAAAGCCGAAGGGCGCAGAAGGTTTCGACGTCCGAGCCCTTTGCCACGCCAGGCTCTTTCCGGTAGCCTGAGTACTGTCCACGCACCACATCGTCAGGATGCAGGGGACGCATGGCCTGGAACACCTTGGCTTTCTCGCTATGGACGGCCCCAAAGCCCTGATATGCTGGAGGCTCCATGGCAAGCAACGCGACAATCTGGAACAAATGATTCTGGATAACGTCGCGCAGGCAACCGACACTTTCGTAAAATGCGCCGCGACTTTTCACACCGAAATCCTCGCACAGCGTGATCTGCACGCTGGCCACACAATTACGGTTCCAGATCGGCTCAAGGAACGAATTGGCGAAACGGAAATAAAGGATATTCATTATCGCCTCCTTCCCTAGATAGTGGTCGATGCGGAAGATCGAGTCTTCTGTAAACACTGACAGCGCGATGCGATTGAGTTCTCGGGCCGAAGCCAGGTCGCGTCCGAAGGGCTTTTCAACGATGACGCGCGCCTGATCGGCTAGGCCCGCAGCACCGAGCCCCTTGATAACCGTCGCGAACAGCGCGGGTGGGATGGCGAGGTAATGCGCCGGATGTAGGGCATCGCCCAGCGTCTGCTTGAGTGCTTTAAACGTGTTCAGGTCGTTGTAATCACCACCCACATACTGGAGCAGAGAAAGCAGGTGATCGCGGGCGCTTCGATCATCGATCTTGCCGGCTTGCTTGATACTGTCCGTCGCCTGTTTGCGCACTTGCGCGAGGCTCCACTTTGAGGAGGCGACGCCTACCACCGGCACGTTGAGGGCGCCGCGCTTAACCATCGCATAGAGCGCCGGAAAGATCATCTTGTGGGCGAGGTCGCCAGTCACGCCAAAGATCACCAGCGCATCAGTTGGCCTCGTGCGATTAAAGGCATTGCTCATCACTTATGTGTTAACACTTTTCTAGATACAAAATTAAGCAGATTTCAAATGCATTTCATAGCTCTGTGAATCGGCGTCCAATTTTTACTAGGATTGTAAAAAAATAGTAAAAACAATGTTGTATAAATTGTTTTCGGTCGGTTTTGATGCTACGAATTGGTAAATATTCGACGCCGTTCCCCATTGAGTACATGATCAAAAAACCCGATTCACGCTTAGTGAAGGGCGCTCCCCATTTGCCGGCAACTCTCGGCACATTCCTTACATGCCTCGATACAGGCTTGCATGGCGTGTTCAGAGGGTGTGTTGGCTAATTGGGTCATGGAATTCTCCTGTGCTAAACAAGCGCGGACAAAGATGTCCACGTCACCTCGACCTGGAACCAAGCTTCGTGGCGATCCTGGGTAGCGCCAAAATCTTGCAAGCACACTAGCCGTAAAACGAGCCGCAGTCGGTACGGTATCTAACTTATACCCATCCACTGGGGTCAGCGATGGGATATCGCTGCCGTCGGGTAATATCGCCGTCCTGGCGCTTGTGCCGACGCGTCTGGTTGACGGAAGGATTTCATCATCCAAACGAGAGGCAAGGCCCTGTAAAAAGTGTGGACCGAGGTCACAAGGTTCAGCACGGCTCTTAAGGGTGTAGTCCTGTCGGCGCTTGGTTTATCGGTAGCGTCGCCACGGAATCTGGGGGATTGGCGCTTGGTGATTTCGCCGATGATAAATCCGATGCCGGCCGCCAGCAGCAAGGTCGCAGGAGTGGTCATCTGTTGGTGTATCTTCCGTAACAGCCTATCGGCGCGAACACCGACTTCCCGTCGACGTTTCAACACCTGCCGCTCCGCATGCCTGATTTGAGACGTCAGAGACTTAGGTCTGCTTGGGTTTAGACAATAGGCCTTGATCATGATTTCTCGGCTTCCTGAGGTCCTGGGGGGATGGGCTGAAGACTGCGGAGGGTCGCAGGAAATTGTAGATAACGGCTGTTGCGGCGGATTACGCCACAGAGGATCAGAACGAGCAGCAAATTGGCCGCGACGGCAAGCAGTATGGCGCTACTCAAGACAACGCCATACTCGACCAATCCCGCCACGGCGGCAGCCATGAGTCCCAGCCACGCGGCGCTCAGCAAGACGGCGATCATCGCTGCGACCATGATCATGACGACCAGACGCTCACCCGCCCGCCGCGTCTCCAGCGCGGCGAGCCGGAAGCGATCATGGCTTAACTCAAGCAGTTCCTGCCATAATGATCGGGCATCTTCCAGCACGCCGGAATCGCTTGCCGGAGCGTCGCAGGTGGCAGTACGACCAGGCGTTTCATTTTTTTCGGCGTCCGGGGCCATGGTGTTTGAAAGCCTAACGGCCGCTCAACAGCCGGCTCAAGAGAAAGCCGGCCGCTACCGCGATACCCAGCGACGTTATGGGGTTATCGCGAACATAACCGCGGCAATTTTCCATCAATTGCTTCTCGGCAGTTTTCAGCTGATTTCCTTTTTCGCCAAGCGCATCTGCGGCCTGATTGGTCGCATTGGCAATCATATCGACCGCCTCATGTGCGGAATGAGATGCTTTGTCTACGGTTTCCATGGTGACATTCTCCTCTATTTGAGCCGCATATCATTCTTGACCGACTTCACGCCCGGGACGCGGCGCGCAACTTCGATCGCTGTATCCATATCGGACCTGGCGCTCACGAAACCGCTCAATTGAACCACGCCCTTGAAGGTTTCAACATTGATCTGGCCGGATCTGAGGTTGGGCTCATCGAATAACTGCGCCTTGACCTTCATGGTGATGACACTGTCGTCAACATATTCGCCGGATCCCTCATGTCTTGACGTCGATGCGCAACCTGCAACAGTCATTAACGTCAGGGCCAAAAAGAATGCGGAAATAAATTTAATAAGGTTTTGCATGACTAACTCTCCCAGTAAACCATAAACAATCAAAATAAGGTGTTGCATGACTCAATCCCTCGTCACGTGTCTAAATCCGATGGATTAAAGCAACCGGTTACACATCTGATGCCGAAGTACTCGCCAAAAACCTTGAAGTCACTTTAGCTGTAAAATAAGCCGTAGTCGGTACGGTAGTGAACATACAGACAGAATGGGGTTTCTAAAGTGGAAAGGGACCCAGTCTTTCAACTCCGAAATCAAGGGTCATTTGACACCGTTATTCCAAATCGATTACGGATATCTGCTAACCGGGTCTTGCATGTTCAAATTGGACAATTTTTCCTGCCGGTGGTATGGTTTCTAAACGCTGGGTCACAAGTATCGATACCCGCCGCTTCATGTGCGATACCATACAGACAGGGCCTGATCATAACGTTAGGATTCAATGAATATTTCAGCTTTCTGCGCTTAAAAACCCAACAATAAGGAATCGCTCATGAAAACGATAAATGAATGCATGCAAAATGTATTAGCCCATAGAATTCTTTTGATAACCTGTTTACCCATTGTGCTCGGACTGGCGGGTTGCGAACAACAAGGAACGGCAGAAAAGGCCGGGCAAAAAATCGATCGAGCGGCTGAAAATGCCGAGCAAAAGATTGAGCAAGCGGCTGACAGGGCTGAGCAAAAGATTGATCAAACGACGGAAAAGGCAGAAAAACAACTAGAAAATGCAAAGGAGTCAGTAACCGACAAAGCCCAGTCCGCGGGAGAATACATCGATGACTCCGTGATTACGATGAATGTTAAGGCGGCGCTATTAAATGACCCCTTCCTGAAGTCTTCTCAAATTGAAGTGACTACGGTGAATGGCGTAGTGAAGCTGAGCGGCACGGTGGATTCCGATCCAAGCATCGGCAAAGCCATGGCACTGGCCAGTAGCCAGCCCAATGTAAAATCAGTGCAAACGGAGCTGACTGTCAAAGCCAGTGCGCCAGGCACAAACTAATGGCTTATTGTCGCTTGATGGCGGTTCTGGGCGTGATGCTGGTGCCGGCATCTTTTGCGTATGCCACGGCTCAGGATGACGCCTACATTGCAGGCTATGCCGCCGGCGCGTTAAAACATGACTTAAACCTCGAGATTAAGTCATTAAGCGTACGCGATGGCGTCATTCATTTCCCGATAGGCAGCCTGGACGACGCCGACCGGGCCAAGGCGGTGCAGCTATTAGCGGAAATCCCCGGGGTTAATGCGGTAAAGACAACGGAAACCACGGGTCAACCGCCTATGGACTCTTCTACAGAGGGAGGGCAGGTTCCCGCCGATGAGGCTGTGTCGGCGGCTGAATCCATTATTTTACCCACAGGGCTTCTGCCTGCCGGTCATTTATTCAAGCCCTTATTGGCGGATCCGCGCTGGGCTCATTTCTCGGCGGCTTTCCGCAATTTCCAGAGCGACAACTTTGACGGAAAAGATATAGGCTCCGTGAGTTTCGGTGAAACCATACCGTTTTACCGCGGCAACTTCGGACAATCCACTGTGCAATGGGAAGCAGGAATTCAGGCCGGGGTCTTTAGCGACTTCAATCTGGATGCGCCATCGTCCGATCTGGTCAATACCGATTTTATTGCATCAATTTATTCAAGCGTGCGTGCCGGTCAATTTTCCGCTTTTGGCCGACTTTATCATCAGAGCTCACATCTTGGCGATGAATTTTTGCTGCGCAAGATCGACACTAAATTCGAGCGCGTGAACCTCAGTTACGAAGGCGTTGATCTGAGACTCTCTTATGAGCTTCCCTATGGCGTACGCTTGTATGGCGGCGGGGGTGGTCTGTTCCATACCGAACCTTCGGCGCTTAAGCCATGGTCGGCGCAATACGGCATTGAGTTTCGAAGCCCGTGGCGCATCGATGTCGCCTCAATGCGCCCCATCGTTGCGGTTGACCTCAAGAATTTCGAGGAAAATAACTGGAATACCGATGTCTCCGCCAGGGCAGGGGTAGAATTCGATAATTTACAAGTCCTGGGACGGAAGCTTCAGCTTCTTGTGGAATACTATAACGGATTCACGCCTAGCGGGCAGTTTTATAAAGATAAAGTGGAATATATCGGCTTAGGAGCGCATTACCACTTCTAATCGAAGATGGATAACACCGCGTCCAACCGTTGAGTCTGACCCAGGCTATAGAATTGCTGGGTATATTAGCCATCTACTGGATCGCAAGCCGGAGCGGCTTTCCGTTGGCCGTCAGTCCGTGTAGCCTGCTGATGGATGAACCTCTGGCTGCTTTGGACCTCAAGCGAAAACAAGAAATTCATCCTTACCTGGAATACTTGCATGACGCATTGAATATTCCCGTGCTGTAGATGTCAGCATAACTATACCCGTCAGAAATCTTTCAGATTGCGTTATCAACACAGCGATTTGAAAAAGGCCTATTTTCAGCTTTCGCCAAATGCTGCTGATGATAACAGGTGTTGGCGTTAGATGCGATAGGCAGATGCCGGCAGCAACACGCGATCAAGACCGCCCCGACAGGGCGAAATGCCGATAAAAACTCGCAGCAACGACGTCTTTGCTTTGCATGACGATCCCCATCACTATCAACGCTGTGCCGGCATTGGCGACTTTCCGGTACGCGTCTGTCCATAGAATTGAACCTAAAGCTTGTATTTGAAAATTTTCGTCCACTGCCTGCCGTCCTGTCAGCTCTATCGGCACAGGATACCTCGGTAGGATTTTAGCCTGTGTCACTGATCAATCGAAGAAGTTCACCCTGCCTGCGCTCAAGGTATAAAATCCCGTCAGTTGAGAAGTTGCATACTCTGGAGCAGCAAAAAACACCCTGACAACACTCCGTTTGACATAGTGTGCAAAAAGAACCGGGGGCTTTCCGAACTCTCGCTTATCGTGTTTATCCAAGAGTCATCACATGCAGGAGCGCGTGTTTGCGCTATTCTTAGATAACGGCTTGACTGCGCGCAACACCCATGGCTGGAGAGGAGATAGATATGACGGCATCGATTTCTCTTAAACATACGGCGTCTGAAATACATCAGGCGGCGCGCATCTACCAACCCAGAAACAGAAAAATACTGAACGGTTGCATATTTTACGAGCCGCGACTGATCATTCCCCTGGAATGGGATGAAGAAACGCTCTGTCAGATCAATGAATTGCTCGCGTGCTCATCGGTTGTGTCTTACTCGATTCTTCAGTTGCTTTCGGCAACGCGAACAAATCTTCCTATCTCTCAACGATTGAGGTGGGATTGGAAAAGGGTTCGGTATGCGGATGAAGATTTCGATGCTTGGGAGGACTCACTCGACGACCGTTATCATGCGGAACGGATACGCGTCCCGGTTGAACGGACCCGATACCAGCTCTCTGCTCACGGCATACGCAAGATCATTGATTGTTTGGGCAAGCAACATCAGGGGGAGTATATAGGCGTACCGGTATCCGAATATCTTTGCACGGCGCAAGAAGCGATTGAAGCGGCGTGTCTTAACCGAACTGTGACCTTAAAACAGGTACGATTCATATTGCATCTAAACATACATTACCTTGTGTCTTTAGTGCTCGTTTGATGCGTCGAGCCAGGATTCCTCTGCCTTGATTTGTGTATCAGCGTATCCTGACTGAGGGCGAAAGCCAAACGGCTTGAGTGCTTGACAAGGCTAGGGAACAGAGCCCAAATGTGGTGATGGGGAGAATCTCGAATGGCGCGCCCGAGAGGATTCGAACCTCTGACCTCAGCCTCCGGAGGACTAATCCGCCAACGCCCTTTATATTTCATTATATGCCATAAAATGACTAAGTCCGTAAACTTAGCGGCTTGCAAGAGTTTAACGATCAATCAAACGACGCCATTTTATGCTCTTTAAGAGTGAAATCCTGACACAGGATGTCCACATCATCATATCCTAAAAGAGAACATATTTGACATTAGCCCTGAAATGTCAATAATACATTTATTGTAAAAGTCGCAAAATTTATACCTTGTTAAGAGTGCGAATCGACATTGACTCACTAATTAGCTGTGAAAAATAAAAAATTATCAGGGTTAAAAAGTATTGAATATGATTATGTAGAGCTGCCTTTTAAACAGATATCCGCTCATCCATCTTTAAAGAAGATTTTAGCTATGCAGAGCAATTTTGAATATTTAATGACGGATAGAAAGCTTATCGATCGTGACTTCCTATCAGTGTATATTGCTCTATATCCATTTCTTCTTTTCCAAGAACAGGATAACTATTACTGTATTAACAACGTACGAGTGTTACAGCTAGCAAAGCTATTTGATTTAGACGAGCATATATTTAGTTGTTGCGTATTGAAGGGGCTCGGTCAGAAGGATGTCAGTACGATTGCAACCGCTGATTTTTATCTCAGCCATTTATTATTCTCATTGCGTACTCAAGACGCTGCGGATCAGCTTTGTCGAGCGTGGATAGAATTTGATGACGTCAAAAATGTCATTGCCCCGAAAATAAAACAATTGAGCACGTTGTCGACCGCGCTTGGCGTGGACCGAAGGACAGTCTATTTGAAAAGGAAAAAGCGCTCGAAGACCTCGACGAGCCCTACAGAAATTGACAGCACGATGAACGAATCCATTTCTGCTCCGGCACAATCTGGCAAACATGTTAACATCGAACCGATTGAAAAAGTCGATCAACCTCAAGTAATATCAAATTCTTACCATGAATTGCCAGGAGATCCCCGTGATAAATAAGGCTTGCGCGCGCGACCTGATGGCGCCGGAAACTGATCCCACCGACGAAGAACTGCAGTTAGTCATGCGAGAAGCCTTGCTGCTGGCGATGGAACGAAAGCATGAAGTAGAGCAATTGATTAAACAACAGCTTCAAGACGTTTCCGCCGCCATTAAGACACAACTCATGACTCCCGCCCCATGAACGAGAATCAAAATCCCAAGCCTCGCCTGCTGGTCATTGCCGGCCCCAATGGTGCCGGTAAAACGACAATCACCGAGCAAGGCTTGGCGCATGAATGGTTTCAGGGCTGCGAATACATCAATCCGGACTTTATCGCTCGTGACGAGTTTGGGGATTGGAATTCTCATAAAGCAGTGATTAACGCCGCCAATTTGGCGGCCGAACGGCGTGAGCAGTGCTTGCAGGATCGGCGAAGTCTTGCGTTCGAAACCGTTTTTTCGGGGCCGGATAAAGTCGAATTTTTGCAAAAAGCCCGGTCTCGGGGCTATTTTATCCGGGTGTTTTTTGTGGCTACCTCCGATCCCTCCATCAATGCGGCACGAGTCGCTCGACGCGTAATGCTAGGAGGACATGACGTGCCCATTCCCAAAATTATCAGTCGCTTCTTCCGCTCTATCGCCCAGTGCGCCGTCATTGCCCCTTGGGTAGATCGTTTGTATTTATATGACAATTCCGTGGATGGACAAGAACCACAATTGGTCCTGCGCGCCAATGAAGGGTGTATCGTAAAAAGCTATCAAACGGCTCCTTTTTGGATGAGCCCCATCATTGCAGCGTTACAGAAATAGCGGCGCTTAACGGTACTTCAAATCCGTTAAAGAAAATGTTTGACTTATGACAACCATCGACAGCGCTTCGCCTCAACAAGGGATAAAAGTTGACTGTAAGCGTCCAACCCTACCACATAGCGAGGTTGATGGGGGCGTGATTTAATGTGATTTGCCGAATGGCAGTAGTTCGTCGATACGGCTGTTAGGCCAGGTAGGCAGTTTTTCGAGGGTGTCTTTTAGCCAGGCCGAAGGATCGAGGCCGTTGAGCTTGGCCGTGCCGAGCAAGGTTTGAATCACAGCCGCGCGCTTTCCGGCGCGTTCCGAGCCGGCAAAGAGCCAGTTCTTTTTACCCAAAGCGATAGGTCGGATGCTGTTTTCAATCGGGTTGTTGTCGATTGGCAGATCGCCGGTTTCAGCATAGCGTGTGAGAGCGATCCAGCGTTTCAAGCTGTAGTCGATGGCTTTAGCGGTCGCGGTATTGGGCGCGGCGTGGGTTCGGGTGCGTTGCAGCCAGTCGTGCAGGCCGGCCAGTGCCGGCCGGCTTTTCTCGGCACGCAGGCGTTGGCGTTCCGCTGAACTCAGGCTTTGGCCTTCGGCTTCAATCGCATACAGCACCGCGATGCGCTGTAAGGCTTCTTGCGCAATCGGGCTCTGGCTGGCCTGGAACAGGTCGAAGAATTTCCGCCGCGCATGCGCCCAACACGCCAGTTCGATACATGGCTCAAGCCGAAGTCGAGTTTCGGGATGGGCGCGGGCGGCCGCAAACAAGGCTTTATAGCCGGCGTAGTCGTCGACCACGAGGTGGCCTTGCCAATCGCCTAGAAACTGCCCGGCATGCCGGCCGCTGCGACCGGCTTGATAGTCGAAGACGATGATCTTGGGCCCCGGTTGTAGGTCATTGCTGCGGTAGGCCCACAGGTAGGCTTTCTTGGTTTTGCCGTTGCCGGGATCCAGTTGCGGCACCGGCGTTTCATCGGCATGAAGACTCGGCCGTTGTTGAAGATGCCAGGCCAGGCGATCCGCCAAAGGTTCCAAGGCGACGCCGAGACGTCCGACCCAGTCGGCCAGGGTGGAACGGGACAAGATCACGCCGTCGCGGGCGGCGATCTGCTCCAAGCGGTAGAGCGGCAGATGGTCCTGGAATTTGCTGATCATCACCCAGCTCAACAAGCCGACCGCCGCCAGACCGCCATCGATCACCGCCGGCGGAATCGACGCCGCCGTCACGGTCTCGCAGCTCCGGCAGGCATATTGCGGGCGGATATGGCGATGGACGAAGAACTTCGCCGGCTCGACATCCAGTTGCTCGGTCACATCTTCGCCGATCTTGACCAACTCCCGGCCGCAGTGCCCGCAGGTGCAGGATTCGGGTTCGTGGCGGTGTTCGATGCGCGGCAAGTGAGACGGTAACGGTTGCCGGCCGGCGCGCAGGCGTTTGGGGCGGACCACCGTGGTACAAGGACTGGCATCTTGCAGTTGCTCGACTTCCGCGTCGATGGCCGAAATATCCGTGTTCCAGGTTTCCTCGAACACATCCCGCTGCAGCGGGGCCAAGGCTTCGCTCTTGGTGCTGAAACGGATGCGCTTGTAATACGCCAACTCGTGGGTCAGCGCGGCGATTTTGACGTCTTTGCTCTGAATGGCTTTGGCATCCCGCTCAGCCTGCTCGATCAGCGCTTGAATCAATGCGGCTACTTCGGTTTTTGCCGAAGGCTCCAGGTTCAACTGATCGAGTTTGGCGAGGGGATTCATGGCCGTTATTATACTGCATAAACCCACTGAACGCCTTGATTTTACTAGGTTTCAATACCGTACCTTACACCCGCCATTCTGTTGACGGTTGTGCCGATAGCCGTTGCCAATCGACACCAGCCACAAGCCACTGCCACTGGGCCTGACTGAGCGCAAAGACCGGGTCAGAGGCTTTGGGCCAAACAAAACTGCCTCGATGCAACCGCCGCTGGCACAGCCAAACCCCATTGCCGTCCCACAGCAACAGGCGCAAGCGGTTGCCGGCACGGTTGCGGAAGATGAAGGCCGATCCGCAGCCAGGCGGGTGCCCCAGGCTTTGCTGGACGATTGCGGTTAAGCCATCCAGGCCGCGCCGCATATCGACCGGCGCCACCGCCAGCCAGATCTGTGCCGGACTCGCAATCAAGCCAGGCATCGCAACAACTCAGCCACCCAGCGCGCTGATACGGTAGCGGACAACTCCAGGCGGTGACCTTGGGCATGCGTGAAGACAATCGCGGCAGGCGCAGACGGCTGAACATGCACCGGTATTAAGGCTGCCGACTCTGGCTGGGGCAATTTGCGATAGTCGCTCAAACGCGCCGTGAAGGTACGGACATTGAGTTGCCGCTCGGCGCAATACGCGGCTTGTGATAGCCCGCTACGTTGCCACGCTTCAATATGCTGACGCCATTTCGCTGTGATAGCCATGCCAAAACTCCTGACAAAAAAAGGACAGGATGCGACAGACGAAAATTATTTTATAGGCGGTACGGTTGAACGCTTACACCCAAGCGTATCGTGAGCCGTTTCAAACTAAAAGAATCGAACAAGGAATTAACCTAGTATGCCGGCTTGTCGTTACTAGGGTAATGCCTGGCATCAAAGTGGTGCGAAGAAGGAAGACAACCGCACCCGTGCTTATCCGGTTGATGCCTTTTTGGTGGATGAGCAGATCGGATGCGTCCATTCGCCGGAATAAAGTTGGGCGTAGGTTGGTACCGCTACATCTCCTGCAATGCCGAGCAGAGAGTGGAATTGAAGGGGGCCCTAAAGATAAACTGGACACAGCCTGTCCATTTTAGAAAGCGCGTCGATACAGGTTTCCTGTCTCAGTGTCGCAAACCGATCTGCATGATGCGTCGTAACTGGGAGACGCGGATGGCGATATAATGAAGCGCCATGAATTCGACTCAATATCAAAACCTGTTGGGCAAGAACTTCTAAGGATGTCTCTCCGTAGCGCTTTCGTAAACGCAACGGCCTGATGCTGACTTTATCACCCCAGGACTGGCCTAATTCAGCACCGCTATAAGTAGATAGAATCATTTCACGATCCGACAAATACAATGCATCGCCTACATTGGGATTGCAGAATTTCTTAGAGCCATCGGCTAACTGTTCCCGACGATAAAGTACCGGAGCGCCAGATTTCAAGATTTCGAGCACATCGAGCTTCACACTATGCTTTTGTTCAAACTGTTTAATTACATCGATTGATTCGTAAAACTTGCCGTCCCTATGCAATGTGATTCGTCTGGGCAATACACCATCTGATGAACGCAAATAGGTTTTCAAGCTTTTCTCAAGCAAATTCGTTAGAGCGTCATCCTGCATACGCTCGCCCTGCTGTTTATCGGCCAATTGCCAACCCAACTGAGCGCCAGAACTTAAAAACAGAAATGCAAAACCGGGAGCGCGAACATTAACGCCCCCATATCCAGCCCGATAAATAAATCGGTTTCTCCCGGCATGTCATCGATTGCGCACAACTGCCCACCGCCTTTGCTGAATACCCCGGCAGCGACATTATTGAAATAGGAAGGACTGTAAACATTGGCCCTGTGATCGAGCCGCATAAACTGGGTCGCCAAGCCATAACTAAACGCGGTATCGCGTATTGCCACCTTATCGGACTTGCCGGTTAAACCGATCAACAAAATAGCATTCGTTGGATTTTTTTTATGCAGTCTGGCATCTAATTCATTGGCGTTTTCAACGGGGGCAGGAAATTTTTTAAGCGGTGGCAATTCCGTTTTAGTTAGCTGCCCCAAGGCCTGATAAGCATCGCATAGCAATCGTTGATTCCGTTCAGTATTGTTCTGTTTGCCGATAATGAGCGGAATAACTTGGGTTCGGGTCATGTCGCCAAAAGCCTTATATCTTAAAACATCCTGTTCTCGGCTGGATTTGGCGCCATTGGCAAATCTGAGCTTTTGTTCATACTGTAAACTCGATTTTTTCAGATTTTGATAATCCACCGGTATTAATCGGCAGTTGAAATTCGGCAGATAAAGCCCCTTTACCATTCTGGCGCTGACCTTGATTCTATCGTCCAATGACCATTTCAAATCTTTGGCCAGATTATTCAAAAAGACTGAATCGATTTTGCTCAGCGTGTCAAAATCAAACATTGGCTCAACCAAGCTGGCGACGTGGTCTGCTTCGTTTTGCCCGTATTTGACTTTTATCAGGGAAGACGATGCCGCTTCTGTCAGCTGTTGAACGGACAGCAACCCTTTCTCATGATGATACTCGACCAGAGATTTACCCAAATGAGGTAATGGGCTATCGCCCTTGAGGGACTCTTCAACTCTCAGGAATTCAGCGACTAAAGGTGCTTTGCCGGACTCAAAGTAACGGTGGCGCACCTTGTTAATGGATGAAATCCAGTCAGGTCTTTTGTCGATGACCCATTGCAGTGAAATATCCGGCTTGGCCAACAAGCTGTGCTTCAGATGCAAACCAATCAAAACCGTGCCATCGGCTAAAACTTCTGGACTAAGTTGTACCGAACAAAAAGCTTCCAGATAAATGCTGCGTGCTTTAATACGGGCAGAGTGTGAGGGTTCGAAAATTTCTGTATTGCCACTCGCCGCTTTTTTAAAAGCCAACTTGCCTTGACTATCTTGTGTCAGCTTCCAGGCGGCTTTGTTGATGTCCTGATTGACCAATCTTTGCAAAGCCTGTTGTTGCTGTTCTTCACCACTATCAAGTTCCAGTTTACCGTCATCTTCTAGGCTAGCTTGCAACTGAGGCAAATCGATGACGAGTTGTGAAATCGGTTTTAAGGAAATAATGCCGCGATTACCCAGATTGGTAAGCACTGCAAAACCATTAACTCTTTGTAATTCATACGCCACCTTTCGGGCCAACTGTTCACCGGATGCGGTTTCATCAAACTTTTGATAAACGATCTGATATCGGTAAACAGAATAGTGAACGAGCTTGACATCCAACTGCAGGGCGCTCAACGCTAAATTTTCCATAAATATTCTTACCTACCCGATACCATCGGAACCAGACTGCCGTCGTCATATTCCATAACCACGGTGGTGACACATAACGGGTCTTGGGGTAAATTTAAACGGAACTGCTCATAGCCGCCGTCATGACTGCGTAGCTGATCGGGCAATGAATTGGCCAGATCTTGCAATAAGGTGCTGAAAAGATGGCTATGAGAAATGGGGTCCGATAGCATCGAAGCCGTTGCAACACCAGTGATCCTTTGGCCATTGGGCTCTAAAATCTCGAAGTTGGGCGGCACTTTGCACCATGCCGCCGACAAGAAATCAGTTCTTGATAATGCGCGCAATACAGCCAACTTTTCATCGTCATCTCCCTCCATAACGTAGGATTTTCCAGCTAAACGGAGAATGTAGCCGGCTTCATCGACATATGCCCATAAATTCAGGACTACCTCGGGGGCTGCGACGGGACTGGCCTTGGCGGTAGCGTATTTCATTTTTATTCTCCAAATTTGTCTAGGAAAAATGGGGGGAAAACGATATTTTTTAAATAATCGTGTCAGACCCCGTTTTTGAATGGTCTGATACAACTTTTGCAGAATGTCCAGCCGATCGATATTGTCCTGAAAGTAGTTCAGTGCTCCGATTAGCGAAGCGTAATCGGGGCTACACAGGTTTTCATGCGTGCGATTACGCTTCGCTAATCGCACGGCCCTGATTGATTGCCTTACCGTTCTCCCTGTTTGTTATGGGTGTCTGGCGCGTCGGGGCCTTTATAAACCACCCGGTCGTTTTCCCACATCACCGCATACTGGCCGAGTTTGCGTTTTTTTTCCAAAGCGTTGGCGATCGCCTTATTTAATGCCGTTTGGATGATTTGGCTTTCTTTTGAAGGGGGATTTTTGGCAAGTTTCATAAGCCGGCCTCATTTAAAAGGTGTCGATAGAAAGTATCGTGGAGGACATTGCGCTGCTCTTCTTGTTGTTCAAAGACCAATGCGGTTTCGTTCTGGGTGTTCATAAAACATGAGCAGCGATCAACCGCGTAACTGAATTCGGTAAGCAGGTTGCGCAAGCTGCGCGCAAAGCGGCGTTCAATAGCTTCCGACGGAATATTGTGACCGCCATGCGCCACTCGTTCCGCAACGCGGGCTTTGGACATTTCGATCGAAGGCAAGGCCAAATAAATCAGTTCAACGTGCCAGCCGCTCGTTCGCAGGCGTTCGATCAGCTTGAGATAGCTACGTCCTGACAATGTGGTTTCAAACGCGAAATCGTGTTTTTTCTGAATGCAGGCTGCGATTTCGCTCAGAAAAATCCGGCTGGCGGCGATTAACTCGCGCTCGGGCGCAAGCGGGGACAAGCCGGCGGCGATCAAGTCGGCATTGATAAAGTGGTAACAGTTGACGACTTGCGGCAGGTACTCCAGCGCGAAGGTGGTTTTTCCCGCGCCGTTATGTCCGGCTATGATCCAGCAGGTTGGCATTATAGTTCACCGGCGAAGGCTTTTTGGCTTATCGCCCCAAAAGCATCATTAGATAATTTTTCACTATATCCTGCCTTCTTTAGGGTATCTAATAATTTATTTCTCACCAGTAGGTAGTCGCTTTGTATACTAACTGGAGGATAAGGAAATTCCAAATTATCTAAGATACCAGTATTCATATGTGTAAATGATCCATCTGGTCCCGTTTTTAGCCTACCGAACCTGGTTTTGCAGTATGTCATTAGAGAAACGAAGTATTCTGGTAGTAATTCACAGCCAAAACGAACGCGTATTAAATTGGTACTTATAATTGATTTTGAGTGCTTTGAACGAACAACACCCATTTTACCTACAGTGCCAGCCCTGGAAATGATTACGTCCCCTGGCTTAATAGAATAAGGTTCCAGTTCTTCAAACTTGGCTTCAGTTATCCACAGATTCGGCTTATCGATGAATTTTCCACTTAAATTAATATTGTCCATGTTCCATACAGGAATTCCTGACTCGACGTATTCTTCCTTTTTTAGTGCGCTACCGAAAGGACCACACTTTGTTCCTGTATTTTCGTCAAAATAAAATTCTTTAAGAAGGCGTGGTTTAAATCCCTTGGGATTAGTCACCGGATCGCCGAACATGTCCAAAAACACCGCGCGGAGAAATTTGTCGGCGAGTTGGATGGCTTGCTGGTTTTTACGACGCAGGCTGTCGGCTTTGTCGAGTATCGCGGCGATGCGTTTCTGTTCAGGTAATGGCGGGAGTGGAATTTCATGTTCCCAAAACGTGTTCATTGATACCCTGGGCATTTTTGCCCCTGCCGTTTGGCTTGAAACCCAATTCACAAAGATGTTTGATTTCAAATAATAGGCAAGGTAATCTCTATCAAGCCTTTCCGGATCTGGCAACATAGGTACAAGTTCCGTTGTTCCTATACCAATACCATCTGGTAGTAAGACTTTATTTAGGTACGGCCTTAACTTTGAATAAAGCACATGCCGTTCATCGAATGCATGGGTTGAAGTGCCCGCTTCTGATAGTGGTTTTATATTCCGTTCTAAAAGCCTTCCCGTACCTGACTCAATATGGTCTAAAGTCACCTGCCAAAAGTTGTCACTTTGTTTGAAGGAATTCAGTTTAATTGGCTTAGCAGGTGCAACGTCACCTAATACACACATCGGCCAACTCACAACATCCCCTCCAACTCCTTCAATTCATCCTGAATATCAGCCACTAAACCCATCCACTGCTGCAATATCGCTTTCGGGTCTTCGTACTCTTCTTCCTGATGCACGGTTTCCTTATACCGATTCACCGACAAGTCGTATTTGTTGGCGGCAATCTCGGCCTTGCTGACCCAGAAACAGGCTTGGGTGCGGTCGTTCACTGCATCATTGGACATGCCTGATTCCCCCCTTTGTAAAAGGGGGGTTAGGGGGGATTCAGGGTCATCGGTTAAATCCCCCCCGGCCCCCCTTTGAGAAAGGGGGGAGATGGTTTGGTCGTTCGGTTTGCGGCGAATTTGCCAGGCTTGCAAAACTTTCGGTAAATCACCGGCAAAACCCAACGGATTGCCTTGTTCGTCCTGATATAGCGAGTCGCGTTTGTCGTCCAGCGAAAAGCCGTCGTCCTGCACGTCGTAAAACCACACGTGATCGGTCGCGCCGCCTTTGGCGAAGATCAGAATCGCGGTGGCGACGCCAGCATAGGGTTTGAACACGCCGCTGGGCAGGTTGATGACGGCTTCGAGCTGATTGTTTTCGATCAACAGTTGGCGAACGGCTTGATGGGCATTGGAGGAGCCGAACAACACGCCTTGCGGCACAACGGTGGCGCTGCGGCCGCCGGTTTTCAGCATGCGCAGGATTTGCGCGATGAACAGCAGCTCGGTCTTTTTAGTTTTGACCAGGCGCAGAATCGGCGGGTTGATGGTGTCTTCGTCCAGGCTGCCTTTGAACGGCGGATTGGCCAGGATGACGTTGAAGGCGTTTTGCTCCAGCTCTTTAAAATTGTCGGCAAAGCTTTGCGCCAGGGAATCCTGATAATGAATGTCCGGGTCTTCGACGCCGTGCATGTACAGATTCATCGCGGCGATGCGCAGCATGGTGCTATCGAAGTCAAAGCCATGAAACATCTTAGTCTTAATGTGTTGCCATTGGTTTTGGTCGAGCAAATCGCCGGTGTAGATGTTTTGGAGGATGGTTTTGCCTTTTTCATCGGTGATTTCTTCACGGACGATGCCGTGCTCGCTGCTGTATTTTTCCAGCAGATATTCCATCACCGATACCAAAAAGCCGGCGGTGCCGCAGGCCGGATCGGCAATCACTTCATCCGGTTGCGGATCGAGCAGGCGCACCATCAGTTTGATGATGTGGCGCGGGGTGCGGAACTGGCCGTTGATGCCGGCAGTGGTCAGTTTGCTGAGCAGGTATTCGTAAAGGTCGCCCTTGGTGTCGCCGGCTTCCAGCGGCAGCGCGTCGATCATTTCGATGGCTTTGACCAGCAAGCTGGGTTTGTCGATGACCATCCGTGCGTCTTTCATATAATCGCCAAAACGGCTGTCGCTGGTGTGTTCGCGAAAATGCTTGAACACTTCATCGCGCACCAGGTTGATCAAACGGTCGGCATCTTCGATATGGCTAAACTGGCTCCAGCGCAGATGCTGTTCGTTTTCTTTAAAACGCCGGGTAAAGTTTCTGCCGGTGCGGGCGGCGCGTTTTTCGTCGCGGCTTTCGTTGATGTCCAGCAGTTTGGCGAACATCAGGAAGGTGATTTGTTCGATGACGGTCAAGGGGTTGGCGATGCCGCCTTGCCAGAATTCCAGCCAGAGTTTGTCGATTTTGTTTTTAAGTTCGCCGGTGATCATGTTTACCTTTTTTGCAATTGCCGGCTTTGAACCGGGCATAACGTGTTTATCAATTCGCGTCCATGCAGTTTGGGCCCCGGCAATCCCTATGCCCTTATACACAAATGCCGTCACACCCGCCGGGATGCGGGTATCCAGCGCCATGGATGGCAAGCTTCGAGCTATCCATGCAGCCTGGATTCCGGCAATCCATGCCGGAATGACGGGCTTGTGTATAAGGATATGGGCAATCCCTGCCGGGGCGACGGATTTACTAAAGTGAAAGCGAGAACCAAAGATCATCCCAGGCCGGATTAGCGCTTTCAATGAGATTGAGTTTGGCTTTGCGATTCCATTTCTTGATTTGCTTTTCGCGTCTGATGGCTGATTCCATTGTTTCATGTAACTCGAACCAAACCAGTTGATGCACCTTGAATCGTTTGGTAAAGCCTTCTGCCAAGTCATTGCGGTGTTGATAAATTCTTCCGATTAAATCGGAGGTTACCCCGACGTATAAGGTTCCGTTACGGCTACTGGCAAGTAGGTAGACACAAGGCTGTTTAATGTTCATAAACCTTTTTCGGCGCCGTCATGCCGGCAGGGATTGCCGGTATCCAGTTCACAAGGATGTGAAAGGCCTTCGCCGTCCTTGGCTTCTGGGCTCATGCCGGGCTGTCCTGCCCGGCACCCTTCGGGCGAGTGCCAATCCGCTCCCGGCGGATTGGTCCGGCAATCCCTGCCGGAACGACGTGTTTTTCTTAACTTAATGGCAGTGAGTTTACAGGGAGGTACTTTGTGTTCCATGTAATCTAATTGTACAAAATTTCATCGGGGCTGCGTTCATCTAAGATAGGTAGCGCGGCGCAGTCATGGGCAATTTTGAGCAAGGCGGCTTGTCGATCTTGCTTGGATTTTTTTGCCAATACGCTGGATAAAAAACTGGCTTCGTCGCGCAAACTTTTTTCCAATTCTTTGATGCGCTGGGTGGCTCTGGTCATCGGTAAATTGTCGGGTACATTAATCATGATTTGCATGACTGTTTCCTCTTAATTCGGTGGTGTCGGTTGTTTACCGAAGCTTTGTACAATCGACAGTAAGTCGTCGATTTGTTGTTCGTTGGTAAATAAAGCATCCAGTTCGCCGATGGCGGCAAACGGCATTTGGTAAAGATGGTCGATTTCAATCGCGCCGCTTTGGGCGATTTGGCGTTTGAGCAAGCCTAAAAACTGCACTTGGCGGGCGTTGAGACTAGGGTATTGTTGAATGAAGGCGGCAAAACGCTGGTTGACCTTATCGGCATCCATACCCACGATGGAACGCAGAATTTGCTCCAGCGGGGCGGCGGTATCGTAAAAGCTTTTTAATACCTGTAAATCCACTTCCGGATGGTGTGTGTGAATCAAGGCATTGAGATTGGCCAATTCGGCTTCCGTAACCGCTTCGCCGGCGCGGATTTTCTTGAGGACGGCATCCTGTTCGAACAGTTCCTTTAAGGCTTGCTCGACTTTGAGTCGATAGCTGGCCATATCCACCGCATTGAGGTAGGTGCTTTGTTTTTCGCGGATTTCGTCGCCGTCAGGAATGTCGACGATGGGTTTATCGACGGTTGGGCCGGTTCCTTTGTCTCGGTGCTGCATAATGCTACGCAGTTCGATGCGCGCCTGTTCCAGTTCATCGAGTGACGCGTTTTGCCACCAAGTCAGCTCGCGGCATTGTTTGATCAGCGCGGCCTTGGCTTTGACCTGGTTCAAGTTCATTTGCAGTTGCCAGAGCTGGCTGATGGCTTCGCCGGCCAGATCGCCGAAGGACTGGGTGTTTTGCAATTTGTGTTGCTGGATTTGGCAGAGCAGCAAATCCCATTGGTAAGCATCGCTGTGGCCGCGCACATCCAGCCATTGCATCAGCGGGGCGATGTCGGTTTCCAGCAGCGTGACGGTATTGGGGCTGAACTGGCGCAATACGTCCAGTTGGCTCATCTGCTGTTTGAGTTTCCATTTGTCGCGCACGGCGATGGTTTTGTCGTCCAGGCTGTTGATGGCTTTGTGCAGGGATTGAGCGACCACGTCGAAAAAGTCCGGTTCGGCGTAGTGCAGGGCGGTTTTAGCCAAGCCTAGTTGTGATTCAAACAGGCGCTGCATCAGCGATTTGCTTTGGCTGATTTCGACCTCGCGTTGTTTCAGGCCGTGGTATTCCACCACACCCCAATGATCGAAAATCTGAAAGTGGGTTTTGTGGTTTCCGGGGCCGAACAGATTTAGGCACAACCGGGTGCCGCGTCCGACCATTTGCCAGAATTTGACCGGCGATTTGACCGGGCGAGCGAAGACCAGATTGACGATCTCCGGCACGTCGATACCCGTATCCAGCATATCGACCGAGATGGCGATGGTCAGTTGGTCGTTGCTGCCTTCGCCCTTGAAGTCGTCGATCAGTACTTCGGCGCGCGGATCGTAGTTGTCGATGACCTGGCAGAACTTGCCGGCGTATTGGGGATATAGCTCGTCGAAGAGCTTTTCCAACAATTTGGCGTGCTGGTGGTTACGGGCGAAGATGATGGTTTTGCCCAGCGTTTGTCCATCGGCCTGACGAATGCCATGTTCCATCAGGTTTTGCAGGATCTTGCGGTTGGTGTCCTTATTGAAAATAGCGCTGTCGATCTCCTGGGCATCAAAATCCAGGTTGTTGGGATCTATGCCTTGGTCTTCCAATGCGGCAATGGCTTCGGCGGACAAGGCATGGCCTTTGATGCCGTCGCGCAAAAATTGCGTGGTGTGTTTGACCACTTGATACGGCACCAGATAGCCTTCTTCGACGGCCGTTTCCAGCGTGTAATTGCTGGTGGGCTGTTTGAAGTCGCAACCGAACAATTGGCAGGTGGAACGGCTGACCATTTCCACCGGTGTGGCGGTCAGGCCGACCTGCAAGGCATCGAAGTAGCGGAACATGTCGCCGTAGATGTTGTAGATGCTGCGGTGCGATTCATCGGCGATGATCAAATCGAAAAAGCCGGGATCGAAGGTATCGAACACTTTCATCATGGCCGGATAGGTGGCGACGAAGATGCGGTTGTGGGTATCCTGTACGCTTTTGCTGGTCAGGATGGTAATCGGTGCGGGCAGAAAGGCACTGAAAGCATTTTTGGCCTGTTTGCGCAGCTCGCGCCGGTCGCAGACGAATAATACGCGCTTCACCCAGCCGGCTTTCATGCAGACATCGGCCAGGGCAATCGACAGTCGGGTTTTGCCGGTGCCGGTGGCTTGTACCGCCAAGGCTTTGCGTTGTTTGGTCTCGAAACGCTCGGTAATGCGTTTTAAGGCTTCGTGTTGATATAAGCGGTCGGTCAGGATGTCCGGCTTTGGCGAGACGGTATTGAACGGTTTGCGCTCGATGCGCTGGCGTATCTGATATTGCAAGCTGGATTTGGAATAAAAACCGTACAGCCGGCGCGGCGGGTAATTCTGTGCTGCATGGTCGTCCCACAGCCAGATATCGTGGCCGTTGGTGTAAAAAATGATCGGACGCTGGCCGTGCATTTTTTCCAGGCCGTCGGCGTAGTATTTGGCTTGATGGCGGCCGGTTTCTGCATCGACGGCGGTCTTTTTGGCTTCGATTACCGCCAACGGTTTGCCGTTGTCATCCCATAACACATAGTCGGCATAACCTTCGCCGCTGGTGGTGGGTTGATGCAGCACTTTTTCTTCCAGGGTGACTTGATCATTATCCTCAAGTTGCCAGCCAACTTGTGTTAGTTGCAGGTCGATCAGGTATTTGCGGGTGCTCGCTTCGTTGAAATGTAAATCCAGCGCCGCTTTTTGTCCTTTGTTGGTGGCTTGTTGTTTAAGCTGCTCCAATTCCTGGGCGGTTCGCTGGAGTTGCGCAGCTTTTTCGCGTTCCGCTTCCAATTCCGCCAGCATGGCCTGCATGCTGGCTTCCTGTTTGGCGTATTGCTCCAGCAAGGCTTTGCGTTCTTTTTTATAGTCGGCTTTTTCCGATTGCGCAGGTTTAGGCGCTTGGTAATCCGCTATGCTGTTTTGATCGCCATTGGCGTAGGTAATGAATAACCAACGCGCAATGTCGAAAGCTTCTTTCAATAACCACTGGGCGCTTTGTTCGCTGACCTTATCGCCATGAGCGGCTTTATTGCCGTGAATGCGCAATGCATGCAGTTTGTCGATGACGACTTTGGGGGTTACCGCTTCGAAGGCCGCGTTGGTCAACTGTTCCATGAAGTTGGCTTGCGGCGGTCTGGGTAAACCTAGTTGGGAATAGACAATCGCAACCGAACGCTCGGCAAAGTTGCGCAATTTGGTCTGCGCGCTTTGCGGGTCGAGGGACGCATAGTGTTCGGCAAATCCGGCCAAGCTGGCCAATTCCGGCCAGACGCTTCTCAGGAATTCAAAATTCTGTGATTGCATGATGTCGATTCTATCCATGTCCCTTCTATAGCGAAGAGCGTGCCAATTTTTATTGGATGCCTAATTTGTCCATCCAGTTACTTAGGGTTTGGTAGTTGGGCAGGCCCAATAACTCCGTGGCTTTTTTCTTATTGCCGGCCGCTTGAGTCAGCGCCTGAGCAATGTATTTACGTTTTATACCATCCAGAAGGCCTTGAATATCAAGGCCTTCGCCAATGTCTGGCAGCTCGCTTGAGTTACTATTGGTTGGCCGGGTAAGCATGGCTTCCTGAATATCAAGATCGGTAATGGTATCCGTGTCAGCCCAGATCGAAGCGCGCAGTAACGTGCCGTGTAATTCACGAATATTACCTGGCCAAGCATAGTTAAGGATAATATTTTTTGCTTTTACAGAAAGTTTTTTATCAACAAAGGCTGGCTGATTGGACGCTTCGCGGTTGATCGCAGTCATCAAATGATCGACGAGCAAGGCAATGTCCCCAGTTCTCTCACGCAAGGGTGGTAAAATCAAAATGCCGATAGCCACACGATAAAACAGGTCTTCTCGAAAGCGGCCGATGGCGATGTCTTGCGCGAGGTTTCGGTTGGTCGCAGCGATAATCCGCACATCGACGGTCTTTATGGCGCTATCTCCGACTTTGCTGATTTCGCCGGACTGGAGTACACGCAACAAGCGGACTTGCGCATCTTCCGGCAATTCGCCAAATTCATCCAAAAACAGTGTACCACCATCTGCTGCTTCAAAATATCCCGCTTTATTGCTCACAGCCCCCGTGAAAGCTCCTTTGATATGGCCGAACAGTTCTGAATCGATCAAGTCTTTGGGAATGGCGCCACAATTGACGGTGATAAACGGTTTGCCCTGGCGTTGGCTGGTATTATGAATGGCCTTGGCAAACAACTCCTTACCAGTACCCGATTCTCCCATGATGAGAACCGGCACATCTCGCACTGCAATTTTTTCGGCTTTTTGGATGACGCGTAAGAAATCTTGATTTTGCGTCACGATATCGGAAAAAGCTGCCGACGGCGGCGCTTGGGCTGACGACAGTTCGGAGAGTTTTTTGTCGGCATGCTTAGCGATTTGCGGCACAAACTCGGCCGAGATGTCGAAAGGGATGCTGACAAACTCACCGCCTTTGTCTTTGGTCGATTGCACGAAACGCGTGTTGTACTTGGTTTTACCCAGCAGTATCGATACAGCCGTCATCGACGGCGTGCCGGGTGAGAGATGGATGCTGATATCCAGGTTAGGGTTACTGGCAGTGAGTTTCTGTAAATAACCGTCTACGGCATGGTGTATATCACCGAAGTCGATAGGGGAACGTAACGAGCAAGGAATGGAGGCAACTTTTATGCTGTTAAACTGAGCCAACCAGTTGATGTACGCGGTCGCTTTTTGCTGGTTGTGATCATGTAATAAATGGAGCTCGTCGAAGCTGAGATTTTTGAGAGCACCTAATATCGGACCGTCGCCAATAGGCTCGCTGGTATTACCGGAAATCAGGCCTGCTGCTTTCAGGTCAGCGATTCCTAGCCATGACAATAGGATTTTTAGGTGCATCTTATCCAAAGTTTCTCTAATTACCACCAGAATAATCCTAAAGGTAGCTTAACTCAATCGATGAATAAAATAATTTATAGTCGCGTAAGTTTTTTTATTGATTTTTTTTTGGGGGGGGGCGGTCGACGACGACTTGTGATTGGCCGCTGAGCAACAATTCCCCAACGGCTGGTACAGCTCAATATGATATAAATCCAATGGTGGCAAGCCGTTTGCCATTTTTGCGAGGCACAAAATCGTCGGGACAGACAGAATGCTTGCCATCTTCAGCTATGTTTCTCAGTGCTGCTTTACCACAAGCGGCGATGAGCTCCCGCTGCAGCAATCGAGGTTCCAATTGGCTGTGGATGATTTTTTCAAGCAAAGCTGGCTGTAAATCATCGCTAAATTGTAGCCCCCACGGATGCTGTTGCCGAATTTTTTGATAAATGGACCGAATAACGGCAGCCATTTGGTCACTGTTTGGGGACTTGACCTCAATGACCGTAAAGCGGGAAATGATGGGCTCGGGAATTAGTTCGCACGCATTGGCAGTTGCCAACCACAGGATGTGGGAACAGTCGATTGCAAGCTCCAGGCCTTCATCGACAAATACGGCAGCAGTGTCTTTCTCTAATAATTGATATAACGAGCCCAGAGGATCATAGCGTTTGTCCCCGCCGCACTTATCGATTTCATCCAACATAATCAAGGGATTTGCTTTATGACCGCGGGCAAGAGCTTCGGCAATACGTCCAGGTTTCCCATCCGCCCAATTGGACGACATGCCGCCCAGCACGAAGCCTGCGATAATGCCGGATAAACTGACTAGGTCAAAGTAAGTATCAACGATTTCAGCTAATGCCCGACAAAATGCAGTTTTACCTACGCCGGGTGGACCTACAATCAGTAAGGGATTGGCAGCGATGGCGAGGTGTTGGTTCATCAGCGCCAGTGCAAATTGTTCACGATAATACTCAATCGCTTCAGCGAAGTTTGGGAACCTCAATGCCAAGGTATCGAGGTCACTTAGAATTGAGGCGGATAACTGACTGACAGGCAACAAACCGCATGTGTCGCCGAGGTAACTCAAATAACGGTCATGATTACGGTACAAATTGCTTTTACGGTCATGCTTGTTCAGCATGTAGTGCATTTTTTCGGTATCGAATACCATGATGAGTTCAGGCATCTGACTCGGGTCGTATGACGTGTGTTTGACGGATGACTCTTTAGCGAGCGCTTGCGCTCGCAGAAAATGAGGAAGAGATGCGCCTGACCCACTATTTTCGGATCAAAAAGGTGATGGCATTATTGGCCATTGTCTTTTGTTGGGCGCATAAAACGGGGGAATGGAACCATCAGGTCAGGCCCTTAAAAACGAAAAAGCATGGACGACCGGAGCAGAGTTTGTTTCGCTATGGGCTGGATTATCTGACAGACAGCCTTTTGCATGGCCTCCAAAAAATTGAGGACAGGTTCAGGCTATGGGTGTTGTTTTTATGTCCGCCCGACATGATCGTCGTTGACGGACAGAATCCCGAAATAATAGCTCTCCAAACATGAGTGAGAGCCTGTGGATAAATTTTTTGTCGTGTACAGAGTAAACTAGAGACGAAAAAATGGTCGCTATTGCTTCAAACTGATCATTAGATTTTTCAATCCTCCTAAAAAGAGTCAGTTATCCATCGGACTCACGGATTTTGCAACTGATCCTTTCATAGATAGGTTTTTATTACTTCAAAATGCCTGATATGTCAATCCGTCTGCTGTCGACGCACCCCCAGCCAGCCTTTGATGGATGCGATTACCAACGGTATGGCTCCGAATAGGATAAATACCAGGTCACCAGGTAGACGTAGCCATTCGATCAGTCGCGAGCGTTCGCTACCGATGTAATCAAGGCTGCGCGCGTGCCAGTACCCATGCTGGACTACATCCCAGACCTGTAACACTCCGCTGGGGAACAAGCTCATCATTAACATCAGCATCAGGCCGACGTTGGTACCCCAAAATCCGACTTTAACGTATTTCTCGATGTCGACCCAGTGTGCATGGGTGCTGGTCTGGCGCAACACGAATACCATCAGCGCAATCGCCAGCATACCGAATACGCCCATCATCGCGGCATGGCCATGGTTGGGCGTCAGTTGGGTGCCGACTTCATAGTAGCTGACGATCGGCAGGTTGATGAGGAAGCCGAAGATGCCGGCACCGACGAAGTTCCAGAAGCCTACGGACATCAAGAAGTAGAACGTCCACTTCTGGGGTATTGCTACCGATTGGCCGCAGGCATCGCAGTCACCACGTGTGGTGCGCACGAAATCCCATGCGTCCAGGGTCAGCAGCGTCAACGGCACCACTTCCAGCACCGAGAACATCGCCGACAGTGCCATATTGACGCTACTCTGGCCTGTAAAATACCAGTGATGGCCGGTGCCGATCAGACCACCTCCGAAATACAGGATGGCGTCGAGGTAAATCACACGAAGCGCGACATTTCGCCGGGTAAGTCCCAGTTGATAAAACATCAGCGCCACCATCGTGGTGGCAAAGAATTCAAAGAAACCTTCGACCCATAGATGGATGATCCAAAAGCGCCAAGTATCCACCACGGTGAAGTTGGTCTTGGCGCCGAAAAAGAGTGCCGGAATGTAAAACAGCGGAATTGCCAGGGACGCCAGCAAAAACAGCCTGACCAAAGGTTTCGATGCCGGCTCGCTCAAAGTATCTGGCTGCACCAGCTTCAATAATATCGCAAACCACACCAGCAGGCCGGCGATAAGCAGGTACTGCCACAGACGCCCGAGTTCCAGGTATTCCCAGCCCTGGTTACCAAGCCAGAACCACCATTGACCCAGCATTTGCGAGATGCCTGCCCACTCGCCTAACAGGCTGCCGCCTATGACCATGACGAAAGCGCCGAACAGTAGATGAACCCAGCCAGCGAACCAGTGTGGTTCATCGTTGCGCAGTGAACGGCCGAGAAACAAGGCCGCGGCAACATAGGCGGTAGCAATCCAAAAAACCGCCGTTTGCAGATGCCAGGTGCGCATCAGATTGCTGGGAAATAGCCGTTCCAGCTGGAAACCGTAAAAACTGCCAGGATCGGCACGATAGTGCGCCACCGCACCACCCACCAAAGCCTGCGCAAGAAACAGCATTGCCATCACCACGAAAAATTTCACCAGTGCCAGCTGGCCGGCGCTGGCTTGACCAGGCAACAGATGAGGGTGCACATGCTGGCCGGTGCTAATCCAGCCAAGATAATCGAACTTGCCGAACATCAACAGTACGATTGCAATACCGGCCAGCAGCACGACGAGACTCAGCGCACTCCATAGCAGTGCGTCAGGTATCGGCGTGTTACCAACGCTGGGATCGTACGGAAAGTTGTTGGTATAGGAGTAATTCTCACCGGGACGGCTGGTCACGGAGGCCCACGCAGTCCATGTGACGAATGCGGTAAACTGGTGCAATTCAGTCGGATCGCTGATCAGCCCACGCTGGAGCCCGCCATTACGTTCGGGGTCAAGGAAGTAATCAGTCCAGTAAGCAATCTGTCGATGGTAGGCGGCAGTCTCCGGCATGGTCAGATGCAGTGTTGCGCTGGCGGCATCATAATGATTGGTTTTTAGCTCGACCGCCGTTTGTGCATACACTGCCGCCAGTTGCCCAGGCGTCAGCGCAACCAGTGGTTGTTGGTATTGCTGCTGCGCAATGACCGTGGCGGTATCCTCGCCGATACGGTGCAATGTCTCGGCCGAATAATCGGGCCCCAGGTATGCGCCATGACCCCAGATACTGCCGTTGTTCATCAATCCGTATTTGAGAAAGATTGCCTGGCCTTCGCTGATGTCGTCGCCGGTAAACAGGCGAATACCTTGCGCATCAAGCACCTGTGCAGGAATCGGCGGAGCGTTGCGGTAGGCCAGTGAAGTGATGATGATCAGGCCTGCAAAGCCCAGCACCATCACGATCATCACCGTGCGCAGCCACCAGGGAGACAGCGCAGAGTCCTCTGTAGTTAAGGGATGTGCAGCAACATTCATAGTATTCTCCTTAAATAAGTACCTAATACAATCGTCATCAGTAGCCTGAAAACTCTTCCGTGCGGATGTTGTCATCGTCGACGCCCGCTTGGCTCAGTATTTGTCGCATCGCATTCACCATCGCGGGCGGGCCGTCGATGTAGTAGATGGGAAGCGTCAAATCATCAATGTATTTCAGGAGCATGGCTTTGCTGATAACCCCGGTTTCTCCATGCCACTCGCGGCCGGACTTTTCCATCTGCGTCATCGTACCGATAAAGGTATAGTTTCTGTTAAACAGTGTGGAAAAATTGCCAGTTATTGCTAATAAAGAGCGTCAAAATTTGTCAGAAGTAATTTTCATCTTGTTGTTTTTAAAGTTTCTAATGTATCACTTAACTGGAAAAACCGATGCCGAAAGTGGAAAAGTTGGAATCTTTTTTACAACTCCCACGTCTTGAGCACTCTTCGACGAAAACTAATGACACGAGTGAACCGAACAGCTACAGTTAAACTTAAACCAAACCTAGAGGTGGTACCGAAAAATTGAACAGCCGGTTAAGTGGAACGCCTGCTACTTTAGAATGTCCAGAAGGACGTTAAAACGGAGCAGAAAATGTCACTCAAAACGAGAAGAAAACATTCACCGGCGTTCAAAGCCAAAGTTGCCATGGCCGCGCTAGCGGGTGATAAAACCCTGGCGCAACTCGCGCAGGAATTTGAAGTTCACCCGAATCAGATTACCGATTGGAAACGGCAACTGACAGAGCATGCGGCTGAAGTATTTGGCAAACCCGCTGAATCGGCGTCACCCGCTGTCGATCTACAGACTTTACATGCCAAGATCGGCCAGTTGACGCTGGAAAACGATTTTTTAGAAGGCGCGCTCAACAAGGCGGGATTGCTGAGCGCAAAGCGATGATAGACCGTCATGCGAAACTATCGATTAGCCGTCAGGCAGACTTACTCAATATCTGCAGGGGCAGCATCTATTATTTGCCTAAGCCCGTCTCGGAGCGTGATTTGGACCTGATGCGGCGACTGGATGAATTGCATTTGAAACACCCGTTCATGGGTGCCAGAATGTTGCGCGATCGGAACGGCCTAAGTGAAACGTTAAATTGGCCAAATTATTGTCTGCACGTTTCTTAGTGTTATTATTTAAGTTCTTCTTTAAGAAGCTTTTTCATGGCAGATACAAGTATTTCTTCAGAGGAGGTTTTTACTTTTTAGAAAATTAATTTTGAACGTCTCTATGTGGGAGTACAAAGCCATGGGTAAAAACGTAACGCAGAAGCTTATCAAAAGCCACTTGATCGAAGGTCGTATGATACCGGGTGAAGAGATTGGTTTGAAAATTGATCAAACGCTCACTCAGGACGCAACGGGCACTCTGGTCATGCTGGAATTTGAAGCACTTGGAATTCCGCGCGTACGAACCGAGCTTTCCGCACAGTATGTGGACCACAATCTCCTCCAGGAAGACTTCAAAAACGCCGACGACCATCTGTTTTTGCGTAGTGCTTGCAAGAAATTTGGCCTTTGGTATAGCCGGCCCGGTAACGGCGTGAGTCATCCCGTACATATGGAACGCTTTGGCATGCCGGGAAAAACCTTGTTAGGCTCGGACAGCCACACCTGTGCGGCTGGTTCATTGGGGATGCTGGCAATCGGCGCGGGTGGCCTAGAGGTGGCGATGGCTATGGCGGGGGAACCTTTTCGCGTCAACATGCCGAAAATATTGGGTGTCAAATTGGTAGGGAAGCTTCCCGACTGGGTGAGCGCCAAGGACGTGATTTTGGAAATGCTGCGCAGGTACGATGTGGACGGCGGGCTTGGCAAGATCGTCGAGTATTACGGTCCCGGATTGAAAACCCTAACCGCTATGGACCGGCATGTGATCGCCAACATGGGAGCCGAACTAGGAGCCACCACGACGGTGTTTCCGGCGGACCATGCGGTTATGGCGTTTCTGAAAAGTCAGGGGCGTGAGGACGCCTTTCAGGAAATTCTCGCGGATGAGGATGCGGAATACGACGAATACGAGGAAATCAACCTCTCAGAACTGGAGCCTTTGATTGCGACGCCCAGCAGTCCGGGTAAGGTGGTACCGGTGCGCGAGGTGGCGGGCAGGGAAATATACCAGTCCTATATCGGATCGTCCGCTAATCCTGGGCTGCGGGACTTTGCCATCGCGGCCATGATCGTGGACGGCAAACAGGTACACGACCGCGTTTCATTCGACGTCAACCCCACGTCCCGACAGATATTGGAAAACATGATGTCAATGGGCATACTCGGAAAGCTCATCCATGCCGGCGCCCGCCTCCATCAGGCGGGATGCGGCGGCTGTATCGGCATGGGACAGGCTCCGGCTACGGGTCGCATTAGCCTGCGCACCGTTCCCAGAAATTTTCCGGGCCGCTCGGGCACCAAAGAAGATCAGGTTTATTTGTGCAGCCCTGAAACCGCCACCGCCTCGGCCTTGACCGGCGTGATTACCGACCCACGTACGCTAGGCATGGAGTACCCCCGTTTTATGGAACCCGAGACCATGCTCCTCAATACCGAGATGCTGATCCCTCCTACACAGGAAAGCGAACTGTATGACCTGGAGAAAGGTCCCAATATCAAACCCCTGCCACAGTTACAACCTCTGCCCGAAACACTCCAAGGGCTAGTGCTATTGAAAGTGGGGGATGATATTTCCACGGACGAAATTATGCCGGCCGGTGCCAAGGTGCTGCCTTTTCGCAGTAATATCCCAGCAATTAGCCGGTTTGTTTTCAGCCAGATCGACGAGACGTACTATGAAAGAGCAATGGGCCATCAGCAACAGGGATCATTCGTTGTGGGCGGCGCCAATTACGGACAGGGTTCGAGCCGCGAGCACGCAGCCTTAGGTCCCCGTTATTTGGGAGTTAAGATGGTAATCGCAAAAAGTTTTGCCAGAATACATTTACAAAATCTTAGCAACTTCGGCATTCTCCCTCTGATATTTACCAATCCTGAAGATTGGAAGAAGATATCCCAAAGCGACAGGCTTTCCATTCCTAATGCGCGCAATGCCATTCGCATGGGCAATAGAGTCCAGGTAAATAATATAACTAAAGACGAGACCTATGAGACCGAACACACGTTGACGCCCTACCAGGTGGAAATGGTGCTGGCGGGTAGTCTGATCAATCTGGTTAAACAAAAAGGGCTGAACCTGGCAAAAAATCAGGCATAAAATAATAATTCCAGTCTGCTGAATCAGAGCGAACAGGTGCTATCCACCGAAAAGTGATGAGGTTCATAGCGCATCCCAACCTCGTAAATCAAGAAGGAATACTTAAATGTCAGAAAAGTCGTATCCTAAAGGGGTAGCTCCTGCACCTTCCAGTATTTACCCAACTTGGGCACCTGCTGCCAAAGACGCGGTTGGCACGGCATTAGGTACCTCACGCGTATGGTTTACCATGGCGCAGGGTATTATTACCGAGGTGTATTACCCGCGCCTGGACATTCCTCAGTTAAAAGACCTGGGTTTCATCATCGCCAACGGTACAGATTTCTGGATTGAATTACGTCGGCTGGGCGATTATATGGTGACCTGGCAGGACGATGTCATTCCGGCAATCACCATCACCCATCACCATGCCCGTTTTATGCTAACACTTAAGATATGCATTGATCCGGAACGTGATGTGCTGCTGGTCGATTTTATGTTAAAAGGGGATGCAGATCTGCAACTCTATCTACTGGCTGCACCCCGTATTGGCGAAGATGCGACTAGCAATCAGGCATGGACGGATGTGTGGGAAGGTCACCGCATGTTGTGGGCTGAGCAGGGGCCGTTCGGGATGGCTCTGACGGCTGTCGATCGTGAAGGTCGGCCAGCGCTGCTACAATGTTCAGTAGGATTAGTGGGTAGGAGCGACGGCTGGCAAGATTTTAAACTCAATAACGGCATGACATGGCACTATGCCCAGGCCGGCCCTGGCGAAGTAGCGTTCACTGCGCAATTGTCCTGCACCGGTACGTTGGCCCTGGGGCTTGCCAGCAGCCGTGAAGCCGCCGCCACATTGGTCCTGCAATCGCTGTCGACAGGTTTTGAGACGCTCTGGACAAGGTATTGCCAAGGCTGGCAGCAGTGGCTGGAGACTCTGCACTGGCCACCTGAGTTGGAGGCTTTGCTGGATTCTAAGTCCCTCATACTATTACGGCGTTCGGCAACAGTCATAAAAGTTCACGAAGATCGTACTTTCCCGGGTGCTTTTGTCGCAAGCCTGTCGGTGCCTTGGGGCGAAGCCAGCAACAGTCGGGGTGGCTATCACTTGGTATGGGCGCGCGACTTAGTCGAGACGGCAGGTGCATTGGTGGCACTTGACGATATAGCGGATGCGCAGCGGTGTTTGATTTACCTCATCGCTACCCAGCAGGCCAATGGCCATTGGCTGCAAAACCAGTGGCTGGGCGGCAAGCCTTTCTGGCAAGGTATACAGCTTGATGAAACGGCTTTCCCGGTACTGCTTGCCAGCGCCTTGGCGGAGCGAAATGCACTGGGTGAAGTACGAGTGGGCGACATGGTGCATCGGGCCCTTAGCTTCATAGCGCATGAAGGGCCTATGACTGCCCAGGATCGCTGGGAGGAAAACCCGGGCATCAATACTTTTACCGTCGCGGTAGCCATTGCTGCGCTGGTCGAAGGCAGTCGATTTCTCGCAGGGCTCGAATTAGACTGTGCGCTGATGCTGGCCGATACCTGGAACACGCGCCTGGAAGAGTATACCTGGGCAGCCAATACTACTTTGGCTCAGCAACTTGGAGTACCAGGCTATTACATGCGCAGCGCGCCGAAAGACATATTGATTCATGAAGGAGCCAAGTTTGAACATCTACTGATCAAAAACCGCGAGAATTACCCAGGGGTTGCCGCCGATGAACAGCTCGCTATCGGTTGCTTGCAGCTTGCCCGCTTTGGGCTGCGTGCCGCTGATGACCCTGCCATGGTAAGTAGCGTTCAGGCTATTGACCTGCTGCTCAAGGCCAATACGCCTAACGGTCCGGTGTGGCATCGCTATAACGGCGACGGTTATGGTGAGCATCCGGACGGAGCGCCTTTTGATGGCTGGGGGCAGGGTCGAGGATGGCCGCTTTTAACTGGTGAACGTGGACATCTGGCCTTACTGGCGGGAGAGGATGCACGACCTTATTTGCAGGCTATGGCGCAAATGACTGGTAAAGGCGGGCTGTTGCCAGAACAGGTGTGGGATAGCGTGGCCATCCCTGAGCGTGGCCTGTATCCAGGCCAACCCAGTGGCTCGGCAATGCCGCTGGTATGGGCGCACGCCGAATTCATCAAACTGGCGCTAAGTATAGCAGCAGGCGCGCCAGTCGATAGGCCTGCACGCACCTGGGCCCGCTACGGCGGACGCCATCCACAACTTGATTACGCTTTGTGGCAACCACGCCAGCGTGTGAAGCAACTGGTTGCCGGTCAGGAACTGCGCGTGCTGTTGCCCGAAGCTGCACAGGTACACTGGGGTAAGAATGACTGGCAAAACCCGGCGGATGTCATCACTGAAGATTGGGGATTAGGTTACGTTGCACGGCTGCAGACCAAAGAGCTTGTTGCAGGCGAGCACATCGACTTTACCTTCTACTGGCTTGACCGCAAAGTGTGGCAAGGTGAAAATTTTCAGGTTGTCGTTATTACAGGAGATACGCCATGATGTCTTAGGAAACCTATGGAGGAGAAGGAAGTCATTATCCGGTATTACGCATCCCGGCTGCAATTCCAGCAATAGTGACCTGCAAAGCTTGCTGTACCGTATCCTGATGTTCTTTATTGAAGCGTAACCGTCTAAGCATTTCCGCCTGCAGATAATGTAAGGGATCGAGGTAGGGATTTCTTAAATTGATTGCATCCCTAAGCAATGGCTCATTGTCCAGCAAATGCGATTGCCTTTTAATCAGATTGACGCTGTCTTTTAAATTGGATAACTGTTGTCTTAATTGTTTTCCTAAAGGGTGAAGCCGGCTATCGACCAGCAACTTTTCATAATATTCAACCATGTCACTGTCGGTCTTGGCTAAGACCATTTCCACTAGATCGATATGAGTGCGGAAGAAAGGCCAGTGACGATGCATGTCCTGCAAATTTTTCAACATTTGGTCGTTTGCTCCCGCCAGCGCTTGTTCGGTACCTAGCCAGGCGGGAACCATTAATCGAATTTGCATCCAGGCAAAAGTCCAGGGAATGGCTCGTAGTGATTTGATACCTTTATCAGCACCCCGATTGTTAGGCCGACTTCCTAACGCTAGTTGACCGAGTTCCTTGATAGGCGACACTTGTTGAAAATAAATTTCAAATTCTTCGTTATCTTGGGTGAAGTGCCGATAGCTTGTTACCGCTTGGCAGGCAATTGAGGTCATCTGTTTGCGCCAAAGCGGTTTGACCTCTGGAGGCGGTAAGAGCGTTGCCTGAACAACGGCCGATACATACATACTCAGGGTTTGAGTGGTCAGTTTCGAAGTGCCAAATTTAAAACGAATCATTTCACCCTGTTCAGTAACGCGTAAGCGTCCGTTAACAGACCCCGGCGCTTGCGCAAGAATCGCTAAATGAGCCGGTCCCCCGCCGCGCCCAACTGATCCGCCTCGACCGTGAAACAACGTAAATGGCGTAGCATGTTGATGAAATAGTTTCACCAGTTGTTCCTGGGCTTGATACTGCGCCCAAGCTGCAGCTGCTTGACCGGCGTCTTTAGCTGAATCCGAGTAGCCGATCATGACTTGCTGATGATCGCCCATAATGGTCCTGTAATCGGACAACGACAACAACGAGTCGATGCATTGTGAGGCACCGGCAAGATCAACCAGGGTTTCAAACAGCGGTACAACGCTTAGATTAAGGTCGGCACCAAATTCTTTGAGCAAAAGTTTGACCGCTAACACATCGGAAGGATTTGCCGCCATCGAAATTACATAGGCGCCTAAGTATTCGATTTGCTGTCCGGCGATTACTCGAAAAGTATCGATAACCTCATTGGTGTCAGCCGAGCCTTTCCAGCCGACTGGTAATAGTGGCCGTTTATTTCGCAGTTCCTGAAGTAAAAAAATTTGGCGTTGTTGTTCATCCCAGCTTTTGTAATTGCCCAGCTCTAGATATTGGAGAATTTCCGCCAGAACATCCGTATGTCGCGAGGCTTCTTGTCTGATATCCAGCTTGGACAAGGTTAAGCCAAAACATTGCAGTCGGCGAATGGTATCGAGCAATTCACCATTGGCAATAACACTGAGTCCCTGCTGTTCCAGTGAACGATAACATAATTGCAATGGGGCTAATAGTTCGTGGGTGCAATGATAAATATCGAGGTCAAGGGCTTTGTCGTGATCTATCTTGTATTGGCACCAATCCCGTGTTGCGCGCAGTTTGTCCTTCACCAGTTCCAGTAAAGTTCGATAGGGTTCTTCCGAATCGCCTACCATTGACTTCAGCTCCTCCGAACAAAATTGCATCGATAATTGGGCGATCAAAGTATTAACATCTTTGAGATACATCTTTGCAGCACTACAGCGACCATGAAGAATCACGCGTTCCGTCACGGCAGCCGTAACGTTTGGATTGCCATCCCTGTCCCCGCCCATCCATGAAGAAAGCTGAACTGGAAAGCGGTCTAGGGACAAGTGAGCTCCCGTACATTGTCTTATTGCCTGATCTAAGGAACGGGCAAACCGGGGAATAGCCTGCCAAAAGGAATTTTCAATAACGGCAACTCCCCACTGTGCTTCTTCGATCGGTGTCGGTCTTAGCTTTCTAATCTCATTAGTGTGCCAGACTTCCGTAATCACTTGGCGTAGTGTTCGAGTGATGTCCTCCACCTCATGAACTGATAAATCATTATGATCCAATGCTTCAAGCAATTCGGCAACGACCTCATATTTCCGGATTAAGGTTCTGCGTACTACTTCAGTAGGATGAGCCGTTAACACCAGATCAATCGATAACGCATCAATTGCCGCATAAAGTTCTTGTTGAGTAACACCTCGGCTTAATATTTCTGCCAGACTAGCATCGATTGTGTCCCTAACATCTAAGTTAGAACGTTGGCGCTTAACCGAATCATACTGTTCGGCAATGTTGGCCAGGTTTAAAAACTGGTTAAATGCTTTGACGACCGGCAATAATTCATCATCAGGCAACTGGCGAAGGATTTCGATGAGGGTTTGTTTACTTTGCAATTGTCCATGCCTGGCTTGTAGTGCAAGCGTGCGGATAGTCTCAATTTTATCGAAAAACGTCTCTCCCAAATGCCGTTGAATGGTTTCTCCAAGCAATCGACCCAACAGCCGAATATTATTTCTTAAGGATGTCTGAGTATCACTCATAAGGTAACCTCTGTTATTTGCAATTTAAACCACCATGCTGCTAAGCCTCTGAATTATTGGTTTTTTAGATATTCGGGCATTTTCAAGTCAATTCTTGTTTCAAAGCTCACTTTTGTGAAGGACTCACGGCCTTTTTTACGCCTCGGTGGGCGCTCTTGACCTTGTCATTTTCCAGCAACAATAAGTTGAATACCCGCGTCGTACTTGGTTCGTTGTACTAGTAGACGAATGATAAAGCAATAAGATAGTAATCTTATTGATCGATTTTGACGTTGTTGATTGACAAATATTCGAGGCTGATTGACACTCCATAGTGTGAAATATCGTCAGGACACTGTGCATATTAACCTTGATTGCGAGCACATCCAGACGCAGATATATTCGCAGCTGTCCGTGGCGGGACATTTGACGATTTTCCTGTCGCGCAAGCGCGGCTCGTTCTGGTCGTACTACGCTCCGCGTCAATTTTCTGCTGACAGTGTGCGGAGCGCAACTGGTGGCGACTGTGATAGCGGTTTATGGGGTATTTATGCTCTGGGGTTGAGCAGTGTTCGTTTGGAGTTTTGCGCTGGTCTGATTCCTCGTGAATGATCGTGTGTAACTGCTTGAGTATCGGGTGTTTGATCCAACTGTCACGCTGCTATTGTCCAAGAAACCGATCTGTTTGACACCGCAGATCGCCAAGCAGGCTAGGACCGGGGCGAGGCTGAGCGGTAAATAAACAAACGCGAACAACGTGCTGGCATGGAGGAAAGGGTGAAGATAAAAATCAATTCCACCAATTTCCCACCAACTTCTCTGGAGACATAGCCATGTCCAATAAGCAATCACAACAACGGTATGCAATCGGCATGGTCGGTCTGGGCGTCATGGGGCGCAATCTCGTGCTGAACATGGGTGACCATGGCTTTTCGGTGGTGGGCTATGACAAGGAACCAAGCCAGGTCGAAGCCCTCAGGAAGGAATCGGCCGATCGGGACATCTGCGGGACGGAGAATATAAATGACTTCATTGCCATGCTCCGCCCACCCCGTGCGGTCATCATACTCGTGCCCGCTGGTGCGCCCGTCGATTCGGTCATCAAGGATTTATTGCCGTACTTGGACAAGGGCGATCTCATCATTGATGCTGGCAACTCCTACTTCAAAGACACCGACATGCGTACCCGCCACCTGACGGCAAAAGGCATCCAATTTCTCGGGGTGGGCGTCTCGGGTGGCGCAAAAGGTGCGCGTTACGGACCGAGTATCATGCCAGGTGGGCCGAAAGACGCCTACGAACGAGTCCGCCCCGTCTTTGAAGCTACTGCTGCGAAGGTCAATGGCGATCCGTGCGTGACATACCTCGGTTCAGGTTCGGCCGGCCACTTCGTGAAGATGGTCCACAACGGCATCGAATACGGTGTCATGCAATTGATCGCCGAGACCTACGACCTGATGAAACGTGGTTGGGGCTTGAACGATGATGAAATGCATGAGATCTATGCTTTATGGGATAAGGGAGAGCTCAATGGCTATCTGGTGGAGATCACCAGTCATATTTTCTCAAAACAGGACGAGAAAACCGGTAAGCGGCTGATCTCCGAAATCCTTGATGTGGCCAAACAGAAAGGCACCGGCATGTGGACCTCACAAAGTGCAATGGAACTGCAAGTGCCGATCCCAACCATTGACCTGGCGGTCGCGATGCGGGACTTATCCGTGTTTGCGACGGAACGGGAGCTGGCCAGCGTAATTTATCAGCGATCCCAGCGGCGCTTCGTTGGCAACCGTAACCTGTTTCAGGAACAACTTGGCCGCGCTCTTTTTGCCGCGATAATCATCACCTATGCGCAGGGTATGGCACTTTTGGCGGTTGCTTCGGAAAAATACCAGTATCGCCTCGATCTTGAAGCCGTGACGCGGATATGGCGTGGCGGCTGCATCATCCGTGCTGCGTTGCTGGAAGACATCTGCGCGGCGTTTCGAGCGAAGCACAATCTGCCGAACTTGCTACTGGATCCCAACTTGTCGCGCAAGCTCATGGAGCATCAGGAAGATTTGCGCCAAGTGGTGTGCCAAGCGGCCGAGTTAGGGGTGCCGACTCCGGGGTTGATGGTTTCGTTGGGTTATTTCGACGCTTATCGCAGCATCTGGCTGCCGGCCAATCTCATCCAGGCCCAACGCGATTATTTCGGTGCGCACACCTATGAGCGGAACGATGCCAAGGGTGCCTTCCATACGGACTGGGAAAAGGGAGAAGAAACATGAAAACGAATGTTCAATCGACCCAGCCGTGTCCATTATTTTTGGCGGAGCCGACAACTTGACTTAGCCGAAACTCTTTTCGACGTCTCCACGCGACGGCGTCAGAAAGTTAATGGTGAAAATCGGCGAAAGGGCGAATTTGGTGGGCATGATGAGAAGAAGAGGGTACTGAGATGCACAATAACTATAAGCGCACGACGTCGGCTGATGCATTGGTGATCTTCGGCGTGACTGGCGACCTCGCCCACAAGATGATCTTTCCGGCACTCTATGCGATGGCCAAGCGTGGCGCCCTCAATGTCCCGGTGGTAGGCGTCGCCTCCTCGAAATGGAACCTGGCGCAAGTGCGCCAGCAGGCGACGGACAGTATCAAGCAAGCCGGCAAGATTGATGACCGGAACGCCTTCGACCACCTGCTTTCCAAGCTCCAGTATGTGGGCGGTGATTACAACGACCCGGACACGTTCAAAGCGCTCAAACAGACGCTGGGCGATGCCCGACACCCGGCGCATTATCTTGCGATTCCACCCGCGCTGTTCGCGACGGTTATCAAAGGGCTAGGGGCTGTGGGGTTAGCCAATCAGGCGCGTGTCATCGTTGAAAAGCCGTTCGGGCGCGACCTGGCCTCGACTCGGGAGCTCAACCGCACGGCGCTGTCGGTGTTCGTGGAAGATTCGATCTTCCGCATCGACCACTATCTCGGGAAGGAGGCGATTATGAATATCCTCTATTTCCGTTTTGCCAATTCGTTTCTTGAACCGATCTGGAACCGTAACTGCGTGGCCAGCGTGCAGATTACGCTGTGCGAGGATTTCGGCGTAAAAGGCCGCGGCGCATTTTACGAAAGTGTCGGATGTTTGCGCGACGTCATCCAGAACCACCTGTTCCAGATCGTCGCGCTGCTTGCCATGGAACCGCCTGCCTATCAGGGATTTGGCGCCGTCCACAGCGAAAAAGCCAAAGTGTTCCAGGCCATACGGCCTCTGCACCCTGAAGACGTGGTGCGCGGCCAGTACTCAGGCTACCGGAAAGAGCAGGGCGTGGCTAAGGGGTCGGATGTCGAGACGTTCTGCGCCCTGCGGCTTTTTATCGATTCGTGGCGCTGGGAGGGTGTGCCATGGTACCTGCGTTCCGGCAAATGTCTGGCTGCAACAGCAGCCGAGGTTTTGGTGGAGTTAAAGCGGCCACCGCAAAGGCTGTTCGACGATTCGGCGCCGGTGGTCGGTCGGCCCAATTATCTGCGTTTTCGACTCTCTCCCAACTCCGCAGTTGCCATCGCCGCGCGTGTCAAGCGTGCAGGCAAGGAATTCGTCGGCGACCAGCGTGAGCTCTACTTGCTGGATGAACAGCCGGGACAGGAAACACCCTACGAGCGACTTTTGGAAGACGCCATGGCTGGCGACGGAGCGCTCTTTATTCGTGAGGATGCGGTAGAGGCCGCCTGGGCTGTAGTCGATCCAGTGCTTAGTGATCACCACAAGGCTCACCGCTACAAGCCCGGCAGTTGGGGGCCGAAACAAGCTGATGCGCTCATTGCGGCAGATGGAAGTTGGCACAATCCCATACCGGTTGAGAAGACAACATGACAGCAGCAAACGAAGTGGTGTTCCTGCTGGACATTGACAACACCCTGCTCGATAACGACCGCATCGTAGCCGATCTGGGCGACCATCTTGCATATGAATTTGGCGAAGAGAGCCGGGACAGATATTGGAAGATTTTCGAAGCGCTACGTATTGAACTGGGCTATGCGGACTATCTGGGCGCCTTGCAACGCTATCGTGTTGGTGCCATGAATGATCCGCGGTTGCTGCTGATGTCTGCATTTTTAGTGGACTATCCTTTTGCAGAGCGCTTGTACCCTGGCGCGCTCGACGTCATCGCATATCTCCGCCGTTGGGGAACAACGGTGATTCTGTCGGATGGTGACGTGGTGTTCCAGCCGCGCAAGGCACAACGATCGGGATTGTGGGATGCGGTCGAAGGCCGGGTGCTTATCTACCTGCACAAAGAGCAAATGCTAGATGACGTCGAGCAGCGTTACCCGGCTCGACATTACGTCATGGTGGACGACAAGCTGCGCATTCTGGCGGCAATGAAAAAGATCTGGGGAGATCGTCTGACGACCCTATTCCCTCGCCAGGGCCACTACGCGCTCGACCCAGGGAATATCGCCGCCTATCCGCCAGCTGATATAACGATTGAACATATCGGCGACCTGATCGATTACGATTTTTCCACCTTGCTCGGCATCCCCAAAGCCGACAGCACATAATAGGAGCTATCATGAAAGCCACACAACAACTGCACGATCTCGGTCAAAGCCTCTGGCTCGACAACATCACGCGCGGGCTGCTGACGAGCGGTACGCTGGGCCACTATATCAGCGAGCTTTCTTTGACGGGACTGACCTCTAACCCCACGATCTTCGATCAAGCCATCAGGAATGCCGACTTTTACGACGCAGACATTCGTAAGAAAGCACTTGCCGACAAGTCAGGCGAAGCACTCTTTTTCGAGCTGGCATTGGAAGACCTGACCCAGGCAGCCGATCTCTTTCGTCCGGTCCACGACGCCACCGGCGAAGTTGACGGCTGGGTATCGCTGGAGGTGTCGCCCTTATTGGCAGAAACTGGCCGATGCCGGCGCAAGGCCGCAACGCCTGCTGTGGGCCAGTACCGGCACCAAGGATCCAGCAGCCTCAGATACCCTTTACATTCAAGTGCTCGCGGCTCCGGATACCATCAACACCATGCCCGAGAAGACGCTTCTTGCCTTCGCTGAGCACGGTGAAGTGAAAAACGCCTTGCCGGATGATGGTGGTGATGCCGAAATGCTGCTCGCCGAGTTTGCGAGGGCAGGTGTGGACGATACGGCGCTTGCCGGCCAACTCCAGCGAGAGAGCGCGCAATCTTTCGCAAAATCATGGCGCGATCTGATGGACTGCATTGCGTCAAAAAGCGCCGTACTTACGCAGATCCATCCAAATGGAATAAAGCCATGACAATCACAACGCAACTTGACCAGCTGTGCATCAATACCTTGCGCACACTTTCCATCGACGCCGTGCAACAGGCTCAGTCCGGACATCCAGGTACGCCCATGGATGCCGCACCGACGGCCTACTGTTTTTATGGCAGCGTTTTCTGCGCTACGACCCGGAGGACCCCAACTGGCCGAACCGCGACCGCTTCGTGCTATCGGCCGATCACGCGTCGATGCTGCTGTATAGCCTGCTTTATCTGTGCGAGGTCAAGGCGATGAACCCAAGCTATAAACAGGTCGGCGGTCTGGCCGTAACGCTCGACGACATCAAGCGTTTTCGCCAGGCTGGCAGCCGGTGTACCGGCCACCCCGAGTACGGATGGACCTCCGGCGTGGAGACCACCACCGGGCCGCTTGGGCAAGGCGCGGCGACCAGCGTCGGCATGGCCATCGCGGAACGTTGGCTGGCGGCCACCTATAACCGTCCCGGTTATGAGCTGTTCGAGCATAAGGTGTATGCCTTGTGCAGCGACGGCGACATGATGGAAGGGATCAGCAGCGAGGCGGCATCCCTGGCAGGCCACCTCCAGCTCGCCAACCTGTGCTGGATTTACGACGATAACCATATCAGCATCGAGGGCTCAACCCGCATCACGTTCACCGAGGATGTGGCGGCGCGCTTTCTCGGCTACGGCTGGAATGTCACGCGCGTAGCCGATGCCAACGATCTGGAGCTATTGACGCGCAGCTATAACACTTTTCTCGATACCCATGATCGTCCCACCCTGCTCATCGTGCAGAGCCACATCGGCTATGGCGCCCCGCACAAACAGGATACGCGAGAAGCTCACGGCGAGCCGCTCGGCGCTGAAGAAGTCCGACTGGCGAAGGAGTTCTATGGCTGGGATCCCGACGCCCAGTTCTATGTGCCTGACGGCGTCCCGGCGCATTTCCGGGAACAACTTGGCCGTCGCGGCGTAACGGCTCATGCCGCCTGGGAGAAACTGTTCGCTGCCTATCGCATACACTACCCGGAGCTCGCCGAACAGATAGATTGTATGCAGCGCCGTGACTTGCCCGAAAGCTGGGATAGCGCTCTACCGACCTTTCCGGCAAATACGAAGGGCATGGCGACGCGTGATTCGTCGGGCAAAGTGCTGAACGCCATCGCCGAAAAAATGCCGTGGCTGCTGGGCGGTGCGGCAGACCTGGATCCGTCAACAAAAACCCACTTGAGCTTCGAGTCTGCCGGTGATTTTCAGGCGCCGGGTGAAGCCGGCGATTACCGTGGACGCAATTTCCACTACGGCGTGCGCGAGCACGCGATGTGTGCCATCAGCAACGGACTCAGCCTGTCGAATCTGCGGCCTTATACCGCCAGTTTCCTGATTTTCACCGACTACTGCCGTGGTGCGCTGAGGCTTGGCGCGATGATGGAGATTCCTGTCATCACCATCTGGACGCATGATTCGATCAGCATGGGTGAAGACGGGCCCACTCATCAGCCCGTCGAACAACTCGCATCTTTGCGCGCAATGCCCGGCATGATGGTAGTGCGCCCGGCCGACGCGAACGAGGTGGTCGAGGCCTGGCGGGTAATCATGCAACTTAAGGATCGTCCTGTTTGCCTGGTGTTGACGCGACAGGCGGTGGCGACGCTTGACCGCACCCGATACGCGCCAGCGAGTGGCGTGGCGCGTGGCGCCTACGTGCTCGCCGACGCCCTGAACCATAATCCTGACGTACTGTTGCTGGCGACCGGCAGCGAAGTTGCGCTGTGCATTGCGGCATATGAGCAACTGAAAGCAGAGGGAATCAATGCGCGCGTGATCAGCATGCCGTCGTGGGAACTGTTCGAGAGCCAAAGCCAGGAATATCGCGACAGCGTACTGCCGCCGGAGATAACCGCGCGCGTTGCCGTCGAAGCGGCGTCCAGCTTCGGCTGGGAGCGCTATACCGGCTTCGGTGGAACCATCCTTGGCCTGGATACCTTCGGACTGTCCGCACCGATGAAGGTTGTAGCACAGCACTTCGGGTTCGAGCCTGCTCACGTTGTTGCTGCAGCCAAGGAACAATTGATGCGTCACGTTTTAAGCAGTGAGATGAGGCTGTCCTGAATTTAGTCGGCGGAATTTTTTTAATCGCGCTGTGACTAAAGGTTGTGCTAGTGAAAATGCCTGGGTGCCACGAATGCAAAGGACACATCCGGTTGAATAAAAACCTATAAGCGTAGAGTTAATGGCTGTGCGCAAGCAGATACTACTTATTCCTTCGAGGAGAACACTATGCTTGTGACGTTTACGACCAATGCCTATGCCGACATCACCCTATTCGGGGATGTCGCGCTTTCTTTGCTGAAAATGATGGGACACAGTGCAACCGTGCCCGGTGCGATTCTGGCGGCAGATGTCCCTGCGGCCCTGAGTCGGTTAACAGCCGCTATCAAGGCAGAAAAAGCCTCCTCGCTAGTTGAGGACAAGGATGCGGATGAGCCGATCGTGAGCATGGCTAATCGAGCGCTGCCGCTCATTAATCTTCTTGCTGCCGCAGCAAAGGCAGACTCTGAGGTAATGTGGAAATGAACATAAGTCCTTTGGCGGGGAAGAAAGTGCGGGAGCCTCCTTTGCCCGCATGGATGGCAACGTTTGGACGACAGACAAAGATGGCATTGTTCCGGCTTTGCTGGCGGCTGAGATCATGGCCCGAATGGGCCGCGATCCCGGTGGAATCTACCGGGAACTTACGGACGAGTTCGGTGAGCCTGCCTATGACCGCGTTGAGGCATCGGCCACTGTGGAGCAAAAAGAACTGCTGGCTAAACTCTCACCCGAGCAGGTTAAACTCACCGATCTGGCGGGCGAAAAAATCCGGACTGTCATCACTCAGGCGCCGGGCAACAGTGCGCCCATCGGTGGGTTGAAGGTAATCACCGAAAGTGGATGGTTCGCGGCACGTCCGTCAGGCACCGAAGACATTTACAAAATATATGCCGAGAGCTTTCTTGGAGAGGTGCATCTACGCCACATTCTGGAGGAAGCTCAGGCCATCGTCAACGACGCTCTTGCGGGAGGGGCGTCGTCGGGAAATGGCTTGAGGACAGAACATGATTGAACCGGAAAACGCACTTGATATCATGCTACCGCCACACGCCATCGCCGACGTTTTAATTGAGTTTATTCCGAAGCCGGCAGACCAGGAGAACCCATGAGCAGCAAGAAATTAACCACTGACGCTGAGTTGGAAATGCTTCAGCTCAAATCATTCAGCTACTTTCTGCATGAGACGAATCCGGACAACGGACTGGTGATCGACAAGACTGAAGCGAATTGGCCTGCCAGTATTGCCGCTACCGGCTTTGCGTTGGCTGCTTATCCGGTGGCTGTCGAGCACGGTTTTATGTCGCGTGCTGCAGCAGTAGAACGAACGCTGACTACGCTGCGGTTTTTCTGGAACAGTCCGCAAGGTCCCGAACCCGACGCCACCGGCTATAAGGGCTTTTATTATCATTTTCTCGACATGCGGACTGGTCGGCGTGCGTGGCAATGCGAACTGTCAACGGTAGATAGCGCTTTTCTGCTGGCGGGCGCATTGACGGCGGGAGTGTATTTTGACGCGGATACGGCCAACGAGCATGAAATCCGCACCCTCGCCGACGCGCTCTACTGCCGTGCGGATTGGCAGTGGGCGCAAGACGGCGGTGCAACGGTTACGCACGGCTGGAAGCCCGAAAGCGGATTTCTAAAATACCGATGGGAAGGCTACGATGAGGCGATGTTGCTGTATATTCTGGGGCTGGGCTCGCCCGCTCATCCGCTACCCGGGAACTGCTACGTTGCATGGACTTCGACTTACAGGTGGGAACATTGTTACGGATATGACTATCTTTACGCCGGGCCGCTATTCACGCACCAGCTCTCACATATCTGGATTGATTTTCGCGGCATTCAGGACGCGTTCATGCGCGTTAAGGGCATCGACTATTTCGAGAACAGCCGCCGCGCCACTTATGTACAGCAAAGGTACGCGATGGACAATCCGCTCAAGTTTGAAGGCTATGGCGGGTGTTGCTGGGGGATCACTGCAAGCGACGGCCCCGGCCCTGACACGATTAAAGTGGGCGGCATCGAGCGCCAATTCTTCGGTTACCTGGGGCGCGGTGTGCCCTACGGACCCGATGACGGCACCCTCGCGCCGTGGGCAGTGGTGGCGTCTCTGCCGTTCGCGCCCGAGATTGTGCTGCCTACATTGGACTATTGCATCCATCAGGTTAAATTAACAACGTCCAACCCCTACGGCTTCAAAGCGACTTTTAACCCGACCCATCCGGTAAAATCCAGCAATCCCTATGGCTGGGTATCACCTTGGCATTACGGACTTAATCAAGGGCCGATTGTTTTGATGATCGAAAACTATCGTACCGGCTTATTGTGGCGATTGATGCGAGCCTGCCCTTACGTCGTCAGCGGCTTACAACGAGCGGGTTTCGGCGGAGGTTGGCTATGAATGACCCTGTACGACTTATGCACTGGTTGAAAATACTCGATAAATCTATAGCAACGAATTCTTAATGATAGGATTTGCAGCGAGCCCGTAGGCATTGAAAACATCTGCGTGTGCGCGATGGCGAACAGACTACCTTGCGAGAAACGGACATAATAACCATTGAGGATAAATCCGTCTGATAGTTGGTTCAGGCGCCGGGTATTTAACCCCCAAGAAGGCGAATCCAATAATCTGCGAAAAGTTTTTGAGTTAGCTGTTAAGACAGTCCAGTTGGGTCCTAAGAAGCTTCTCCGAAACGCCTTGATTAATTTTTGTATGACCCGCGACGGCGAAAATTTAAGCTGGCAACGCCGCGCTTTTTCATCCGAACCTTGGAGAAACATTATGCCAGAAAAACACAACTCAGCCGTTGGGCTCTTTAGCAACCACCAGGATGCCGAGAGTGCAGTCAAGGAATTGCAGCAGTCCGGCTACGATATGAAAAAACTTTCCGTCGTAGGGAAGGACTATCACACCGAAGAAAATGTTATCGGATACTACAACACCGGCGATCGCATGGCAACGTGGGGGAAGTTCGGCCTGTTTTGGGGTTGGATTTGGGGGCTCCTTTTCGGCTCCGCATTCTTACTCATCCCGGGGATAGGTCCAGTTATGGTTGGCGGCCCGTTGGTAAGCTGGATACTCGGTGCGCTTGAAACTGCTGTCGTCACCGGTGGCCTCACGGCACTCGGCGGTGCACTTGTAAGCATTGGAATCCCTAAAGACAGTGTCATTCGCTACGAAACTGCGCTGAAGGCTGACAAATTCATTCTCATTGTCCATGGAAGTACACAGGAAGTCGAAAAGGCAAAGGACATCCTGATCCAAAATAAAGCCGAAGAGGCAAACGTGCATTAAGAAATGACTATAACCGTTCATTCTTCAACGCAGCCGTTAACGAAGCGCCCTGCATGGAAAGCATTGCAGGCGCATTATCAACAGATACGCCCTTTACACCTGCGCCAACTGTTTGCGGAGGATCCTTTGCGCGGTGAACGATTCGTGGTCGATGCCTCGGGCATTTACCTGGATTATTCGAAGAACCGTATTACTGATGAAACTATGCGGTTGCTCATAAAGCTTGCTGATGAATGTGGCTTACGCAAGCGAATTAAGGCCATGTTCAATGGCGAAATCATCAACGTGACTGAACAAAGAGCCGCTCTGCACACGGCCTTGCGTGCGCCTGAAGGTGAACGGATCATGCTTGACGGCGTTGACGTGGTGGCTGAAGTCCATGCTGTTCTTGACAGGATGGCCGTCTTTTCAGAGCAGGTTCGCAGTGGTCAATGGCTGGGATACACTGGGAAACGTATTCGCAACATCGTCAATATCGGCATAGGCGGTTCCGATCTTGGCCCGGTGATGGCATACGAAGCACTGCGGCATTACAGTCAGCGCGATCTGACTTTCCGTTTCGTTTCGAATGTAGACGGCACTGATTTCCAGGAAGCTACGCGCGATCTTGATCCCGAAGCAACGCTGTTTATCATCTGTTCGAAGACCTTTACTACACTCGAAACCCTGACCAATGCCCGCGCCGCGCGTAACTGGTGTTTGGATAAACTCGGTGACGATCATGCCATACGTCAACACTTCGTTGCCGTATCGACTAATGCCGAAGAAGTGACAAAATTCGGCATCAACACCGTCAATATGTTTGGATTCTGGGATTGGGACGGTGGACGCTATTCGATGGATTCGGCGATTGGTCTATCAACCATGATCGCCGTGGGGCCAGACAATTTCCGGGCGATGCTTGCAGGCTTCCATGCGATGGATGAGCATTTTCGCACGGCGCCATTCGACCGGAACATTCCTGTCATCATAGGCTTGCTTAAGCTCTGGTACAACAACTTTTTCGATACCCAGTCTGTTGCCGTATTTCCTTACAACCAATATCTCAAGCGTTTCCCTGCTTACCTGCAGCAATTGACAATGGAGAGCAACGGCAAGCACGTAACGCTAGACGGTATCTGTGTCGATTATCAAACTTCACCGATCTATTGGGGCGAGCCAGGCACCAATGGCCAGCATTCCTTCTTCCAGTTACTTCACCAGGGGACCCGCCTGATTCCCTGCGATTTTATCGGTTTCTATCAGACTTTAAATCCGCTCGGAGATCAGCATGATCTGCTAATGGCAAATCTGTTCGCGCAGACCGAGGCGCTGGCTTTCGGTAAGACGGAGGCTGAAGTCAGGGCAGAGGGGACCTCTGACCGGTTGGCGCCGCATCGCACATTCGAGGGTAATCGTCCGACTAATACACTTCTTGTCGAACAGTTAACCCCTAAAACACTCGGCTTATTAGTCGCGCTTTACGAGCACAGCGTGTTTACACAGGGGGGAATCTGGAATATCGATTCATTTGATCAATGGGGTGTCGAGTTAGGCAAAGCATTGGCACAGAAAACCGCTGCCGAGCTTAAAAGTGCGGACGAGCCGCAACTCGATCATGACAGTTCAACCAACGCACTGATCAGGCGTTATCGACAGTTTAAAAGAGGGCAATCATGACTACCGGCTATAACTATCGGTTTCAACCGCTACCGTTCGACCACCTCCAATGCGGCGGCGACCCTCTTGATGGCGAAAGAACGCGCGCAACAATCCGGCTTAACCCTAAAACGCCTGCCGCTATGTCGCCATTGAATTGTCTATCTCAATGTTGGAGCAGGTGCAAGTGGGGTAATTTTGACTGAACCCCCAAAAGCATTTTGCAACGTAGATAAATATAAAAAAGAGTAGGCGGAAAGACGTTTCCACTACTTTACCTTTGAAGTTAACTGATCGATTAAACCATAAGAGGTGATTTTGATGATAGCAATTATGCACGAAACAGCGGGCAGAACACTGGTAGTCAAAGCAACGGAAAGTCTCACCAGCCAAGATTACGAGAAAGTTTTTATTCCGCAACTCAACCAGCTAATAGGTAAGTTTGGAAAAATCAGAGTGGGATTCTATTTAGCCGAAAATTTTACCGGATGGGAACTTGGCGCAGCGTGGGATGATGCCGTCTTTGGTATACAACATCGACATGACTTCGAGAAAGTAGCGGTAGTAAGTGACAAAAAATGGATGGAATGGGCTACAAAAATCGGCTCTTATTTTATAGATGGTCAAATCGCTACCTGTACACCGGCAGAATTTGAGGACGCTGTGACTTGGACAAAACAATAACTGAAATCGATTTATGAGAGAAAGAATGGGCAGAAAGCGTGTGTTAATTGAAAAAACGGCAACAACAAGACAGTGACTGCTGGAGCAATATCCGACGAAACTAAATCGTTTTTAAATTTTATGCAGCAAACTGACGCCGGCGTTGCTATCAGTCAACAGCTATAGAAGAGAAGCTGGATATTTCAACAAAGCAGGCATAATAGAGCCGGGGCCGGTATTTTTAGTCGGCTAAAAGCCAATTAGATATTAAATTAAAAACAAGTGAGGAATATTATGAAAACATCACTTTACGGATTCATCTTTAAGCCGGCTAAGTACCTGATAATGTTTTTTTCATTTCTGAGTTTTGCAATCATGGCCAACGCTGTTGAAACGAACCAACCGCCTGTGCCAGTTGAAGGTCGCTTGGCCGTTACCGGTTCTGTCGTATTAAGCAATCTTATGACCTACTGGACACAGGCATTTTCAGAGCGAAATCCATTAGTCACGGTAACTATCGCTGACCCGGGCGGAACTGCAGGTATTGAAGCATTGATTAACGGCATAGCTGATATAGCACTTACAAGAACCCCAATAAGCAGTAAACAGAAAGAGGCATTTGAAGCTCGTTTCGGTTATGCACCTCATGTGATTCCGTTAATTATGGATGCTGTCGCCGTTTATGTGAATGATGACAATCCCTTAACAAGCATTACTCTTCAAGACCTTGATTCCGTATATTCCAGCACTTACCGATGTGGCAAATCACAACCGATTCAAACATGGGGCGCATTAGGTGTAAAAGGCGCAATGGCACAGCAACCGATCGGCGTCTATGGCTTAACCGTCGCTACAGGAACCAACAGTCTGTTTAGAGAAACTGCTTTATGCGGCGGCGATTTTATTAAAGATTTTCAGGCATTGGCAGGGCCCGCCGCCGTCGTGAATGCACTGATCTCGGATGATACCGGTATAGGATTTTCCAGCAGTTCGATGACCTCGTCAGGTATCCATATGCTGGCGATTGCCCCGCATAAAGATGCTCTTGCAATAGCACCAACCCCAGATGCTATCCGTTCCGGACAATATCCTATAAGTCGCACTTTGGGCATTGCCATTAATCAGCCTAGGAATCAACCACTCTCGCCGGTATTACAAGCCTTTATAAAGTTCGTTCTATCGCCGGAAGGACAAAGCATTGCCACTAAGGCCGGTTATGTATCGTTGCCTTGATTATTGGCATCAAAATTCAGCAAGTTCCAATTAGAGACGCGAATAAACGATTAATTAAATGCTAATTTCCTGGCTGGGAATCATTTGGTTCATTAATAAAGCATTTTCAGTTTGTTAAAGAGCACCATAAAAAAGTGTCTCATGTGGCGCTCGTTACGGACTCCGTATTGGGAGATTTCGGTGAAAAAATAGCAGATCATTTTGTATCCGCAGGAATTAAGCACTTTGCATTTGGTGAATTAAATAATGCACAAAACTGGATTTTAAATACTGAATCAAAGTAAATCATCTAACCAATAGTACAGATGCTATTCCCAGGGGGGGGGGGGAGCGCTGTCTGAGTTGCATATCAAGGGACAGCAACTTAAAGCCGAGGAATTACAATGGGCTGGGCGGCACCTGCAGTCGGTGAAAAAAGGAGCGGTGATCGATGCCTTTCGCCGCGGACTTCTCAGTCGGGCCGTCCAGGAAAAGTTGCTGGCTGATATCGACGAGTATTAGAGCGAACGATTCACCCGGCTTGCTTATTGCGTCGTAACGCTTCATCGGGCCCTGTCAATCAGCGATGGGAGTTGAAGGCAAACTGTGTGTGCTTTCCCTATTTGGGAGACACCCGACCAGCATGAGCGTCATTTTAAATTTTGTCTTGAACACGCCTACTGATCAAGTTAGAGAGTTTCACCAAAGAGATGGAGTATGATTTTCAGGCAAAGTATCTAAAAAAGGGCGAATGTCGTTTTTTGCTATTGGACGTTAAACGACTTTAAGTGCATGGCACAGCTAGGGCACATCCAGGGCACAGGGCCAAAAATGCGGTTTTGGGGCGAATGTCATAATGGCGCGCCCGAGAGGATTCGAACCTCTGGCCTCGGCCTCCGGAGGGCCGCGCTCTATCCAGCTGAGCTACGGGCGCATGATGAAATGTGACTCAATTTTACAACGTTTTGGTCAATCGGTTTTTGACCGTTACCCTGAACCCTCAAAATCGGCTGACTGCTTCCTCCGGAGGACTGCGCTCTATCCAGCTGAGCTACGGGCGCTTAGAGCCGATTATTATAACCAAATCCTGAAATGATTGCGACAACAATGTTTTCAGGGAGAGAAATGATTACGATGTAATTGCTCTTGCTGCAGCAAAAAATGACTTAGCGTTTTCTTTTTTGACTTCAGGATCCAATTGCTTTTTGCTTGCCCATTCGAGATCGCCCTCGGGCAGTTCGCCCAGAAAACGGCTCGGTTCGCATTCCTCGACTTCGCCGTAGCGCTTCCGGTGCGTGCAGTAGCTGAAGGTTAAGGTGCGCTGGGCGCGGGTGATGCCGACGTAGGCGAGGCGGCGTTCTTCTTCGAGATTGCCGGTTTCGAGGCTGTTTTGGTGCGGCAGGATGTTTTCCTCCATGCCGATCAAAAATACATGTGGAAATTCGAGGCCCTTGGCCGCGTGCAGGGTCATCAGGCTGACCTGGTCGCCGGCCTGTTCCTCGCGGTTGCGGTCCAGCATGTCCATCAGCAGGATTTTCGAGACGATCTCTGACAGCTTAGCGTTGCCGCTTTCTTCCTTCTCGGCCATGCGTTTGAGCCAGTCGAGCAGTTCATACACGTTTTTCAGCTTGCGTTCGGCGGCGTCGCGGCTGTTGTTGTTTTCCTGTAGCCATTGCCGGTAGCCGATTTGGTCGATCATTTGTTCGAGCACCGCGAACTGGTCGCCGCGTTCGACCCGGTCGGCCGTATCGACGATCCAGTCGCGGAATTTTTCGAGACGGTGGGCGGCGTTGTCCTGTAGCTTTTGTTTTAGACCGAATTCGCCGCTGGCCGCGAATAGGCTGATATGGCGCTCGTTCGCGTAGGCGCCGAGTTTTTCGAGCGTGGCGGGGCCGATTTCGCGGCGCGGGGTGTTGATGATGCGCAGGTACGCGGCGTCGTCGTCCGGGTTCACCAGCAGGCGCAGGTAGCCCAGGATGTCCTTGATTTCGGTATAAGCGAAGAACGAGGTGCTGCCGCTGATGAAGTAGGGCACGTTCTGTTCGCGGAGGCACCGTTCGAACAAGCGGGACTGATGATTGCCGCGGTACAGGATCGCATAATCGCCGTAGGAGGCGCCGGTTTTGAATTTGTGATGCACGATCTCGGAGACGACCTGCTGCGCCTCGGTCGTCTCGTCCTTGTGGCTGAGCACGCGCAGCGGGTCGCCGTAGCCGAGCTGGCTCCACAGCCGTTTTTCGAACGCATGCGGATTGTTCGCGATCAACTGGTTCGCGACCTTCAATATCCGGCCGGTCGAGCGGTAGTTCTGTTCGAGCTTGATCACTTGCAGGCGCGGGTAGTCCTTTTGCAATTGCGCGAGATTCTCCGGCTGCGCGCCGCGCCAGGCATAGATCGACTGGTCGTCGTCGCCGACCACGGTAAAGCGGCCGAGATTGCCCGCGAGCAGGCGCACCAATTCGTATTGGGTGGAATTGGTGTCCTGGTACTCGTCGACCAACAGATAGCGGATCTTGTTTTGCCATTTCTCCCGGATCGCTTGATGTTGCTGGAACAACAAGACCGGAATCAGGATCAGGTCATCGAAATCGGCCGCGTTGTAGGCTTTCAGGCTTTGGACATAGTCCGCGTAGAGCAGGGCGGCGTGATGCTGCTCCTGGGTCGCGCGCGAGAGCGCCTGGTCGGGCGTCACGAAGGCATTTTTCCATTGGCCGATCTGCCAGGCGTAGCGGTCGCACTGGTCGGGATCGAAGCTTTTGGAACTATGTGCGATCAAATTGCGCAGCAGGGTTAGCTTGTCCTGTTCGTCGAACAGGGTCAGGCCGGATTTGTAGCCGAGCGTTTTCGACTCGGCGCGCAGGATGTCGAGTCCCAAGGAATGAAAGGTCGAGACGCGCAGGCCCCGCAATTGCGTATCGTCGAGCAATTTGGACACGCGCGTCTTCATTTCGCGCGCGGCTTTGTTCGTAAAGGTCACCGCGGCGATATGGCGCGCGGGCGTGCCCTGTTTGATCAGATAGGCGATCTTTTCGGTAATCACGCGGGTCTTGCCGCTGCCGGCGCCGGCCAGCACCAGTAACGGGTGGTCGATGGCCTTGACGGCGGCTTGTTGTTGCGGGTTCAGTTTGGTCATGGATCAGTGGGTTTGTTACTTTCCCGGCAGCTCGCCAACGCCTGGAACGTCTGGGCGGGTCGGGCCGACATTGTAGTGGTTCGGGTGGAGGGAAAAAAGCCTGGGGCCTAAAAAATCCGAAATTGCCTTCGGACCGGACGGTTCGAGGGGCCGGAGATTTAAAACTCGCTCCGCGGTTCTTCCCATTCTACGCCGAATTCTTTATTATCTGTTCGGTACTCTTATTAAGAGCCGTCTAAGCCTAACCCTTTCAAGTTTTCTCCCCTTAAACTCGTGTTGCCAGTTGCAAGCCATCAGAGCCATGCTGAATCTATTGATAGTCGAAAGCGGAATCGATAATACCGCGCTGGAAAATGCACTGGCTGACGATAACGTCGAAACGGTCAAAGTTCAATACGCTCCGTCATTCATCGCGCAGGTCAAGGATATGCGGCCTGATGCGATCATTTTCAATCTCGAGACGCCTTCTGACGAGCTCTTGGCGGACCTCTTCATGCTAAACCGGCAATGTCCGTTACCGGTGATCATGTTTGCTACCGACGGCAGCAGTGCAACGATCCATAAGGCGATGCAAGCCGAGGTCAGCGCGTTTGAGGTGAATGGTCTGGATGCCGATCGCCTCCACGGCATCATTCACGTAGCCCTGGCCCGCTTCAAGCATCAACAGGTGCTCAAAAACGCACTGCAGGAAGCGAGAACCCAACTCGAAGACAGAAAACAAATAGACCGCGCGAAAGCCATTTTGATCAATACGCAAAACTTTACCGAAAACGAAGCCTACCATACCCTGAGAAAGCTGGCGATGGATCGGAATATTACGTTAGGTCAGATGGCCAGAAACGTCATTGCGATGGCGGAATTGCTGAAATAGAACGCTGACTTTTAATGAGCCGCCATGAAAACGTTTATCAAAGTGATTGAAATCTGGATTCCCGATAAAGAACGCACCCAACTGGAGTTCGGTTCGGGCCTGTATGGCGGCTTAACCGAGTTTAAGCACGCTAGCGAAAAGCAGCATTTTGCCTATGATGAAGGCTTGCCGGGAAAAGCCTGGGCGGCGCGGCACCCCATCGTGCTGAGCCGATTCGAACAGTCCTACTTTAAACGGACTTCCGCGGCACAAAAAGCCGGGCTGACCTGCGGCATTGCGATACCGATCTTTTCGGGTGATTTTTTATTGGCGGTCGTGGTGTTTCTCTGCGGGGACGATCAGGAGCAGGCAGGAGCGATCGAGGTCTGGAACAATGAAGGGGCCACCGATCATGCGCTGCATGTGCTGGATGGTTATTACGGCTCTCTGACGCAATTTGAAACACAGTCCAGACAGATCGGCCTGCCGAAAGGCCAGGGCATTCCCGGTAGGTCATGGGAGACGGCGATGCCGGTCCTGGTCGAGGATATCGGCAAGGCTACCGAGTATGTCCGCTCCGGCGACGCGCTGAAAGCAGGGATTTCGACGGTTCTCGGGATTCCGTTTGTAAATGGCGATGAGCGGGCTTACGTCATCACTTTTCTTTCCGCGAAATCGACGCCGATTGCGAAGCGTATCCAGATTTGGATGCCCGACGCTGAAGGTAGGCAACTGGTCTGCCGGCAAAGCCATAGCAAAAACAGCAATAACCTCGCGGAAATCTTCGAAACGCTGACGGTCAACAAAGGCGACGGCGCCCTGGGCCGGGTCTGGCTGACCGGCATGCCCTTGATTACCGGAAATCAGGATGAGTCATATAATGAGGAACTGGATGACCTTAGCCGCATGCTGGCGATTCCAGTGATCGAACAAGGCCGATTGAAGGCGATCGTAACGTTTTTGTTTTAGGCACTATCCCGTCCAAAATCTCTGTGCTTAGGCCTAGATGCGCCTGAGCGTTCTCCGATAATCTCCGCAAAGCCAGCCTTTTGTGGCTTGAAAACAACCTTGTATTAGTTTGGTGCAAAACCGCATCATTAGTGCTCGCTGATAGGGCGGTGAATTTGTTCCTGTTTGCCCGATTTCTCCGGTAAGTCAGGAAAACTAGGCGGCTAATTTATCAAATATATGATTTGCAAATAAAAATATCACAGATAAGTCTTCGATCGGTGTTGGCATAAATTATGCTAAAACTAAACTGAAGACTCTAACGGTGGGGTCAAAATTTTGTGCTCAAAGGTGAGCGATCTGACAAAGGCGTCAGTTACAGCGGATGCGGCATTGCCGGCGTCCAGCTGGAAAGACGTTTTTTGGCCTTAAAATTTACCCCAAGACGAATTTTATGAAACACGGAAAATTTACCTTAACAAAATTAGCTGCCACTTTATCCAAGGCAGCGGTTGCTACGACAATCATCTTCAGTACTTCGGTCTTCGCGGTGACCGAGAATTTGGAAACCGAAACCGTCAAGCTCGGCTTCATCAAACTGACCGATATGGCGCCGCTCGCGGTCGCGTTCGAAAAAGGCTTTTTCGAGGACGAAGGCTTATCCGTGCAAGTGGAAGCGCAAGCGAACTGGAAAGTCGTGCTGGACCGCGTACTGAGCGGCGAACTCGACGGTGCGCATATGCTGGTGTCGCTGCCTTTCGGCGCGGCAATCGGTTATGGCACCAAGGGCGACATTATCAGCGCCTTGACGCTGTCTTCGAACGGCGTTGCGATCTCCGTATCGAATGATGTCTGGAAAGAGATGAAACCGCAGGTGCCGGTCAAGGACGGCAAACCGGTGCATCCGATCAAGGCGGACACGCTGAAGCCGGTACTGGAAAAATATAAAGCGGCCGGCAAACCCTTTAACATGGCGATGACCTTTCCGGTTGGCCCTCACAACTTTAAACTGCGTTACTGGCTGGCGGCCGGCGGCATCAATCCCGGCTACTATTCACCCCCTCAGGATACGTCTGGGCAGATCAATGCCGACGCGCTGCTGTCAGTAACACCGCCGCCGCAAATGCCGGCCACTCTGGATGCCGGTACGATCGTCGGCTTCTGCGTCGGCGAGCCCTGGAACCAACAAGTCGTATTCAAGGGCATCGGGGTGCCGGTGATCGGTGATGTTGAATTAATGAAGAACAGCACCGACAAAATTTTCGGCGTGAATAAAGCCTGGGCCGAGAAACACCCGAATACACACAAGGCGCTGATCAAGGCCTTGATTCGCGCAACGATGTGGCTGGATGCGGAAAACAACAAAAACCGGAAGGAAGCGATCGAAATGCTGTCGCAGAGCCAGTATGTCGGCGCCGATTTCGATGTCATTGCGAACAGCATGAACGGCACCTTCGAATATGAAAAGGGCGACAAGCGTTCACTGCCAGACTTCAACGTGTTCTTCCGTTATTACAGCTCCTACCCTTTTTACAGCGATGCGGTCTGGAACCTGACCCAGATGCGCCGTTGGGGTCAAATCAACGAAGAAAAGCCGGATTCCTGGTATATGGAAGTCGCCAAGAAGGTTTACCGTCCCGACATCTATAAGGCGGCGGCGAAAGAGTTGATCGCCGAAGGCAAGGCCAAGGCCAGCGACTTTCCGAGCGACAGCGAGACCGGCATCAAACCGCCGAGCGCGGACTTTATCGACGGCATCGCCTTCGATGCGACCAAGCCGAATGATTATCTGACCAAATTCCCGATTGGTCTGAAAGGCAAGCAAAAGGTGGCCGGCGGCAAAGTCGTCGAGAAGTGATCTGACCGCTTGATTTGAAAGATTTACCCATGTTGTTCTAGATGTGCCTCTGATGTGTACAACGGATGTCGACTGCGTGCAAGGACGCACATTTTTTTCGGCACAACTCTCCCTAGACCCTTTTTTAAGGCACCCCGGCAGCGGGCGTGATGCAGCGGATTATGAATAATAAACTGATCAAATTTTTGAATATCACCGGCTTGACCTGGTTTATCCCGATCGTCAAAATCGCGGCCGGCGAGAATCCGGTGCCGCAGTTACGGCAGTTATGGTTGATGATCGGCGTGCCGTTCATCGCTTTTCTGTTCTTTCTCGGGTTGTGGAGTTTTTCGGCGGCCCGCGTGAATACCAGTCTCGGCGCGATTCCGGGGCCGGTTTCGGTCTGGCATGAGGCCGGCGGGTTGGTCGACGAGCATTATGCGCAGCGCGAAAAAGAGCGCCAGTATTACGCACGTCAGCAGGAGCGGATCACGCAGGCGGCGGCTGAGCATCCCGACCAGCCGCCGCCGAAGGTGCGCCCGTTCAACGGCAAGGGCACCTATCTGGATCAGATCGGCACCAGCCTTTTCACCGTGTTCACCGGCTTCTTCCTGGCGACCCTGGTCGCGGTGCCGCTCGGCCTCTTATGCGGGATGAGCCCTACGATCAATACCGCGATCAATCCGTTGATCCAGATCTTCAAGCCGGTCTCGCCCCTGGCCTGGTTGCCTATCGTGACTTTGGTCGTTAGTGCTTTGTATGTGACCGATAACGATTCCTGGTTCGAAAAATCGTTCCTGACCTCCGCGATCACGGTCACGCTGTGTTCGCTCTGGCCGACGCTGATCAATACCGCGGTCGGCGTGTCGTCGATCGACAAGGACTTGGTCAATGTCGGCAAGGTGCTGCGGCTGAACTGGAGCACGCAGATCAACAAGATCATCCTGCCGTCCGCGATTCCGTTCATCTTTACCGGCATGCGGCTGTCCTTGGGGGTCGGCTGGATGGTGCTGATCGCGGCCGAGATGCTCGCGCAGAACCCGGGCCTCGGCAAATTCGTCTGGGATGAATTCCAAAACGGCAGTTCGAACTCGCTGGGCCGGATCATGGTCGCGGTATTCACGATCGGGATCATCGGCTTCATCCTCGATAGGATCATGCAATCGCTGCAAAATGTCTTCTCGTTCGGACGCTAAGGGGAGGGCGGCATGAATTCAGCAAACGCAAAACCGAGCCCTAGCGGCATCGCCTCTTACCCGAAGGATAACGTGGTGGAACTTCCGATGAAAACCCAGGCGTCGTCACCCAAAGAGATGAAAGAACCGGCGGCCAAGACGCTGCTCGCGTTGAAAGACGTCTGCAAATCCTACGGCGAAGGCGCGCAGAAGACCTCGATCTTGAAGGACATCAATCTGACGATCCGGGAAGGCGAGTTTATCGCGATCGTCGGCTTTTCGGGCAGCGGCAAAACCACGTTGGTGTCGATCATCGCCGGATTGTGCGGAGTCGACAGCGGCGAGGTGATGAAGCAGGGCAAGCCCATCGTAGCGCCGGGGCCTGACCGCGGCGTGGTGTTTCAAAATTACTCGTTGATGCCTTGGCTGACGGTCTATCAGAACGTCGCGTTGGCGGTCGATCAGATCTTCAAGGAGTGGACGCCCGCACAACGCAAGGCGCACACCGAGAAATACGTGCGCATGGTCAATCTCGGAGCCGCGATGGACAAGAAACCGGCCGAACTCTCGGGCGGCATGCGGCAAAGGGTCAATGTCGCGCGGGCCCTGGCCGCGAATCCTGACATCTTGTTGCTCGACGAGCCGCTCAGCGCGCTCGATGCGTTGACGCGCGGCAATCTTCAGGACGAGATCCTGCAAATCTGGGATCAGGATAAGAAAACGATGATCCTGATCACGAACGATGTCGATGAGGCGATCTACATGGCCGACCGGGTGATTCCATTGAATCCGGGGCCGGAGGCGACTTTCGGGCCGGGTTTCAAGGTCGACCTCGAACGTCCGCGTGACCGGACCGCGTTGAACCATAACGAGGAATTCAAGCGCCTGCGCGCCGACATCACTCGCTATCTGATGCAGGTCGGCATCGAAAAAAACCAGCAGGGCGGTCAAGACCGGTTGGTGCTGCCGAACGTTCGGCCGAACACCAGCAACGACTGGCAATCGGATGCGTCCGCGCTGAAGCCGGCGCAGGAGGATCTCGGGCGGCCGCGTTATCTGGAATTCTCGCAGGTGTCGAAAATCTATCCGACCCCGGACGGCAACGGCACGGTCAAGGTGGTCGACGGCTTCGACATGAAGCTGAAAAAGGGCGAGTTCATCTCGATCATCGGGCACTCCGGCTGCGGCAAATCGACCGTGTTGTCGATGACCGCCGGGCTGAACGAGATTTCGGACGGCGGCATCATCCTGGATAACCGGGAGATCTATGCCGCCGGTCCCGATCGGGGGGTCGTGTTTCAGGCGCCGAGTCTGTTTCCCTGGCTGACCGCGTTCGAAAACGTGACCCTCGGCGTCGACAAGGTGTATCCGCATGCGACGCAAGCGGAGCGCGACGATATCGTCGAATACTATCTGACCCGAGTCGGACTCGGCGATGCGCTGCATAAAAAGGCCGCCGACATGTCGAACGGCATGCGCCAGCGGGTCGGCATCGCTAGGGCGTTTGCATTGTCGCCCAAACTGCTGCTGCTCGATGAGCCTTTCGGCATGCTGGACTCTTTAACGCGCTGGGAACTGCAAGAAGTGTTGATGGAAGTTTGGGAGCGGACGCACGTGACCGCGATCGTCGTGACCCACGATGTCGATGAAGCGATTTTATTGGCCGACCGGGTGGTGATGATGACCAACGGCCCGCACGCCAAAATCGGCAAGATTCAGGACATCGACCTGCCGAGACCGCGCAGCCGCAAGGCCTTGCTGGCCCATCCGGATTATTACCGCTACCGGGAAAGCCTGCTGACCTTCCTTTCAGAATGCGATCACACGCACTAATGCAGACCCATCACAGAAAATCAGGGGGAATCATGTCACATCCAACAGGAAAAATTACCTTTTTGTCGCTATCGTTACTGAGCGGATCTGCTGGCGCGGACGTGACTCAGGAAATCGAGGATGCGCTGAATTTTTATCATTACGGCAATAAGGGAGCGATCAAGGCGGATATCAATTACCGCTGGGAAAACGTCGATCAGGATAAGGGCGGCACGCCGAACCCCAAAACGGCCAACGCGAATACGGCGAGATTCCGCTTGGGGGCTTTGTCACCGAAGCTTTATGACATCCAAGGTTATGCCGAGTTCGAAGGGCTTTGGGCGATGCAGGAGGATTACAACAGCACCCGGAACAAAAACACGCCCTATTCCATCATCGCCGACCCCGAGAAAACCGAACTGAACCAGTTGTGGATCGCTTACAGCGGAATTCCCGATACGATCATCAAGGGCGGCCGGCAACGGATCAAGCTCGACGACGACCGCTACATCGGCAACGTCGGCTGGCGGCAGCTGGAAACAACCTACGATTCGATTCTGGTGACGCATAACAACCAGCAGCTTTTCGGGCTCACGATCAATGCCGGTTATATCGGCAATGTGCAAACCTTTACCTCAACGACCGAGAATATCGAAGCGCCGATCCTGAATATCAATTACAAGGTCGGCGATTACGGCAATCTGGTCGCCTACGGCTATTGGCTGGACTACCAGGATGTGAATCCCGGGCCTGCGGCGGGGCGAAATTTATTCCTGGAAAAATCCAATCAGACCTATGGCATTCGCTTCAACGGCGCGTCGCCGAAGATCATGGACACGGTCAATCTGCTGTATACCGCCGAATGGGCCGACCAGAAGGATTACGGGCACGGACCGACCAAGTATGAAGCCGACCGCTTCAACTTCATGGGCGGCGTCAAGGCGTTCAATGTCAGCGTGATGGGGGCCTGGGAGCAGTTGAACGGCTATGGCGCGAACAAAACCTTCGATACGCCGCTCGGCACGAACCATGCATTCCAGGGCTGGGCGGATATCTTTCTGGTCACGCCGAACAACGGGATTCGCGATTTGTTCGGCACCATTATGGTCGAGTTTCCGCGTTACCAAACGACGATTACCGGCGTCTATCATGACTTCAGCGACGATACCGGAAAAATGGCCTATGGCAAGGAATGGGATTTCATGGTCGTGAAGAAATTCGGCAAGCATTATTCGTTGTTGGCAAAATACGCTAATTACAATGCCGATAGCGGGCTTTCGACCCCGATCAATACCGATACCCAGAAAATCTGGTTTCAAGCGAACGTCAGTTTTTAATCGCTAAACGGTTGCGTCCGGTCATTTTCACTGTTGAGATGACCGGATCGCCGCTGCGGCCGGACTCGAATTCTGTGTTACACTGTGCGTAATCCATAGGATGTAACCCCGAGATTTTCCCGCCGGCCCGATGCCCGAATTACCCGAAGTCGAAACCACCCGCCGCGGTATCGCGCCCGTGATCCAGGGCCTCCATATCCAGCAAGTCATCGTGCGCCAGCCGCGTCTGCGCTGGCCCGTGCCCGAATCCCTTTCCGAACTGCTGCAAGGGCAAAGCATCCGGTCGGTCGACCGGCGCGCCAAATATCTGCTGCTGAGCACGGAGCAGGGCACTTTAATCGTGCATCTGGGCATGTCGGGCAGTCTGAGAATCCTGACGGCAGGCCAGGCGCATGGCAAGCATGACCATGTCGATCTGCTTTTTACCGACCGAACGCTGTTGCGCTTCAACGATCCCCGCCGTTTCGGCGCGGTCTTGTGGACCGCCGAACCGGTTTTCGGACATCCCTTGCTGAAAGATTTGGGGCCGGAGCCCTTGAGCGCCGATTTCGATGGCGCGCAGCTGCATGCGCTGGCGCAAAACCGCAAGACGCCGATCAAATCCTTCATCATGGACAGCCATGTCGTGGTCGGCGTCGGCAATATCTATGCGAACGAAGCCCTGTTCAGGGCCGGCATTTTGCCGACCCGGCATGCCGGTAAAATTTCGCTGGCGCGTTATCAACGGTTGGCCGAATGTATACGCCTCGTGCTAGAGGAAGCGATCCGACAGGGCGGCACGACTTTGCGCGACTTTGTGAACGAGGCCGGAAGGCCCGGTTATTTCCAGCAGCAGCTGAAGGTTTATGGCCGCGGAGGGCTCCCTTGCCCTGTGTGCGGCGAGTCTCTGGCCGAAATCCGCTTGTCCGGACGTTCGACCGTATTCTGTAAACATTGCCAACGATAGTCTAAACTGAACCGATCGAATGGCCTGACAGTTCGACTCGGTGTGATACAATACTGCCGATTTATGATCGGTTTCACAGGTTTTGCCCGCTAAAACCCGCTATTCTGGGTTATTCTGAACTATCTGTTTTGACTAAAATCTGACTTTTAGTCATAGAATCCATAAATTTTTTATTTTTCGCGAATTAATGTAATGAGAATTCGAGCTCTTAATGCTTTATTGACTTTTGGTTTACTGGCGTCCGGTTCGGCGTTGGCGACAACATACGACCTGCCGGCTAATGGCGATGCAGTCGTGATGGAATACGTGCAGCCCGAAGCGGTTATCCATGCGGAAGAGGATGAAACCTTGCTGGACGTGGCTTTGCGTTACCGATTGGGGCAAGCGGAAATCGTCCGCCTGAATCAAAAGGTCGATCGCTGGCATGTCAAAAAAGGGGAACTCGTTCGCCTGGCCAACCGGCGCATTCTGCCGGATACGCCGCACGAAGGCATTACGCTGAATCTGTCAGAATACCGGATGTATTATTACCCGGCGGGTGGGCGGCAAGTGATGTCGTTTGCGCACGGCATCGGCCGGCAGGACTGGAAGACGCCGCTCGGGAAAACCAAAATTATCAAAAAAGTGAAGGATCCCAGTTGGCATCCGCCGGAGTCGATCCGGCGCGAACATGCCGCGATGGGCGATCCGCTGCCCGAAGTCGTGCCGCCCGGGCCGCACAATCCGCTCGGCGCCTATGCTTTGTACCTGAATCTGCCCGGAGACTACCGGATTCACGGCACCGACATCGACAAGATTTATGGCATCGGCATGCAGATCACGCACGGCTGTGTGCGGATGTATCCTGCAGATATTGAAACGCTATACAGTCAGGCGGGGGTCGGCACGTCGGTTTATATCGTCAAGCAGCCGATCAAGGTCGGCTGGCTCGATAATACCTTGTACATCGAGGCGCACCCCGATCTCGAAGGCGAGGAGATGGGGCAGGATCAGCGTTATGCGGTCGCGCTCGATTTGATCAGGAAGGCAACTGGGGAGGAAATGCCCGATTTCGATCAAAAAGCCCTGAATCAGGCCTTGCATGTGTTGGACGGCGAACCGACGCCGATTTATGAAAGACTGCCGTCTTTGGAACAGGAACAACCGCCGGCAGCAATGCCGAGAGAAGCCGGCCAGGCTTCGCCGGGCGGCTATTATCGCGGTTCCTGAATACAATAAAAAACGCCGGCTTTTTGGGGTCGGCGTGATTCTTGATCTCTCTATGGCCCGGTTGATTCGCTTTTCAATTCGCGCGATAACAGGTTCTGCACCGCGGCGACCGGGGATAAGCCTTCGTATAACACCTTAAAAGTCTGCTCGGTAATCGGCATGTCGATTCCGTGCTTTTTGGCGAGCTGGTAGGTCTCCCTGGCGGCGAGCACGCCTTCGACTTCCTGGCCTATCTCGCGCATCGCCGGTTCCAACGCTTGCCCGCGTCCGAGCGCGATGCCCAGGCGCCGGTTTCTGGACTGGTTATCGGTGCAGGTCAGGATCAGATCGCCGAGTCCTGCCAGGCCCATGAAGGTTTCCTGGTGTCCGCCGAGACGCAGGCCGAGCCGGATGATTTCGGTCAGTCCGCGGGTAATCAGAGCCGCCCGGGTGTTGGCGCCGAAGCCGAGTCCGTCCGCGATGCCCGCCGCGATCGCCATCACGTTTTTGACCGCGCCGCCGACTTCCACGCCGACGATGTCGGTACTGGTATAAGTCCGGAAGCGGTTGCTGTGAAAGAGATGCGTCAACTCATTCGAGAAACTATCCTGGGGAGAGGCGATCGTAATCGCGGTCGGCAATTCGGCGGCGACCTCATGCGCGAAGGTCGGGCCCGACAGCACGGCGACCTGCGTCTCTGCCGAGAACAGAGACGTCACCAGTTCGTGCAGCAAGGAGCCGTCGTCGGGGTTGAAGCCCTTGGTCGCCCAGGCAATCTTGATGTTGTGCGCCGCAAACGGCTTTAATTGCGCTAGCGTCGCCTTAAAGGCGTGGCTCGGCACCGCGATCAATAACAGATCGGAGAAACCGCCAACCTCGCGTAAGTCGGCCGTGACCGACAAATTGGCCGGGAATGCGGCGCCGGGCAGGTAGTGTTTGTTTTCCCTGTCGCCGGCAAGCACCTCCATATGCTGTTGATGATGCCCCCAGAGCAACACCTCGCAGCCGGTTCTCGCGGCCTGGATCGCCAGCGCGGTTCCCCAGGAACCTGCGCCCAGAATGCCGATTTTTCTTGCCGTCATCGCTTAGTTCAGGCTTTCCTTCGCGGGGGCCGGGGTTTGTACCTGTTGTAAGTGCGATGCATACAGGGCGTCAAAATTGACCGGGGCCAATAAAAGCTGTGGAAAGCCGCCTTTGGCGACCAGGTCGGATACGACTTCGCGAGCGTATGGAAACAGCACGTTCGGGCAGAAGCTGCCGACCATCGGCCCCAATTCCTGCTCGGTGAAACCGGCGATCGTAAAGATGCCGGCCTGGTTCACTTCGACCAGATAGGCGGTGGCGGTGGCGATTTTGACCGTGATCGTCGTGGTCAGCACGATCTCGTACAGGTTTTCATCGATCGTCTCGACGCGAGTGCTCAGGTTGAAATCGACAACCGGTTCCCATTTCTCCATGAAGATTTTCGGCGAGTTCGGAGTCTCAAAAGACAGGTCTTTTGTGTAAATTTTTTGAATCGCGAATTGTTTTTCGACGTTTTGTTGTTCTTCTGCCATGATAGCTTTTAATGAAAGGTGGATTGTATTGACGATTATGCGCCGTCTTGATGGCGGTGCGTTAAAAGACAACGTTCAAAAACGCGGCTTACGGTTGATCCGTAATGTGCATTTTATCGGGAGTCGACGCGGCGATTTTAAGGCCGGGCAACTTGCCTAGGATTGCGCTTTTTGCTTGCGGCGAGTGGCTATCGGCAGTTTGTAGTCTTCGGTCCAGGCGTTCATGCCGCCGGTGATCACGAAAATTTGCTCGTAGCCTGTCTTGGCCAGGGTTTTGGCGGCGCTCAGGGAGCGGGTGCCGTTTTGGCAGACGACCAGTATCGGCGCTTTTTTGTCGCGGGTGAGTTTGGGTAATTGCTCGCTCAGTTTACCGAGAGGCGCATTGATTGCGTTTTCAATGTGGCCTTCCACGTACTCTGTCGGTTCGCGGACATCGATGATGTTGATGTCGCTTTCGTTCATCTTCGCGACCGCGTGCATCGGTGTGATCGGGTTGAATTTTTTGAAAGCAGTATCGAACAATTCCTGAATCAACAAATAGGTGACGACCGCCAGGGCGAGCGAATAAACGTAGTGATTAAAAATAAATTCAAAAAGACGTTGCATGGATGGGTAGTTGGTTGAAACAAATGAAAGGTAAACGGGTGAATCAGTGCCGCGTGCAGAAGACTTCGCGCATCATGTTGATCAGTTGCAGTGTCCGGTTGTCGTCGATGTAGTAGTAGACCCGGTTGGCTTCTTTTTTGGAGCCCAGGATGTTTTTTTCACGAAGGATTGCCAGATGCTGCGAGATGTTGCTTTGCGAAGTGCCGACCTGGTCGACGATGTCCTGCACGCTGACCGAATTGGTGCCCAAGACGCACAATATTTTCAGCCGCAAAGGATGTGACATCGCCTTGATACAGCGTGCGGCCCGATTGATATCGTTATCGTCGTATGCCGTGGGTTTGTTAAGCGTATCCATAAATCCGACCTTCAGAAGGTTCTTGTTGCTATTAGAAAAAAGGCGGCTGCAATGAATTATTTTTACACAAGAACTGCCAACGTGTATTAATATAATGGACACTTTGTAGCCTTGTTTTGCGTAATACTTACGCATGAAAGCCTAGTAAGCGGCACTATGATACATTAGTTTCAGCTTTAGAGGGTAATGGATTTGAAACAATCCTACCCCAGTGCAGCCTACCGGGCCGATGGCGGCGCGAATCTCGATTTTTGTGTTTGTGACGGGAGAAATTTTAAAGATGTTGAATCGGCCAAAGCCCTTAGTTTTGTTAATTCTTGACGGCTTCGGGTACTCGCTCGAAAAGGAATATAACGCCATGGACATTCCGCAGTCGGTGGAAATGACAGGTAGATCCTTGCTGGCCGCCCACTAAGCGAGAGATGCGGACAAGGATTGTAACCTGCATCGTTTTGGGGGTGCTGGCGAAGGAATGCGCTGCCGAAGAGGTCACGCTCAAGGGGGACTTGGGCGTGGTCCGATCCGGCATCGCGGTGGTCAAGAAAAAAATACAAGCGATGCTGCTGCAAAAGGAAGCGGTGGCGGATCAACTCGCCGATATCGAAAACCGCTATGGCGAAAGCGCGGCGACGTTGAAAAGGCTGCAAGACGACATCGTGCAAAATCGCCGCCAGATGAAACTGATCCACCAAGACATTGTGCTGCAGAAGGATGAGATCGCCTTGCATCATAAGGCGCTGGCGGCGCAGTTGCGCGCCGACTTCGTAATGAGCCGGACCGGAAAATTGAAGTTGATTCTGAACCATCAGGATCTGGCGAAGGCGAGCCGGATGGTGGTCTATCATGATTATTTGCGCCGGCAGCGGCTGAAGAAGCTGGCGGTCATGCAAAAGTCGGTCGCCGGGCTCGCCGAGCTGGAAAGCCGGCAGCGGGAAGAAGCGATGCTGATGCAGCGCGATGTCGAGAAAAACCGCCTCGAGCAAAGCTCGCTCGAACTGTTGCGGAACGAAAGAAACAAGCTGCTCGCCGAAATCGAGCAGGACTATTCGTCCGGCGAACAGCAGCTCAATCGCCTGAAAGAGAGCGAGAATGAACTGAAGGAACTGATTGATACACAGGCGAAATGGGAGAATCAGCCGGCGGACGATCAGGGGGCGGAAACTCTTGCTACTGATGAGCAGTCTCAGTCGGAAAAGCAGGACGCGGCCAAGGTCGATTTCGAGCGGCTCAAGGGACAATTGCCGTGGCCGGTTTCAGAAAAGGCGGCTTCCAAAGGGATGCAGAGCCTCTGGGACGGCATCCTGATCGAGGCGCCGGAAGGCGCGGAAGTACGCGCGGTGACTCGCGGCAAGGTCGTTTATTCGCAATGGCTGTCCGGTTACGGCTTATTGATGATCCTTGATCACGGCAACGGCTTCATGACCTTGTACGGTTTTAATCAGAGCCTCTATAAAAAGGTCTATGACTGGGTCGAGGCGGGAGAGGTGATCGCGGGCGCGGGGCAAAGCGGCGGGCGGTCGCAGTCGGGTTTATATTTTGGCATTCGCAGGAATGGCAAGCCGGTTGACCCTTTGGCATGGTATCCGGGATAAGCCATGAAAAAAGTTAGCCAGGCAATGGAAACATATTTAGGAATCGAGCAGTTGGGGTAGCAATGCGCATGCAGAAAAAAAAGACATTTTTTATCTTGTCCTTAGGGATCATGTTGGGGGTATTCATCAGCATCGGCGGCAGTGTGCTGGCCGAGCTGAACAAGCCCAACACCGAGAGTGAAACGGAGGCTCTGCCTTTTGAGGAGCTTCGGACATTCACCGAAATTTTCGGGCGGATCAAACGCGATTATGTGGAGCCCGTATCGGACAAAAAGCTGTTGGAAGACGCGGTGCGCGGTATGCTGAGCGGACTCGATCCGCATTCGGCCTATCTGGTGCCCGAGGAATACCAGGAGTTGAAGGAAGGTACAACCGGCCAGTTTGGCGGCCTCGGCATCGAAGTCACGATGGAAAACGGCTTCATCAAGGTCGTATCGCCGATCGACGATACGCCGGCGCAACGGGCCGGGCTGAAAACCGGCGACCTGATCATCCGGCTCGACGACAAGCCGGTCAAGGGCATGAGCCTGGTCGAGGCGGTCAAGACGATGCGCGGCGAGCCGGGCAGCAAGATTGAACTGACCGTGGTTCGGGAAGGCGAGGAAGCGCCGCTCAAATTCACCCTGGCCCGCGACATCATCAAGGTCAAGAGCGTGAAAAACAAGCTGCTGGAAAAAGGCTACGGCTATGTTCGGATCAGCAGTTTCCAATCCGGCACCGGCGAAAGTCTGCTCGACAGTCTGGCGCAATTGAAAAAAGACAATGCGGGCAGTCTGAAAGGTCTGGTGCTCGATCTTCGGAATAACCCCGGCGGGGTCTTGAATGCGGCGGTCGAAGTCAGCGACGCGTTCCTGAAAAGCGGCCTGATCGTTTATACGAAAGGACGGATCGAAAACTCCGAAATGCGTTTCACGGCAGCGGGCGATGACTTGCTGAATGGCGCGCCGATGGTCGTGCTGATCAATGCGGGTTCCGCATCCGCCTCCGAGATTGTCGCGGGTGCGTTGCAGGATCAAAAACGCGCGGTGATCATGGGTGAGAAATCCTTCGGTAAGGGCTCGGTGCAGACGATATTGCCGACCAGTAATGGTGCGGCGGTCAAGCTGACGACCGCGCGCTACTATACGCCTTCCGGTCGATCGATCCAGGCGGAAGGGATCGAGCCCGATATTGCGCTGGCTTCGGTCAAGCTGGAGTCGGTCGAAAAATCGGACTTTACGCCGGTCAAGGAAGCCGACTTGTCGCACCATCTGGAAAACGGCAAGAAGAAGGTTGAAAAGCCAAAAGCAGGCGAGGAGAAGCCGAAGGATGAAAAGCCGAAGGATGATAAGCTGGAAGTCAGCGATTATCCGGTATTCGAAGCCTTGTCCCTGTTGAAAGGCCTGGCGATCATGAAGCACTGATCGGCTTGCACGGCTCGCGGTAAAGCTTAGGTTTTGCCGCGAGCTTTCAGCAGGGCGGCGGTGTCTGGCCTGCTGGACGATTAGATGATGATGCGCTAGACAAAAAAAAGCCTTGCCCGGCATTCATGCCGGGCAAGGCTTTTTTGTTGCGGATGCTGCGGATTTAAACGATCGAAGGTTGATATTTGACCGAAAAATCGTGCAAATTTGCGAGGATGCTCGCTAATTGCTCGGCTTTGGCGGGCTTAAACGCATTGACGCCGACTCGCGACAGATAAAAAATCTGGTCCAGCAGATAATGCCCGGTCGCCCGAATTTCGCCCTGATAATGATAGCGGCCGCGGAGCAGCCAGGCATGCGAAAACAAGCGTCCATCCGCGAAGTCGGCGAAATCGAGTTCGATCAGATCGATGCGCTTCAGGTCGTCGGCAAGGTCGGCAGTCGCGTCGCTCGCCTGGAGGCGCACGCCCACTTTGCCGGGATGCGCGAGCAGGAGTTCGCGGTCGCGCTTCCATCTCGAGAGCGAGACGCTGATGTCGCCGCGGGTCGGTTCGGCGTCATCGGCAAGCGTTGTAAAGGTGTCCTCTATAATGGCTTTGTCTTTAATGATCTGCATAGACTCGTTCTTTGAAAGGGGTAATGCCAACACGTTTTACCATGTCCAAAAATGATTCTTCTTCCTGCCGTTGTTTGACATAAACATCCAGAATCGTCGTGATCGCCTGCGTGACTTCGTCGCGGGCCACCGCGGGTCCCAGACGTTCGCCGATCGCCGCTTCGTTCTCGGAAGAGCCGCCCAGGGTAATTTGATACCATTCAGAGCCTTTCTTATCGACGCCAAGGATGCCGATATGGCCGACGCTTTGGTGCGCACAGCCGTTCATGCAGCCGGACATATTGATCTTCACGTCGCCGATGTCGTGCACATAATCGAGATCGTCGAGCGCTTCGTTGATTTCTTTCGCGACGCCGATCGATCCGGCATTCGCCAGCGAGCAGAAATCCAGGCCGGGGCAGCAGATGATGTCGGTGACCGTACCGATGTTCGGGGTCGCCAGCTTTAAATTCGTCAGCGCCTGCCAGAGGCTAAACAGGTCGGCCTGTTTAATGTCGGCCAGAATCAGGTTTTGCCGGTGCGTGCTGCGAAGCTGTCCGAAGCTGTAGCGATCGGCCAGGTCGGCGACCGCATCCAGTTGCGTATCGGTCATGTCGCCGGGCGGCGAATCGGGCGCTTTCAGTGAAATGAATGCGGCGCGGTAGCCCGGCACACGGTGTGCAGCGGTATTGTATTTGTACCAGGTGGCGAATGCGGGGTTAGCCGATAACTGCGTGGCCAGGCTTTGATCCTGGGCGGCGTCGGTGTCGTAAGCCGGCGGCGTGAAATGGGCCTTGATCGCGGCTATCCGCGCATCGCTCAGTTCCATGCCGTCCTTGATCTGCTGCCATTCCGCTTCGACCAACTCGCTAAACTTGTCGAGACCGGTTTCCTTGACCAGGATCTTGATCCGTGCCTTGTATTTGTTGTCGCGGCGTCCGAATAAATTGTAAATCCGCAGTATCGCTTCGAGATAGGACAACAGGTGCTGCTTGTCGAGGAATGGACGAATCACCTGGCCGATGACCGGGGTGCGGCCGAGGCCGCCGCCGACCAGGATTCTGAAGCCGGTTTCACCTTGGTCATTCTTGACCAGATGCACGCCGATGTCGTGCAATTGCGTCGCCGCGCGATCCAGTTGGGCGCCGCTGACCGCAATCTTGAACTTGCGCGGCAAATAGTCGAATTCGGGATGCAGCGTCGTCCATTGGCGGATGATTTCGCAGTACGGGCGCGGGTCTTCGAGTTCGTCGATCGCGACGCCGGCCAGAGGGTCCGATGTGGTGTTGCGCATGCAGTTGCCGCTGGTCTGGATCGAGTGCATTTGCACGCTGGCCAGTTCGTCCAGAATGTCCGGCACGCGTTCGAGTTCCGGCCAGTTGAACTGGACGTTTTGCCGGGTCGTGAAATGACAGTAGCCTTTATCAAATTCGCGGGCGATATGGGCCAGTTTGCGCAGTTGTTTCGAGTTCAGTAGGCCGTAGGGCACCGCAATCCGAAGCATTGGCGCATGAGTCTGAATATACAACCCATTGCGCAGGCGCAAGGCGCGGAATTGATCTTCTGTCAGTTCGCCTTTCAGAAAATCTTCGGTTTGCCGCCGGTATTGCGCAGCCCTTTCTTCGACAAGGGTCTGGTCTTGTTCGTTGTACTGGTACATAAGGTGGTTAGTGGTTGCTGGTTTAGCGCAGAATTTTTGACCACTAATCATATACGCTGCGTCATAAAATGACAAAGGTTATTCCGAAGTGATAGTATATCGGGTTGAAGACGGCTTTAATCATTTAATTTTTCGATAATAAAAATCATCAATGGGAGGGGTTTTGTGAGGTTTCTTTTTGTTTTGTTGATGACACTGCTGGTGCCAGAGTTTGCGATGGCCGGCGGTATTGAAAGCCTTGGGCTGACCGGGACCGAGCGCGGCATTTATTGCGTGCTGATCTTTTTGATTGCCTATGGCTTTGTGATGGCTGAGGAATTTACGCATTTGCGTAAATCCAAACCGGTCATTTTGGCTGCCGCGATCATCTGGTCGCATGCGGCCATCTTGGCGTCGCAAGCGGGTGTGTCGGTCGATGCGATGCACGAAGCGTTTGAATACAACTTGAAAGAATATGCCGAGTTGATGCTGTTCCTCTTGGTCGCGATGACTTACATCAACGCAATGGCCGAGCGCAACGTGTTCGAGGCGCTGCGTTCCTGGCTGGTCAGACGGCAGTTCGGTTACCGGAAACTGTTTTTGATCACCGGTATCATCACATTCTTCCTGTCCGCGGTCGCCGATAACTTGACCGCGGCGTTGCTGGTCGGCGCGGTGGTGATGGCGGTCGGATCGGACAACCCGAAATTCGTCAGCATCGGTTTCGTGAATCTGGTTGTCGCCGCGAATGCGGGCGGTGCGTTCTGTCCGTTCGGCGACATTACCACCTTGATGGTATGGCAGGCTGGCTATGCGGAGTTTTTCGACTTCTTCAAGCTGTTCATTCCTTCGGCGGTCAACTACGCAATTCCTGCGGCGGTGATGTATTTTGCGGTGCCTGACGAGCAGCCGAATGCGACTGACGAAGAAGCTGTCGTTCTGAAGCCCGGCGCGATTCAAATTTGCGTGATGTTCCTGTTGACCATTGCGACTGCGGTCAGCTTCAAGCAAGTTCTGCATTTGCCGCCGTTCATGGGCATGATGGCCGGTTTGTCGGTGTTGATGCTCTATGGTTACCGGATCAAAAAGAAATTTACCGTCGAAGGCGAAGAAGGCTTCGACATTTTCAACAAAGTGCGTCATGCCGAATGGGATACGCTGCTGTTTTTCTTTGGCGTCGTGTTTGCGGTCGGTGGTTTGGGCTATATCGGCTATCTGGAGCTGCTGTCTGGCGCGATGTATGACGGTCTGGGTCAAACGACCGCTAACGTTTTGGTCGGTTTAATTTCGGCTATCGTTGACAACATTCCGGTCATGTTTGCGGTATTGAACATGAATCTGGACATGAGTCTGTATCAATGGCTGCTGGTCACCTTGACGGCCGGCGTCGGCGGTTCATTACTGTCGGTCGGTTCCGCCGCGGGTGTGGCGTTGATGGGACAGTCCAACCATAAATACACCTTCTTCAGCCATTTGAAATGGTCGCCGGCGATTGCGGCCGGTTATGCCGGCAGTATCGTCGTGCATTATCTGATCAATGGCTAGGCATTGTCTCCGCTTGCGCCGCACTTCCCGTGCGGCGCGTCTCTCTAGGTAAGGTCTCGTGACGGCCGAAAAAAGCTGGCGTACCGCTTTTGCAATCTATTTGCAGCCGCGTGTGGTCAGCATGATTTTTCTCGGTTTCTCCGCGGGCCTGCCTTTTCTGCTGGTATTTTCGACTCTGTCGGCCTGGCTTCGGGATGAGGGAGTTGAACTCACCGTGATCGGTTTCTTCAGCTGGGTCGGCGTGATCTATTCGATCAAGGTCTTTTGGGCCCCGGTAATCGACCGGCTGCCGATACCGATCTTGACCCGGCTTTTGGGCAAGCGGCGGAGCTGGATGCTGCTGGCGCAGATCGGGATTGCGCTGGGATTGTTCGGTATGGCCGGTCTGGATTCACACACGCAACTGCAACTCTGCGCCGTTTTTGCGGTGGGCGTGGCGTTTTGTTCGGCGACCCAGGATGTGGTGATCGATGCTTTCCGTATCGAAACGGCCGATGCGCGTTATCAGGGCGCGATGGCGGCGGCGTATGTGTTGGGTTACCGGATCGCCTTGTTGGTGGCCGGCGCGGGCGCGTTTTATATCGCCGAATATTCAAGCTGGAGATGGGCCTATTTGGTGATGGCCGCGGCGATGACGGTCGGCATGGTAACCACGTTGTGCCTGCGCGAACCCGAACATCAGCGGGCCGAATCGGCGCGCCAGGCCGGTAGTCGCTTGGAATCCGCCCTGGGTGTGTCCGGGCGGGCATCGCTTTGGCAACGGGCGCTGGCCGGGTTCACCGATGCGGTATTGAGTCCTTTCGTCGAATTTTTTAGCCGCAATGGCAGAACCGGGCTCGTCATTCTGTTGTTGATCGCGCTTTATAAAATGAGCGACATCACGATGGGGGTGATGGCCAATCCGTTTTACCTCGATCTGGGCTTCAGCAAGAAAGACATTGCCGAAATCAGCAAGATTTTCGGTTTTTTCATGACGATTGCCGGCGCGGCCTTGGGGGGCGCCTTGGTGGTCAGGTATGGCCTGATGCGGCCGTTATTGTTGGGTTCGGTGATGGTCGTCTCGACCAATTTGTTGTTCGCGGTGCTGGCCTTGAGTGCGCCCAGCAAGGTCTTGCTGGCGGCGGTGATCAGTGCGGATAACTTGAGCGGCGGGCTCGCGACATCGGTTTTCATCGCCTATCTTTCCAGTTTGACCAGCAAGGCTTATACCGCCACCCAATATGCCTTGTTCAGTTCGCTGATGACCTTGCCTGCGCAGTTTTTGGGCGGTTTTGCAGGGCTCGTCGTCGACCATTACGGTTATTATGTCTTTTTTGTCTACGCTTCCGTGGTCGGGTTGCCGGCGATTTCGCTGGTTCTGTTGCTGCTCAGTCGCGAGCGGCGCATGATAGCGGCTACCCAGAGCCCATAAAGCATTAAAATCAGGTTGATAAATAGTCATAGAAGCCTTATCATAGTCTGCTTTTTAACCGGTATATGGCCCTCGCGGGTAATGTGAAGCGTTATGAAACCAGAAATTCATCCAAATTATAAACAAATTACAGTGACTTGCGGCTGCGGCAACGTTTTCGTCACAGGTTCCGTTCTTTCCAAAGACCTGTTGATCGAAGTATGCTCTTCATGCCATCCTTTTTACACCGGCAAGCAACGCGTTGTTGATACTGCCGGCCGTGTGGATAAGTTCCGTAAAAAGTACGGCAAATAAGCTGAGTGGCGGCTTTGGCAATTTTTGCAATAAAAATTGCATCGCGGGTTTAGATTTTAAACCCTTACTTTTAGGCGCGTAGTTGATTTTGCCGCCACTGCGCCGCCCCATCATAGATTTTCTCGCACGGTTATTTCGCCGTTCAAATCTGACAGGGAGAGACCGCCGTTAATTACGGGTAAGGTTTCTTCCTCGATTATTTCTTTCTACTTCTCCGTTTTTCAGCCGGCTTTAGGCTCTCCGTTAGGGCCGAGTTTGCCCTGGCTTTGTCTTTCTCCAACTCCGTCTTTTTGGGCTATCCGGAAGCGATGTGGGCTCATAATCACGTTCATTTTTCCGGGCTGAAAAAGCCTCTGGCAATCCCTTCCTTCGCCATACGAACCCCCCTGGCCGAAAAGGCGAAAAAATTCACTAGACGCGTATTAATTGTATTTAAGTTCAAATCAAACCTGAACGGATACAATGAGTCCGTGACCCCATGATCGCCAGCGCTTGCCTATTTTTCTTATCTTCTTGCGTTTCATCTTCGTTGTTTGTCCTATCGAGCGATGATTAAACGCTTACACGGCGGTCGGCTGTATCGAGTCTGTGATACATACCCCAGAAAATGAAGCCGATCTCCACAACAATAAAAGCCTTGCGGCACTATAAGTCCCGCGGTTGCCGTCAAGCCATAAAATCAGGCGTTTTCCCGGTCAATTTAAAAATCGCAACTATACTTTTCCAGAAAATAGGGACATGAGGGAGCCCAACAAAGTTCCCTGATGGCTGTTGAATTCAATGTATACGGGCATTTCGATATATGAGTGAAGTTAATGATCAATTTTTAAGGATATGTCATGAACTTGTTTAATCAGAAACAGAGTGCGGTTCTTGGCATCGATATCAGTACCGCGGCGATAAAATTGCTGGAACTGAGCAAGTCAGGCTCACGCTACAGGGTTGAGAGCTATGCGGTGACCCCTTTGCCGAAAGACGCGATCGTCGATAAAAATATCGCCAATGTGGATGTTATCTCCGCGGCGATTAAAGCGGCGATCAAGCAATCCGGCACCAAGCTTAAACAAGCGGCGGTAGCGGTTTCCGGTTCCTCGGTGATGACCAAAATCATCACGATGCCGGCTTCATTGTCCGATGAGGAAATGGAGGAACAGATCATGATGGAAGCCGATCAGTATGTGCCGTATTCGCTGGATGATGTTAATTTCGATTTCGAAGTGCAAAGGGTCAATGAAAATAATCCCGAATTGGTCGACGTGCTGTTGGCGGCATCAAGAAAAGAAAATGTCGATGACCGCATCGGCGCCTTAAATCAGGCCGGCGTGAAGGCAAAGATTGTCGATGTTGAAGCCTTCGCGATAGAAAATGCCTTTGCCTTGCTCGCCGATCAGTTTGAAGATTCGGTAAAAGGTAAGACGGTCGCGATCGCGGACATCGGGGCTTCGGTCGTGGCGCTCAATATCTTGCATGACGGACGCACGGTTTATACCCGAGAGCAAGGCTTCGGCGGCAAGCAGCTCACCGAGGAGATTCAACGCCGCTATGGGCTTTCCTATGAAGAAGCGGGATTGGCGAAAAAGCAGGGGGGATTGCCTGACAGTTATGCGGTTGATGTGCTGGAGCCTTTTAAAAAGGCGATGGTGCAACAAATCGCCAGGACTTTGCAGTTTTTCGTATCATCCAGCGCCAACCGCGGCATAGACAGCATCATTCTGGCAGGGGGCTGTGCCTCGATAACGGGTGTGGATAAATTGGTTGAACAAAGTCTCGGCGTGCCGGCTTATATCGCCAATCCGTTCGTGAATATGTCTTTGTCGAACCGGGTAAGGCCTCAGGGGTTGAGTAACGACGCGCCGGCGATGATGATCGCATGTGGCCTGGCTTTGAGGAGTTTTGACTAATGGCAAAAATTAATTTACTCCCCTGGCGCGAAGAGCTGCGCAAACAAAAACAGCAAGAATTCGTTGTTGCGATAGGGGTGTCGGCGTTGACGACCATCGGCCTCCTGGTTGCGGTGCATCTGTATATCGACGGGTTGAAAGATTATCAGAGCCAACGTAATCAGCTCTTGGAAGCGGAAATCCAGCAGCTGGATGTTCAAATCGCTAAAATTCGCGACATCGAGGACACCAAGAAAAAGTTGTTGGCTAAGATCGATGTGATTCAAAAACTACAGGAAAGCCGGCCCGAGATTGTACATCTTTTCGATGAAGTGCCAAAAACCACGCCGGATGGCGTCTATCTGGCCAAATTGACGCAAACGGGCGCCGCCTTAACGTTTGTCGGTAAAACGCAGTCCAATGCGCGCGTGTCGGCGTTCATGCGGGCCATTGAAGCCTCCAGTTGGCTAAAGTCTCCGAAGGTTGTTGTGATCCAGTCTCCGGATAAAAAGGAAGCGGATCGGCTCAGTGATTTTACTCTCAACGCCAGTCAGGGTAACAAGAACGCGGAGAAACCGTTATGAATCTTTCCGAAATTAATTGGGATTTCGAAGCGTCGGGAACCTGGCCGCAGCCCATTAAAGCCGCCGTGATCCTGGTCTTGTGCGTATTGGTGGCGGGCGGCGGCTATTATTACGATACGATGGATCAGTTGGACGAGCTTGAGCGCTTGGAAAATAAGGAAGTCGAATTGAAAACTTCCTTTGCAAGCAAACAACAGAAGGCAGTTAATCTTCCGGAATATGTGAAGCAGTTGGAGCAGATTCAGGGATCGCTCGGCGAAATGCTCAAGCAGATGCCTACCGAGGAAGAAGTCGCCAGCCTTCTGGTCGATATTTCGCAAACGGGATTGGCGAGCGGTCTGGAGTTCCGTTTATTCAAGCCTGCGGCCCAAGTCGCAAAAGATTTTTATTCGGAATTGCCGATCGACATTAAAGTGATTGGCCGCTACGAGGAGCTTGGCTTATTTGTGAGCGGTTTGGCCTCGTTGCCCAGAATCGTGACGGTACACAATGTCGATATTTCGCCTCTGGAGAAAGCTCAGGATGGAATGATGCTGATGAATGCGGTCGTTAAAACCTATAAGGAAGAAGCGGTCAAACCAACATCGGGCGCCGCTGACAAGAAGAAAAGAAAAGAGGCCAAGTGATGAAATCTTCTAGACGATCATTGTTGCTGAGTAAAACATTATGGATGTCGATATGTTGCGCAAGCAGTATCGCTTTACTGAGTGGCTGTGCAAATGACGATTTATCCGATTTAAAAGCGTTTATTTCGGCCGAAAAGGCCAAACCCAAAGGCACGATCGAGCCCTTGCCGGAAATCAAGGTCGTGGAGCCTTTTATCTTTAACCCGGATGGTCTCAGAGATCCGTTTGTTCCTCTTGAGCAAACGGCCGAGGCTTCAGGCGCCGCCATGGAAGGCGGCTCCGGCATCAAACCGGATTTGACGCGTCCTAAGGAAGAGCTGGAAGCCTTTTCATTGGATAGTTTGAGAATGGTAGGGACGGTCAATGCGAAGACAGGTCTATGGGGGTTAGTCAAGGCGGGCGACAGTACGGTTTATCGTGTGCAAGTCGGCAATTATATGGGCAAGAATTACGGGAAAGTGATTCGAATTGTCAGCGACAAAATAGAGTTAATGGAATTGATTTCCGATAAACCGGGATCATGGCGCGAACAACAAGCATCATTGGCTTTGGCTGAATGATTTTGAGGGGATAAAGATGATTAAGAAACAAAACGGCTTATTGATGAAGATGTCCAGAATTTTCAGTGCGTGCCTGATTTTATTCATAGCGCAAATTTTGCCCGTCAAAGCCGGCGATCTGGCCATTACTCAAATGGATGTCGCGACGCAGGCAGGAGACAAATTACAGATTCAGTTGGAAATGAGCGGCCCCGCTGTTGCGCCGAAGGTTTTTAAAACCGACAATCCGGCGCGGATTGCGCTGGATTTTTCGGGCGTAAAAAACGGCTTGCCGCAAAAAACTTATCCGATCAATCAAGGCGCGGTCAATAGTGTTTACGTTGCGGAAGCGGCCGATAGAGTGCGTGTGGTGATCAACCTGACCGAATCGGTAGCCTTCGATACGAAAACGGAGGGCCGGAAAGTCTTATTGACGCTGACCAATGCCAAAAGTGCTAATGCCCCGGCTTCTGCCGTTGTCGAGCCTGTTGCAGCAAGGCCTTCTGTCGCCGGCCAATTGATACCGCAGCAAGCCATTACCGGTTTTGATTTTAAACGCGGCGATAAGGGCGAGGGACGGATTCTGGTGTCTCTGGCGAATCCGAACACGGTGGTGAACACACGCGAGGAAGGCGGTAATGTGATCATCAGTTTCATGAATACCCAATTGCCTAGTCATTTGAGCAAACGCATGGATGTGTCCGAATTCGCGACTCCGGTCGAGTATATCGACGCGGCTTCCACGACCAAGGAAACCACGGTCATCGTGGCGATGCAAAATGCCCTCTATGATTATTCATTATTTCAGTCGGAAGGCTTGTTGACCGTCGAGTTTCGGCCGCTGACCAGTGCAGAGAAAGAGGCGATTGATAATCAACGCACCAAATACACCGGCGATAGATTGTCGCTGAATTTTCAGGATATCGATATCCGTAGCGTGATCGCTGTACTAGCCGAATTTACCGGACAAAATGTGGTGGCAGGCGATGATGTGACCGGTACAGTGACCGTCAAACTGGACGATGTGCCGTGGGACGAAGCATTGGACTTCATCATGATGACCAAAGGATTGGAAAAATACGAAACCGGCAACGTAACGCTGGTCGCGCCGGTCGGCAAGATCAAGGACTACAAAGAGAAACAAAGAGAGAAAGAAGCAGTAGTGGAGCAACTCGATCCACTGGTGACTGAATATTTAAAGATAAACTATGCTAAGGCTGAGGATTTTATCCAGATTCTAAATGGCTTCAATAACTTAACTAAGCTTGCTTGCGGATCACCAAAAACTTCGTCATCTTCCGCATCATCGCAGGCGAGTAGTCAAAAATCGCAACAACAATTCAGCAATTTGGGCGGCAATGTGATGGGGCCGGGTATGGGAGGAAATTTTGGCGGAGGGCCGAATGCAAATACTCAGCAATCGCAAACCAATAAACTCAATCTTCTTTCGTCTCGCGGCACCGCTGTGGTCGATTCTCGTACCAATACATTGATAGTCAGAGAAACGGCCAAGCGTTTGGAAGATATCAAGAAATTGATACGTCAGTTAGATGTTCCTGTCAAGCAGGTCATGATTGAATCACGCCTTGTAATAGCTTCCAATACTTTTGCTAGGGAGCTGGGGGTAAGGTTTGGTGTGGCCAAGATGGCGGATGTTGGTCATGGCAAGAATTTTGCTTTGGGAGGCGGGGGTACGCATTCCTTCAGTAATGGGCAGCCCGATGAAAACGGTAATATTGGCGAAATTAAGGATACGATTGTTGATCTTGCAACAGAGAGTCATCCATACGGAGCTTTAGGCATGACTCTTGCCCGAGGGGCCGATTATGTACTTAATCTTGAGTTGTCTGCTTTGCAGGACGAGGGCCGCGGTCAGTTGCTTTCTAATCCGCGCGTGATGACCACGAATCGGTGTACGGCCTCAATTGTTCAAGGCACGTCAATTCCTTACCAAACGCAAAGCGGCAACGCCGGCACCAATGTTCAATTTATTGACGCTACATTGAAAATGGAAGTTACCCCTCAAATTACGCCAAGTGGAAGCATCAACATGGATTTGGAAATTTCTCGAGATGACCCTGGAACTATAGTCGTGAATGGTCAGCCATCAATCGATACGAATTCGCTAAAAACCAATGTCCTAGTTAACGACGGTGAAACGGTTGTGTTGGGTGGTGTCTATAAAGACACGACCAATGATTTAATTGGTAAAGTGCCTTTCTTTGCGGATTTGCCGGGAATTGGCTTTTTATTCAAAAGAACCAATAAATCGAGCGACAAGAGAGAGTTATTGGTGTTTGTTACGCCAAAAATCGTCAATGATCAATTGGTCAGAAATTGACAACTGGTTAGAGGAGCAAAAAGGGGCGTAAAGCCCCTTTTTTTTGTTATGGAAATGTTTCCCAAGTAGCTTGAGAGATTTGTTCAAATTCAGTTTTTAGGCAAAAGCTCCGCCTTTGCCTTGCTTAATTCCGCGTCTATCCCTTCAGCTTATCGCCAGTATTTATCCGCTGTTTTTGCACAAATTTGAATTCGGCAATTGATCTTGCCAAAAAAAAACAGGCATAATGGTACGTTTTTTTAACCGGCAAGATGAATACCGCGGCGGCATGTCATGCGATCTGAAAACATCTATTTAATCGGCCTGATGGGTGCGGGCAAAACAACGATCGGACGGCAGTTGGCAAAAGCGCTGAAGTTGCCATTCTACGATAGCGACAAGGCGATCGAGGAGGCGACCGGGGTCAATATTCCGACCATTTTCGAGTTCGAAGGCGAGGAAGGATTCCGCGACCGCGAACAGAAGATGATCAAGCAACTGACCCAGATGCAGGGCATCGTGATGGCAACCGGCGGCGGCGCGATCCTGCGCGAAGAAAACCGCCGCTTATTGCAAGAAAACGGTTTTGTCGTGTATCTGAAGTGTTCGGTCGGACGGATTTTGGAACGAACGCGCAAGGATACCTCTCGCCCGTTGCTTAGAACCGACAATCCTCGCGCGCGTCTGGAAGCGCTCTATGCCGAGCGCGAGCCGCTCTATCTGGCTTGCGCGGACTTTAAAGTCGATACCGGTGTGATGCAGAGCAAAGCGGTGGTCACTCGCATATTGGAACACTACAGAACCTTAAATCCCGAGAAAGAATGAAACAATTACACGTCGAGTTGGGAGACCGCCGCTACCCGATTTATATCGGCTCACAGCTTTTGAGCCAGGCGGGTTTATACGCCGGCCATATCAAATCCAAACAAGTCCTGATTGTGACCAACGAGACGGTCGCGCCGCTGTATCTGGATAAGGTCAGGCAAAATTTGCAGTCTTATCAAGTCGAAACGGTGATTTTGCCGGACGGCGAGCAGTACAAGACATTGGAGCATCTCAGCCGGATCTTTGACACACTGCTGTCCGCCAAATTTAGCCGCAATGCGACCTTAATTGCGCTGGGCGGCGGCGTGATCGGCGATATGGGCGGTTTCGCGGCGGCCTGCTATCAGCGCGGCATCGCGTTTTTGCAAATCCCGACCACCTTGCTGGCGCAGGTCGATTCCTCGGTCGGCGGCAAAACCGGCGTCAATCATCCGCTCGGTAAAAACATGATCGGCGCCTTTTATCAGCCGCAATGCGTGCTGGCCGATACCGATGTGCTGGATACCCTCGATGACCGGCAATTGGCCGCGGGTCTTGCGGAGGTGATAAAATACGGCTTGATTCGGGATGCCGGTTTTTTTGTCTGGCTGGAGAGTCACATCGATGCGTTACGCGCGCGCGATAAACAGGCGCTGGCTTATGCGATCGAGCATTCCTGCCGGAACAAGGCCGAAATCGTGGCCGAAGACGAAACCGAGAGCGGCGTCAGGGCGACTTTGAACCTTGGGCATACCTTTGGCCATGCGATAGAAACCGGCGCCGGTTACGGCGTCTACCTGCATGGCGAGGCGGTGGCAATCGGCATTTGCCAGGCGGCCGATCTGTCGATGCGTAAAGGCTGGCTGAGGCAGCAGGATGTGGAGAGAATTATCGCGTTGATCCAGCGCGCCGGTTTGCCGGTAAATCCTCCCGCGGCGCTGGGCGCCGAACGCTTTCTTGAACTGATGGCCGTCGATAAAAAGAATCTGGACGGGAAAATCCGCTTGATTTTGCTGGAAAAGATCGGCAAGGCGACATTGCCGATTTATGTTGACCGCTCCCTCCTGGAATTGACTCTGAATACTTATGGTCGAAATTGATAGTGATACCTATCAAGTCAAAACGATGCGGGTCGAGAACAAGGCGGTTGCGTCCCGATTTCTGATCACACCGGAGAGAAGCCAGAACCTCGCGTTATTGCAGCATTTGCTGGCCAATACGCATCAGGCCATTGTGCTGTGCGGGCCGGAAGGGGTCGGTAAAACCGCCTTGCTGGAGTTTTTGCAGCAGCGCCTGCAGGATCAGTGGCGCTGGTGCGTGGCGAATGGCCATGGCGAGATGACGTTTGAGGATGTCCAGGATCGCCTGGCCCCCCTGTTAAAGCAGCAAAGACCTGAAGCGCCGGCCAAAAATACCAAGCAGGGCCATGCGCAGGATGCCGTTCTGGTCATCGATGATGCCGGCAATATGGCGCCGGGTCTGCTGACGCGGTTTATTCATCTCGCCGAAGAGCATCAGGAATTGCACCTGCTTCTGGTATTGACGCACGATCAGTGGCATATCAAAAACGCCTCGGACCCGGCCATCGAAAATTGCTACATCGTCGAAGCCAGGCCACTAGGCCCCAAGGAATGCCGCGAATTTGTCCAGCACATCGTCGCGCTGGCGACCTCGCCAAGGCTCGGCAAGGGGCTGTCGGACGATAGGATCGATGCGGTCTACCGGGAGTCGCACGGTATTCCGTCCAGAATCATGGCGCACTTTCCGGAATTGAATAAACCCAGGGAAAGTATGGACCCTTTAACGATTTTGATCCTTGCGGTGGCCGCACTGGTGTCGTTGGCGCTTTATATGCAGTGGCATACCGCTTCGAGGCCGGCCGAGGAAATCACCGAGGCAACGGTTCAGCCCCGTCGAAGCGAGACGCAATTTGATTTCCGGCAACCGGTTTTAAGTCTGCCGGTTGAGGATTTATTGAGAAATTCGCAAAGCCCCGATCTACCCGGCGTTCAGGATCCAATGCGGGAGACGCGTGATCTAAGCGGTCCAACCGTGGCTAGCCCGCAAGTGGAGTTGACGCCGGCTGCGCCTCCCGTGCTGGCACCGGCGGATAAGCCGTTGGAGGAAGCCGGTCCGGCACCGGATCAGGGGCAGGGGCAGGGGCAGAGTCTTCACGACGCAGCTCAGGATGCCAAGGCTGCGCCGGCGTTAGCCGAGGCGCCGGCTGCACCAGCGGGGGACGGCGATCAGGCCGAGTCGTGGCTCGCAACGCGGCCGGAAAACAGCTATGCGCTGCAATTGATGATATTATCAAAAGCCTCCACCGTTCAGGCGGTGATCACTCGCCATGCCCAATTGCAAGCCGATTTACGGGTTGTGCGGCGCCTTACGAAAGGCAAGGAGAAATTCGTGCTGTTATACGGGGATTTTGCGGATGCCGAATCGGCCAAAAACGCAAAAAAATCGTTGCCGGCCGAGTTCAGGTCAGCGGTGATACGAAAATTTGGCGCGATCAGAAAAGCATTTCCCCAAGCGCCGAAGCCCCAACCTTAATTATCAGAGCTGACCTACAGCTTACTAACCGACAATTCATTACGAATGACAGCATTAAAAAACGACACTTTTCTCAGAGCCTTGCTAAAACAGCCCGTCGAGCGCACCCCTGTATGGATGATGCGTCAGGCAGGCCGGTATTTGCCCGAATACCGGAAAGTCAGGGAAGAGGCCGGCAGCTTCATCAATTTATGCACCAATCCCGAACTGGCCTGCGAAGTGACATTGCAGCCGCTCAGGCGCTTTGCCTTCGATGCGGCGATTCTGTTCTCGGATATCCTGACCATTCCCGATGCGATGGGTCTGGGCCTCAGCTTTAGCGAAGGCGAAGGGCCGCAGTTTGCAAGGCCGCTCAGTACGGCCGCCGACATCCACAATCTCGGCATTCCCGATCCCGAAACCGATCTGCGCTATGTGATCGACGCGGTGCGTCTGATCCGGCGCGAATTGGATGGGCGGGTACCGTTGATCGGTTTTTCCGGCAGCCCCTGGACGCTGGCGACCTACATGGTCGAAGGCGGCGGCAGTAAAAGCTTTCGTAAGGTCAAGGCCTTGATGTACGAACAGCCGGCATTGATGCATGTCTTGCTCGATAAACTCGCCGAGTCGGTCGCGGTCTATCTGAATGCGCAGATTGCCGCCGGCGCGCAGGCGGTGATGGTGTTCGACACCTGGGGCGGCATGCTGACGACCGAGGATTACCGAGAGTTTTCCTTGGCTTATGCGAGCCGGGTGGCGGCATTATTGAAAACCGACGGGAACGGCCGCAAGGTTCCGACCATCTTATTCACCAAGGGCGGCGGGCTGTGGCTCGAAACGATGGCCGATGCCGGTTACGATGCGCTGGGATTGGACTGGCAAACCGATATTGGCCAGGCGCGCGCCAGAGTCGGGGATAAAGTGGCCCTGCAAGGCAATATGGATCCGGTCGCGCTCTATGCCAAGCCGGAAGTCATTGCCGAAAAAGTCAAAACCATACTGGAAAAATACGGTTCGGGATCAGGCCATGTGTTCAATCTCGGGCATGGCATTCTGCCGGATATCAATCCAGACCATGTCGGCGCGATGGTGGAGGCGGTGCATCGTTTCAGTCCGGCTCATCATCGGTCATAATAACACCATTCGAGGTGATCATCATGAAAGCAATGCAAATCGTTTTATGGGTTCTGATGACGGCGATTTTCGCATCCGCCGGCTACGCGGCGGATGCGCCGGTCGACATCATTGTTTACCGCAGCCCGACCTGCGGCTGTTGCGGCAAATGGATCGAGCATTTGAAGCAGAATAATTTCAATGTAAAAGATAACGTGTCCGACGACATGGAGTCGATCAAGTCCCAATACGGCGTACCGAAAGAAATGGCGTCGTGCCATACCGCGGTCGTTAACGGCTATGTGGTCGAAGGGCATGTGCCGGCCGCGGACATCCTCAAATTGTTGAAGGACAAACCGAAAGTGACGGGGCTTGCGGTGCCGGGCATGGTCACCGGCAGTCCGGGCATGGAAATGGGCGGACGCGTCGATCCTTATGACGTGATGAGTTTCGACAAGGAAAAGCATTTTCAAATCTTCAACCATTACGAAGGCAAGTAAGCATGATCCTGGCGGGCGATGTTGGCGGCACCAAGACGATACTCGCGCTGTATGAGGCGGACGGCGACGGCTGGCGGTGTATCAAAAAAACACGCTATTCGAGCCTCGACCGGCCAACGTTTACCGGTCTGTTGCAGGACTTTTTAGCGGATTGTCAGGAGCAGGAGCAGGCGATCGCTTCGGCTTGTCTTGGCGTTGCAGGCCCGATCGTCGATGGCGATTGCGTCGCGACCAACCTGCCTTGGGTGCTGCATCGGAGCGACATCGGCGACTGCATCGGCACCCGGAATGTCAGGCTGTTGAACGATCTCGAAGCGACCGCCTGGGGCATCCTGAATTTGCCGGAGGCGGATTTTGTGGCGCTGAATCCCGGAGCGGAACCTCGTCCGGGCAACAGCGCGGTGCTCGCGGCCGGCACAGGCCTGGGCGAGGCGATCATTGCCTGGGATGGAGAAAAACACCAAGTGCTGGCCAGCGAGGGCGGACACTGTGATTTTGCGCCCGGCAGCGCGCAGGAGATCGCCTTATTGCAGTTTCTTTGGGAAAAGTATCCGGACCATGTCAGTTACGAAAGGCTGCTATCCGGCGAGGGGCTGATCCAACTCTATCAATTTTTGAAGACAATCGGCCATGCGCCGGAGCGACCCGAGATTGAGCGGCAGATGAGCGAATACGATCCGGCGGCGGTGATCGGCGAAGCCGGTGTGGCGGATGCCGATGCGCTGAGCGCCGCGGCTTTGTCGCTGTTTTGCCGGATTTACGGTGCGGAAGCGGGCAATCTAGCGCTGAAATGCCTGCCTTATGCGGGCGTCTATCTGGCAGGCGGCATCGCCGCGAAGATCTTGCCGTTCATGACGCGCGGCGACTTCATCGAAGGTTATCTGGCCAAAGGGCGCTACCGCGCGGCCTTGCAGCAGATTCCGGTCAAGGTCTGCACCAATCAGGAAGTTGGGTTATTGGGCGCGTTGGCTTTCGGCGCCCGCTTGGCCGCCTGATTCCGATTTTACCAGTTGTTGCCTTCTTGACAGAACCGATATAATCGCAGGTTTATTCAGTCATTCAGTAGGTATCGGTTGTGGATATCAAAGAGTACATGCAGGGCCTTGGCATCAAGGCCAGACAAGCCGGAACAGAAATCAGCCGCGCCGACACCGGCAGGAAAAATCTGGCGTTGCTGAAAATCGCCGAAGCGCTCGACAGCTGCCGCGACATGCTGGCCGCGGAAAACGGCAAGGACCTCGACGCCGGCCGGGCAAATGGCCTGGATGCGGCGTCGCTGGACCGCCTGACCTTGTCGCCGAAGGCGATTCAAACGATGATCGACGGCTTGCAGCAGGTGGCGGCATTGCCCGACCCGGTCGGCGAAATCAGCGGCCTGAACTACCGTCCGAGCGGCATCCAGGTCGGCCAGATGCGCGTGCCGCTCGGCGTGATCGGCATCATTTATGAGTCGCGTCCGAACGTGACCGTCGATGCGGCGGCCTTGTGCCTGAAAGCGGGCAATGCCTGCATCCTGCGCGGCGGCTCCGAATCGATCCATTCGAACCGGGCGATCGCGGCCTGCATCGCCGAGGGCTTGGCGGCGGCCGGCTTGCCGAGCGAAGTGGTGCAGGTGGTCGAGACGACAGACCGCGAAGCGGTCGGCGAGTTGATCACGATGGGCCGCTATGTCGATGTGATCGTGCCGCGCGGCGGTAAAAGCCTGATCGAACGCATCTCGAAGCAGGCGACCATCCCGGTGATCAAACATCTGGACGGCATCTGCCATGTCTATGTCGACGATTCGGCCGACATCGACAAAGCGGTCAGGATCGCGGTCAACGCCAAGACGCACCGTTACGGTGTCTGCAATGCGATGGAAACGCTATTGGTCGCGGAAGCGATCGCCGGGCAGATCCTGCCGGTGCTGGCGGAACAATACCTCCAAAAAGGCGTCGAACTGCGTGGCTGTCCGAAAACCTGTTCGCTGCTTCCGTCCGCGAATCGCGCGGCCGAGGAAGACTGGAGCACCGAATATCTGGCGCCGATTCTGTCGATCAAAATCGTTGCCGGCATCGACGAGGCGATCGCCCACATCAACCGTTACAGCTCCCAGCATACCGACGCGATCGTGACCGAGAATTACACGCTGGCGCGGCGCTTCCTGCGCGAGGTCGATTCGAGCTCGGTGATGGTGAATGCCTCGACGCGTTTCGCGGACGGTTTCGAATACGGCCTGGGCGCCGAAATCGGCATCAGCACCGACAAGCTGCATGCGCGGGGACCTGTCGGACTGACGGGCCTGACGACGCTGAAATTCATCGTGCTCGGCGATGGCCATATCCGCCAATAAATGATCGGCATTTTCGGCGGCACCTTCGATCCGGTGCATCACGGCCATTTGCGCGCCGTGATCGAGGTCGGGGAAATCTTCAAGCTGGATGAAGTCCGTCTGATTCCGAATAAGACTCCGCCGCATCGAGGCGAGCCGTCCGTCACCTCAGCGATGCGGCTTGAAATGCTGCGTCTTGCGACCGAAAAATTGCCGAATCTGGTGATCGACACGCGCGAGCTGGACAGGGAAGGGCCGTCTTACATGGTCGATACGCTGCGCTCGCTGCGCAGCGATTTTGCAGAGCGGCCTCTGCTGCTCTTCATCGGCGTCGACGCCTTTAACGGGCTGACCCGCTGGCATCGCTGGGCCGAGTTGTTCGACCATGCGCATATCGTCGTCTTGACCCGGCCCGGCTATCTGATTCAACTGGAAAACGAATTTTTTCGCGGCCGCGAGGTCTTACAAACCGCCGAACTGACTCGGCACCAAGCCGGCAAGCTGATGTTTCAGCGCATCACCGAACTGGATATTTCGGCCAGTGCGATCCGAAAAATCATCGCCGAAAAACGCGATCCCCGTTTTTTATTGCCCGATGTCGTAATAGACTATATTCATAGTCACCGTCTTTATCAAAATTTCTGATCTTTTCGATCGGTTTACACAGGAAAACGAATGCAAGCAGAAGAAGTACTCAAAATTGTCCAGGATGTGCTGGATGATAAGAAAGGCAAGTTTATCACCACGATCGATGTGCGCGGCAAGACCAGTTTTACCGACTACATGGTGCTGGTCACCGGTACCTCGGATCGTCACCTGAAGGCTTTGTGCGATTATGTGGCCGAGAAACTGGCCGAATCCGACGTGAAGCCGTTGGGGATCGAAGGGGATTTAGGCTCGGACTGGGTCTTGCTGGACTTGGGCGATGTGATCGTGCATGCGATGACCGCGCAGTCGCGCGAGTTTTACCAGCTCGAGAAGCTCTGGTCGGTGGATCGGTCCATGGAAGCCGGAAGAGCGGTTTAGTGGGGGGTTCCCTAACTGCGTCGATGCAGTTAGGGAGGGATCCGGGGCTTTATTTCATCATCTCTTTCTTGAAGATCGCATCGATCTTGCGGTTGGTGTCGGTCGGATACTGCACCGGTGGCGGCACCGGGGCAGGTGCTGGTGCGGCGACAGGCGCAGCGGCTTGCGGGGCAGGCGGAGGCGCGACCTCAGGCTGTGTTGGCTCCTCATGTAGCCTCATCACCTCGCCGTAGACGGTATCGACATCAAAATCGTCCCAAATATACAGAGGATAAATGATCGGTTTGGTCGCGAGCGGCAGGGTGACCAAATCGGCGATGCCGACGCCCATGCGCCCCGCGGTGTGAACCATGCCTTTCGCCAAGCCGCCGATAAAGCCGTAGATGATATTGCTTTGATTGGTGGTGTTGATGACGTTTTTCGGCATTTCGAGCCATCCGGTCGCAATATTCGCGAAACTGTTCAGTGCTTTTTCGCTGACGCGGTCGCCATAACTCTGCGGTCTTGCCGGTATCCGCGGCGCCGGGGCATCAATATCCCACTCCTGCGACATCGGCTTGGCCTGTGTCAGTGGCGCATAGGCGACGGTCATGCCTATGAGCGACAAGGCGGCAAAAAAACGGGAAAAAGTCATCATATCTGATCCTGTTGCTAGGTATTGAAAATACCTAGCTAGTATAGCAGAGCTTTTTTTCTTTACTTTTTGAATGCGTTTGCCAGCGCATTCGCCATCGCGCCGCGCATCGGCGGTGCGGGCGGGGCGGATTTTCCTGGCGCTTTGCGCGGATTCGCCTCGCCTTTAGGCGCGTGCGTCACTTCCGCATCCGACTTCATCGACAACGCGATCCGTTGACGCTGGACATCCACTTCGACTACCTTGACTTCGACGATGTCGCCGGCTTTCACGACATCGCGCGGGTCTTTGATGAAACTGTCAGCCAGGTGCGAAATATGCACCAGGCCGTCCTGATGCACGCCAATATCGACGAAGGCGCCGAAGTTGGCGACATTGGTCACCACGCCGTTTAAGCGCATGCCGGGGACAAGATCGGTGATCTTTTCGACGCCGGCCTTGAATTGAACGCTCTTGAATTCAGGGCGCGGATCGCGTCCGGGTTTTTCGAGTTCGCGCAGAATGTCGGTCACGGTCGGCAGGCCGAATTTTTCATTGGTGTAGCGCGCAGGATCCAGTCGTCTCAGGATTTGCGACTGGCCGATCAGGTCGCGGATCGATTTGCCGGTGTCTTTTAAGATCGCTTCGACGACCGGATAGGCTTCCGGGTGCACCGCGGAGGCGTCCAAGGGATTGTCGCCGTTGGTGATGCGCAGGAAGCCGGCGGCCTGTTCATAGGCCTTGTCGCCGAGGCGCGGCACTTTTTTCAGCTGGGCGCGGTTCGGGAACGAGCCATGCTCGTTCCGGTAGGCGACGATGTTTTCACTGACGCTTTGCGACAATCCGGACACCTGTTTCAACAGCGCGGCGGAGGCGGTATTCGCATCGACGCCGACCGCGTTTACGCAGTCCTCGACGACCGCATCCAGGCCGCGCGCGAGTTGCACCTGATTCACGTCGTGCTGATACTGGCCGACGCCGATCGCTTTCGGTTCGATCTTGACCAGTTCGGCCAGGGGATCCTGCAGGCGCCGGGCGATCGAGACCGCGCCGCGCAGCGAGACGTCAAGGCCGGGGAATTCTTTCGCGGCCAGTTCGGACGCCGAGTACACCGATGCTCCGGCCTCGGAGACGACGATTTTGCTGAATTTCAGATCCGGGTGCCCTTTCTGCAAATCGGCGACCAGTTGATCGGTTTCGCGCGAACCGGTGCCGTTGCCGATGCTGACCAATTGCACCTGATGTTGGGCGACCAATTTGGCCAGCGTCGCGATCGATTCCTGCCAGGCCTGCCGGGGCGGGTGCGGATAGATCGTGTCGGTCGCCAGCAGTTTGCCGGTCGCGTCGACGACCGCGACCTTCACGCCGGTGCGGATGCCGGGGTCGAGTCCCATCGTGGACTTGTGGCCGGCCGGGGCGGCCAAGAGCAGGTCGCGCAAATTGCTCGAGAAGACCCGGATCGCTTCCTGCTCGGCGGCTTCCCTGACCCGCATCTTCAAGTCCAGGTCGATGCGGGTATACAGTTTGATTTTCCAGGCCAGGCGCGCGGTTTCGGCCAGCCAGGCATCGGCCGGCCTGGCGATATCGGCGACGCCGAGCCGTTTCGCGGTAAATTGCGCGCAAAGCTCATGTTCCTGCTGTTCCTCCGGGGCCGGTTTCAGGGTCAAGGTCAACACATCCTCGTTACGGCCGCGTAACAAGGCCAGCGCCCGGTGCGACGGAATTTTCTGGATCGCTTCCTGATAATCGAAATAGTCGCGGAATTTGCTCGCTTCCTGTTCCTTGCCCGGCGTCACGGTCGCGTGCAGAATGCCCTTGCCCCAGGTCCGCTCGCGCAGTTCCGAAAGCAGTTCGGCGTCTTCGGACAACCGCTCCATGATGATCTGGCGCGCGCCTTCGAGTGCCGCGGCGCTGTCCGCGACGCCTTTTCCCGCATCGATAAAGCCGGCGGCGCATTGCTCGGGAATCAGGCTGCGGTCGGCCAGGATCGCATCGGCCAACGGCTCCAGTCCCGCTTCGCGCGCGATTTGCGCCTTCGTGCGCCGACGCGGCTTGTAGGGCAGGTACAAGTCTTCGAGCAGCGTCTTGGTATCGGCGCCATTGATCGCCTGTTCCAGTTCCGGTGTCAGTTTTTCCTGCGCGCGGATGCTGTCGAGAATCGTCGCGCGCCGATCGTTCAGTTCGCGTAAATAGATCAGGCGCTCGTCAAGCGTTCGCAGCTGCGTATCATCAAGGCCTCCGGTCACTTCCTTGCGGTAGCGCGCGATGAAGGGCACGGTCGCGCCTTCATCGAGCAAGGCGACGGCGGCGCTGACTTGCCTGCTGTTGACGGATAATTCTTCGGCGATGCGTTTAATGACGTCCATTGGGGAGTGCTATTGTGTTCAAAGCGGTAAATTTTATCAGCAAGCCACCTCCGGTGGGTGAGGAAATTTTTTATCGGCGGCTTTCGGGCGTTTTTATAGCGTCAGAAAAAATGTTAATGGCAAGTGTCGTTGCGAGAATGCTGCCTTATAGCATCCTTAATTCGGCATTGCGGTGGTAATTTGTTATAATCAGCCGCAAGAGCAAAGCGAGTCAACAGCGGAGCAAGTCGATGCAAACGTGCCAAGAACCTATGGCGCCGAGGCTTGTCGAAATTCAGAGAAAAACGCAGGGAAGCCCTTGGATAGTGGCTGAAAAATCACTACGCTTAGAACTGATTTAATAACAGAGGTAACATCGCGCCTTGAGCGTGATCCGGCGATGCAAAACAAAAGACGAATTTTACCCCGGATAGTGCTGTTGGGACTGTCGGCAGGTTTGCTGATAGTTGGAATCGTGGTCGTCAAGTTTGTGCGCGAAGAAGTCGAAACTTCGCGGTATCAGGCGCGCTATCTTTCCGGCATCAGCAAACAACTCAGCTTTAAAGTCGAAAAAGGCCCGAGTTCGTCGATACGCTATCCCGAGTACGGTCCGTACGATCAGCGCATGGGCTATACCTTGCTGCCCGAGGCCGTTGATAAAATGACCAAGGGCGGCTTTTCGGTGACGGCCCAGGCGGTTTCGTCGCCGATGCTGACGCAATTGATCGATGACGGCTTGTTTGCGATTTACCATGAAAAAACGCAGGCCGGCCTTAAAATATTCGATCAGACCCATCAGCTGATATTCAGCAATACCTATCCCAATCACGGCTACCCTAATTTCGAGGCCATCCCGCCGTTAGTCCTCTATACCCTGCTGTTCATCGAAAACCGCGAATTGCTGAATGAGTCGAAGGTGACCGTGAACCCTGCCGTCGAGTGGGACCGCCTGGGTTATGCAAGCCTGCAGATGGTTGCCCACAAGCTGGGCGTGGACAAGAACGTTCCCGGCGGCAGCACGCTGGCGACCCAGATCGAAAAATACCGGCATTCTCCGAACGGTTATACCAATTCGGTCGTCGACAAATTCCGGCAGATGGGATCGGCTTCGATCCGCGCTTATCTGAGGGGGGCTGACACCCGTGAAATGCGCCGCGAGATCGCGCTGTCCTATCTGAATTCGATGCCGCTTTCGGCCGCGCCTAAAGTCGGCGAAGTGCACGGCCTGGGTGATGGGCTTGCGGCCTGGTTTGGCGCGAATTTCGATGACGTGAATAATTTGCTGCGCGCGGCCGCGCAAAATTCCGCCGAAAGCATTACCGATCAGCAGGCGATTGCCTACCGGCAGGTGCTCTGCATTCTGCTGTCGCAAAGGCGCCCGTCCTATTTCATGGGGTCGGGTTATAACGCCCTGCAAACATTGGCGAACAGTTATCTGCGGCTACTGGCCGATGCGGGGGTGATCTCCGCGGCGTTGCGCGATCGGGCCTTGCAGGCCGAAACCGTCAAACCGCTGCCGGTCGATTCGATGCCGACGCAATTCGTGTCCGAGAAAAAGACGCAAGCCGTATTGCGCACCCGCTTGGCGCAAGCGTTGAACGTCAAAACGATTTATGATCTTGACCGGCTGGATTTAACGGTCAAAACCACGATCGATTACAACACCCAGCAAGCCGTGGCGGCCGAGCTGCGCAAGCTCAGCGATCCCGAGGAGGCGCGTGCGGCCGGAGCCTTTGGCGAGCGGCGGCTGAATGAAAATGTCGATCTGTCGCGCGTCGTTTACAGCTTGATGCTGTTTGAAAAAACGCCGAAAGGCAACTTTCTGCGCGTACAAACCGACAATCTGGATCAGCCCCTGGACATCAACGAAGGGATTCGTCTGGACTTGGGCTCCACTTCAAAATTGCGCACGATGGTGCTGTATTTGCAACTGGTTGCCGAGATTTATCAGCAATATCAAGGCAAGCCGGCGGCAGAATTGAACAAGGTGGCGCTGCATCCCAGAGACTATCTGAGTGAATGGGTGATTACCCAACTGAAGGCGCAGCCCAACATCGATTTGCAAACCTTATTGGATCAGGCGCTTGAGCGCAAATACTCGGCCGGTCCGGGCGAGTACTTCTTTACCGGCGGCGGCCTGCACCATTTCAATAATTTCAAGCACAGCGATGACTATCAGATCATGTCGGTGCGTCATGCGTTGCGCGACTCGGTCAACCTGGTGTTCATTCGCCTGATGCGCGATATCGTTTACCACTATCAATATAAACCTGACGGCGTGGCGCGTTGGCTCGACGACCCGGAAAGCCCGAAACGCCAGGAATATCTGGAGCGGTTTGCCGACCGGGAAGGGCAGGTCTATCTCGGCCGCTTTTATGCGAAGGCGCAAGGCAAAAGCGCGAAAGAGCGCCTGGACATGCTGACTCAAAGGGTATGGCTCAAATCGTCCCGGCTGACGATGCTGTACCGCGCGATCTATCCGGATCATGACGTTGATCAACTGAACAAATTTTTGCGCGCGCATCTGCCGAAGCAGATTATCGACAAGGAAGACATCTACTCGCTTTACGACAAATATTCGCCGGAAAACTTCGATCTTCAGGATCAGGGCTACATCACCAAAATCCATCCGCTCGAATTGTGGCTGGCCGGTTATCTTGCGAAACACCCGCAAGCGACCCGCGAGGAAGCGGTTGCGGCCAGCGCCCAGCAACGCCTGGATGTGTACCGCTGGCTGTTGAAAAACAAAAAGAAAAAGGCCGGACAGCAGCACCGCATCATGAGCATGCTCGAAGCGGAGGCTTTTCAGCAAATTCATAAAGCCTGGAAGCAGGTCGGTTATCCATTCGGCAGGCTGACGCCGTCTTATGCGACCTCGATCGGCGCCTCCGGCGACCGGCCGGCCGCGCTGGCCGAGCTGGTCGGCATCATCTTGAATGACGGCGTCAGAATGCCGACCGTTCGCTTTGAAAACCTGCACTTCGCGGAAGGCACGCCTTACGAGACGGTTTTGGATAAAACCCCGAACGAAGGTCAACGCGTCTTTCCACCCGAAGTCGCGATAGCTGCCAGAAGCGCGATGCTCGGCGTGGTTGACGGCGGTACCGCTGGGCGTCTCAAAGATGTTTATACCGACAGTGAAGGCAAATTCATCCCGGTGGGCGGAAAGACCGGCACCGGCGATCACCGCAAGGAGATGTTCAACGCGCGCGGCCATATGATCGGCTCGCAATTCATCAGCCGCGCGGCCGTGTTTACTTTCTTCATGGGCGATCGCTATTTCGGCGTGTTTACCGCCTATGTCGCGGGCAAGGACGCCGGAAAATACAATTTCACCAGTTCGCTGCCGGTGCAGATTGTCAGATTTTTAAAACCCACCCTGACGCCATTGCTGAACCGGCCTGCGGGCGGCGGCAACACCTTGTCCGAGCCGAAAATGGCCTTGGCTTCCGGCCAATAAGCAGTCCCAACGGGCGGCGCTTCTCCACTCGACTTGACGGGCTGCGAATCCGGAATCGAATTCGCAGCCTCCGGCAATCGTCTGATGAAAATCCCAAGCGTCATGTCCTTGTTGCTGATTTATTTACTGATGCTGCTGGCGGCGTTTCTGTTGCAGCGCAAAATGATGTACTTTCCGGCCCGGTTTACTGTCGAGCAGCAGGATCAATGGCTGAACGATTTGAACCTGCAACCCTGGCCGTCCGGCGGCGAGCGGCGCGGCATGATCAGCCGGTCGCCGCTCGAAAATCCGAAAGGCACGGTGCTGGTTTTTCACGGTAATGCGGGCGCCGCGCTGCACCGGGCTTATTATATTGAGGCCTTGCAGCGTTTGGGTTACCGGGTGCTCATCGCCGAGTATCCGGGCTATGGCGCGCGGGACGGCTCGCCATCGGAAGCGGCGTTGATCGAGGACGGGATTGCGACCGCGAAAAGGATAGTCGAAACGTATAAGGAGCCGCTATTCCTATGCGGCGAGTCGCTGGGCAGCGGCGTCGTGGCGGGCATCGTCGCCTCGGGGCAAGTACAGGTGAAGGGGCTGCTGTTGATCGCGCCGTTCGACGCGATGGCGAAGGTTGCGCAGCATCATTACTGGTTTTTGCTCGCGCGCTGGCTGATTTTGGACAAGTTCGACAATGTGCCGCGGCTGCGCGATTTCAAAGGCCCGATCGCGGTGATCCTGGCCGGGCGGGATGAGGTGATTCCTAACCGTAATACGCTGGCATTGTTCGAGGCGTTGCCCGCGAAAAAAAAGCTCTGGCGTTTTGACGACGCGGGACACAATAGTCTGCCTTTGGAGCCCTGGCAGCCGTGGTGGCAGGAAGCGATGCAGTTTATCGCGCAGTGATCTCTTTACTGTAAACTCGCCATATCGATCACAAAGCGGTAGCGCACGTCGCTTTTCAAAGTGCGTTCGTAAGCTTCGTTGATGTTTTGTATCGGAATCACTTCCACATCGGCCGCGACGCCGTGTTCGGCGCAAAAGTCGAGCATCTCCTGGGTTTCGCGAATGCCGCCGATCAATGATCCGGCCAGACGCCGTCGCCCCATCACCAAAGGCCCTGCGGCCAGCGGCGTAGGCTCGGGCAAGCCGATCAGCACCATCGTGCCGTCGCGGCGCAGCAGGCTCAGGTAGGCATTGTAATCGTGCTGGGCCGACACCGTATCGAGGATGAAACTGAAGCGGCCTGCGTTCTGCGCGAAAGCCTCCGCATCGCGCAGCACGATAAAATTGTCCGCGCCGAGCCTGAAAGCATCTTCGCGCTTGCCCGGCGAATGGCTCAACATGGTCACATGCGCGCCGAGCGCCTTACCGAGCTTGACCGCCATATGGCCCAGGCCGCCGAGACCGACGATCGCGATCCTGTCGTTGCGCTGTACGCCGAAATGACGCAGCGGCGAATACGTCGTGATGCCCGCGCATAAGAGCGGCGCCGCGCGTTCCAGGGGGATGCCGTCCGGGATTTTTAAGACATAGGATTCATCGACGGTAATGCGCGTCGAATAACCTCCATAAGTTGGCGTGATGCGATCCTGTTCACGGCTGTTGTAGGTAAAACTCGCGCCCGCATGACAATACTGCTCTTCGCCGGCTTCACAGGCTTCGCATTGCCGGCATGAATCGACAAAGCAGCCGACGCCGACCGTATCGCCGACCTGCCAGCGGCCGACCTCGCTGCCGATTTGCGCGACGACACCGATGATCTCATGCCCCGGCACCATCGGATAAATCGACCCGCCCCATTCGTTACGCGCCTGATGAATATCCGAATGGCAGACGCCGCAATACAGAATATCGATCAACACGTCATGCGCGCCGGGCTCGCGGCGCTCGACCGTAAACGGAGCCAAGGGCGATGCGGCGTCGGTTGCGGCGTAAACAGATGTTTTGATCATCGTGGCTTCTGTGGGTGATTTATTTTCTTTCAATTTGAGGTTAAACGGCTAATCAAAGTCCGCCATCAATCCGCAAAATCATAAACCTTGTAGTGATCAACCAAAGGCTTCAACACTTCATGAATCACTTTGTGATGTTCCGGATTTTTCGAATAATTCTCCAGCGCTTCCTTGTTCTCAAACGTCGCGGAAATCGCAATATCGAAGCTGTCATCGACCGCCGGGCTCGTCGTTTCGCGTTTGAGTCCGGCGACAGGCCCGATGTCGTAACTTAAAACGCCCGGCAATTTGGACAGCCGTTTGCTGCCTTCGATATATTTCCGGCGCGCTTCCGGATCGCCGTGCTGTTTCAGCCAGATCACCACGAGATGATGCACCTTGCCGCCCGAAGCGCCGGCAGGTTGTTCGGCGTAAGCGGCATTGCCAAGACTTAATGCAGCCAACAGTAATAGCCCTTGTTTCAAGTGAGTTGTTTTCATGGGTCAGTCCTCCGGTGAATAAAAACGGTTTTATGACCGCCAAGTGTACCAGAAAATTCAGTTGCTTCTATTTGAAATGCCGGCGTGAGAATGTCGCTAAAACCGGCTATGATAGCAGCCTGGAAAGGTATTCTTGATGGACTGACGATATGCAAAAACTCCCCCAAATCCTCTACCGTGCCGCCCAGGTCAGAGAGCTGGACCGAATTGCGATCGAAGCATTCGGCATTCCCGGCTATCAATTGATGTGCAAGGCCGGCGGCGCGGTGTTCGAATGCATAACCGCAAAATGGCCGGAGGCGCAGTCGCTGGCGGTGTTTTGCGGCAGCGGCAATAATGCGGGAGACGGTTATGTGATTGCGCGGCTGGCGCTTGATGCCGGGCTAGAATCTCAGGCGGTCAGTGTCGGTGATCCCGAAAAACTGAAAGGCGATGCATTGACCGTTTACCGGGATTATGTCCAGGCCGGGGGCCGGGTGACTGCATTTGAGCCGGGGCAGGTGATCAAGGCCGATTTGTTGGTCGATGCATTGCTCGGCACCGGCCTGGATCGGCCGGTGACAGGGCTTTACGCGGACACGATCGAGGCGATCAATCGCTCCGGATTGCCCGTCGTTGCGGTCGATATTCCCTCAGGCCTACATGCCGATACCGGCAACGCGATGGGCTGTGCGGTCAAGGCCGATTGCACGGTGACCTTTATCGGGCTGAAACAGGGGCTGTTTACCGGTCAGGCGGCCGAGTATGTCGGCGAGATTGTTTATGATGCATTGGCGGTGCCGGATGAGGTGTTTGCTTCGGTTAAATCCAGCGTGTTTCGCGTTATACAAAAGCCTATGATGCCGCGCCCGCGCTGTGCGCATAAGGGCTGCATGGGGCATGTGCTGGTCGTCGGCGGCGATCTCGGCTATTCTGGCGCGGCGCGCATGGCGGGCGAGGCGGGGTTGCGGGTCGGCGCGGGCCTGGTCAGCATCGCGACGCGTAAGGAGCATGCCGGTTTGATGAATCTGAACCGGCCGGAGTTGATGTGCAGCGGCGTTGAAAGAGGTACGGGTCTAACTCCTTTGTTAGACAAGGCCGATGTTGTGGTGCTGGGACCTGGGTTGGGGCAGGGCGCCTGGGGCAAGGAAATGTTCAGTGCCGTGCTGGAATCAGACAAGCCGATCGTGCTCGATGCGGACGGGTTGAATTTATTGGCCGTATCTCCGCTCAGCAAACCGAACTGGGTTTTGACGCCGCATCCCGGCGAGGCAGGACGCTTGCTTAGCTGCCCCACGCCATCCGTGCAGCAGGATCGTTTCGCGGCGGCATCTGCGATCCGCGCGGCTTACGGCGGTATCGCGGTATTGAAAGGTGCGGGGACTTTGATTGCAAGCGCATCACAAATCGGGGTGTCGACGACCGGTAATCCCGGCATGGCCTCGGGCGGTATGGGCGATGTGTTGTCCGGCGTGATCGCGGGATTAATCGCGCAAGGCCTCGATTTACAGGAGGCGGCCGAACAGGGTGTGTTTTTGCACGGCCGCGCCGCCGATCTGGCGGCCGCGAAGAACGGCGAACGCGGCCTGCTCGCGACCGATTTATTGCCCTTTTTGAGACAGTTGGTGAATTGATGCAACGCTATTTAGAATCCACGGAAGCAACCGAGCAGTTCGGCGCGGAGTTGTGGCGCCTGTTGCCGGCGAAATGTTTGGTGTTTCTATATGGCGACCTGGGCGCGGGCAAGACCACGCTGGTCCGCGGTTTTTTACAGGCGGCGGGTCATCTCGGCGCGGTGAAGAGCCCGACTTATACGCTGGTCGAAGAATACCAGATCGGCGGCCGGAAAGTTTATCATTTCGATCTCTACCGCCTGGCCGATCCGGAAGAGCTGGAATGGATCGGCATTCGCGATTATCTGGACGACGAAGCCGTCTGTATCTTCGAGTGGCCCGAAATGGGCGAGGGGATGTTGCCGGCGGCGGATTTGGCTATCCGCTTATGCGTGCAGGACGCAGGACGGCTGATTAGCGTCGATATTTTTGCGGAGCGGTTAAAAAACTTGTGCGCAAACGCTTTTGACGAGGTTGCCATCGCGCGCAACAAATAATACAATTCCAATAAGTTTTTTGGGGCGTAAAATCAGGCTTTTGGCCGGGTAGGGTTTACCTTCAGTCGCCGAAGTGGCGCGAAAGCTCAATTCCTTATTTCGGAGCCATACTGAAATGGCGAAAACCAAGGCAGTTTAATAGCTTGCGATTTTAATGGTCGGGTAGAGAATTTTTCTATCGGTTGATAGAAGATGTCGCTAAGGAGAGGAAATGCAGATAGTCTTGATTTTTGATGTCCATAATTACGGAGTAATTATGGTGCCGAGGAGAGGACTTGAACCTCCACGAGCTTGCGCCCACTAGCACCTGAAGCTAGCGTGTCTACCAATTTCACCACCTCGGCAGGCGATGTGTTATCTCAGTTGATTTGCACATTATACGTGCCGATTTTGAGGTTGTCAAACAAATTTAAAATTTTTTTACTGGCTTCCGATAAAACGTGCGTCATTTCAGGCGCCGACGCAGAGATTTTTGCGCCAACGCCGCGAGTTTTTTTAATCTCCAGGCCTGGAAGCGTGTATCATATATCAACATGTTGAGCAATCAAGTTTTTATCCTGGATTTTTTCGATGCCGCCAAATCTTCGGGGCAAGCGTTCAATCCACTCATCCCATCCAAGTTATTTATTCATTTCTAAATGCCGTCAAAGTCAAAAAAAGTCGCTGACTTCACTTTAACCCACGACCCCTACGCCGAACGCGAAGCCGAAAAATATCAGCGTCCGATTCCGAGCCGCGAACTGATCCTGCAATACATCGAGCATGCCGGCAAGCCGCTCAAGCGTGCGGAAATTGCCGAAGCTTTCGCGCTGAGCGACGACGAGCAACTGGAAGCGCTGCGCCGGCGTCTCCGGGCGATGGAAAGAGACGGACAATTATTGTTCAACCGCGGACAGAAATACTGTCTGGTCAATAACAAGGATTTGATCGTCGGGCGTATTCTCGGACATCCGGACGGCTATGGCTTCCTGCGCCCCGACGACGGTTCGGATGATCTGTATCTGTCGCCGCGCGAGATGAACGCGCTGCTGCATAACGACCGCGCGATGGTGCGCATTGCCGGTCTCGATAAAAAAGGCCGCCGAGAAGGCGCGGTGGTCGAAATTCTGGAGCGCAATACGCAGCAGGTCGTCGGCCGTTTTGTGAAGGACGGCTTTTTCTATGTCGTGCCCGATAACAAAAATATCGCGCAGAGCGTGCTGATTTCGCAAGGCCACTTCGGTGCGGCGAAACCCGGCCAGATCGTGATCGCCGAAATCCTCGAGCAGCCGACCAAGGTCCGGCAGCCGATCGGCCGTGTGATTGAAGTGCTTGGCGATCATCTGGCGCCCGGCATGGAAATCGAAATGGCGATTCGCTCTTATGGCTTACCTTACCAATGGCCGGAAGCGCTACTCGAAGAAATCCAGTCATTCAGCGAGGAGGTGCCGGAAGCGGCCAAGCAAAACCGGGTCGATTTGCGCAATACGCCGCTGGTCACGATCGATGGCGAGGACGCGCGCGACTTTGACGATGCGGTGTTTTGCAAAAAAACCTCGAAAGGCTGGAAACTCCTGGTCGCGATCGCGGACGTTTCGCATTATGTTCAAGTCAGCACGGCGCTCGATCAGGAGGCGAAAAACCGCAGCACGTCGGTGTATTTTCCGGAAAAAGTGATCCCGATGCTGCCGGAGATTTTGTCGAACGGACTCTGCTCATTGAATCCGCATGTCGACCGGCTGTGCATGGTCTGCGAGCTATTGATCGATGGTCAGGGGCACGTGGTCCGATCGAGCTTCTTCGAAGGCGTGATGCGCTCGCATGCACGGCTGACCTATACCGAAGTTTCGAAGATGCTGGTCGAGAATGACAAAGCCCTTTCCAACAAACATAAGGTGCTTCTGCCGCATCTTAAGGAGCTGTATGCCTTGTATCAGGCGATGCGCCTCAGCCGCGAAGAGCGCGGCGCGATGGATTTCGATACCCAGGAAACGCGGATCATTTTCGGCAAGGAGCGTAAAATCGACCGCATCGTGCCGCTGGTGCGCAACGACGCGCATAAACTGATCGAAGAGTTCATGATCGCGGCGAACATGGCGGCGGCGCGTTTTTTGAACAAGAAAAAAATTCCCAAACTGCTGCGCATTCACGAAGGCCCCAGTGCGGACAAATTGCTGGCGCTGCAAACTTTTCTCGGCGAAGTCGGCTTGAAGCTGGGCGGCGGCCTAAAGCCGACGCCGCTCGATTACATGCACCTGATGCAGTCGATCAAGGAGCGGTCCGATGCGCATCTGATTCAAACCGTGCTGCTGCGCTCGATGTCGCAGGCCGTTTACAGTCCCGATATAAAAGGCCATTTCGGTTTGGCGCTAGAAGAATACGCGCATTTCACCTCGCCAATCCGCCGTTATCCCGACCTGCTCGTGCACCGCGGTATCCGCCACGCCTTGCAGGGCAAAAAACCGGAAAGTTTCGTTTATAGCCATCCCGATATGGTATTGCTCGGCGAGCATTGCTCCGCGAACGAGCGGCGCGCCGACGATGCGACCCGTGACGTGGTGCTCTGGCTCAAATGCGAGTACATGATGGATAAGATCGGCGAGGAGTTTTCCGGCTTGATCTCGGCGGTTACCTCGTTCGGTTTTTTCGTCGAACTCGAAGAGATTTATGTCGAAGGCCTCGTGCATATCAGCAATCTGGGCCAGGATTATTTCCATTTCGATCCGGTCAGCCGCCAGCTCCGCGGCGAGCGCACCAACACGGTGTTCCGCTTGGGCGACAGCGTCAAGATCCAGGTCGTGCGCGTTGACTTGGATGAAAAGAAGATTGATTTTGAATTGATCCAAAAACGCAGTGCGGCTGCCAAGACGAAGTCTCGCAGCAGGTCGCGGCAAAGGAAGAAAAAGACATAAGCCAAGCTTTCGGCGCTCCCCTGTGGCGTGTGGGAATGCCGGAGACCTGCCAGGTTTTTAAAACCTGGCAGGTCTGGACGTCATATGGGGCCTCGGAACGAAAGAGGATGCACAACCCGCCCCTGACGAAACCCTTTACAGTCCCGCCACCCGTGTGTCGTTCGGCGTATATTGCTTGAAGTAGCTGCGCACGCCTTTGAAAATCGCCGTCGCAATAGTCGACTGATGATCCGTGCTATTCAGTTTACGCTCTTCGCCCGGATTGGAAATAAACGCCGTCTCGACCAGGATAGATGGAATGTCCGGTGATTTCAGCACCAAAAAACCCGCTTGCTGCACGGTCGTAAAATGCAGGCCGCCAATGTTTTGAAAACTTTTCAGCACATGCTTGGCGACATTGCTGCTAGCCTCCAGCGTCGCGGTTTGCGATAAGTCCAGCAGCACCGACGCCAGCACCTCTTCCTTGTCGTCAAGGCGGACGCCGCCGACCAGATCGGCCGCGTTTTCGCTGTTGGCAAGCCAGCGCGCCGCTTCGCTCGAAGCGCCGCGGTTGGACAGCGTAAATACCGATGCGCCTTTCACATCGGCTTTCTGATAGGCGTCGGCATGCACCGAAACAAACAAATCGGCATTGGCGGCGCGGGCAATCTCCATGCGTTTTCTGAGATCGACATAATAATCGCCTTTACGCACCAACACCGCGCGCATACCCTTTTGGCTATTGATCAGCGCCGCCAGTTTTTTGGCGATCGCGAGCACCACGCGCTTCTCTTCGGTGCCTCCGGGGCCATGCGCGCCCGGATCTTCGCCGCCATGTCCTGCATCGATCGCAACCACGATGTTTCTGCCGCTACGTTCGGCCGGCAACGTTTCTTTGGCCGGATTACCGCCTTTCTTTGTGACTTTTTGCAGGGCGGATGCCTTCGTTTCGGTTTTAGCCGCGCGCGCGATCGGCTTTTCCGAAGCGGCATCGCCAGCGGAGAGTGGGCCTTTATCGGTCAGATCGACGACCAGGCGGTGGCCATACATCTTGTTCGGATTCAGCGTGAAACTTTCATAACCGACCTGTCTTTTCAGGTTGGCCACGATTCTTAGGACTTTCTGTTTCTGGCTCGCGCGGATGCTGGAAAAAAAAGGATGCGAAGCCGGCGGCTGCGACAGCTTTCCCTTCAGGCGCGCGTTGTCAATATCGATCACCAGCCGGTCGGGCTGGTTGACCCATGAAATGTTATGCGCGGGAATGGCAGACACGTCTATCATCATTCGGCTTTGTTTCGCCGAACTCCAGAAATGCAATGAGTTGACATTCACCGGTTCCGCCAGGACGAGGCTGGAAAAAAGTTGTAACGCCAGCAAAAAGAATAAGTTAGCGAAATGTCTCATGGCCGCCGCCCAAATCAATGATAATTTCGTTTAAATTATAGCAATATGTACTTGTTTTACATAGACGTAAACAAAAATTATTTAGAGAAAATTAAATGCCCGGTTGGGATGCGGCATCTTGGGGAATGGAGCGGACGGAGCGGTGAAAGAAGGCGCTGAAGATCAAGCCTATTCACATAGGCCTGCAAGTCCATGGATTTTATCGGAAATCGGTTCGCCGGGCAGGTGTAAAGACAAATATGGACATAAAAAAGGGCGTTTAAACGCCCTTTTTGGGGTTATGCCGCGGGTTTAAAATTCCCGCCATGTTGAGGGGGAACTTTCCATCACAACGACCGATTTCGGCTCGGCCGTGTAATGCTTGCGTTTATGTTTGGTCTGGTCCTTGGGATCGATCGCGTCGTGCGGGGACGTTTTGGAGGTGTCGATCGCCAGGTGCCAGCTCATGTGTTTAAGCGGCGGCAGTTCCATTTCGACCTTGCTGTCCGACATGTTCAACATCACATGCAGATGCCCGCTGCCTTCGCTGGCGGCGGCCAGTGTGAACGCCAGCACACGCGCTTCCGGGTCGTACCAGTTCGGTTGGTCGATCCGCGCGCCGTGCCAGGAAATATCGGGCAAGTTGTTTTCGTTGTGTTTCTGGCCACTCAGGAAGCGGCGGCGCATCAACGACGGATTGCGTTTGCGCAGGGCGATCATGCGCTGCACGAAGCGCATGATCTCGCGCTTGCCAGCGCTGATATTCCAGTCGAACCAAGTCAATTCGTTATTTTGGCACCAGCCGTTATTGTTGCCGTGCTGGGTTTTCAGCAGTTCGTCGCCGGCCAGAAACATCGGTACGCCCTGACTCAGCAGCAAAATCGCAAACGCGTTTTTGACCTGTTTGATCCGAAACTCGTTGACATCCGGGTTGTCGGTCGGTCCTTCGATGCCGCAATTCCAGCTCAAGTTATGGTTGCAGCCGTCGCGGTTGCTTTCGCCGTTCGCCAGGTTGTGCTTGTCGTTGTAGCTGAACAGGTCGAGCAGGGTAAAGCCGTCGTGGCAGGTGATGAAATTGATGCTGTTGATCGGCAGACGCCCTTCGGGATGGTAGAGGTCGCTGCTGCCGCACAGGCGCGTCGCCAGATCGCCGATCAGACCTTTTTCGCCGCGCAGGAAGCGCCGCACCGCGTCGCGGTAGATGCCGTTCCATTCGGCCCAGCGGTAGCCCGGAAAACTGCCGACCTGGTACAAACCGGCCGCGTCCCAGGCTTCGGCGATCAGTTTGGTTCTGGCCAGCTTCTCGGATAATTCGATCGCCCACAATACCGGCGGATCACGCAGCGGCATGCCGCCTTCGCCGCGCGCCATCGCGCTGGCCAGGTCGAAGCGGAAGCCGTCGACATGCATGTTCTCGACCCAGTATTCGAGACAGTCGACGATAAAATTGGATACGAAAGGGTGATTCGCGTTGACCGTGTTGCCGCAGCCGGTATAGTCGCGGAATATGGTCTTGTTCAAGGAATCGATGTGGTAATAAATTTCGCTGTCGATGCCCTTGAAATTGATGATCGGCCCGCCTGTGCCGCCTTCCGCGGTGTGATTGAACACCACGTCCAGAATCACGCCGATGCCTGCCTTGTGCAGGGCCTTGACCAGATCGCGAAACTCCTGGATATGTGTGCCTTGTTCCGGCGTCACGCAGTAGCTTGGATGCGGGCTATAAAAACTGTGCGTGCTGTAGCCCCAGTAATTCGACAGGCCCAGATCCGCGGTGCCGGACGGTACGTCCTGTTCGTCGAACGCCATCACCGGCAGCAATTCGACATGCGTGATGCCGAGTTCTTTCAGGTAAGGAATTTTCTCGATCAGGCCGGCAAAGGTGCCCGGATGTTTGACTCCGGCGCTGTGATGACGGGTAAAGCCGCCCACGTTCAATTCATAAATGATCGCGTTCTCGCTGCGTATCGCCAACGCCACGTCGCCTTCCCAGTCATAATGGTCATCGATCACCATGCTGCGCATCGAGGTGCGGATATTGTCGCCCGGCAAACAGGCGGCCTTCCGGTCCCAAAGTTTCTGGCTGACCGCGCGCGCGCACGGATCGAGCAAATGTTTGTCCTTGTCGAACATCTGTCCCGATTGCGGAGTATTGTTCGGGCCGTCCATCCTCCAGGTGTACCAGACACCGGCCGGCAACTTTTCGACAAAGACATGCCACGCGTAAAAGGTCCGGTTTACTTGCGTTTGCAACGTGATCGACTGAAACGGCTCCAGGCTTTCGGCGGTTTCAAACAGCAACAACTCAACGGCTGTCGCATGACGGCTGAAAATCGAAAAATTGACGCCGTTTGGATTCGCCGTCGCGCCGGCGGGATAAGGATAACCTGTCTTGATATTATAAATTTCGGCCAACGAACTTTTCCTTCTATCGAATTTGCATTAACGCCATGCTCTTTTAACCGGCGAGCGCGGATGCGGACGGCGTTATTTGTACTTTGTGAGATAAATTAGGATATTTCCTTTTGCTAATGCATAAGGCAACTCGGCCCTCGCCAAATTCAGTATAAGCAAAAAACAAACCTAATGAGATTAAATTAGTGTGAAAGCAGAGGCGAGGGCGGGAATGGGTGCCTGTAAGCATAAATCTACACGGATTGTGCTGGCTTGGCAACGGGAGGAGTAATTCAGCGTACAGGAAATGGGTGTAAGCGGGTGGGCGTACAAGATTTTGGTCAGATGATTCGCCGGACGTCAGTCTCAGCCATTTTGGGCGGGACTCTCTTCTTGATAATGTTTGCAGACAGCTTTAACTTTGGCGCACCAGCCATCCGTTTCGGTTGAAAGCTCTCCGCTTGCATTGCAACGCGCTGCCGTGACACCTCGACGCAACCGCAGTAAAGCCGCGTCAAGCGTTTTGATGTCTGATGGGTTCGTGTTAATTCACGCAGTACGTTGGGGAAGGTGGAGAGAGACTGCATAATATTTTAACCTTTTTGTTCTAATTAGAACAAAAATAATAATCTTAATCCTCAATAACCTCAAGTTTTTTACCGTCATGTGGCTTGGTCAGCAACGGTGATTAGTTGAACGCCGACGCTGGAAAATAACCCGAAAGCGTACAGATTTGGCCTCGTAAATGCGATCTTGCGGTGAGGTCATGCGGCAGAAGTTTGGCATTGTTTTCGTGATTTTCGGCAACCTTTGCCGGTGCTGCGGCTTAAAGCGTGCGCAGTTCAACGTCAAGCCAATGCACGCGCAGGATGTCATTAAAGCAACATAAATAATTGAAATATATTGGTTAAATTCATATGGTGCGGTAAAGGTGCGGAGTGCGTAGGGGAGACTTTTAAAAAATATTGTTTTTATTAGAACAAATATAGTTCTTATTAGTACATATTCTGCTAGAATTTCACCGTACTTAGCGATTAACCCGAATCCGGCTTACACAAAGCTCATTTCAATCGCTATGTAAACAGACTCTATTTATCTACTCCGAGGTTTACCTTATGAACACATTCAAAAAAATTCTGGCTTCTTTCGTTATCACTGCGGCGTCATCCAGCGCTTTTGCGGTCGCAAATCCAACGTATGAAGATGTTAAAGTGGCTATCGATACGACGCTAGCAAAAGTCGAAGAAGCGATTACGGCCCTGAACAATGGCACCGACAACGAGGCGGTGGGCAAGATAGTTTCCGACGCCCGCCAAACGCAAAAAGATATCGCTAATAATGTGCTCGATGTGAAACGCAACCGGGCCAGTGGCGTCTTGAATCAAGCGCGTAACGCACTGAAGAACAACGATGTGCAGGCGGCCAAGGAATCGTTAACCGATGCAGCCAACCGCTATAAGGAAATTCAACAAATCTATGCCTCTTCCCACTAAGCTGGCCATGGCTGTACCTAACAAGCCAGCCAATTTAAGCTCATCAACACCCCTTATTCGTGATTTACGGATAAGGGTTTTGATGTTGGTAGCAGGCAGATTCGGTCGGTTTTGAGAAATACAGAAGTTACTAATACAGCAATAGTCCGGTCTATAGAAATTATGTTAATCTTGTAAACCAGGATTTATTGCTGTATGAGGTATTCAATCGGTGCCGAATTTTGCAAAATGCGTTTTTCAACAGCAGGTTAAGCTTCCGAAAATACAGTCATTCCATAACAAAATTAACGTTTGAACAAAGTGTCATTAAGTTTGCGAGAGGTGCTGCGCCACAGATACGATAATTTGCTTCGATTGTTGGCATGCCTGCCTCGGATTGTCAGTGTTGCGGCGATACCAACAGTGCTGGTATTGACCGCTTGCGTGTCGCCGAGCGCCGCGCAATGGGATGAACCCTCTTTGTCGGCTCCGCCCGCCCCCGCCGTTGACTGGCATGATGACACGATCACAGCCGGCATTCAGCAACTCCCACTATCCAGCCGTTCGCTTGAAGAAAGCCAGATCGATACCCTGCAAATCTACGATCTGCCTGCGCTGGTCGATCTGGCCTTGCATGCGAATCCGGAAACCCGGGTGAGTTGGGAAGAGGCGAAAGCCGCCGCTGCCAGGCTCGAAAGGAATCGCAGCGCCTGGTATCCGACGCTGACGGCGATGGCGTTCGGGCAATATTTCAAAACCAGCTTCCCGATCCCCGGCGGCGCGTTGGTCAGCGATGGCCACTCCTCTTATGGCGGCCTGGATCTGGCGTGGACACTGTTCGATTTCGGACGCCGGGAAGCCCAGGTCGATGCGGGCGCAGAGCGTTTGAACGCCGCAAATTTTGCCTTCAACCGCAAACACCAGGAAATAGCCTATCGGGTTGCAAGCAGTTTTTTCGCTTATCAGGCGGCGGTGGCCAAGGTCACGGCGGCACAGCAAACCTTTGAGTCCGCCAGCGTCAGCTCGGCTTCGGTTCAGGCGAAACTCGGCAAGGGGCTGGCGACACGTCCCGATTTGCTGCTGGCGCTTCAGGAGCAGGCGAAATCCAGCTATGATCTCCAGGATGCCCGCGGTTCTGTGCTTCAGGCAAAGGCCGATCTGACGACGAACCTGGGCATCTCGCCTTCTTATACCCTGAAACTGATCGACCTGAGCAAGCTGCCGTTGCCGGCAGGCCTTGAGCCGTCGGTCGAAAAAATTGTCGATCAGGCCTTGGAGCAACGTCCCGATCTGATGGCGCGTCTTGCGGAATTGCGCGCGCGCGCAGCGGAAGTGAAGAAGGCCAGGGCCGAATTCTGGCCCAAGTTTTCCCTTGGCGGCACGATTGGCAATCAATACTGGGGAAATGTGCGCACAAATCCGCCCGGTAACGAGACCTATTCGGCCAGCAATCTGGTCGGCACCGCGATGCTGAACGTGGAATGGACCTTGTTCGACGGCTTTGAACGCAGCAATGCGGTGCACGAAGCGGAGGCCCGGAAAGAGGCTTCCAGGGCTGAGCTTGAAGCCTTGCGTCTGGAAATTATGCGCGATATCTGGAAAGCCTATGCCGATACCAAAACCGCGCTGGAAAAACGCGAGTTTGCGTTAGCCTTGTTGAAAGCCGCCGAAGAATCTTATGCCGCCACACAAGAGTCTTATACCCACGGATTTTCGACGGTGATAGAACTGCTGTCCGCGCAAAAGGATCTGGCGCGCGCCCGTTATACCGAAATCGATAGCCGCGCCACCTTGCTGCGATCCGCGGCAACCCTGGTTTATGCTTCCGGAGGGCAAAGCCGGGGAGATTTGAATACGGATGGCGAAGGGCTGGGTCGTAGCCTTCCCTAGCTGACTTTTGAAAACTCATTTATTGTAAAATCCGGCCCCGTTGAATACACCCTAAAATCAACCCTATGATATTACGAAAATTATTGAAGTTTTCCTCCATGCCCAGGCGCAAATGATGACGTTCCTGTCGAGTTTACGAAAAACGGCGGTTCCGGTTATTTCCGCGTTTTTTTTGACGGCTTGCGACCCGATGCTGAGTATTCAGGGTTCGTTCTGGCCTGCCTGGGTTATCTGTATTCTTGCCGGGCTGATGGCAAGCATGGTGCTGATGTGGCAATTGGTGCGGCACAGGCTGGCGCCGTATCTCGGGCCGCCGCTATTGATCGTGCCGAGCCTGTGGGCGTTGTGCACCTTTGTGATCTGGTTGTTATTTTACTCGACGTAAACACGGGCGCCGTTCATTATGGAAAACAGTCAAACCGATCATTACGATATAAACCTTAAACGCCGCATGACGCTCGGGCGTATCATCGGTGCATTAATCGTGCTGGGCGCGCTGATCACCGGAGCGCTGGCCTGGCGCATCAACTATCAGCACCCCCGCACCAACGATGCGATGGTAAGGGCCAACATCGTCGGCATCGCGCCCCAGGTGAGCGGCCGTATCGTGGAATTGCATGTCGAAGACAATCAATACGTCAAAAAGGGCGATTTGCTGTATGTGATCGATCCACGCCCCTATCAGGCCAAACTGGATCAGGCCAGGGCGGAATTGCTGCTGGCCGAAAAAGAAGTGGATTCACGGCGCGCCTCCAGCGGTTCCGCAGAGATTGCCATCGTGCGGCTCGAACACCAGCGCGCCGCTGCCGAGGCTGAAATCAACCGAATCGAGGCCGAGGATGAGTATCTGCATAACTATCTCGAACGCATTGAGCCATTGGCGGAGAAACAATACGTCACGGCGGATGAGCTCAAGCAGGCCCGTTCCAAGTACGCTGCCTCGCGTGCAGAGTTGGCGGATGCGCGGGCCAAGGAGCTTTCGGCCCGGAGCGCGATCGCCGAAGCCAAAAGCGAGAGCCGCCGCGCCGTGTCGTTAATTGCCCAGGTCGGTAACGTCAATGCCCACATCGAAGCGGCCAAGGCGGTCGTTGCCGCCGCCGAACTCGACGTGGAATACTGTTCGGTCAGGGCGCCTTTCGATGCCTATGTCACCAACCTGAACACCCGCGAAGGCGAATACGCCAAGATCGGAACACAGTTGTTCGCGCTGGTCGATGACCGCCACTGGTATGCGATCGCCAACTTCAAAGAAACGTATCTGCAATCCATCCGTCCCGGCCAGGACGCCGAAGTTTTTCTGGTTGGCTATCCGGGAAAACGCTTTAGCGGGGTGGTGACCGGTATCGGCTGGGCCAACTCTCCCGATAATACGAAGCAACAAGGCGTATTGCCGGAGGTTGAGCGCACCTTGCACTGGGTTGTCCTGGCATCGCGTTTTCCGGTGCGGATCGAGATAAAGGAACGCGACCCCGAGCATCCGCTGCGCATGGGTATGACCGCTTTTGTCACCGTTCTGGATCGTCCAGCCGAAATTCCTAAGGTTTCGCCGGCCAGTGAGGAGGGAGCCGGCAAAACCCGGATGCAGCAATGAACAACGGCGATACGCAGGACGCTTCGTTTTCGGACAAAAGTCGAAGCCGCCTTTGGTTCGGCACCGGCCTGACGCAATTCCTGACGGCTGAACTCAGCGATTTTCCAGGGCGGCGGGTCGCTGCATTTCGCCTGTTCATCGTGTCGCTGACCATTGCGCTAGTCAGCCAAGCCTTGCATGTGCCTCCGTTGGGGGCGATCGCGCTGCTGATCTGTCTGAGTTACGATGCCTATGCGAATGCCGGCCAATCGCTGGCATTCGGGATGCGTCAGCTGGGCTATATCATCGTCACCACTATCATATCGGTATTGACGCTGATGTTAGCCGGCAATGAGGCTTGGCTGCTCTTACCCTTGTCTTTCATCATCATGGCGGCCGCACTGTTTCATGCACGCCTGACCGCCTGGCCCACCGGCATTGCGCTATGGTATTCGGTGGCGGTGCTGTACAGCCCAAGCGCTCCCGATCAAGGCATCTACAACGCCTTGTGGAATATCCCGATCATTGGCGTGCTGGCTATCGGCTCCTGGACGGTGGTGCACCTGATCATTAAGCCGCAAGACCCGCAGAAGCTGCTGAAGGCGAGCATAGCTGAGCAACTGATGGCGGTGGAATCTATTTTGAGTACGCGCCTGGCCGACAGCGGCGTGACGATCCATGACCGGGTCATCGCGAAACTGTCGAGCCCCGGCAGCTTCGGCAAAGTGATGGGTTTGCTGGCCAATGCGGAACTGATACATCCTTCCACGCATAAACGGCATGATACCTACCTTGCCCTTCTGCTTGAAATCGACGGCCTGCGGCAACTGGCCCTCTGGCTGGACCAGGTGTTGACGGTGGAGTATCGCGCTCAACCGATGAATCAGGAAAAATTAAATGTCTACCTGGCTTTGCAAAGCGCCTGCGCAACGCTACGGCAAGGCGTGGAAAAATCGCGCGATGTTTCCGGGCAAATAGAGACGCTGCTATCCGATGACGTGCTGCACCGTTATTCGCTGCAAACTCACCCTTCGCTGTTAACCTCCATTTGGCGCGCGCTCCAACGGATCGCCGGGTTGCTGCATGACTTGCATGAGCCTGCGCCTGAAATTAAAACCCTAGCCGCTGAAACCGATGATAATGAAACCGAGGGCTGGTTTCCAGCCTGGTTTGGCTATGACTTCTGGGCTGCGCATGCCGACAGCCTGCAATTCGGAATCAAATTTTCGCTCGGTGCGATACTCTGCACGTTGATCATCGAAAGCCTGGACTGGCCGGGCATCAATACCGCCATACCCACCTGTCTGGTCGCCGCACAAACCAGCCTCGGCGCCGACTACAGGCTCTCGCTATTGCGTTTGTCGGGGGCGGCCCTGGGCGGGCTCTGCGCCTATTTTTATGTACTGGTATTCCAGTCCCAGCTCGACACCATCGCCGGCTTTGCGCTGGCGACGGCCCCGTTCTGGGCCATGGCGGCCTGGATTTCCTCCGGCAGCGAACGGATCGCTTATATGGGCAGGCAACTCGGGTTTTCGTTCGCGCTGTTCGTCTTGCATGATTTTGGTCCGGTCGCGGATCTCGATCTGCCGCGTGACCGGGTTATAGGCATTTTGCTCGGTGTGATCGTGATGGGAGTACTCGACTATGCGCTATGGCCGCGGCGTTCGATCGTGCTGGCCCGCCACCATGGCGCCGCGGCATTACACACACTCGCCAAGCTCACAACCCGGCTGCCGGAATTGAGCCTATTGCTCAAGCATACGCTGCCATTGCGCCTGGCCGCAGAAAAAGATCTGGCTGCAGCGCAGGATTTGGTGGTTCACGCCATACTGGAGCCGGATGCAAGAGTGATCGACAAAGCCAACGAAAGAAAAGCGCTGAGCGCGATGATTGAAGCCGCCGGAAACCTGTCCGGCTTGCTACAGATTCGGCGCCGCTATCGCTTGCTGAGCGGTCAACAATTCAGCAGTTTTCCTGATGAACTGCAACAACATAGCCGTGCTTTCGATGCAGCGCTGGCAAGCGCCCTGGAGAATGCGGCGCAGGTGCTGCAAGGTGAGCCGCAGGAGATCAGGACGGAGGCGGCCGACATCTATGCTCTATTGAAACAAAGCTACACGGAACACCATCGCATCGACAGCTTGCCTGCCGACCTGGCGATGGAATGGGAACTGCGCTTCATGCTGGACCAGCAAATCATCGAGCGGGTAGAGCTCATCCAGAAAAGTGCTCTGGATACTGTTTCCTATCGTCCGAAAGCCGGCTTGACCATTGACGAGTGGAACATTTCCGGTCATTCCAATGACGGGTAAATCGGAGAGTCTATCGATCGTCGCCATGTTTTTCTTCCATGTGTTATGGCTCGGTGGACATCGACTGATTGCAGGTTTCCCTGATGATCTCGGCCAGTCGCCGAACGCCTGGGCTGACAAGGTCCGGATTGGCCAGGATCATATAGAGCGGGACTTCAAGGATGCCGCCTTCCCGCAATGGCAGCGGCTTGAGCAGTCCTGTTTTTAACTCCTCCCGGATATGCTCTTCCGGAAGTCTGGCAAAGCCAAAGCCCATAGAGACGGCCTGGATCGACGTGGCAATCTGGCTCACCGTCCAGCGCTGATCGACTTCGACGGATACCGCGCGCCGGTCGCGCTTGCTGCCCGAATCCCGGACCACCACATGCCGATAGGCGCGCAAGTCGCGACGGGTCAACTCGCGGCCATACCGATGCAAGGGATGATCGGCATGGGCGACGGTGATCAGGCGAATTCGCATCAACAGTTCGCCGAGAAAACCCGGTGGCATCCGGGGTGAAATCACCAGGTCGGCTTCGCCCTTGAGCAGCGCATCATCAGTACCTCCGAGCACCGACTCAATCAATTCAATCCGTGTGCGAGGGCTTTCCTGGCCGAGGCGGTCCAGGCTGGTCAACAGCAGTCGTGAAGGAAACAGGATTTCCGCCGCGACGTGAATCTCGGCCTCCCAACCTGCCGAAAGCGTGTGCGCCGCTCGCTCCAGATCGCCGGCCTCCTCGACTAAGGCTAATGCACGGCGGTAGAGCATCTGGCCGGTCGGCGTGAGTATGGCTTTGCGTCCCTGAATCTCGAACGCCTTCACGCCCAGCAGAGACTCGATTTTTTGCACCGCATAAGTCACCGCAGATTGGCTTTTATTCAGGATTTCCGCCGCCTGGGCGTAACCGCCGGCATCCACCACCACGATCAGGGATCGCCATTGTTCGAGGGTAATGTGAGGTGTTTTCATAATTAATCTGATTATTAGATTGGTATAAGCAAAATATTATACTTTTTTATCGAATGAGTTGGGTGTTTAATGTAAGCACATTCAGCAACGGAGGATAACCTCATGAAAACCCTGCTACAAATCAACTCCAGCATATTTTCTTCCGGCGGACAGTCCAGCCAACTCGCCGATCAATTTGTCGCCGCCTGGCGCGCAAATCATTCGGATGCACAGGTGGTCGTTCGCGACCTGGCACAGAATCCCTTGCCGCACCTTGACGCGCCGCGGGTGACGGCATTTTTTGCGCCGCCGGAAGCGCGAACCCCGGAACAACAGGCCCTTGTGGCGGAGTCGGATGCACTGATCGACGAAGTCAAACAGGCCGAGGTCATCGTGATCGGTTTGCCGATGTATAACTTCGGCATTCCTTCGACGTTGAAGGCTTACTTCGACCATATTGCCAGGGCCGGCGTGACTTTTCGCTACACCCAAAACGGCCCCGAAGGCTTGCTGACCGGTAAGAAGGCCTATGTCTTCGCCACGCGCGGCGGACTGTACGCCGGCACGCCGCTCGACAGCCAAACTGGCTATGTGCGGAACTTCCTCGGTTTTTTAGGTATCACCGATGTCGAATTCGTTTATGCCGAAGGACTCAACATGGGCGAGGCAAACAAGGATGCGGCATTGGCCAAAGCCCAACAGCAACTCGCCAACTTGGCGGCATGAATATGGCATTCGATATATAAGGGTACGATATGCAAACTCGAACATTGAAACAAGTGATCAAAGCCATCTCTACCGTCGATGGCGGCGGCGTCAAGTTGTTGCGCAGTCTTGGACAATCCCAGGAACTGCGTCTCGATCCATTTTTGATGCTGGACGAATTTTCCTCGATGAATGCCGGCGATTACATCGCCGGCTTCCCCGATCACCCGCACCGTGGTTTCGAGACGGTGACTTACATGCTGGACGGGCACATGTTGCACCAGGACCACCTGGGAAACCGGGGCGACTTGAAGCCTGGATCGGTGCAATGGATGACCGCCGGACGCGGCATCATTCACTCCGAAATGCCGCAACAAGAGAGCGGACGCATGCGCGGTTTCCAGCTTTGGGTGAATTTGCCCGCTGCCGAGAAAATGAAACCGGCCGCCTACCAGGATATTCAGCCCGAGGCCATTCCCATCCTAAGCTTGCAGGGCGGGGGCCGGGTCAAAATCATCGCCGGAACAGCAGAAGTGGAGAACCAGGTCATATCCGGGCCAATCCAGGGTCTGAGCACCGAGCCGTTGTTCCTTGATGTTCGCCTCCCGGCAGGCGGACATTTTGTCCACCCGATTGCTCAAGGCCATAACGCATTTGTGTATGTTTACGAGGGCCAGGCCGAAATCGGTTCAATGGCGGAAAGACATCCTTTGGAAACACATGCTGCGGGAGTGCTGTCCGATGGCGATCGGATAGAAGTTCACGCAGGCAAGGAGGAGGCCGCTTTTCTGGTGCTTGCTGCCCGACCCTTGAATGAGCCGATTGTCCAGTATGGTCCCTTCGTTATGAATACACGGGATCAAATTGAGCAGGCGATTGCAGACTATAGGAATGGGCAGTTGGTATGAGCCGGTTAGGCTATGTGCAGTAGAAGGCATGGAGTTCGATCCTATTCCGATTGCCGTGCGTAGCTGGTTAGCTTTGTGCCCGGAAGAGCGCTGGTGGTTATTCGGCATGACGGCACTCACTACCAAAGATATTTCTCCCGACACTATCAGTTTGTTTGATTTTGAGTAAACGGGCTCCGAATGGAGCCGTTATACGGGGCACATTATCATCGTGTGATTGTTGGCAATTAGGCTTATAATGATCCCATCTTATCTTCCTATAAGACTTTCCTATGAAAACTGTCAATGTCAGCGGTTTAAAAAATAACCCCAGCGAAGCGTTGCGAATGGCTCACGAGGATATGGTGTTGGTCATGAACAGAAACGAACCCGACGCTGTTATGGTGGGGCTCAAATCCGCCAAAATAATCGGCATGCCGGGTGTACGCAAAGCCTTGGCAACCGCCTTGTTTAAAGACGGCAATTTATCTCTGGCGCGTTCCGCGAAATTGGCTGACATGACGTTGGCCGGTTTTATCGCCCATGTCTCGCGTTTAGGCATTCCCGTCGTCGATCAAACGGCCGAAGAAGTACAAGAGGATTTAGACACCCTTGAACAATGGCTTAAACAAGTCTAGCTTGCACATGGCGCATAAAGTTGTCATAGACTCCAGTCCGTTGATTGGGCTGGCGCTAGTTGGCGGCTTAGCCTGGCTGCCAACACTGTTTGGTCAGGTTTTATTGATCATGGATGAGCGGGCGGGCCGTGCCGTGGCCAAGGAGAAAGGGCTGCGTGTTATCGGCACTGCCGCCATCATCGGATTGGCCAAAAAACAAGGCTTGATCCCATCCGCGCGAGCAGTTTTTGAGGTGCTGCATCGTTCGGATTTTCGCATTTCGGCGGCTGTCATCAATCAGGTGCTGATTAGCGTCAATGAATAGATTTAATTCAACTTTGCTGGATTTACGCAGGCTCGTCATACCCGCCGGGAGCGGGTATCCAGTGCCATGGATGGCAAGCTTCGATTCGTCCCTGAACTCTGGATTCCGCGGAATGACGGCTTAACCTATTTTATTCAGCCAGCATAAAATAAACAAACCATTGATCCATGGTAATACTTTACCTACAAAATCAAATCGCCGGATCTCACCAAAAAGCGCGCCACTGGCTTCGGTTTACGCTACAAAGTGCACTTGTCTCCTTCTGATCAGGATTGGCGAGATTGCTCCAATGTGTTATCACAGCGGGATTTTGGCACTTTGATGCGGATGGCTTGTACGGGCATAAAAAAAGCAGCTGCGATACCGCAAGCTGCTTTTTTGTAGAATCAAGGTTGGTGGGTCGTCCGGGATTCGAACACGGGACAACCGCATTAAAAGTTCGATTCAGACCTATATCAAGCAACTGCATACTACTTGAAAATCCATATAATCAATAGCTTATATCTATTGACATAGCCGGGTGTCAACTAGAAGTAGCAAACCAATGTTGACCGTTTAAAATATTCAACGCTAACTCAATTTGTCTCGGTGTAAATTGGCGTTTGCGGTCGTTCCATGAATGGGTTGCCTGAACAACTTCCTCAAAAGTCTTAACCTGTTCGTATTTGCAAAGCCAATGCACTGTAGCCAAAAGCTCTAAACCGAAAGGCGATTCGAAACCTTCTACCAGTTTCGATACTCGATTAAAACGATCCCGCGTCTGCGGGTGACTTTCCAGAAAGGCATTGGCCTCTTCAACAGCTCCTGGCACCAACTGCAATGTTTTATCGGGGGCATCGCCGCCGTCGGCATAGCCGGAAATAAAGTGCCCTTCAATCGCATTCAGCACGTGCCGAAGATTTTCAGCATAGGGGCCGTAATGCGCTTTACGGTACTTTAAACGCAGCGGTTCGCCTGCTTCCTGCATAAAATACAGTAGCTTGTGCACCTCTAGCAATGAGACGGTCGGATCGAGTAAACCTGCCAGATAACGTTGCAATAATTCGATTAACACCGCCCGGCCTGCCGTCATGTTCGGCACCGCAGTATTGCGCGCCAATGTGTCGTTTTCCGGTGCCCCTTTTGGTTCATAGATCAACACCCGAACATCAGCCAACTGGCTCATGGCGTGTTCAATCCTGGGTTTAACGTCCGCCCAAGCCAAACCGCCTAAACCGCTACCCAACGGTGGGATGGCAATTGATTGAATATTTTTTTCCCGAATGGTCGCGACCAGCGCCTCAAGACCGGACTCAATATCTTCCATACGGCTGGCACCGCGCCAGTGGCGTTTGGTTGGAAAATTGATGATGTAGCGCGGGTTGGCTAGTTGCCCGGTTTCATATACGAACATACTACCTGGCTGAACTTGTTTGTTGTCGCAAGCTACGGCATAGGCTTTAAAGTTGTCCGGCCACGCTTTTTTAAACTGCAAGGCAATACCGCGCCCCATTACGCCGACGCAATTCACCGTATTTACAATGGCTTCCACGTCGGCACGCAAAATGTCGCCATGGGTCAATTCAATCATAATATCCTCTAATAATACCAGTCAGGCTTTACTGCAACCGGCGGTTTGTGGGTTGCCGCCTGAACAATATTAGCCACTTGGTTGTAAATGGGCGTCGAATACACGCCGATTTTTTCAATTAAATGCCACGGAAAACTGCGCTCCATCAGAAACTCCGCCTGCTTACCCTCTTTGCAATCCTTCCATTGATTAGTTTGGATAGCCGCCCAATCCAACTGGTTCAGTTGGTTCAAATCCCAACGGTCCTCAAAATAATACGAACCGGCATTAGACAAAGTAAATGCCCAGCGTCGCTGTTGTTCTTGTGCCCATGCAACGCTGGCGTACAAATCGGCCTGTAAATGTACAATCGGCGTTTGCCCGCCGCGATAGTCTAGCTCAGGGTGATTCGCTTGGCGAATGATAAACAACATGATGGAGCGCGGGCAAAAATAAAACGGCACGCAATCGCCCACGTGCAAATCCGGGTGGCTGGCGAGCGTCAGTTCCTGCAAACGGCGCTGCTTGATGTTGTTCATACCGATGGTCGTGCCACTGATTTGGTTCGCCATCACCGCCGCATCGCACCACAAACCGCCTGCCTCGATAATCGAGGCCAGCCGATCCACATGGACGATGTGGTATAGCTTGGGGTGGGCGGGAACGGTCATGGCCTTAGTCCGTGGTTGCCGATTGTACGGTGATTTGGCCGTTCATCAGCATGGGGAGGAGCCAATCGCGAATAGTGCTTAGAGTTCTATTTTCTTTTTCGAGCATCAAATGCTTATTAAATATTGGTTCAATAAATTGAGCTGCTTGTTCCAAAAGCTCTAGTGATGGCAAGGATATTTTCGCTTGCTTAAGATGATCAAGCGTAATATGACCCATTGTTGTTTTTCTCAATTCGGCCATCATTTTGAAATGATTCAAATAATTTAAAAGCTCGAAATAATAGAACGACTTTGGGTATTTATCGGAGGTTACTTTAAATATATGCTGATTTAATGCGCCAGGACCTTGTGACCAAATCTTTACATCCAAGGTAGCCGACCATGAAAATAAAACATCGCCATCGTTAACTACCGCTTCTTTTGGGATATTTATACTTGCCTTTTCAGTGCTATCAGAGAAACCATCATTCATTTCTCTGATTTTAATCACAGGCAAAAACTTATCGTTAGTTGGACGATGCTTTTGCATAGCAAGGCCATTGTAATATTTGGCAATATCCCAAAGCGATGTTGCATTCCACCCCACCGGTATCTCCCGTTTCAGGATTGGGTTGTAGACCATTTTGCCGCCGGAGGATTTGTAGGGTTTGCCGTTGGCGGCGGGCTTGCCTTGGGCGAAGTCGAAGGGAAAGTCGAACTGTACAAACCAGTAGTCATACAAGGTCTTCGCCATCGCTTCCAGCTCGGCGTTGATGCGGTTGTTGAGTTCTATTTTTTGGTCAATCGCTGAAAGTACATTGGTAATTGCTAGCTGACTTTCCTTTGAATAGTGAGGAACATTTACCTCACTTAAAATTCCTTGACTTAAGTTATTAATGTTTGTGCCAGCAGCATATGAAATTGAAGCCTTAAAATGATTTGTTTTGGTGTAATAAGCCAAAAAAAGTGGGTTTATGACATCATTTTTAAGCCTAGCTCTAATACAAAATCCAGAGTAAAGCGCTCGAATATCTCGATCAATAAATAAGCTTCGACCGACTAAAGATTTATTCCCATTTGAACGCACAAAAATCAGATCGTTTTTCTTTATATAGTCTTCTTCTCTGGACACACCATCTGGATTAATTTCCTCCAATGATTCATAGCTTGGGGTAAAGTGTTTCTGAAAATCTGCCACTCCGATCAGCAAACAGCCTTTACCGTGGCTTTCTTTGTCAAAGTTTAACCCATTTCTAAAATCGGCAATTTCACCGAATTTTATAAACGCGTGGCTATTACTCATACTTCAGCCCTGCCAACTGTTTTTTAATTTCCACTTCCAACTCACGCGACTGACTAAACAGGCTATCCAGATTGTCGCTAAATGCCTGCATTTTCGAGGCAAACTGCTCGGGAGTAATATCGACATATTCAATCTTCACGTCGAAATACTGACCGGCGCTGAGTGAGTAATTCTTGGCGGCGATGTCGCGGTAACTGACTACCACGGAAAAATCGTCTTGCTGCTGTTCGCCATTAAACACGTCGATGATGCGTTGCTCTTCGGCGGCGGTAAGCACGGTTTTCTGGTTTTTGCCGTCCTTGATTTTCTCGCCCAGATTGGAGGCGTCGATCAACACCACCTTGCCCAAATTCAGCGTGTCAATGAACAGGATGGAGACGTTGGTGCCGGTGGTGGCGAAGATATTGCTGGGCATGGATACGACGCCGGCCAGCATTTGCTTATTCACCAGATGTTCGCGAATGCCTTTGTCGATGCCGGATTGAGCGGTGATAAAACCGGTCGGCACGACCACCGCCGCCTTGCCGCCGGATTTCAGCGAGTAAATGATGTGTTGCAGAAACAACTGATAGATTTCCATTTTGTCGGTGGCCTTGGCCTTGATCTTGGGGATACCGGCAAAAAAACGTTCCTTGTTGGCTTTGGTGTCCAGGTCGTCGCGGAAGTCGCTGAAGTCCATTTTGAACGGTGGATTGGAGACGATGTAATCGAAGCGTTTTAACTCGCTGCCATCCTTATGCGACGGATGCAGCAGGGTGTTGCCCTGCACGACGTTGGGTATGGAATGCACCAGATTATTCAGAATCAGGTTAAGGCGCAGCAGATTGGAGGATTTTTGCGAAATGTCCTGGGTGTATATCGTGCAGCGGTTTTCGCCGATGGCGTGGGCGACGTTCATCAATAAAGTGCCGGAACCCGCCGACGGGTCGTAGACACTGACGTTTTTAACGATACCGCGCTGATCCTCCGGCACCAGAATCGCCGCCATGATGCGGGCTACGGCATGTGGGGTGTAATACTCGGCGTATTTGCCGCCGCTGTTGCTGTTGTAGTCTTTAATCAGGTATTCGAAGATCGTGGCGTAGAAATCGAATTTCTGGTTAAAGATGCGCTCGAAGCTGAACTCCACCAGTTTGTTGATGAGAGCACGGCAGAATTCGTCGCGTTTGGAATCATCGGCAATGTAGTTGCTGAGTCGGTCGAACAGCACCACTTTTGCGCCGCCATCGGTTTTGACTGCGAACACATCGTTGTTGCTGATGGCGATGTCCATCAGAGTGTCGTCGAACAGTTTGGCGAAATCCGGCGCGTTCTGCTGGCTGAACAGGTAATTGATGAAATGGCTGGGTTTCAGACGCGCGGTATCCGGCCCCAGTTGCAATTGCAGCATTTCCAGATCGTCTGCGCTGAGCTTGGCCAGCGCCTCTTCCCACTTGTCGGCTTGCGCTAGCGTTGGGTCGATTTTTTTGGCTTCAAAAGCGAATTTGTCGTTTAAGAACTTATAGAGAAAGGTCTGGGTGATGATTTTGAATTCATTACCATCGTTGCCCAGGCCATAATTGGCGCAAATGCTCTTCAGGCTGTCGATCAGGCTTTTGGTTTTTTGTTGAAACTCCAGTTCTACCACGCACGGGCTCCGTTGTTAAATTCGTTCAGATATTCGGCGACGACCAGATGGTTGATGTAGCGGCTGGCGTCGGGATTGAGTTTAATTTGTTGCTGTTTCATGAATCGGTCGATGACAATCGGCATGATGGTTCGCTCGAAAAAGCTTTCGTTGTTCAGCATTTGAGTGTTTTGCAAAACGTTTTCATCGGCATCCTGTTTGACGCCGGTCAGCGCTTCGAAGATTTTGCGTTCAGAATCGGACAAGCCGCCGCGCTCAATCAGGCGTTTGTGCAGACGGGTGTATTTGGCGTCACCTTGGTATTTTTGCCGCAGTTGGTTGTTTTGGCGGTTCAGTTCTTTGACGCGCTCGTGGATTTTGTTCAAGGTGTGGATATTGGCGTTCATTTCTTCCTGAGTGACTTCCGAGAGGTTCTTTTTCTTGAACAGCCGTTCCAGCTCTTCTTTGAGGCTGACGAACTTGGGGTCTTGCTGGTCGAAGTTGCTGGCCAGGGCTTCGCGGGTTCGGCGCAGGGTGTTTTTCAGCTTGTCGGCCAACACCAGCTCTTCTTCGCCGATTTTGGTAAACTGGAAAATCACGTCTTCCAGCGCGATATTGAGCAAATTGGCGGTATCGGTGCCTTGTTCCAGGTTTTCTTTTAAATTCAGCAAATCCAGGCGGTTGCTGGCTTCACGGTACAACCAGTTGAGCTTATCGAAATCCAGTTGCTGCAAAAAGTCGTATTCGCCTTGCAGGCGGATCAGGTTGTACAGGCTTTTGGCGTCGGCCAGGGCTTTTTTTAGCGTAAGCACCTGTTCGCGGTCGTTGATCTGGTTGAGTTGCTGGGAAAACTCCTCGGCATTATCCAGATTGAAGTGAAACAACACATCTTTCAGGTGGTCGATTTCGGCGGAGATTTCTTCGCGGGTTTTGAACAGCTTGGAATATTGCTCCATTTCGTCGCCCAGCTCGCCCTGTAGCTCCTCGAAATAGCGGCGGTTGGTTTCGTCGAATTCCTTGCTGATGTCTGCGAAGTCCACCACGTAGCCATAGCGAAAATCTTTGTAACTACGGTTAACGCGGGTCAACGCCTGCAACAGGTTGTGAGCTTTCAGCACTCGGCCCAGATACAGTTTTTTCAGGCGCTTGGCATCAAAGCCGGTCAACAGCATGTTGCAAACAAACAGAAAATCGATCTTACCGGCTTTGAAATCGTCCACCCAGGCTTTGCGCTCTTCTTTAGTGCCAACGTCGTGCAGAATCAAGGCCGCGCTGGTTACTTGGTTGGCGGCTTTTTTCTGGCTTTTGTAATCGGCTTGGGGTTCGGCGGCTTGTTTCAGTTCGATGAATTCACCGTCGTTGGCGGCCTGTAGTGTGGGTTTGGATGCCTTGGCGTATTTGGCAGTGAACAGTTCGAATAATTGTTTGGCTTGTTCGGAACTGTCACAAATCACCATGCCGCCTATGCTACCGTCATTCAGCGCTCCCCGGCTTTTTTCGAAATCGCTGACGATGTATTCCAACATCGGTTCTACAAAGTTTGGATGCGCGTAAACCTGCTTTTTGTCGAGGTCGCCTTGTTGGATTTGCAAGTCGGCCAAGGCTTTTTGCAGCGCCAGTTTGTAGTTGGTGGCGATTTCTTCGCGGATCAGGCGCAAGGTGTAGCCGTCGGCAATCGAGGCGTTGTAGTAGTACTTGTGAATGTAATCACCAAACAACATGCGCGAGTTGTAATCGGTGCCGAGCAGCGGCGTGCCAGTTAAACCGATTTTGATGGCGTTGCGGTCGGATTCGTCCAAATTGGCGAGAAAGCTGCCTTTCGGGTTATAGCTACGGTGCACTTCGTCGAGAAAATACACGCGCTGTATAGAAACATCGTAGTCCTGGGTTGAAAGCACATTCGGGTCATCCTCGAACTTCTGGATATTGACCACGGTGATTTCCGGCTTGCCGGAATGATTGTGGATGACCTGAGTGGCTTTGATGGCTCGGCTGAAGGCTTCACGCGAATCGATAGTGTGGACGATCAGGCCGCGACTGCTGAATTCGCCTTTGGCTTGGGTCAGCAAGTCCAGACGGTCTACGATGAAATAAAACTTGGGGATGATGTGCTGGCGTTGGAAATAATCGGTCAAAAAACGCACGTTGTAATAGGCCAGTGCGGTTTTGCCGCTGCCCTGGGTATGCCAGACGATGCCTTTTTTGACGCCGGCATCGAGTTTGTTGGCAATGGCTTTGGTGGCGAACAACTGCGGGTAGCGCATCACATGCTTTTGCAGGCCGTCGGTTTCGTGCACGTAGGCCAAAGCAAAACGAAGGATAAACGCCAAGCGCTCGCGGCTGAGTAGCGAGGTACAAATCCGGTTGGTGGGGCGGTTGGGGTCTTTGTTGGTGATGAATTCCGGATTGTTTCGGATCACTTCCAGGTTGTTGTCTTTCAGAACGCTCAGTTCGCTTTGTTCCGGTAATAGCCTGAGCAATGCGGTCAGATTCAGGACTTCTTCTTCGCGGAAATAATTGAAGATTGGCTTGCCGTAGGCCGGACTAGCGTAAAACGCACCCTGTATCGGCTGTACGTCGTCTTCATCGTACTCCATGTTATTGGAGAAAATCATCAACTGGGTAATGTTGATGAAGCGTTTGAACTTAGGGTTTTGAAAGCGTCTGTTGATGCGGTCGCGTTCGGCGAGTATGCCTTCGCGGTTGTTGGGCTTTTTGACTTCGATAAACACCAGTGGCATGCCGTTAATCAATAAAGTGATGTCGGGCCGGAATTCTTCTTCGCCGTTTTGGCAGGTCAGTTCGGTGACGACGTGGAAGCTATTGTTGCCGAAGTTCTCGAAGTCGATCAGCTTGTTGCCGGAACGGTCGGTCAGCTTTTGGTAGAACGCTTGGCCTAAGTCGTCGTTGTCGAGCGCCAGTTTGACTTCATCCAGCAAGCGGCCAATATCCGCATCGTCCATTTCTGGATTTATCGTGGCGATGGCTTGACTGAATAGTGCCGGAAAGATATTGGTGTCTGTATCCCATTGTTGGTCTTTCAGCGACAGGTAGTCGTAACCAAGTCTAACCAGATGCAGAATGGTGGGAATCTTGACGCGCGTATCTTCTGTGAATTTCATGAATTCCTTTGAAAAGAAATCAATCCAACATCAATTTTGATGCCGGAGTTCTAGTTTCCAGTTGCCCTAAAGTCAATTTAGCTATGAAGTGCAGGTTTCTTTTGGATTCTTGCAATAATCCATAAGTACATATTTTGCAGCTAAAGCTGCTTGTCTGCCTAATTTTGTTAATAGCTCGATTTAAACGATGTGCCTAAAGCTGCAAAAATGCGCACCAGCGCAGTTGATCCATCCCGCCTTTCCGCATGCCGGTCGTCAACGCCATCAGCACTTTCAGATAGAATTTGCCGCCTATTGTTTGCGCGGCGCGAAGCAGTCGCGGTTTTTCCTCATCGGACAAATAACGTACAATCTTGTTGTTCAGCATTTGCGAACGGACTTTTTTGCAGGGGTTTTCGTCAATGTATTGTTCGCTTATTGTGTCATCCTCTTGCTGACGCGTAGCAAAGTCGAGAATTGAGGATAAGATAGCTAGATAGCGATTGTAAGTCGCGGCGGCTTTTGAACGATGGGTTTTGAGTTTGGCGCGGATTTCGTCGGGTGTGATCTCTGGCAGCAAGGTTTTGCCGAATTGATCGCCCCACCATTTCACTAAGGGCGCGCGACCATGGCCCTTGCCTGTCCACCATGCCTTCATCGGCAAGACGATCAAAAGGGATAGTGCAGGGGCGAATGCCTTTGGCTTCGTATTCTTGATTTTTAAGCACAGAACGAGTGCCCCAAGTGCGGGCATCTGGTTTGCGTCTGAAGGTTTTGGTCTTGATTCCCTTACCGGATTTGGTAAGGATGGTGCGGTAACGGGTTTCGCCGTTTTTGAGGTTAACCTTGATGATGTGGAAATTGAGCATCTGTGCTTCCTCGCGATTGAGGTTAAAAACAAGACTACTTAATAAAATCACTGTAGTCGATGGTTTTTAGTACACAGTTACTGAGGCTTTTCTATCCTTGAAAACCCTTTACTATCAAAGTTTTAAGTTGGTGGGTCGTCCGGGATTCGAACCCGGGACAACCGCATTAAAAGTGCGATGCTCTACCGACTGAGCTAACGACCCAACAAAGAAATCGGTTTTATAAGGGGGATTTTACGAAATCAGCAAATTGTCAGCGATGAAAAATTTCTGACATAAAAAAAGGGCTGTCAGTTAAATCTAAGCCCTTGATTTTTTTGTAATTTAGTTGGTGGGTCGTCCGGGATTCGAACCCGGGACAACCGCATTAAAAGTGCGATGCTCTACCGACTGAGCTAACGACCCAACAAAGAAATAGAATTATAGGGTGAATTTTGGTCTTTGGCAAGACCTTTTTGTCTTTAGATCTAAGAAAATGCTGTTTTTTAGAGCTTGTCTCGTAAAAGTCATTGATAATAAAAAAACATTGTCCGCCGGGCCGTAAAGATTTATCAGGCGTTGGTCGACAAGGCTTGCAAGGGGGAGATGGAGTCAAGCGCCAATGATTCGGCTACGGCCGTGTTGGTTAACTGCCCTCGATGGGTATTCAGGCCAAGTTGCAGCGCATTGTTGCGGCGGAGCGCGTCCAGACCTTCGTTGGCCAGGTTCAGCACGTAGGGCAGGGTGGCGTTGTTCAGTGCCAGGGTGCTGGTGCGCGGAACCGCGCCGGGCATGTTGGCGACGCAATAATGCACGATGCCGTCGACGGTGTAGGTCGGCTCGCTGTGGGTGGTCGGGTGCGCGGTTTCGACGCAGCCGCCCTGGTCGATCGAGATATCGACGATTACCGCGCCTGGGCGCATGTTTTTCAGCATGTCGGCCCGCACCAGCCAGGGAGCCTTGGCGCCCGGAATCAACACCGCGCCGATCACCAGATCGGCCTCATAGACCGCCTCCTCGATCGTGTAGGCGTTGCTGATGCGGGTCTGCAGCTGTCCCCGGTAAATATCGTCCAGCGTTTTCAGGCGCTCATAGCTCACGTCGAGCACGGTGACCGCGGCGCCGAAGCCGACCGCGACCCGTGCCGCATTCGAGCCGGCGATGCCGGCGCCGAGAATCACGACGCTGGCGGGCGGGACCCCTGGAATGCCGGACATCAGGATGCCACGGCCGCCGTGGTTTTTTTGCAGATAGGTCGCGCCGGCCTGGACCGCCATGCGCCCGGCGACCTCGCTCATCGGCGTCAACAAGGGCAGCTTGCCGTCGGGCATTTGTACCGTTTCATAGGCGATGCCGGTGCTGCCGCTCTTTAACAGGACCTCGGTCAGGGTCCGGTTAGAGGCCAAATGCAGGTAGGTGAAGAGAATCGTATCTTTATTCAGATAGCGGTATTCCGTCTCGATCGGCTCCTTGACCTTGACGACCAAGTCCGCGGCCCAGGCTTCTTCCGCGTGCATCACGATTTCCGCGCCGGCGGACAGATATTCGAGGTCGGTGAACGAACTGCCGATGCCGGCGCCGCTCTGCACCTTGATGCGATGGCCCTGCCGGGTTAACGCGCTGACCGCGCCGGGAGTCAGGCCCGCTCTGTACTCGTTGTCTTTTATTTCTTTGGGCAGTCCGATCAGCATATTTGAAATCCGTGAGGAAGGTTGATTTTAAAAATAGCATGATTACCAGAGGCGAACAATAAAATCTGCCAGGCATTTTGCGATCGTGTAGCCGTCTTCCTTTAATGAACTTTTCGATTTGCCGTTAGGACGAAACATGCAGGATGTCATCAACACTTCCGTTATCTCGCCGTATAATGACAATGCATCATCTGGCTAGGGTTTTATGCTTGAGTATTACTAAACTCTAATATAAACTCGATGCCAATCCCTATACTGATCAGGGTTTTAATAATAACAAGGTTTGAGGAGGATTTATGCCGAAGAGCAACCATTACAGCCGCCGCCGTTTTTTAACGCAATCGAGCCTGGGCTTGCTGGCGTTTGCCGGCATGCCGGCGATGCTGCGCGCGATGGAGGGCATGCAGGCCATGCCGAAACTGGCGCCGAACAAGGCGTCGCCGAATTTTAAGCCGGATGTCGAATTCGAGTTAAATTGTCGTTCCGTCTCGGTGCCGATTCTGCCGGGCAAATCCACCCAAGTGCAGCAATATACCGGCAATCTGCTCAAGGGGCCGGAGGGGTCGCTGGTCGAGATTCCGAACTCCTATCTGGGGCCCTTGATTCATTTGCAGAAAGGCCAGAAGGTCCGCATTCATCTGCACAATAAACTGGCCGAGCCGACCATCACGCATTGGCACGGCCTGCATGTGCCGGCCGAAATGGACGGCCATCCGCGTTACACGATCGATCCCGGCCAAACCTTCGTCTACGAATTTGAAATGCTGAATCGGGCCAGCATGAATATCTACCATCCGCATCCGCATGAGATCACCGCCAAGCAGGTTTATCACGGCTTGGCCGGCGCGTTGTTCGTGCATGACGGCGAGGAGGCGGCGCTCGGATTGCCGTCCGGAGAATATGAAATTCCGATCGTGATTCAGGACCGCCGCTTTGACGACCAGAATCAATTGGTGTATGTGGCCGGCATGCACGGCATGCACGACCGGATGATGGGATATTACGGCGACCGGGTCCTGGTCAACGGACGCCCCGATTTTACGATCGACGTGGATAGCCGCGCTTACCGCCTGCGCTTTCTGAACGGTTCGACCGCGCGGATCTACAAACTCGGCTGGGACGACGGCACGCCGATCACCGTGCTCGGAGTCGACGGCGGCTTGCTGGAGGCGCCGGAAAACAAGCCTTATGTGATGCTGGCGCCGGGCGAGCGCCTGGATGTCTGGGTCGATTTCACGGGCCGCGCGGTCGGCTCGCAGCTGGTGATGCGCAGTCTGCCGTTTTCCGGGGTGCTGCCGAAAATGGCCGCACGGATGCAGGGCGGTATGGGCGGTATGGGCGGCGGTCACCAGATGGGGATGATGGGCGGCATGATGCACCAATTGGCTTTGCCGGTCGGCAGCGATTATCCGATCTTTACCGCGCGGGTCAAACGCAAGGTCAGCGACAGCCCGGCCCTGCCGAAGCAATTATCGAAGATCAACTGGTATAAAGTTGAAGATACCGCGAATGCGAATAAGCCGGTGCCGATCGGCATTTCGGAAGGCCACATGGCGATGCTGCTGAACGGCCGGCCGTATGCGTTCGACGACGTGCAGCCGAACGAACGCATCCGCCTGAACACGGTGCAATTGATGGAGATCTTTCATGCGCATGGCGAAGGCGGCGGGCATGGCGGCAAAGCCTCCGACGAGAACAAGGAACATCAGGGGTCAGAGCAAAGCGGCGGCATGCAGCACGGCGGCATGGGCATGGGGGGGCGCGGCATGGGGATGATGGGCGGTATGGGCATGCATGGCGGCGGCGAGGGAGGCGGAGGCATGGGCATGATGGGAGGCATGCACGGCGGCGGCGAGCCGGGTGGCGGCGAACACGGCGGTATGGGGGGCGGTATGGGAGGCATGGGCATGATGATGAGCATGGCGCATCCGATCCATCTGCACGGACAGTCGTTCCAGATCGTCAGCCGCAGCATGGCCGCCGGCAATGAGGAGGACTACGAAAGCGTGCGCCACGGCTTTATTGAGAATGGCCTAAAAGACACCGTCCTGGTGATGCCCGGTGAAACGGTCCGCATCATCAAGCCGTTCCAGGATTTCAAGGGCCTGTTCATGTATCACTGCCATAACCTCGAACACGAAGATATGGGCATGATGCGCGATTTTCTAGTCGAATAAATCCGCTTGATAGGTCAGGCCGCGCGCTTCGCGGCCTGACCCTTCCGAAGAGGCGCCGGCAAACGCCTCGATGGCGTTTTATGTCTGATTTCCCCGAAACATGAAATACACCGCGCCGAGCAAACACAGTCCGGCCCAGAGGTAATCCAGTTTCAACGGCTCCTTCATGTAGAGCAGCGAGAAGGGCACAAAGACCGAGAGCGTCACCACTTCCTGAATGATTTTCAACTGGCCTAGCGACAGTTGGGTGTAGCCGATACGGTTGGCCGGCACCTGCAGCAGGTATTCGAACAGCGCAATCCCCCAACTGAGCAGCGCGGCGATGATCCATGGCTTGTTGCCGAGATTCTTCAGGTGCGCATACCAGGCGAAAGTCATGAAAACATTGCTGCACAAGAGCAGGCTGACGGTCGTTACAATGGGAATCGACATATCCGGGGATTATGTGGTTTGAATATTACTATTTTACCAGAAGCCGAAAATGGCGAGATAATCGATATTACTGCGCGGGGGTGGGACAAATTGCCGCAGGAACAATGGGGTTGCAGGCGATCCACCGGGCTTTTTTTTTGTTACACTATAGGCTTCAATAATAATTTCAAAGGAGATACCGTGGGTAAACTTCAAACTCAAATCATTTCATTTGTGACTGTGGTTCTTGTCGGTTTAACGATTGTTTCCTTGGCCAATGCGACCACACCGGCAGAAAAAAAGGCCGAAAGCGCGGCTTTCCTGGCTCAAAACGGCAAAAAGCCGAATATAGTGACGACCAAAAGCGGTTTGCAGTATGAAGTATTGACCAAGGGTAGCGGTACGGCTTCTCCTTCGGCGACCGACAACGTGACCGTGCATTACAAGGGCACGACGATCGACGGCAAAGAGTTTGACAGTTCTTATAGCCGCGGCGAGCCGATCACTTTTCCTTTGAATGGCGTGATTCCGGGCTGGACCGAGGGCGTACAATTAATGACTGAAGGCGCTAAATATCGTCTTTATATTCCATCCGAACTGGCTTACGGCGAACGCGGCGCAGGTCCCATCGGTCCGAACGAAGCGCTGATTTTCGATGTCGAACTGATCAAAATTCAATAAAGGCCGGGTTGCAATAAATTTCCGGCATACAGGCCTAGCGTTCCCCTGCTAGGCGATGGGTCGCGCGTTCTAAACCGTTACGCGGTTCGGGACGCAGAGCGCCCTTAGCCGGGTTCCCACAGAGCGTGGGAACCATGATTCTTCTCCATGATGGGTTAGTGCTATGCTAACCCAGCCTATCCGGCGTAAAATACCCGCTTTAGCCTGACTCCCCATTCTTTTAAAACATGCCCCACTACCAGTTTTTCGCCACGACTCCGAAGGCGATGGAAGCCGTTCTTTGCGAAGAACTGACACAACTCGGCGCGGAAAATATCAAGCCCGCGCTCGCCGGCGTCGCCTTCGAGGGTGATCTGGCGACGGCTTACCGGGTCTGCCTGTGGTCCAGAACCGCGAACCGTATTCTGCTGTTGTTAAGCACATTCGAGGTCAAAACCCAGGATGATCTTTATGACGGCGTCAAAAAAATCAACTGGTTCGAGCACATGGGTCCGGAAGATAGCTTTGCGGTGACCTTTAGCGCGAAGAATTCAGAGGTGATCACGCATTCGCATTTCGGCGCCTTGAAGGTCAAGGATGCGATCGTCGATCAGATGCGCGCGAAGTTTCAGAAGCGTCCGAATATTGAGATTGAACGGCCCGACATCCGGGTCAATGTGCATTTGCTGGGCCAAAGCGCGCAATTGAGTCTCGATTTGTCCGGCGAAAGCCTGCACCGCCGCGGTTACCGCGACATCACGATTCAGGCGCCGATCAAGGAAAATCTGGCCGCCGCGATGCTGTTGAAAAGCGGCTGGCCGAACATCGCAAAAGCCGGCGGTACCCTGATCGATCCGATGTGCGGCTCCGGCACGCTGTTGATCGAGGCGGCGATGATCGCGGGCGATTTCGCGCCCGGCCTGCTGCGGGATTATTACGGGTTTCTCGGCTGGAAACGGCACGATGAGGAAGTTTGGCTGGCGATCCGCGAAGACGCCCGCCAGCGTAAACTGGCCGGCATGGACAAGATTCCGGTCATCGCCGGTTTCGACCTCGACCGCCAGTCGGTCAATGCGGCTTTGGCGCATATCGCGAATGCCGGTCTGCAACATAAAATCCATGTCGAACGCCGCGATATTGCCGATGCCGAAGCGGCCGCGAGTTGGCCGCCGGGACTGGTGATCTGCAATCCTCCGTATGGCGAACGGCTCGGTGACACCCAGGAAACCGCCGACCTGTACCAGCGCTTCGGCGAGATTTTGAAAGCCCGATTTACCGGCTGGAAGGCCGCGCTGATCATCAGCGATCCGGAACTGGGTTTCCGTCTCGGCATCCGTTCGCAAAAACCGGTCACCTTGTATAACGGCGCCCTCGAATGCAAACTGCTGCGTTTCAGCATCGAGCCCGCGGCGTTTTTCACCCCGAAGGCGAAGACGCCGGAGGAGCGCATCAGCCGCGCGGTCGAAGGCAGCCAGCAACCCGCGGAAGAGGCTGTCGGCGCCGACATGTTTGCGAACCGGCTGCAAAAGAACCTGAAAAAACTCGCGAAATGGGCGAAGCAAAACCAGGTGACCTGCTACCGCGTCTATGACGCGGACCTGCCCGAATTCGCGGTCGCGATCGATATCTATCAGGGCGAAGAAACCTGGGTCAATGTGCAGGAATACGAACCGCCGAAGAGCGTCGATCCTTTCAAGGCCGACCGCCGGCTGGCCGGCGTACTCGCGGAAATCCCGAAGGTGCTCGGCATCCCCAAGGCAAACGTGTTTCTGAAAATTCGCCGCAAGCAAAAAAATACCGACCAGTACGAGAAACACGGCGAGGCCGGTCAATTTCATGTCGTCGAGGAAGGCGGCTGCAAGTTTTGGGTCAATTTCGAGGATTATCTCGATACCGGCCTGTTTCTCGATCACCGGCCGCTCCGCCTCCGGATTCAAAAAGAGGCGAAAGACAAACGTTTTCTGAATCTGTTCGCCTATACCGGCAGCGCGACCGTGCATGCGGCGAAGGGAGGCGCTATTGCGACCACCACGGTCGATATGTCGAACACCTATGTGAACTGGGCGAAGCGGAATCTGGCGCTGAACCGGATCGAGGGCGCGCACGAATTGATACAAGCCGACTGCCTCGAATGGCTGGCGCAGGAAGCTGCGCAACCGTATTGCCGGCAATACGATCTGATCTTTCTCGACCCGCCGACCTTTTCGAATTCAAAACGGATGGAAGATGTTTTTGACATTCAGCAAGACCATGTACAATTGATCGCCCACGCCGCCAGCCTTTTGGCGCCAAGCGGCGTACTCTATTTTTCGACCAACTTCCGGCGCTTTAAAATGGATCATCAGGCCCTGTCCGATTTGCGGATTGAAGACATCAGCGCGGCGACCGTCCCGGAAGATTTTTCCCGCAATCCGAAAATCCATTACTGTTGGAGAATACAAAAAACATGCGCAGAGTAAAAATCGTGGTTTCCGGCCGCGTGCAGGGTGTTTATTTCAGGCTTTTTACTCAGAACAAGGCCAAGCATCTGGCGATCCTCGGTACCGTGCGGAATCTACCGGACGGCCGGGTCGAAATCTATGCCGAGGCCGAGCATCTGATGATCGATAAATTCGTCAAATGGTGCAGCAAGGGCCCGGTCACCGCGCGTGTGGACAGCATCGAGGTGACCGAGCTCGAACCGGAATTGTCTTACACGGCTTTCGATATCATCTAAGCCTGCCGGTTTTACCGGTCAGGATGTCTGTTCCTGGAAAACCAGCCCACGACCAACAAGACCGCTAGCGACGACCAGAGCAGGACAGGGACCAGCCAAAACCCCCGTTGATAAAAGGTCGGCTCGGGATTTTTCCGGTAACGGACTTCATACAAGCCGCTCCACGGACGATAGATCGGCGAACGCTCGAGAATCTCGCCCGAAGCCAGCGAGACGGTCGAAATGCCGGTATTGGTGACCCGCAGCACCGGAATCCGGAATTCGACGCCGCGCGCCATCGTCATGTACATATGCTGATAAGGCTCCTGCCAGGCGCCGTACCAGGAATCGTTCGTCGCATTCACGATAAACTCCGCGCCGTGGCCGGCCAGTTCGCGCGAAAATTCGGGGAACAGGCTTTCGTAGCAGATTTGCGCGCCGATCTTGAAGCCGTTCCAAGTCAATAATTCGCTGGGGCCCTTGCCGCGCGCAAACTGCCCGGTTTCGGGCAGCCATTGCCGGATTTGCGGAAACGTTTCCTCGCCCGGAATGTATTCGCCGAACGCGAGCAATATCGTCTTGCTGTAATGCGCCGGCAACAGTTCGCCGTCCTTGTCCAGCACGAACAGCGAATTGGTCGGCAGCCGCTTGAGTAGGTCATAGCCGTAAGCGCCGGTAATCAAGGGCAACTGCCGTTCATGTAGGTATGCTCGCAACGCGGACGGGTACTCCTGATCGATGAATTCGGGTCCGAGGATCGCCGGAAACGCGGTCTCCGGCCATAAAGCCATATCGATCTTTTTGTCCTTATGCGCTTCCAGCGCCTGATCGGTCAACGTGATGTAGCGTTTGAAAATTTCCTGGCGAAAGCCCTTGCCGAGTTCGGCGGCCAGCTTTTCCGAGTTTTCGATGCTGGCCTGCACCAGCAGCGCATTGAGCGACGCATCGGGCTCCGGGAGGCGATTTTTCAGCCACAAGCCGCCGAAATTCAGCAGCGCAAACACCACGCTGACCGATGCCAGCAGCATCTTGCCGCGAATCTCCCGGCGCCGCACCCAGGCCCAATACAGCGGCAGGTTCGCGAGCAGCGTCAGCGCGCTGATCCCCTTGAAGCCGATGATTTCGGCCCAATGAAAAATCGGCGCGCCCGCGCCGTACCATGAATAACCGAAATTCCAGTCGAACAGGGTCAGCGAGTAGGCCTCGCACAGCACCGTGATCATCGCCATCAGCGCGAGCGAAAGTCTGTCGTTCCAGGCAAACCGGCTTCTGCCCCAAAACCAGAGCATCCCCGCAAGCGGCACGAACAAATGTGCGAGCAAGGCATACAGGATCATGCCGACGACGGCCAGGGGCCAGGGCAGATGCGCGAATTCGTGCAGCGTATAGGTGACCCAGTTGAAGCCGATCAGCGTGAAGACGAACGAAGTCAGCAAGCCGCCGAGGAAAACATGTTTGAGCCGGGTTTGCCGGTTCCAGAACAGCCACAACGGCACGAAACAAAACAGCGCGGCCCAGGGCGGGAACGGGATGTAACTGGTGCCGATCAAAATGCCGGACAGTACGGGCAGCTGCCAGGGCGTGAGGCGTTCTGCGATGAGATTCTTCATAGAGGTGACTGAGTTTCCAGGCTGGGGTTTAGGCGCCGGTATTGTACAGAATATTTTTACTCTGTGCGGTCTGGATTAGCTGACGCTGAGGATGATCCGCGTCTGAAGGCGAAGACGAGCCTGCGGCTGGGGTGCTGGGGCGTTGAAAACGATCGCGGCCGGCTGAGACAATCCGCGCAGCGAAGGCCTACGGCTTGTATTGAGGGTGAAGCGGGCAGGCGGGATTTAAATCCCGGCCCGCGACGGATGGGGAATTAAGAATCCCCGTGAATCTCGGAATGCAGCGCCCGGAATTCCTCGGTCAGTTTGTGGCTCGGCACATAATGGATCAACGGCTGCGCCTGGCTGTGCGATTCGCGGACCTTGATCGAAGGCGAAATCATCGCGGCGAGCACCGGCAAGCCTTCGGCGATCAATTGATCGACCAGCTGGCGCGGCAGGTTCGCCTGTCTCTGGAACTGGTTGACCACGATGCCTTCGATTTCGAGATGCTGGTTGTGATCGGCCTTCACTTCGCGGATCGTGTTCATCAGGGTCAACAACGACTCGCGCGAGAAGGTGTCGCAGTCGAACGGAATCAGGCATTTGTCCGCCGCGATCAGCGCCGACTGGCTGTAAAAGTTCAACACCGGCGGCGTGTCCATATAGATCTGGTCGAATCCTTGCAGACTTTCCAGCGCTTCCTTCAGCTTGAAAATCTTGAAGCGCGATTCGAGTTTGCTTTGCAGGGACTCCAGTTCGGGATGCGAAGGCACCACGTAAAGATTCGGGAACGGCGTTTCATGAATGAAGCTTTCCAGGCCGGAACCCGAGCCGCCGCCGAACAGCGACAGGCTCAGGGTGTCCTTGAAAAACTGCGCCAGCGTTTTTCCGCTTTCGGCGACCTTTTGACCCATCAGGTATTGCGTCGAATTGCCCTGAACGTCGAGGTCGATCACCAAGGTGCGTTTGCCTTCGACGGCGCTGATGGCGGCAAGATTGCAAGTGATCGTTGATTTGCCGACGCCGCCTTTTTGATTGAAAATGACTCTGCGCATTTTTAGTTATGCTCCGTGAAATCCGCTGGCTAAAACCCTATTATAATACAAAAGCTAAGGGTTTCGCTTAACTTACATGCGCACAAATGTGGTTGCTTTGCATTGCGGGCATACCGGAATTTCGCTAGTCTCTTTAAAAGCGATTTCCTTGCCGCAGTTGTCGCAGATGAAGGTGCCGGGGATCGTGATTTCGCCGCTCTGGTATTTGTGGATCTTCGCGTGTTCTTCGATCTCGGCCAACTGGATGCGGGTCTTATCCGCGACGCTCAAGAACGCGTCGAGCGTAAAGTCTTCGATTAGCTCGATATCGAACTTGAACCATTCGGACAGCGATTCATCGTCGCTTTTCTCGGTCAGGCCGTGCGCGGCGCTTTCAACATCGCGTTTGACGTAGCCCGACACCTTGTCCAGGTCTTCCTTGCTCAAATCGCTGGTTTTTCCGGCTTTTTCGGTCGAAATCTCGAGTGCTTCGCCGAGCGTGTGCAGGGCCTCGTCCATCGTTTCGTACAGGTGCTTCACGATGTCGTTATAAGCGGCGACCCATTTGTTTTTATTCATACTTACCTCTCCTGAAAATGACGCTCTCGATTCGAGCAACTGTGGTATTCTAACGCTTTTGACCGACAAAAGACGAGAAGGATGCAAGAAAATTACAAGCCGTTGGTTATAGAGCAAGAAGTGCAACAAATCTGGGAAGAGACGGGCGTATTCAACGTGTCCGAAACCTCCCCGAAAGAAAAGTATTATTGCCTGTCGATGTTCCCCTATCCCAGCGGTAAATTACACATGGGGCATGTTCGTAACTATACCATCGGCGACGTGATCAGCCGCTATCAGCGCATGCTCGGCAAGAACGTGTTGCAGCCGATGGGCTGGGACGCATTCGGCCTGCCGGCAGAGAATGCGGCGATGCAGCACGGCGTGCATCCGGCCGACTGGACCTACGAAAATATCGCCTATATGAAGGGCCAGTTGCAGCGGCTCGGTTTCGGTTACGACTGGAAGCGCGAAATCGCGACCTGTGACCCGTCCTATTACCGCTGGGAGCAATGGTTTTTCCTGAAATTGCTCGAAAAAGGCCTGGTTTATAAGAAGACCGCGCCGGTCAACTGGTGTCCGAACGACATGACCGTGCTCGCGAACGAGCAGGTGATCGACGGCTGCTGCTGGCGCTGCGACACCCAGGTCGAACGCAAGGAAATCGCGCAGTGGTTTTTGAAGATCACCGACTATGCGGATGAACTCCTGGCCGCGCTCGACACGCTCGACGGCTGGCCGGAGCAGGTCAAGACGATGCAGGCGAACTGGATCGGCAAGAGCTACGGCGTGCGTTTCGCGTTTCCTTACGAGCTGGACGGCAAACAGGAGTTACTGTGGGTCTATACGACCCGCGCCGACACGATCATGGGCGTGACCTTCTGCGCGGTCGCGCCCGAACATCCCTTGGCGGCGCATGCGGCCAAGACTAATCCGGAACTCGCCGCGTTCATTCACGAATGCGAGCAGACCGGGACTGCCGAAGCCGATTTGGCGACGATCGAAAAGAAAGGCATGCCGACCGGCATCCGGGTCACGCATCCTTTGACCGGCGCGCAGGTGCCGGTCTGGGTCGGCAACTACGTATTGATGAGTTACGGCGAAGGCGCGGTGATGGCGGTGCCGGCGCATGACGAGCGCGATTTCCATTTCGCGCAAAAATACAATCTGACGACCATCCAGGTGCTGGAGAATAACGCGCCGGGCAAAGACGACAAGCCTTTCGATACGATAGGCTGGCAGGAATGGTATGGGTCGAAAGAAGACTCGATGGTGCTGATCAACAGCGGCAAATACGACGGCCTGAGCCACAAACAGGCGATCGATGCAATCGCCGCCGATCTGAACGCTAAAGACCTCGGCGACAAGCATGTGCGCTTCAGGCTCCGCGACTGGGGCGTTTCGCGTCAGCGTTACTGGGGCGCGCCGATTCCGGTGATCTATTGCGACGCTTGCGGCACGGTGCCGGTGCCCGAGAAAGACCTGCCGGTCGAACTGCCGCGCGATGTGGTGCTGGACGGCTCGCAGTCGCCGCTGGTGGCGCATCCGACCTTCTCGAAGACGACTTGCCCTTGCTGCGGCAAGGCGGCCCGGCGCGAGACCGATACCTTCGATACCTTCATGGAATCGTCCTGGTATTTCGCGAGGTTCACCTGCAACGACGGCGAGACGATGCTCGATGCGCGCGCGAATCACTGGCTGCCGGTCGATCATTACATCGGCGGCATCGAACATGCGATCCTGCATCTGCTCTATGCGCGCTTCTATACCAAGCTGCTGCGCGATGAAGGCTTGACCGTCGCCGACGAGCCGTTCAAGAATCTCCTGACCCAGGGCATGGTGCTGAAAGACGGCAGCAAGATGTCCAAGTCGAAAGGCAACACGGTCGATCCGCAGGCGCTGATCGATCAATACGGCGCCGATACGGTGCGTCTGTTCATCATGTTCGCGGCGCCGCCCGAGCAGTCGCTCGAATGGTCCGACAGCGGCGTCGAAGGCGCATTCCGCTTCCTGAAACGGCTGTGGAAGCTGGTCTATCAACATGTCGAGTCGGATCGCCCGGTCAAGGCGCTCGACAAGGCCAATCTGACCAAGGAACAGGCCGATTTGCGCCGCCAACTGCATCAGACGATAGTGAAAGTCAGCGATGATTTCGGCCGCCGCTTCACTTTCAATACCGCGATCGCGGCGAACATGGAGCTGGTCAATCATTTGTACAAGTTCAGCGACGACTCGGACAATGCGCGCGCGCTGCTTCAGGAAGCGCTCGAAGCGGTCGTGTTGATGTTGTCGCCGATCGTGCCGCATGTCTGCCACCAGCTCTGGCAGGATTTGGGGCGCACCGATGCGCTGATCAGAGCGGCCTGGCCGGCCGTCGATCAATCGGCTTTGGCGCAGGATACGCTGGAATTGGTCGTGCAGATCAACGGCAAATTGCGCGGCAAAATTTCGGTGGCCGCGGCCGCTTCGAATCAAGACATCGAAGCGTTGGCGCTCGGCGACGAGCATATCGCGCGTTTATTGGAAGGGCAGGCGATCAAGAAAATCATCGTGGTGCCGAAAAAACTGGTGAACATCGTCATTTAATGAAGAAGCTATTCATTATCTTCCTGGCTTGTTGGCTGAGCGCCTGCGGTTACCATTTGCGCGGCGCCGGTCATACGACTGCCAAATTCAAGAAAATCTATCTGGAAGGGGCCTCGGGCCCCCTGCGCGATGGCTTCGACGAAGTCTTGAAGCTGTCATCCGCGCGCTTGGTCAAAAAAGCGAAAGAGGCGGATTTGCAGGTCAAGGTGGTGGAGGAGAAATTCAAGCGCCGGACCGTATCGCTGAATTTTAGCGGCCGCTCCAATGAATTTGAATTGGGTTACCATCTGGACTTTCAACTGGTCGGCGCCGGCAATGCCCAGTTGTCGGCAGGCAAGCCGATTCAGATCATCCGTGAATATTTCAATGACCAGCAGGACATTCTCGCGAAAAATAACGAAGAAAGAGTGATCGTTCGGGAAATGTACCAGCAGGCCGTGCGCACGATCCTCGAACGCGCCAAGACGCAAGTTCAGGCGAGCGCCAAATAACGATGCGCCTGAAGCCGGAACAAACGGCGCAGCATTTACGCAATAAACCCCTCGCGCCGGTCTATCTGGTCAGCGGCGATGAGCCGCAGCAAATCGCCGAAATTACCGACGCGATTCGCAAGGCGGCCCAGGAAGCCGGTTATCTGGAGCGGGAGATTTTTTCGCCGGATAGCGGTTTTTCCTGGCATGACTTGCCGGCGGCCGCCTATGCGACCTCGCTGTTTGCGGACAAGAAAGTGATCGATCTGAGGCTGCCTTCCGCGGCGCCCGGCACTGAAGGCGCAAAAGTCCTGACCGCCTATTGCGAGCGCTTGCCGGAAGATACCCTGCTGTTGATCTCGACCGGTAAGCTCGCGTCAGCCTCCCTGAAAACGCGCTGGTTTCAGGCTCTGGAGCGCGTCGGCGTCTTCATTCAGGTCTGGCCGCTCGAAGGCGAAGATCTGCTGCGCTGGCTGCAACAGCGTTTGCAGCAGCGCGGCATCAGCGCCGACAAGGACGGCTTGAAGTTGCTGGCCGCCCGAATCGAAGGCAACTTGCTGGCCGCCGCCCAGGAAATCGAAAAGCTCTATATCCTCTACGGCGCAGGCTTCCTGGATACCGCCAAGATCGCCGATGCGGTCGCGGACAGTTCGCGCTATGACGTTTTCAAATTGGCCGACAGTTTGTTGGCCGGCAATCCGGGCAGAATTACCAAGATCCTGGCCGGACTGAAGGACGAAGATGTCGCCGCGCCGGTCGTGCTCTGGGCGATCACCCGCGAGGCGCGCACGCTGTGCAAACTCAAGCAGGATCTGGCTTCCGGCAAAAACCGGGACGCCGCGATGCAGGCCCAGCAAATCTGGGACAAGCGCAAGGCGCTGGTCGCACAGGCGCTGGATCGGTTGACCGAAGCGGCCTTGCATCGCATCCTGATCATCAGCGCCAAAGCCGATCGCGAGATCAAGGGGCAACAGCCGGGCGATCCTTGGCACACCTTGTTGCAGGTTTGTTTGCAGTTTACTTCGGTCGCCGCTCTAAAACAGTAGGAAATCCCTCCCTCCTCTTGGTGGGACAGAAAATCGCCGCATCCGATCACGCGTTATCGAAAGGGGACTTGAAAAACAAATCCCCGGTCCCCAGTTCAGTGCTCATCCATTCTTTCTAACCGGAACGAGCACACATGACAGTAGAAGCAAAAAAACAAACGCTGGGTTTTGAAACCGAAGTCAAACATTTGTTGCATTTGATGATCCATTCCTTGTACAGCAACAAGGAAATCTTCCTGCGCGAACTGATCTCGAATGCCTCCGATGCGTCCGACAAGCTGCGCTTTCTGGCCCTGTCCGACGAAAGCCTGTACGAAGGCGACAGCAACCTCAAAATCCGCCTCGAATTCGACCAGGACAACCGCACGATCAAGGTGATCGACAACGGCATCGGCATGACCCGCGCGGAAGTGCAGGAACATATCGGCACGATCGCGAAGTCCGGCACCAAGCAGTTTTTCGACGCCTTGACCGGCGACCAAGCCAAGGATAGCGAACTGATCGGCCAGTTCGGTGTCGGCTTCTATTCGGCCTTCATCGTCGCGGACAAAGTGACTCTGGTTACCCGCAAGGCCGGCGCGCCGGCGAGCGAAGGCGTGCGCTGGGAATCGGCAGGCGAGGGCGACTATACGCTCGAATCGGTCGAAAAAGCCACGCGCGGCACCGAAATCACGCTGCACCTGAAAGAATCCGAGAGCGAATTCCTGGACGGCTACCGCATTCGCTCGATCGTCCGGAAATTCTCCGACCATATCTCCCTGCCGATCGTGATGGACAAGGAAGCCCAGCCTTCCTACGATGAAGAAGGCAATGAAGAGGCCGAAAAGCCGGCCGCGCAAGTCGAGGAAGAAACCGTCAACAGCGCATCGGCCTTATGGACCAAGTCGCGCCAGGACATCAGCGAGGACGATTACAACCAGTTCTACAAACACGTCGGCCACGACTTCCAGGACCCTTTGACCTATGTGCACAGCAAGGTCGAGGGCACGAATGAATATACTTTGTTGTTGTACGTACCGTCGCGCGCGCCGTTCGACCTGTGGGACCGGGACAACAAGCATGGCGTCAAGCTGTACATCCGCAAGGTCTTCATCACCGATGACGCCGAACAATTGATGCCGCGCTATCTGCGCTTCATCAAGGGCGTAATCGACGCGAATTCGCTGCCGCTGAACGTCTCGCGTGAAATTCTGCAACAAAGCAAGCAGATCAGCACGATCAAATCCGGCGCGGTCAAGAAGGTGCTCGGCATGCTGGAAGGCGTGGCGAAGAACGAGCCGGAAAAATACGAAAAATTCTGGACCGAGTTCGGTGCGGTGATCAAGGAAGGCCCGATCGAGGATCAGGCGAACAAGGAACGCATCGCCAAGCTGCTGCGCTTCGCCTCGACGCAGGGCGACAGCGACAAACAAGCGGTCAGCCTGGAAGATTATGTCAGCCGGATGAAGGAAGGCCAGGAGCATATCTACTACGTGACCGCGGACAGCTACGCGGCCGCAAAGAACAGCCCGCATCTGGAAATCTTCCGCAAGAAAGACATCGAAGTGCTGCTGTTGTCCGACCGCGTCGACGAATGGCTGGTCTCAAGCCTCGACGAATTCGACGGCAAGCATCTGCAATCGGTCGCCAAAGGCCAGCTGGATTTAGGCAAACTGGATGACGGGGAAGAGAAGCAGCATCAGGAAGAAATTAGCAAGGATTTCGAATCGGTGTTGACCCAGATCAAGGACGTACTGGCCGACAAAGTCAGCGAAGTGCGGCTCAGCCACCGCCTGACCGAATCCCCGGCCTGCCTGGTCTCGGACGTTTACGGCATGAGCTTGAACATGGAGCGGATCATGAAGGAGGCCGGCCAAAATATGAGCTTCGGCAAGAAGCCGATCTTCGAAATCAACCCCGATCATGCTTTGGTACTACGGCTGAAAGCCGAGCAGGACGATACGCGCTTCGCCGATTTGACGCATATCCTGTTCGACCAGGCTATCCTGGCCGAAGGCGGCCAGCTCGACGATCCGTCCGCGTTCGTGCACAAGCTAAACGGCTTGTTGCAGGGGCTGCTGCACTAATAGAGAAGGATCAAAAAAGGCCGGAGTCTCTCCGGCCTTTTTTATGACAGCTGGAAATGTTTTCCGGGGTGCCGTTTTCCTCTCGCGATGTACCAGACTTACTATGGTGATTGACAATACTTATAAAAGACTTATATTAGGAGTGGATGAACTCGATAACCTGGAAGCCTAAGGCCTTGAAACAACTTGCTAGAATCAAGGAGGTTGCCGTGCGCCGGCGCATTATACCGAAGCGCAGGCGTTAACCGATTTCCCGGCTTGTCAAAACGTTAAAAAACTGATCAATCACGATTACAGCTATCGATTGAGGGTTGGCAATTATCGGGTGCTCTTCGAATTTGACGGCGATGTTCGGATTATTAGCATTGAAGAGGTGAAAAAACGCGATGAACGGTCATACTAATTATCAAACCATTCTCGGCAGCGACGGTAAACCGGCGTTTGTTGTCCTACCCTATGCCGATTTCGTTAAGTTGCAGGGAATCACTGTTCCCGGCCCCATTCCCAATGCGGTTGTCGGCAGACACATTATGGACGAGGTCAGCCTATTGCAGGCCTGGCGCGAATATATGAATTTAACTCAGGCCGGAATGGCCGAACGCATGGGTATAACCCAAGCCGGTTACGCGCAAATTGAAGCGGCCAAGCGACCGCGCAAGCCAACCCTGCAAAAAGCGGCCGATGCATTGGGGATTACGCTGGAACAATTGGCGTATTGATGGTTGCGGGGTAAATAGGGCAGATAAAAATAATTACAGCCTGCTCGCTGTGCCGCCTCAATACAACAACTCGTACAACTTCCCGGTTCTGACCATCGCTTCGGCAGTTTCGATCAGCTTGTCCCGCTCGAATTCATCGGCAATCGTTTTCAACACCGGCGCCGCCCGTTGGAGGCTCATGCCGGCCTTGATGCGCGGATCGTAGAGCATTTTCAGCAGCAGATAATCCAGGCCGGACAGCAGCGTGTTGACCGACTTGTCGTTGAAGATCGAGGGAAACACCTTCTCGGAATCATTCGGTACCCCAAGCACCTGGGTGATTTCTTCGACGATGCAATCGACCAGCTTGGCGTGTGCGTTGGCGCGGTCGACCGGAATGAGCACGACCGCCCGCGCGATGGAGGCGTCGCCTGCCAGGGCGAAATGCCCCAGACAAACGCTATGACGGAACAGATTCTCTCGCTGCGATTTCGAGTGGATGCCGAAGTCGTTCAATAATTCGTTCCGCAGCCGCATCTCGGTCGAAAAAATGATCAGCAGATTGGCCGATGCTTGCGTTGCCGCCGGCCTGATGCTCAAGCCGGTAATCTCGGACAGCTGCGCGATATGCATACGCGCCAACCTTTCATGCAGTTCCCGATCGCCGACCCGGTGCACAAAAAAATAGTCGATCGGCCGCGTCCACTTGCGGATGCCCGCCGGCTGTTTCGAATATTCGTTGAACATCGCGATCTCGATGAAGCTTTTCAGCAGATAGCCCGGCGACTGCCACGGCTCGCGCTGAGCCGCATGGGCCTGGGGCGTGCCTAGCTGATAAAGCAGCCCTAAACCGAACAGCGCTAACCTGGCTTTGCTGAAAATCTTATTCGGCATGGTCCATTCGTCAGGGAGGAAAGGGGTATTTTACGCTTTCATCTAGAGCGGCCGAAAAATTTGTAGATCGTCGGCTAGTACAGCTGCAATACCATCAGGCTTCCCACCACCATCACAAGGCTGCCGATAAGCCTGCGCGCCAGATGCGGCTCGTTGAATATCCGATGGCCGAGGAATACCTGTAGCAGCATGCCGAGTTGAAACAGGGCCAGCGTGTAGGCTATCAGCATTTGCGACAGCAGCACCAGCGTCAAATATTGCATCACGAAGACCGTCAACCCGACCGCCGCCATCAACAAGAGGTGCGGTTGCGATTTTTTGACATTGTCCGTCAGCCTCTCCGTTTTCAACAAGGCATTCGCCAGCAAAACCATAGGCAAGCCGAACCATGACCAGAAGATCAGGGTTTCGAGCGGCGTGGAATGTTCGAGCGAGCCTTTCAGGAACACCGTGCCGATCGAAAACAGCAAGATCGAAAGAAACCTTGCCTGCACGCCGCGATCCTGCAGGAGTGTGGCGAAGCGGTTTGGCGCCGCGCCGTTCGCCGGCGGCAACAAGAAAAAGCTGCCGGCGACGATCACCATGACGCCGGCAAAGCCTTGCAGCGTCGGTATCTCGCCGAGAAAAACGAGCGCGAACAGCATCGAAATGACGACCTTGTAGGCATTCAGCGGCCCGAATACCGACAAATCGGTTTTCGATAGCGACATCACCATAAACATCCAGCCGCCGACGTCGAGCAGGGAAGCCAGAAACACATTGATCCAGAATGACGGGCTCAGCTGCGAAAAAGTCCCATTGATAAAGAACGGCAAGGCGAGAACGGACAGCACGGCATAGGTCGTTGCGACGATGTAAAACGGATGCAGGCCCTGATGCGACAGCTGTTTCTGAAAGACGTTGGATACCGATGACAGAAACAAGCGGCCAAAAACGAAAACAATTTCCAAAAGCGATTTTCCTTGTGTATGAATCTTGAATGATCAAAGGGGGCGCATTCTAATGGGAATCGCCACAAAATGAAATACCGCTTAATCGATCAGAATGCGCGCGACTGCCGTTACCGTGAGAAGGACGGGTCAGGTGGGAGCGACGCCCACGTCGCGATTAAAGCCTCGCTAACCGTCCCTGTTCAACGAGGCCGATCAATTTCTGATGGCTTAGGCGTCTTTGCTTGAACGCTGGAATGCGATGAAACTCGACTATTTGACGAATCATATATTTAATCATATAGTTAATCGTACGATTAATCGGGTGACATAGCATGATTACAGCAAACGAATTAAAAACCAAAGGCATCGCCTGTCTGGAAGAAAACCTTGCCAATCAGCCGGAAGCCGTTATCACGGTGCGCGGGAAAGAATGTTATGTGGTGATGAAGATCGAGCATTACCATTATCTGCGTGAAATGGAACTGGAAGCCGCGCTGTATGAGGCGCAACAGGATATTGCCGCTGGCCGGTTCAGCAAGGAGTCTGTGGATCAACATGTGGCTGATCTGTTTACCGAATGAGCTACACCTTAGTTTTTACCGACAGCTATAAAAAACGCGCCAAACGCTTTGCCCGGCAGCATCCCGAACTCAGGAGCAATATCGCAAAACCCTGCTGTTGCTGTCTCAAAATCCCCATCATCCATCGCTGCGCTTGCATCCCTTGAAAGGCAAATTGGCTGCCTTGCACTCGGTATCGATCAATATCGGTTATCGAATCGCCCTGGAAATGCTGATCACCGAAAAGGAAATCATTTTGATCAATGTCGGCAGTCATGATGCGGTTTATCAAACATGAACTGATCAAGCCTTCTCCAGAGGGAGAGGGTTGGGTGAGGGGAATTTAAAACATGGCAAAATGCATGATTTATATCCCCTCATCCTAGCCTTCTCCTTTATGCCCTTTGGGTGCGGCGGGAGAAGGGACTGAACCTTTCGCTGAATAGGATGTATTGGCTATACGGAATTTATTCGCTAAGGCCTGATTTTTTCTATAACCTGGAAAACATGACCTGCGACCATCGAATGAGTTATGATCAGCTTTTTTTCCAGCGCAAAATCCAACATGGCCGAAACGATCAAAACAACGCACCCCGGCGGTTGCCCGCACGATTGTCCCGATACCTGCGCGATGGTCTTCGAGGTGACCGACGGCAAGCTAATTGGTGTCAAAGGCAACCCCGATCACCCGATGACGCGGGGCGGGCTCTGCGTCAAGTTGAAGGATTACGAAAAACGCCATTATCATCCGGACCGCCTCTTGTATCCGATGCGCCGCAACGGCCCGAAAGGCAGCGGGCAATTCACGCGGATCAGCTGGGATGAAGCGCTGGATGAAATCGTCAGCCGCTGGCAGGCGATCATCGCCGAACATGGCCCGCAGGCGATCGTGCCTTACAGTTATCTCGGCAATCAGGGGCTGGTGCATGGGCTGAACGGCGGCGATGCGTTCTTCAACCGCATGGGCGCTACGGTGACCGAGCGCACCTTTTGCGGCGAAGGATCGAGCACCGCCTGGCTGTTGACGGTGGGGCCGACCGCCGGGGTCGATCCGGAAAGCTTCATCCATGCCAAATACATCATCATCTGGGCCTGCAATTCGGTCAGCACCAATCTGCATCACTGGCATATCGTCAAGGAAGCGCAGAAGAAAGGCGCCAAGGTCGTCGTGATCGACTCCTATGCTTCCCGCACGGCCAAGGAAGCCGACTGGCATCTCGCGCCGAAGCCGGGTACGGACGGCGCGCTGGCGATGGCGATGATCCATACGATCATCGAAGAGGGGTTGATCGATCAGGATTATGTCGATCGCCACACGATCGGTTTTGCGGAGCTGGCGGAACGGGCGAAATCGCGGACACCGGAATGGGCGGCCGAAATCACCGGCATCCCGGCCGACGATATCCGCGAGCTGGCCCGCGAATATGCGGTCACGCAACCCGCCGCGATCCGTATCGGCGTTGCGCTGGAACGGCATCACGGCGGCGGCCAGACCATTCGCGCGGTTTCCTGTCTGCCAGCCTTGACCGGCGCCTGGCGTCATGTCGGCGGCGGCATCCTGCAATTTCCGGTGTGGGAGCACCCTTATAAATTCGATGTGCTTTGCCGGCCGGATTTGATCCCGGAAGGCACGCGCGTGATCAATGCCTTGCAGATCGGCCGCGCCCTGACCGACGAGCCGCCCGCAGGCCCGCCGATCAAATCGATTATGTGCTGGAACGCGAACCCGGTCACCCAGGCACCGGAAACCGACAAGATTGTCAAAGGCTTGAAGAACGAGGATCTGTTTCTGGTTTCGGCGGAACACTTCATCTCCGACACCGCGTTGTACGCCGATATCCTGTTGCCCGCGTCGATGGGTGCGGAGATGGAAGACATCATTCTGTCCTGGGGTCATCTGTATCTGACTTACAATGCCAAATGCGTCGAGTCGCCCGGCGAGGCGATCCCGAACAACGAGATTTTCCGGCGTCTGGCCGCGAGGTTCGGCTTCAATGAAGATAATTTCCGTTGGTCGGATGCCGAATGCCTGGAGCATTATATCGACTGGGATGCGCCCGCGTGCCGGGGCATCGATCTGGACTACTTGCGTCAACACGGTTTCGCGCGTTTAAACGTTGGCACCAAGGATGATCGGGCGCCGCATAAGGAAGGCAATTTCCCGACGCAGTCCGGCAAATGCCAGTTCATCGCCGAGGGTGCCACCAATTTTGTACCGGGACCTTTCCGCCAAATGTACGAGGGCTTTCAACCGGGCGAAGCGCTGGACCCGTTGCCGGATTATGTGCCTCCCCGGGAAACGGCGACCACGAATCCCGATCTGGCCAAACGCTATCCGTTGAATATCGTGTCGCCGAAGAGCCACGGTTTCCTGAATTCCTGTTATGCGAACATGGAAAACAAAAGTCAGGGGCAGGGCGAGCAATTCGTGCTGATCAATGCGGTTGACGCCGATCAGCGCGGGATTAGCCACGGCGATAAGGTCAGGGTCTTTAACGGGCGGGGCGCTTTTGCGGGCGTTGCCAAAATCACCGAGGATGTGAAACCGGGATTGATCGTTGCGACGTTGGGGTACTGGCGGCAATTGAATGATGGGACGGTGAACAGCATCAGTTCGGCGGAACTGGTCAATATGGGCAATGCGCCGTCGTTTTCGGATAATCTGGTGCAAGTGGAAGCCCTTTAGTTCGCAGAATGCGGTTGCGGCTTTGAGCACTTGACCATAAGGCACGGATGCTCGCAAAATCAATGGTCAAACAGCAAGGCTCGGGTTATTATGAAACGCATTTCGCAACCCGTAGCCGATCATGAAACCATCAATCGCTTTGGAAACCAATCGCGAAAAAGTCCGTCGAATCGCCTCAACTTTTCGTGTTGCCAACCTGCGCGTATTCGGTTCCGTTTTGCATGGTTACGATAAGGACGGCAGCGACCTCGATTTGCTGGTGGATCCTTTGCCGGGTACGACCTTGTTTGATTTAGGTGGGCTGCAAATCGAATTGGAGGAAACACTTGGCATTCCGGTCGATGTCTGCACCCCAAACGATTTGCCTCGCAAGTTTCGGGATCAGGTTTTAGCCGAGGCTAAGCCGGTATGAGCGAGCGTCGTTGGACGGATTATCTTGATCACATGATCGAGGCAGCCAAGCTGATCGGAGTGTACCTTGAGGGCCTGGATAAATCCGAATTCATGACCGATAAACGGACACAGCAGGCGGTGATTTTCAATTTGATCGTCATCGGCGAAGCAGCAACGAAATTGCTCAACGAGCAAGCGAAAGTCATCGAGCAGTATCCCGAAATTCCATGGAAAAACATGAAGGGCATGCGGAATCGAATCGCGCACGGCTATTTTGATATTGATCTCGAAATCGTTTGGGAGACAGCAGTGACGGCGATACCACAACTTCTTGAACAATTGGTTTTTGTTCGTCAGCAAGCAGGTCAGTAGTTTGTAGGATGCGGTGAGGAACGAACCGCATCATTCGCGTAATCAACATCCATAAATGGCCAATAATCATGACAAATTACCGGCGAATTTATGTACCAGGCGCAACATGGTTTTTTACTGTTAATCTTGTAGAACGTAAAGGTAATCAACTGCTGGTAGATCGAATTGATGTATTACGCGAATCATTCATTAGGGTTCGGACAAAACATCCCTACAATATTGATGCTATCGTGGTCTTACCGGATCATTTGCACTGTGTACTGACGCTGCCGTCAGGTGATAAGGATTTTTCCACGCGCTGGGGGCTGATCAAAAGCAATTTTTCTCGCGGCATCGAAACAGGCGAGCGAATTTCCAATAGTCGAGCCAAGCGTGGTGAGCGAGGAATATGGCAAAAGCGTTTTTGGGATCATCTGATTCGGGATGAGGCGGATTATCAGGCGCACATCGATTATATCCATTGGAATCCGGTAAAGCACGGATTGGTAAGATGTGTGGCAGATTGGAAACATTCCAGTTTTCACAAATTTGTTGAAAATGGGTTGTATCCGCTTAATTGGGGTAATCAAATTGTATGCATGGATAGAGTTGCTGGCGAGTGACGCGAACGATGTGGTTCGTTCCTCACCGCATCCTACTACCCAGTCATTTTTGTAAGTACCCACGCATATCTATCCAACAAGAAAAAGCAAACAAAATATTGTTTTTATTAGAAAATTTTACAATGCGCCCTGAAAAAATACCGGTTTTATTTTGCATGGGTACTTACTGTCGGGTAAAGTTTTTTCAATTTTATCCGCGCATCCTCATTAGTAAATCGCCATTGCATGGGTCTTGCGATAGCATTTCGTTGTTCTTGCCATGCGGCGACTTCCTTTTTTAAAGTCTCTTGGTCTGGAATGCGCCGCTCCAAACATTGCCGGGACAAAATGCTCAATTCTATTTCTGCCATATTCAACCAGCTACCGTGCTTGGGGGTGTAGTGTATGTCCAGTTTGTCCAAAATTCTCCGCACTTCCTCGGGTGCAAAAGCCTTATAGAGCGATGCACCGGTGTGGGTATTTAAGTTGTCCATCACCAGGGTAATGCGCTTGGCGTGAGGGTGGATAACATCAACCAAGTTGCGTATTTGATGCGCCCAGTCCACGGCGGTCCTTTGATCTGTCACCACGACTTGCCGCTTGCCTGCTAACGGCTCAAAGAACATAAACAGATTACTGACGCCATTGCGCTCATATTCCGTATCGTACTTTTCGACCGAGCCCGGTTTGGCCGGTAGCGGTTGGCGTGTCTCTTTAATATGCTGTTTGCTGCTTTCATCCATACAGACCAGTGGATGGTCTTCATCGTAGGAACGCTTGTAAACATCCAGCACATCTTCCATCGCACAGACAAATTCCGCACTCCCTTGGGCGGGTATGCACCACTCTTTGTTTTGCCAGGGTTTCAGTTCATTTTTTTTAACGTCTGCCGAATCGTTTCATGCGATACGCTTTCCACGTAGCCCAGTTCCACCATACGTTGCCCCAACAAGCGTAATGTCCAACGGCTATAGCCATCCGGCGCATCACTGCAAGCTAATGCCACTAAATGGGCTTCGTTTTCACCATCAATCACACGGTTTCTAACCCGGCTCGGTTTCGCTCGTTCTAAGGCCAACTCTAATCCTTCTTGAACCAAGCGCTGCCTGACCCGTTCCACGGTTCGCGTTGAGATGCCAAAGGCCTCACTGATTTGGCTATCCTGCCATTGATCACCCCATGCACTACTATCGGCCTTGAGCAATATTTCAGCATGAAGCCTTTTGTGGGCTGCCACTTTTCCTTTATGCACCAAGCTTTCCAAATAACTACGCTCTTCTTCGGTTAGCCGCACTCTGTATTTCTTCGCCAATTGTCCAGCTCCATTTACATTGAAACTGAATATATTGGGGCCTACCAGCCGACATAACAACAATGAATGAGTACTACGGCCCTGGTCAATATGGGCAATGCGCCGTCGTTTTCGGATAATTTGGTGCAAGTGGAAGCGCTGCAATGATAAGCAGGGCAGCTTGCCGATTCTGCTGCCAAAGGCATTAGCTTTGGCGGCTCCTTCTCTTTAAAGAGAAGCCTGACAAACGCTGGAGACGTCAAAACGGTTAAGCTGCTGACACCTGTTGACGGTAACACCATTTATTTTGAGCAACTTGGGAGCCCGAAGCAAATCATCGGCACCTCCGGTCCTGGTCTCACGATGAAGCGGGTGGATCTTGATCAAGTTCCACAGGGCGCTAAAGACTGTCTTGCCAGTGTGAGGCACGGACCCCCAGTTCTCTAAGTGCGAGCATCCCAACACTTAATCAAAGGGGATGCAACGCTAAACTTTTTGCAGGCATGTAGGCATGTAGGCATGTAGATACCGTCTTAAAAGTCAAGCCGGAGATCCATAATCAGGTTGATAAGGTTGGCGTGTTTTAAGAACACCGAAGCACAAATGGACCAATTTCCGCATAACAGCCCCGAGGGCAGACATTTTGGTTTTCCCCCGTTCTTGCAAACGCTGGTAAAGGGCTTTGAGGTGCGGATTATGTTGGGTAGCGACAATGGCGGCCATATACAAAACCGCACGAATACGTGCAGGTCCGGCTTTGGATAAGCGAGGGCGACCCAGTAGAGAGGTACCGGACTGCCGCTCAACGGGCACCAAGCCAAGATAGGCTGCCAATTGCTCGGCCGATTGAAATTCATGATTGTGCATGACGGACAGTAAATGATTACCTACTTACGGCCCAACCGCCGGAATGCTAATGAGCAAATCCCGATCGTCTTTGAGGTTGGGATGTTTGTTGATGTGATCGTCAATGTCCTGCTGGAGCTTGGCGAGTTGTTTTTCCAGAAAGTCAATCGAATCTTCGATGGATTGGCGGATTAGCAGCGGAGTGTCGGTGGCGTCGGCTTTTTCCAGACGATTGCGCTCGCGTTGCAAATCCTGAGCAATTGCTTCACGGCGTGACAACAGGGCTTGAAGGGTGCGAGCTTCCTGGGCGGGTGGCGTCCAGGGTTTGGGTTTGAGCAAGGCGCCGTAACGGGCTAATACAAAGCTGTCGACGCCGTCGGTTTTCGTGCGCACACCGAGACTACGGCCGAAATCCTTGACTTGCGCAGGGTTGACAATGGACACCGCCGCGCCCGCATCGGATAAAGCCAATGCGGCCTGTTCGTGATACACACCGGTACCCTCCATAATGGCATGGAGTTCGTGGACAGGCGCCTGCTGTTTAATACACCAGGCTAATAGATCGGCAATCCCGGTTTTAGAATTGGCGACCACCTTGGTGCGACGCTTGTTGCTGGCAACATCCAGCAACAGACAGCAATCGAGTTTGGCTTTAGAGACATCAATGCCAATGAAAAACATAGTAAAACCTAATTAATGGATACATATAAAAACCACCAACTGAGCCCACTTGCCTTGTACATACAGGGTCTACGCCCTTGGCTACCGTTCAGTGTCCAGGTTGGCATCAGAAGCGAGACAGAAGGCTTTATCTACGCGGCAAGGTTGATCCTTAAGGCTGGGCACAAGCTGCTTCTATCTCTTGTCAGGGTAGCTAACCATGACATGGAATAAGATACAAGGTCGGGCACGCTTTTTGTGCCCGACATGTCGAAATAAAACCACGGTTTGCTTCGTTTTTCTCCTTTCAGTTCTCCCATAGAGCGGCCAATTGTCTGTATCTCGAATGATGCGCTTCCTGACGTCGGCAGCATCCTATGCGATGCATCTTATGGCCTTGCCTGCTCCAGTTCATCCGATGCGGTGAGCAGCAAATCGTATTGCACGGCCTCGTTCTTTTCGCCTTGTCATAGCTGAGTTAAATAATATCGATTCGAAAACTTTCGTGATTTGAGCGATAATAGGTGCTTATTTATATAAGAGTATCTGTAAGAGGCCTAATGAATGAAATATAAAAGTTGCAATGAGTTTTTGACCCATGTTGATCAACTCAACCCGGGACAGCCCGAATTTTTGCAGGCCGTGACTGAGGTAATGGAGAGTCTGTGGCCTTTCATTGCACGCTACCCCAAATACGCCGAAAACGGTCTTCTGGACCGGCTTGTCGAACCCGAGCGCATCATCATGTTCCGCGTCTCGTGGGTGGATGATCACGGCAAGGTACAAGTCAACCGCGGCTACCGGGTTCAACACAGCATGGCGATCGGCCCGTATAAAGGCGGTTTGCGTTTTCATCCTTCGGTTAACCTGTCCTACTGAAATTCCTCGCGTTCGAGCAGACTTTCAAAAACGCGCTGACCACGTTGCCGATGGGCGGCGGCAAGGGCGGCTCCGACTTCGATCCCAAGGGCAAGAGTCCCGGCGAAGTGATGCGCTTCTGCCAGGCGTTCATGACCGAACTGTACCGCCACGTCGGCGCCGATACCGATGTGCCCGCCGGGGACATCGGTGTCGGCGGACGCGAAGTCGGGTTTCTGACCGGTATGATGAAAAAACTCAGCAATCGGGCCGACTGCGTATTTACCGGCAAGGGCCTGAGCTTCGGCGGCTCCCTGATCCGGCCTGAAGCGACCGGTTATGGCACCGTTTATTTCGCCGAGGAAATGCTCAAGCGGAAGGGGCTCTCATTCGAGGGTCTGCGCGTCAGCGTATCGGGCTCGGGCAATGTGGCCCAGTATGCGGTGGAAAAGGCGATGGAACTGGGCGCCAAGGTCGTCACCGTATCCGATTCCAGCGGTACTATCGTGGACAACGATGGTTTTACCGCTGAAAAACTGGCCGAGCTGATGGAAGTGAAAAACCATCTCTATGGCCGCGTCAGCGATTACGCCGAACGCACGGGCAGCGAGTTCCACGCCGGCGTCAAGCCCTGGAATGTGCCCGTGGACGTGGCGCTGCCTTGCGCGACGCAAAACGAACTGGACGCGGTGGACGCGGCCATGCTGATCAAGCAGGGCGTGAAATGCGTGGCGGAAGGCGCCAATATGCCGACCACCATCGAAGCGGTTAAATTGTTCGAGGCCCACAACGTGCTCTATGCGCCGGGCAAGGCAAGCAACGCCGGCGGCGTGGCCACTTCCGGTCTGGAAATGAGCCAAAACGCGATGCGTATTTCATGGACTCGCGAAGAAGTCGATCAACGCCTGCAAGAAATCATGCGCGGCATTCACCATGCCTGTGTGCAATACGGCGAGCGCGAAGACGGTAGCTTCAGCTATGTCGACGGCGCCAATGTGGCCGGCTTTGTGAAAGTAGCCGACGCCATGCAGGCGCAGGGCATTCTGTAAAGCGCAAGCAGTACTCATCCGGTGCATTCGAGAATCGTAATGCGCCGGATGATCGAGCGGCCTCATGCGGCGCAATACGACAATTGCTTATTGTGCGCCTTATGAATTACGCCTTGTTGCCATAAGCTGTATTCGCCACGGCTGTCGCGGGACAACGGAATTCCGGATGCGCGAAGCCTGTGTGTAAAGCAGGATTTGATCGCCCGCCAGCGTCCCGAATAATCTGTGTCGCCAACGGGCAATGTCCAGATGGCGTGCAGATGATCCGGCAGGATCACGATCGCGTCGATGGTAAAGGGGCCGTTCCGCCCGCACCGAGCGAAATGCGTCCCGTAACAGGCCAACATGGCGAACCAGTTTATCCGAAGACCGGTCGCGCAAAGTCACCGTAAAGAAATACGTCCCGCCCGCGACCCGATTGCGTCGATAATGCACCATGCCGTTTCAAGAAATAAAATCGTAGCCCGTGTGAAGCAACGCGGAATACGGGAGATCGAAGCCGCAAACAGCCATAACCGATTCCACACCCCGTTGAAGTCGCATCATTGGCAAGCGGATAGGTCATGATGCCGATTGATAGGAATCCGACATTCTAAACCTCGATGCAGTTTATTGAACATCCGAATTTGATGCCTTCGAATTCCGGATTCCGCAAGCTCCATCCAGGCTTCTCTAAAGCGGCCCTTGTTGTCAAGTCCCCGTGCCTATATTTTTATCAGTTTTTCGTTCCTCGGAAATTTCGATCAGTTCATGTTTAAAGACAAAAAGTTTTCAGGCTTCTCTCCGCGGTCAATGCCGCACGATGTAATCGGAGGGTTGGCCTCAATCTACTGTGACGGATTGTATCCAAGCCCGGAACGAGGTCCAACCTTCCGAAACCTTTTATCTTTAAAAATGCCGCTCCTTTCCTAACCTTTCGAATGCAGTTAAGGCGTTGAATCTAAGTCATTTTGAACAACACTTTCGGTTTTTCGCACTAAACCCGTTGCCAGTCGAATGTCTCTCCGGTGATCCATAAGCGGTGCAGGATGACCGCCAATTTCCGCGCCACCGCCACCCGCGCCTTGCCGATGCCTTTTTGTGCCTGTAACCGCTCACCCCAACGTTTCAAGGCGCAATCTCGCCGCGTATGGCTCAAGAGACTATGCGCCGCCTCCACCAGCAGCCAGCGAAGTAAACCGTCGCCTTCCTTGGTAATCCGCCCTCGGTAATCGATGTCGCCGGATTGATAGACGCTCGGGACTAAGCCGAGATACGCGCCGACTTGGTCGCTGCGTTGAAAACGTTCAGGATCGTCGATGGTGGCCAGGTAAGCCGCCGCCGTCAATGGCCCGACGCCTGGCACGCTCATCAATCGCCGGCAAACGCTGTCTTGCCGGATCCGCACCTTGATCTCTTTGCGTAACACTTCCGCCGCATCGATCGACTGTCGCCACAGATTCAATAATGGCGTTAAAGCGCCCGCCAAGGCAGGTTCGCGCGCCTCGACCACGGCCTGGACTTTCATCTCGAACTCCCGCTCCGCCACCTTCCCTAACTTGATCCCATGCGCCCGCAACAAGCCTCGGATGCGGGCATTGAGTGCATTCGCCGTCTCGACTAGCCCCGCCCGCGCCGCCAGCCAAGTACGCAACTCCCGTGCCGCTCCGGATTTACGGTGCACCGCCGTATACCAACCCGTGCGTGCCATATTCGCGAGGTCGCGAGCGTTCACGCGATCGGTCTTCTTCTTGGTACAGACTACCGCCTTGGCGCGCCTCGCATCAATGATCACCGCTTCGTGACCTAACCTTTCCAACACCTGCACCACCCATTCCGCCAAGGGCGACGCCTCCACGACGCACTTCATCGCCTCCTCACCGCCAAGGCAGATACGGAAACCATCCGCATCGGTCGGTATCTCTTCTTCCCGCACAATGGCGCCAGTTCCATCCATCAGGCAAATAGCGCTTGCTTTGCTTGCTAAATCAATGCCACAGTAGTTCATCTCAGCCTCCGGTTATTTTGGGGCTTCCTTTGCGGATGCCCCGTGTTTGTTTAATCAACTTTCGGAGGCTGACACTTTTTATTCAAACTGTCCACCCGTTCCGGTGCAGGATGGCTGCGGGCCGCTTTATTACATCTACTCGCTGAACAACGCGCGCTTGCAACGTTGGGGGCTATGGGTGCCATCAGATTTTGCGACAACTTGAGTCGTCAGGTTCAACCGCCGGATGCGGAAAACCGCATGTCCGGTGGTTTGGGAGGGGTAACGGGCGCAATCCCGTTACCTCCACCCGATCAATTGATCCGTCGTACGGACGTAAACATTATGCCCGATCTGCCCGGCTTATCCACGCTATTACATCATTCCATGAATATACGCATACAAAAGCTCGGCTTACAGATTCAGCAAGTCCGAAAACAAGTCCAGCGGGATGCCATTTCCCACCGACATTCTTGAGCAACATCGAACCCGAATGTCCTGGGTGTGGCCAATCGGGTGAGTTAGCTTCTATTTGCAAATAATAAAAACCATCAAAACCGTAACGATTACGGCTATTGTCTAACTGAAAATCAATAGGGTGTGGGGTCTGTTCTGGCATCGACAACATTACATGCTCGGAACCGCTGAAATACTCAAAAATACCACCGTCGCTTAAACTAACAACGGGGCCACTGATGGAGCCCACAGAAGAAATTATCCATGCATCATTAGGATTAAAACCAGATATATCGATGACAGCCGCATCCATCCAATTTCCAGTAGGTTGGAGCTTTGATATTTTATTAATTCTTCCTGGGTAAATGGTGTAATCATAGATAGCGTTCACTGATGGATTTATGGGGTCATTCACATGGTCCCTATTATGATCAGCAGCGACATGGGCATTAGTATAGATAAAGCCATTGTTGTCTAAAATTGCACACGTCCCATTTATGCCGACGGAATCAATATAGAAATTTTCGCCGCCTCTAACTCCGAGCAAGGTAAACTTTACTTTTCCTATAGAAACGACATCGATAGGTATAGTCCCTTGGAGCGGTTTGCCGCCCACTGCGATAGCTTTGACCTCATTAGGGAGCAGATTGTAATCGTCGAGATCGGAAGATAATAGTTTTTCGCCAACATAAACTTTAATGGATAATTGATCTGTCACTTGACCTTCTTTTTCTTTCCAACCTAGCGTCACAAATCGTGCATTTTCTTTGCTTAAAAATAGAGGGGCATGGGCTCGGGCAGTCCTCATTAGAGTAGCTAAAGATAGCTTAGATTGTTTTTTTGCCATAAGCGTTAAATAATGAGACGTTGCCGTTCCTTGGCAACAGTTTGTTGGTTTTTTAAATCAACGGAGATAATATAGAACATTATTTTGCTTTTCCACTTGGTGGAATAGGGTTTGGGTTTTTGTTGTTGTCCGTTGGGTTATCATCTATAGTTGCACCATCATTATTAATTGCAGTTTTAATTTTAGGTACTTCAAGCATTTGGTTATTAAATACCTCATTGGTAATCAACGGAACTAGTTTCAATTCCCCAGTTGTTCCGATAAAAACTATGTCAAATATTTGAAACTTTCCAGTCTGTCCGGCATTTTTCACTTGAGCTCCTAAAAGCCCTGCTTTCATTGCTTCTCCAAGAGCGGTACCGGCTGTATCAAAAAGTTTCATGGCAATTGCATCATCTTCGAGGTCAGTATCGATTTTAATTGTATTGTCACAGCCATCGCCACCAAACTCCAATTTAGTCTTATTTTTGGCTAGAACTGCGCCAATTTTAATGCCCCAAAGATTTGCAGGGTCTTTGACGCATATGATGTTTACTGTATCATTAGAAACAACTAACAATGGTTTTTTCATATAGTAAGGAAATCCCTCATATTCTGTGGAACCGACGGGAATTTTTTTGGCGGAGACATAAGCGCAGCCCTGGAGGTTTAAAAATAAAATGGTAGTGAAAACTAGAGCAGATAACACGCGAAATTTATTATTCATATTTTTACCTAAAAGTTCATTATAATTTTATTTGGTCTGTTTAGTATGCTTCTTATGCCAGACATTTTCTATATTTAAATATGGCAATGTGTTTGTGGTTAGCTCGCTCCTATAAAATTCCGCTATCGAGAAATATAAAAATCAATAATCCAAAGGCGTCAAAGGCGCTATCAAACCACCCGCCAAAATACGCTCAATCGCATCCCGAATATGCTCTTGGCTATTGTCAAAACTCCCATGACTGCTGTTAATGCGTTGCGTCCCTGTATAAACCTGTTTGTCTTTCAGGACAGCCAATGCCCCTTGCGGCGTTGTTGCATAAAATTTCCGCCATTCCCTGACATCCTGCTGGATAGAGGCATCCTTATTCCATAATTCCTCGATCGGCTCATTGGACGCGAAGGCTTTCTCCATGCCCAGAAGCGGGGTCTTGTGGACGCGTTCCAGGGCGCGGCTGACCAGGTAGAGGAGGGACTTGCGGTAAGGGCCTACGGTGTCGTCCAATTCCAGGCTGTCAGAAAGCGTGTGAATTTTGAATTGGGCGCTGGCCAGATTGCCATTATCCAAGGCGGTCCGGTAATGGCGGAGAGCAAAAGCCAAGTCGCAGGCCGGGGCGAACAGGGTGCAGCTTGCCGTATTGAGTTGCCGATTCGCGAGCTCGCTGAGAAGCCGTCCGGTCACGAAAGAGCCGGCCGAGTGGCCGATCATGTGCACTTCCAGCTTGCCGCCGGAGTCATCGGCCAGATCATTGATTTGTTTTCCTAGCGCGCTTAACCCGCCTCCCGTGTCTGCCGAACGCTCCACATTCTCCTTCATCTCCGACCACAAACCGCGCGCGGCGATATACCGGCAAGCCGATTCCAACGCGCGGTCGCTGGCTTCGATGAAGGCATCGCCAAGGCCTTGCTGCGGAAGACCTGCCGCTCCGAATATGCCTTTTAATGCGTCTTCGAGCATGTTCGCCAGAATCTCGCTCCAGCCGCTTTTCCAGGTAACGAATAGAGGATAAATTCCATTATTTTGGAAATTAGGGCCTAGCACTCTAATGCGCTGGATGGAGTCTGCTTCCGAGTTTAGCCTCCCATGGGCATAGATCGCCATCCGCCATTTGCCGTCACCCGCCTGCTTTTTGAACCATTTCAGCGGCTGCTCGTAGCCTAAATATTTGACCGCATCGACGGCATCTTCCAATTGCGGCAGCCGGTTGATAATCAGGACGTTATTGCCCGTGACCAAGGTGTGCTGGTAGGCTTTGTCCGTCTTCCAGACATCGGTGCGTTTGGCCAGTGAATTGGAGGCACGGCCAAGCCTTAGAATGGAAATAGCGGCGGGAAGATTGCCGCGACAAAGGAGGCCTGCGCGGGTGGGTTTTTGGGTTTCAGTATGCAGCACTGGCGCCCCTCATCGATACGGCCCTGGCATCACTGCCATATTTACCCCAACCCTCGTAGGTGAGGACGGCTAAACCAAAGCCGGTGCAAGCGCCTTCTGCATTTTGGTCAAGAATCATCTCGTTCTTCAGGTATGCGGGCAATAATTCGCCGATCGCTTGTTCGCTGGGATACACCGGCGGAAGATTGCCTAAGGGCGCTTGGTAAACGAGATCGCGCAAATCCAGACGATCCGGCCGCGCATCCAGTACCAGCTTATTTTTACCAAAAGTTGTGGTTTTTGTCGGCATCGCAGAGTTCCGTAAACCCAATCCCCAACATCCCGAACGGTGTTAGCTTGATTTAGCCTTAGTTTACTGACTCTGTTGTTTTAAATTGTGAGCAAAGTGTGATGGTTTTGTTAGCATTAGCCGAAAGTTTCTCAATTGCCTCGGCTCTCGGCGGTGTGAAGAAATGTACGATGCGTTTCCTTCGTCAGTTCCATCACCCTAAAAAGAACTGTTGACGAAAAATATGATCGGGGTATCGTGTAAATTTACCCTTCACCTATATGATTGGGTTGGCGGATCTATGACCTCGAAAAAAGTAAACATCACAGAAGCCGAATTATCCCAAGCCTGCGATTATATTGCCCAACAGCTCGCTGCCCATAGTTGGTGGCCTACTGAGCAACCGGGCGAAGCCAAACGGGAATTCGATTTAATGAAAGGCAGCGCGACCGCGTTGAATGTCTGGTGCGAGAGATGGCTGGATGCCGGGCAATGTAAAAAGCTGGAAAAAGCGCTGCGGGCCTGAGTTTTCAAAAATTTAAAATAGTGTTCACAAGGGGTTCGCACCAAGCAACACCGAAATTTTAAATTAGGGGAACTCTGAACAAGTTGATGCTGTTCATGGTTCGACAAGCTCAGGACGAACGGAATCAACAGCTTACCGTTCGTCCTGAGCCTGTCGAAGGACTTAATCACAGCACCCTTAGACGGACATACCCTAATGTCTCGGCATGTTTCTCTCTTATTATTAGGATGTAACTCTATGAAAAATAAAATTTTTATTGTCTTGTTGTTGCTGACTGGCGGTACTTCCGCCTTGGCCGATGTGATCGGCTCCGTCGATACCGAATTTAAACTCATTGGCCCCGATAATAAAATCGTCATTGAAGCATTTGACGATCCGGAGGTGAATGGGGTGACCTGTTATATCAGTCGCGCAAAAACCGGGGGAGTTTCCGGGGCCGTCGGCGTCGCGGAAGATACTTCCGATGCTTCCTTGTCCTGCCATCAAACCGGACCGGTGAATCTTGATCCGAAAATTAAAACAGGCGACCGCGATGGCGAGGATGTCTTTAAAAAACGCACCTCACTGGTTTTCAAGTCGATGCAGGTGGTCAGGTTCTATGATAAAAATCACAACACTTTGGTTTACATGGTCTATAGCGACCGAGTCTTAAAAGGCTCGCCGAAAAACAGTATTTCCGCCGTGCCGATCCAGTCTTGGCGTTAAGTGAATTGCGGCGGCAGCCGGAAGCTTAATGGGATGCGCGAGGCGTTGCGGTAGCGGGGGAGGGCGGGAATTGTCGTTACGTAAGCGGTACTCATCTGCGCCTGCTATCGAGTTTTTCGCCTGGAGTCAATTCGTTAGTTGACGGGAGGATGGCAAGGCATGATGTTATGTTGGATGCCGTCTGAGTATAGTTCCCTTGTGCATTTAGGACATGGTCACAAATAACTTCCCGATAAAATTTTCCGTTCGTGCTGAGCTTGTCGAAGGATGGACGGAAAATTCCCGGCTCATGCTGTCACCCGTTCGTGCTGAGTTCGTCGAAGCATGAACGGGTGACAGCATTTAGGAAAGTTATTTTTGACGGAATCCTTAGGGACAATGTCTTTGCTTAACGCTTGCAGCCGCAGCTGTTTTTAGAGGTTAGAAGAAAAGAGCTGGGTCTATGTGACTGGATCGATTCTTCAAGATGGGCTCAGGCTCTTCTGTCGCCGTTCTCCTGTCAATACCTCAGTCACGATACCTGCCGCCGCGGCTTTGCCGATTTTACTCCCGGCGTTTAATGACAAAGTCGCTCATCGGCATCAGACTTAATGCGGGGGTTTTATCAGCAGACTTGCTGCGCCCGCCATCATTGCCGGTTGCTATGCAGTGGTTACGAAAAACCGTAAGCTCTTTATTCGCGATTTCTTTGCTGCTGAATGGCCCAAAGTTGCCTTCCCGGGCAGAAAAGAACCATTCGGTTCTTCCTGTTTTCGGGTTAAGCTGATTATAAATTCTTTCAGATCTAAACACTTGAATTCCCCATTGTCTGGAAATAGATCAAACTATGAACAAACAAAGCCGCCCAACAAGGCAGTTTGTTGTAAAACGCAACCTATGCAACTAAGGCTGAAAAACAGATCTGTTTTTTGCCTAATTCCTTATGGAAAGTTGCATTGAATTAATTATAGGATGCTGACAAATATAGCAGAATATTCTCTTCAAAATTACTCTTTAAAAATCGTAGCCGATGGGAAGCATAGTTATGTATGGGGTGGCTTTCCTTGGATAACTCAATCCAGGAGTAAGCAATTAAAAAATTAGCCATATTTGTCCTACCATGCAATCACTTCATCTAACACCTTCGCCGTTTCTTTGTGGTTATGGTTTAACAGTGCATGCTTGATACAAGGGGCAAATGCTGATAGCTCAAAATTTGGGTAACGGTATGTGGTGTTCGCACCTGCTAAACTAAACGGCATCTCCCAACCCGGTGACGGATAATGAAAGACTCCCATTCAACTAAAGCAATCCTCTATGCCTTTGTCGCCAATCTTGGCATTGCCGCCGCGAAGTCTGGAGCGGCTGTCTGGACCGGCTCGGGTTCTTTGCTGGCCGAAGCGATACACTCTTTTGCCGATTGCGGCAATCAGGTGCTGTTGCTGGTCGGCATGAGGCGCTCGGAAAAAGAGGCGACGCGTAAACATCCGATGGGATTCGGACGCGAATCCTATATCTGGTCCATGATGGTGGCGATCATCCTGTTTTCGGTCGGCGGACTGTTTTCGATTTATGAAGGCTGGTCGCGCTATACCAATCCGCATGAGGTCGAAAACGGAGGGATCGCCTTGTTCATTCTGCTGATTGCGATTGGCCTGGAAACTTTTTCCCTGAAAGGCGCCTTGGCGGCGATGGCGGCGGAAAAAGGCGAGCGTTCATTGTGGCAATGGTTTCTGGAAACGCACTCGTCCGAACTGATGGTGGTGACAGGGGAAGATATAGCGGCGCTCGCAGGGCTGGTCATCGCCCTAGTGATGCTGGGCCTGACGATGATCACCGGCAACACCGCCTATGACGCGGCCGGTTCGATGCTGATCGGCTTGTTACTGGTTGTGGTCGCAGGCGTCGTCGGCAGGGAAGTACATTCCCTGCTGATCGGCGAAGCGGTCGAAGAGGTTCAGGATAACGTTGAACAGTATCTCAACAATCAATCCTGTGTGCGGCGAGTGCTCAATCTATGGGCGATCAATCACGGCAATGCGGTTATGCTGACCATTAAAGCCGAACTCAGTCCCAACATGATTGTCAGTGAGGCGGTTCAACAAATCAACCGCATGGAACAAGAGATCAAGCAAAATCATTCCCGTGTCCGTTGGATATTTTTTGAGATTGATGATGCGGATTAAGGTGGTGTATTTCCGCTGGTCGCAGGCATTCGTGAAGTCTGGAATACCGTTTATTATTTTCCAGCACCCTGTTTCTTATAAATTCAAAGTGAGCGGCCTCAATCAGGCAGAGAGGCAATGCGGGAAAGGGGATTAGGCTATGAGCCGATTTTTAATCGATCGGATCGAACCGACGGCGGCTCCGTCCGGTCTCATCAAACACGCAAATTGGCTTGAGATTGCAGCGGTAAAGTATCCTCGTTCAGGCCAGCCACGCGTCTAGCTTCGGGCTGTTTTTCTGGATGAGGCGGTAGGATTGGCCTCTTTCTATAAGGGCGACACGACTATTGATTGGAGGGGAAGTCAGATGAAATCAAGTGTTGGAAGATGGGCTGTATTTGTTCTGCTGTAAGCGTTCAACCGTACCGCCTATAAAATAATTTTCGTCTGTTGCATCCTGTCCTTTTTTTGTCAGGAGTTTTGGCATGGCTATCACAGCGAAATGGCGTCAGCATATTGAAGCGTGGCAACGTAGCGGGCTATCACAAGCCGCGTATTGCGCCGAGCGGCAACTCAATGTCCGTACCTTCACGGCGCGTTTGAGCGACTATCGCAAATTGCCCCAGCCAGAGTCGGCAGCCTTAATACCGGTGCATGTTCAGCCGTCTGCGCCTGCCGCGATTGTCTTCACGCATGCCCAAGGTCACCGCCTGGAGTTGTCCGCTACCGTATCAGCGCGCTGGGTGGCTGAGTTGTTGCGATGCCTGGCTTGATTGCGAGTCCGGCACAGATCTGGCTGGCGGTGGCGCCGGTCGATATGCGGCGCGGCCTGGATGGCTTAACCGCAATCGTCCAGCAAAGCCTGGGGCACCCGCCTGGCTGCGGATCGGCCTTTATCTTCCGCAACCGTGCCGGCAACCGCTTGCGCCTGTTGCTGTGGGACGGCAATGGGGTTTGGCTGTGCCAGCGGCGGTTGCATCGAGGCAGTTTTGTTTGGCCCAAAGCCTCTGATCCGGTCTTTGCGCTCAGTCAGGCCCAGTGGCAGTGGCTTGTGGCTGGTGTCGATTGGCAACGGCTATCGGCACAACCGTCAACAGAATGGCGGGTGTAAGGTACGGTATTGAAACCTAGTAAAATCAAGGCGTTCAGTGGGTTTATGCAGTATAATAACGGCCATGAATCCCCTCGCCAAACTCGATCAGTTGAACCTGGAGCCTTCGGCAAAAACCGAAGTAGCCGCATTGATTCAAGCGCTGATCGAGCAGGCTGAGCGGGATGCCAAAGCCATTCAGAGCAAAGACGTCAAAATCGCCGCGCTGACCCACGAGTTGGCGTATTACAAGCGCATCCGTTTCAGCACCAAGAGCGAAGCCTTGGCCCCGCTGCAGCGGGATGTGTTCGAGGAAACCTGGAACACGGATATTTCGGCCATCGACGCGGAAGTCGAGCAACTGCAAGATGCCAGTCCTTGTACCACGGTGGTCCGCCCCAAACGCCTGCGCGCCGGCCGGCAACCGTTACCGTCTCACTTGCCGCGCATCGAACACCGCCACGAACCCGAATCCTGCACCTGCGGGCACTGCGGCCGGGAGTTGGTCAAGATCGGCGAAGATGTGACCGAGCAACTGGATGTCGAGCCGGCGAAGTTCTTCGTCCATCGCCATATCCGCCCGCAATATGCCTGCCGGAGCTGCGAGACCGTGACGGCGGCGTCGATTCCGCCGGCGGTGATCGATGGCGGTCTGGCGGCGGTCGGCTTGTTGAGCTGGGTGATGATCAGCAAATTCCAGGACCATCTGCCGCTCTACCGCTTGGAGCAGATCGCCGCCCGCGACGGCGTGATCTTGTCCCGTTCCACCCTGGCCGACTGGGTCGGACGTCTCGGCGTCGCCTTGGAACCTTTGGCGGATCGCCTGGCCTGGCATCTTCAACAACGGTCGAGTCTTCATGCCGATGAAACGCCGGTGCCGCAACTGGATCCCGGCAACGGCAAAACCAAGAAAGCCTATTTGTGGGCGTATCGCAGCAATGACCTACAACCGGGGCCCAAGATCCTCGTCTTCGACTATCAAGCCGGTCGCAGCGGCCGGCATGCCGGGCAGTTTCTAGGCGATTGGCAAGGCCATCTCGTGGTCGACGACTACGCCGGCTATAAAGCCTTGTTTGCGGCCGCCCGCGCCCATCCCGAAACTCGACTTCGGCTTGAGCCATGTATCGAACTGGCGTGTTGGGCGCATGCGCGGCGGAAATTCTTCGACCTGTTCCAGGCCAGCCAGAGCCCGATTGCGCAAGAAGCCTTACAGCGCATCGCGGTGCTGTATGCGATTGAAGCCGAAGGCCAAAGCCTGAGTTCAGCGGAACGCCAACGCCTGCGTGCCGAGAAAAGCCGGCCGGCACTGGCCGGCCTGCACGACTGGCTGCAACGCACCCGAACCCACGCCGCGCCCAATACCGCGACCGCTAAAGCCATCGACTACAGCTTGAAACGCTGGATCGCTCTCACACGCTATGCTGAAACCGGCGATCTGCCAATCGACAACAACCCGATTGAAAACAGCATCCGACCTATCGCTTTGGGTAAAAAGAACTGGCTCTTTGCCGGCTCGGAACGCGCCGGAAAACGCGCGGCTGTGATTCAAACCTTGCTCGGCACGGCCAAGCTCAACGGCCTCGATCCTTTGGCCTGGCTAAAAGACACCCTCGAAAAACTGCCTACCTGGCCTAACAGCCGTATCGACGAACTACTGCCTTTCGGCAAATCACATTAAATCACGCCCCCATCAACCTCGCTATGTGGTAGGGTTGGACGCTTACGTTCTGCTGAGTATTCTTACGGTCGGTTGCTCGAGCATACGTGCGAGGACTGATATTCTTGACGATAAGGGATGGACGATCTATCCCGGCGTTCAGCAAGATGTACAAGAAATGGGGAAGCTGGCAAGAGGCGAGCCTCTGAAATCTTCCGGCGACGAACGTTCGAAACAAGGTTGGATCAAGGGAATGATAGCCACCCTCCTTGTGTTAGACCTGCCTTTCTCTACCGTTTTCGATACGGTCGTAGCGCCCTATGATCTGTATCGCATTTACAATCCGCAGGAATTCGAAGACGTCTGCGTATCGCCGTGCCCCAAGTCGGATCAGACGGAGGAAGAGTAGATGCCAGCGTGCAAGTCAGGCTTTGATTGCATAGATGGATTGATAAAAGTTTGGCGTGTTTTTGGAGCTCAGGATTTGCTCAAAAATAACTTCCCGAAACGCTCCTACGGAAAAGCCCGATAATTCCAACGAGGAAGATGTTTATCAAAAACGATCCTGATGTTTTCGAGGAAATCCGTAGCACATTTTTTCCCGGTCTCATAAACGCCCGCCAACACCTCCACCGTGACCTTCAGTCCGGTGGACGTTCTTGCCTGTTCCATGAACTGCTTGGCAATGGCGAGCGAATGAAAGACGATGCCTTGGCAGGCGCGGGTGATGTGCGGAAACAGGCGATGTTCAATCGGATTATGTTTTGAGCAATACGGCGGATAATGCGCAATGCGAATTTCCAGCCCCAATTGGGTCGCCAGCGCCTGCAACGCTTCCTTGAACACATGGCGATTGGCAGCATTACTGCCGCCGCCATCGCAGAGGATGAGCAACCTGCGCGCTTCGGGATAGTGCCGGTTGCCGTGCCGTTGCCACCATTGGGCAATGCTGGCACAGCACAATTCGCTGGTATCGTGGCTGGTGTTGAGGTGTATCGTGCCTTCGTTCCGCGCTAAATCATAGAGCCCATGCGGGATCAATTTTCCGTTGCCGACGCTAGGAAAATCATGGTCCAGGGTGTCGACCGGCACCTGCGTGTAGGTGTAACCGTCGCGGGCGAAATCGCCCAGCAGTTCTTTCTTTTTGGTATCGATGCTGAGCACCGGATCGCCTGCGCTCAGATACGCGTCTTTGAGCCGGGCGATGTTTTCGAACTGGGCATTGCGGTCAGGGTGAGCCCCCAACGCCTTTTTCTTGCGCGCTTTACGCCGACCTAATTTGTGTTTTTTCAACAGTTTGCGCACCGTGTTCGGGCTGACCGGCGTCGCTTTCGCGCCCAAACGCCGACTGATTTCGCCACACGACAGATTCGTCCACAAGACGCCTTCGCGCATCGGGTCGCCGGCGGTGAAGTCCGCCAACAGGTCGAGAAAGTGAGTCTCCAACTGCGCCGATTGCTCAAGCGCCGTTTTCCGGCCCCCACCTTTTTTTTCGGACCCGATCCGCTGCCGGGTCATCGGTCGCGTCGAGTTCCAACTGGCCCCGGCGGATGGTCTTGGGGTCCAGGGCAAATAGTCGGGCGATATAATCAATGCCGCCATGCCCCAGCTTGGCGGCTTCTATGCCGGCATAGCGGCGCCTATCTTTCTCGGATAGGCTCGCAAAAAGGCGTTGCATTTTGACTTCTATTGCAGGCTCGTAACCAATCATGTCCTGTTGGGATTTGCGTTGTCGATGGCGTGTTATTATCCGCTAATTCACTTTCATTTAGGGAAGTTGTTTTTGACGAAATCCTCACAGGCTCGGCCCGCTTCAGAGTCGGCGGCTTCAATGCATTATTCTATAACGCCTCGAAGCCGCCCATGGAGATTTAAATGAACTACTTACAGATACTCTTCATATCATGGACGATCAGCCTAAACGCCTGTTCCAGTGTGTATTACAACGGCCTGGAAAAAATAGGAATCCCCAAGCGGGAAGTGATGGTCTATCGGGTTGAAAAGGCGCGCGATACCCAGCAGGAAACGAAAGAACAATTCAAATCTGCATTGGAACAGTTTACCGCTGTCACCCATTTCAAGGGCGGTGATCTGGAGGCGATTTATAACAAGCTGAACCGCGAGTATGAGGCCAGTGTTGATAAAGCGGATGAGGTCAAGCAACGGATCAGGGATATCGAGGACGTATCGGAGGCTTTATTTAGTGAATGGGAAAATGAAATAACCCAATACAGCAATGCTTCTCTCAAGCGCAGCAGTCAAAATAAGCTCAACGAAACAAAAATCCAATATCAACAATTGATTAGGGTCATGAAGGGCGCCGAATCAAAAATCAATCCTATTCTGGTGGTTTTCAAAGATCAAGTGATGTTTATGAAGCATAATCTTAACGCCCAAGCCATTGCCTCTCTGAAAACTGAATTGGGCTCAATAAAAACTGATGTTTCAAACCTGATTGCTGCTATGGAAAAGTCCATTAATGAAGCCAATGCCTTTATCAAAACGATGGGAAAGTAATCCCCCCCATTTTTTGATACCGTGACTTGAAGCGCTCTCAACTCACTTTTTTAGATTCAATGGGGAGTAGTGCCGCCTAATAGTTGGTTCAAAAAGGTTACCCTATTTATATATGTGAACCTTCTCATGATATCTTGACCATTCGCTGAGGCGCTGATCCAGCCTTTGGCCTTGATGGTAGCTTTTCTAGGCACCAGCTTGTTCTTGGGTATTTTCGGTTGGGATAGGATAAAGCGTATTTCCGAGAAGTTGACACCGTCAATAGATATGCCTTTTTCAGTTGCTATTTCCTCAAGCCGATTCGTCCACATGCGCATAAATTCTGACTGGCCCCCAGCATCCAAATCTAAAAATAGCTTCTTTCCTTTGATGAGCTTCCAATGACCGGTATAAACATAGGTTTGTGGCGATTCCACTTCGGTAAGCGTAAAGGTTCCATCGTCATTGAATATCATCGTCGAATCGTTCGCGCCTGACCTGGAACCGAGCCGTCTGACCGTCATTTTTGCCTTGCTGTAGGTGCTCCACAAGGTGCCAAAAAGAGCGTTGGCACCAATTTTCACGGAAGTTCCGTTGTCGTGCCGTACGAGCATCACGCCAGTTGCTGGGTCGAAAGTCCAGCCTGGCTGCGCCAAGTCCGAGCGTTGGCTGAGCAGTTGGGCGCCAACCAACACGCTGGATGGCACAAAGGCAACCCGTAATACTTCGGTCGATGCGGCGTCCGCGGTGACATAGTCGACACCCGCGGGACTGTAGGAAACCGATTTCACTATCGACGACGAACCGGTGATATGCGTTTCGCCGGTTGGCGCCCATTCGGGAATAGCATGCAGACCTGTCATAAAGTGGCGAATGTAGTCGCCGTACCCATCCGTGAACCACTGGTTATTCACGGTTGGGCCGTCAATGACGATGCCGTTAGACCTTGCCATATAGGTAGCCCAGTTGAAGGCCCGGTAGGCTTTCTCCTTGGCAACCATATCGCCCGTTCGCGCATAAAGCATGGCGTTGATGGACGCGTATCGGGAGGTATGACTGCCCATCACATGCGGGAATGCATTCTGCTCCTTGATGGCGTTGGCCCCATATTGAGGGGCTGCGAAGTTTTTCTCGACCCATGCAATCAGCCCTCGGACATGCGTTTCCCAGTTCGGGTCGTTTTCTGGATGTTCCATGAGGTAACGGGCCAGCATCATCGGATTCAGTTGGTTGATGTTGCCGAGATCTGTTTGAATCGGGACGTCTTCGAAATAGTTGGCCCAGACGTTGTTTTGCATGGGAAAGGTCATCATCCAGGTCCACACGCTCTGGCGCGCATTCCGATAATCGGCCGTATTACCCAATTTCAGCCGAATCAGTTCGTCGAAAAGCTCAATCGAACTGACCACATGAGCGCAGTAATCCTCCCTGATTTGTCCGGTTTGGGCATGGACGCGAAACGGCCATGGCGACTGACTGGAATTACCGGTCCGTACCTTGCTTGCTAGTACATCGGCCGCATGAATGGCGGCATCCAGATACCGAGAATTCCCGCTGAATTTATACAGCAGTAACCAGCCATAACCCAGTTCACCAATTTTGTCCGGTTCGAGGTAATAGCGGCCGTCACCACTCCCTGAGTCATCACCGTAGGTGGCCCCTTGATAGACCAGAGAGCCGGCATCGCCGCTGGCGTAGGGTACACCGCCCCAAACCCATGCGGATGGAGTCATGCCATTATCCAAGTGATGAGTGGCCAATTCCTCAACCTTCTGCATGACTGCAATATCACCGGAATACGCATAGTATTTCAACGCCGATTCTATCAGCATGGCGTATAGTCCGGCCGGATTGTGCGGCCAGTTCGCCACCTGTTGGGTATCTGGTGACAGATAACTTTGGCTAAAGTAGGCGGAGACACCAGTAGCGGGATCATTGGGGACCCGGTTAAGGAAGTAGTCCCAGGCATTAGCGACAACCTCACCATAGCCGGCTGTAGGATTGGGCATCCACGGTATAATCTGATTGTTACTATCCAAGACGATAGCGTGATCGTTCAACGTATCGGCTTTTGCTACTCCCGCAGAATTTAACCCGGGGAGGAGAAATTGAAGTATCCCAAGTATTACGGCGGCACTCCATACCCGGCTCAGGCGTCGCAACCATATCTGACCTCCGGATAGCAGCTTCGTGCGGTGTGGATTCGCTAACGTGCAATCGGAATTGTTCATAACCGCTCCTTATTGTCTAATTTCGTTGCGATAACTTGTTAAGTGATATGTTATGTTTCGCACGGTCCTGTGGATGAATATTTGCCGGTTGGCGGCGAGGTGCGAAGCCCAAAATTGATGTGCTTAATTGTTGGACTTCCTTACATCCGTACCAACCTACAAAACCCAAGATATGGGATGTTGAACGTGCAGACATCATCTCGGCACGACTTCCACGGCAGTGAGATTCCATCGATTAGCGGTTGGCGCAAGAGCATTGATGGTAACTGTCGTATTCGCCTCTGCAATCCTAGTAAGCGATCGTTGTACCCAGAACGTGTCGTCCGCACCTGTATCTACCCACTGATGCATCATAGTCTGGGCAGTGCCTAAGGTGCGGTCGATGGCGTTGTCCCAATCGTTACCAACTCCGAACACCCAGGCATTGGTCTTAGTGGTGGTCAAATAGACACTGGGTGCTCCTGAAGGAGAGGATGCTCCAACGCTTGCGCCGACTCCGCCTGCGCCGGATATGGATACAACCGTTAGCGACTGGTCGTACTCCTCGTTTGATTGAACGGATTGTACTGATACATTGGAAAGTCCCGTGTTGGCATACGCACTCCAAATCTCCGATGTGCCGGCCTCGGTATTCGTCCGTCGAACCAGTGTCCAGTTAAGGCCAGCTCCACTGACCGTCGCCGTCTGTCCGCCAGTGACTGCGGGCCCGTCTGAAGCGACAAACGCCAGCAACAACGCATTGGGTTCCGAGGTGCTAAACAAAGGGGTGACGACGGTACCTTGACCGTCCCTCGAAACCACTTGGTCGATGCTGATGCCTGTCGACGTTGCCGGCGCATTAGAGCCCGAGGGTAAGGCTAGGCTTTTCGAAAAGGTCACGTCGACCCAGTAGTTGCTCGAACGCCAAGTCTTAGTCTGGAACGCGCTTGGACCATAACTATATACACCGTTACCTCCATTTTCACCATCCCGAAGCATATGAAGGGGCGCATTATCGGTTCCGTTCTCAGCAAAATACCCGGTATCCGCTGCATAATGTCCATTGGGAGCATAATAGGACGCCACGTAGACAGTGTTAGCGGAGATTGCTACAGGCGTTGAGAAGCGCGCCTGCTGCCAACCCGAGGCAGTTTCACTACTGAAAATCGCGGTCGCAATAAGGTTTCCGTCACTGGTCCATAAATTCCCAATGTGGGTGCCATTGTTAGCATTGCCACCCTTGTAAAACCGGATGCCGGTGACGAAACCATTCACGTCCGACTTGAACTTTACCCCCAGTTCAACAGAAGATGCATCCGCATGAATTGAATCTTGCGGCACCGACGTTAAGGTCCAGACACTGCTCTCGCTTGCCCCATCCTCGTAGGTAGCTCCTCCCCCGGAGAGACCATCACTATTAGCCGCATTAATTTTCACGGACGTTCCGTCGTCATGCCGTACACGCATCACGCCAGTTGCCTGGTCGAAAGTCCAGCCTGGCTGCGCCAAGTCCGTGCGTTGGCTGAGCAGTTGACCGTCAATCAACACGCTGGATGGCACAAAGGCAACCCGTAATACTTCGGTCGATGCGGCGTCTGCGGTGATGTAGTCAACCCCCGCAGGGCTGTAGGAAACCGATTTCACGACCGACGACGAACCGGTGATATGCGTTTCGCCGGTTGGCACCCATTCGGGAATAGCATGCAGACCTGTCATAAAGTGGCGAATGTAGTCGCCGTACCCATCCGTGAACCACTGGTTATTCACGGTTGGGCCGTCAATGACGATGCCGTTAGACCTTGCCATATAGGTAGCCCAGTTGAAGGCCCGGTAGGCTTTCTCCTTGGCAACCATATCGCCCGTTCGCGCATAAAGCATGGCGTTGATGGACGCGTATCGGGAGGTATGACTGCCCATCACATGCGGGAATGCATTCTGCTCCTTGATGGCGTTGGCCCCATATTGAGGGGCTGCGAAGTTTTTCTCGACCCATGCAATCAGCCCTCGGACATGCGTTTCCCAGTTCGGGTCGTTTTCTGGATGTTCCATGAGGTAACGGGCCAGCATCATCGGATTCAGTTGGTTGATGTTGCCGAGATCTATTTGAATCGGGACGTCTTCAAAATAGTTGGCCCATACGTTATTTTGCATCGGATAGGTCATCATCCATGTCCAGACGCTCTGGCGCGCATTCTGATAATCGGCCGTATTGCCTAACTTTAGCCGAATCAGTTCATCGAAAAGTTCAATCGGACTGACCACATGAGCGCAGTAATCCTCCCTGATCTGTCCGGTTTGGGCTTGGACGCGAAACGGCCATGGCGACTGACTGGAATTACCGGTCCGTACCTTGGTGGCTAGGACATCGGCCGCATGAATGGCGGCATCCAGATACCGAGAATTCCCGCTGAATTTATACAGCAGTAACCAGCCATAACCCAGTTCACCAATTTTGTCCGGTTCGAGGTAATAGCGGCCGTCACCACTCCCTGAGTCATCACCGTAGGTGGCCCCTTGATAGAGCAGAGAGCCGGCATCGCCGCTGGCGTAGGGTACACCGCCCCAAACCCATGCGGATGGAGTCATGCCATTATCCAAGTGATGAGTGGCCAATTCCTCAACCTTCTGCATGACTGCAATATCACCGGAATACGCATAGTATTTCAACGCCGATTCTATCAGCATGGCGTATAGTCCGGCCGGATTGTGCGGCCAGTTCGCCACCTGTTGGGTATCTGGTGACAGATAACTTTGGCTAAAGTAGGCGGAGACACCAGTAGCGGGATCATTGGGGACCCGGTTAAGGAAGTAGTCCCAGGCATTAGCGACAACCTCACCATAGCCGGCTGTAGGATTGGGCATCCACGGTATAATCTGATTGTTACTATCCAAGACGATAGCGTGATCGTTCAACGTATCGGCTTTTGCTACTCCCGCAGAATTTAACCCGGGGAGGAGAAATTGAAGTATCCCAAGTATTACGGCGGCACTCCATACCCGGCTCAGGCGTCGCAACCATATCTGACCTCCGGATAGCAGCTTCGTGCGGTGTGGATTCGCTAACGCGCAATCGGAATTGTTCATAACTGTACCTTATTGCCTAATTGTTTAACTTCGCCGCAATAAAGCGGGTAAATTTTTAGATTATTTCTTTGCCGCCACCGAAAAGGCATCACAAGAAGCAATATCGCCACTTTCCAAGCCTTTGCGCAGCCAATAGGTTTGTTGCTTCCGGAAAAACTGTCCCAGCCTTTTTCAGATTTCGCTGAAACCTCGTCTCAACCCGCCTCCAGGGATTCTTTTACGTCATCCCATTTGTCATTCGCGGTATCGGCAATTTCCATGGCTTTCGCTTCGGCTTGTTCGAGTTTGGGTTACAATTCATCAATTGCCGCACGAATATCGCTGATCGCTTCCTGAGATTCGTCCATTGCCTTGTTATTAAGTTCAGTAAGTTTGGCTTGTTGTTCATCAATGGAAGATATGTTTTTCGAGTCAGGGTAAGGAAATGCTCCTTCCTTGTGAAAAAGGAAGGAGCTAATCCCAAAGTCAGCAAGTTTTATTTTCTATCTAGTGCAGTGTACGTCTACGAAAGTTGTATTTTGTTTCTTTATAAATGGTTGGGTGACACGAACCGATACTGTCTGGGGTCCGTTTTGCTTGGTTTTTACACCGGCCACATAAACCTCTTGAACCGAGCATCCCGGTTGATCCACAATTTCGATTTGGTGAATACCAACCTCTGGAGCTTCAACGTGTGCCTCATGGTATACCTGTACTTCAGGCGCCCAATACGAATATTTATCATTTCTGGCGCCGAGTGTGTCAGTCCAGGTGATCCCTAGCCCATCCATGATGGCTCCATTTTCGTCATAGAACCTCGTGTCGATTTCATGAGGTGCTCTAGGCCCGACTTTAAAATTGTCGGTCTTGGAATCACTCGGGACAAACCCATGTGTGTTTTGGTCGCAATCGACAATAGATAGGTCGCAGCCGTAGTCTTCTACGGGGGTCAACCAGGCCTTGTATTCGCCGCCATTATTGGGGGTGTCCTCATAGGGGAGGAGCTGGACGGGGACGCTACCTCCGGGGAGGGGGACGGGAGGAACCTTGTGCTCGCACCCGCCAGTCGCCACAACACCTGTGAAAACACCGCCGTCTACTGTAACCCGACGGCATGAAGCAGGATCCGTTGACAACAGGGTCTTTCCTGAAGGATCCGTGACCATAAAGACGTAGGTCCCCTTGTCTAAGCCCTTAGCGTTAGTACCGGCGCCCTTGCCTGGCCCGCCGTTTAGGTAAACAAGTTCTTTGCTAGCGTAAATGTTGAAGTTTACCTCGCTGCCGTCCTCGAGCGATGTCCAAATTGCTTCGGAAAATGCCGGCTGCGCCATGGCAGTCGCCGCGATCACACTCAGCACAGATAAGATTGTCTTTTTTTTCATGGCTAAATCCTCATGTAAATTTGTATGTCACTTTGCCTATTTCTCATATAGTTTTAATTTGTTCACTTCATATTCCCTCCGCCTGTATTCATAGGTTTTTATTTATTATCCAAGCCGATTTTTGGGCTGTGAGTTGCCTCAATGACGGCTAACGGATTCGAGTGAATTCTGTCCTCGGCTTTTCCCCGCTTTCGCATGGCTATGACGTAGGCGCTTGCTAGGTCAGGGTTCGATCAGTTTTTTGCTCGTTAGAAAACCGTGCAGATTGCCTGCGCTGTCTTCGTAGTATCCCACGATGTCACCGCGCGGATTGAGTCCTGTCGCTACCGTTCCCACGGCCCCTTGCAGCACGGCACCGGGTACCTGGATGGCAGTAAAATTGCTTTTGTTCTGCAGAAAACCGGCCTGATTGCCATTGGTGTCCGTAGAATGGCCTACGATTTCACCGCGCGAATTGATTCCGCGAGCGGCGGTCAACGGGGCTTCGGGGACGCCGATGGTGCGGAAAACGTTTTTGCTCAGTAGAAATCCGTGCGTATTGGAAGCGGGGCTGTTGTCCTGGTACTGGCCTACGATTTCGCCTTTGGCATTGATTCCATTCGCCAACGTGGAGGCCGACCCGAGGAAATCGAGGGTAGTAAACTCGCCTTTGCGCAGCAGAAAACCGTGAGTCTTAAAAGGAGGGTAACCGTCCTGGTACTGGCCTACGATATCGCCCCTGGGATTGATCCCATTGGCAAACGTGAAGGTTGAGCCGGGAACGTCGACGGGGGTGAACTCGCCTTTGCTCAGTCGAAAACCGTGGAAGCGGCTGCCGATGTCCAGGTAATGACCGACGATATCCCCTGTTAGGTTGATGCCCGTTGCAAACGTGGAGACCGCACCGGGGAAGTCGATGGGGGCGAACTTGCCTTTGCTGAGCAGAAAACCATGAGAATTGGGCGGGCTGCTGTCCAAGTAATAGCCTACGATGTCGCCTTTGGGGCTGATCCCGATTGCTAGCGTGGCGGTCGCGCCGGGGGCGTCGATGGGGGAGAAACCGTGTTCCTGGGCCTGGCTACTGCGCATAAGGCAAAAGGCTAACAGCAGAGTAAATCCAAGGGGAATGAAGCGTGGCATCGTAATAAAGTGCATGGCGGACTCCCAATTCGGAAACAGGACAGTAGTTCGGCGAAGGCGCATAGGCAGCTGCAGGCGCCTGATCCCGTATCAATAACACGCAGGATGGCTCGCAAATATCTGGAGTCTGGGCGCTGTCGACTTACACCAGGACTAGATGATAGTCGCGAGATTAAAGAATGATCTGTGCGTTGGCGAACTCAGCTGCTGTTAATTTTTCGACTGTGGTTTGCCGAGGAGGGGAAAACGAAGACGAGAGAGGGGCTTTTAGGTGATTATTTAGAATAAGTCCGGGGGCTTTAGCGGGTGGGGAATTCGTGCTGGCGACCGGGCAATTAGCGAAAGTGAGCGGTATCAGTTCGGCTGAACCGGCCAATGGGGGGCAATTTGCAGCTTCGATTTTTCGCGGCATAAAACCTAAGCCTTGGCCCTCTCGAACAATGTTAGCTTAATCTTTTTCTTAGTATACTGGCACGGCCGGTTAAAGTTGTGAGCAAACTGTGATGGGTTTGTTAGCACTCCCTCCATAACACAAATAATAATTTTGAGGGTTTTTCATATGGAACAGAATGTTACTTACGCATTCGGGCCGTTTCGCCTGGAAACAAGAACCCAGTTCCTGTACCATGAAGGCGAGAACGTACGTTTACAGCCTAAGGTTTACCGTTTATTGCTGTATTTTTTGCAGCATCCGGGGCGCCTGATTTCCAGGGAGGAGCTTTTCGAGGGGGTGTGGCGCGGTATGGTTGTCGAGGATGCGTCCTTGCGGCAGGCCGTTAACGCCTTGCGCAAGGCCTTGCTCGACGATAGCAAAACGCCGAGTTATATCTTGACCGTTTGCAAACGCGGCTATCGTTTTCTCCCTGAAGTCGCGAACGTCAGCACAGTTCAAACGAAGAGTCTGCCCGACCAGTCAAAAACCGAATATTCCGATACCGGATGGCAATATGATGCCGCATTGGAGCAGTTGCTCGAAGCGTTTGAACAAGCCGCCGTCGGCAACAGGCGCCTAGTTTTTTTGAATGGCGACAGGGGGATAGGTAAAACGGCTTTACTTGAGCGGTTTCTGGCCAAAATCAGTCGTTCCGAGCTGACCATGCTTCGTGCCCGTTGCGTGCAATTAGGCGGAGCCGCAGAACCCTTTCTGCCCTTGTTGGAAGCCTTGGAGCGTCGGTGTCAGGAGCCTTCTGGCAAGCGGATGATCGAATCCCTGCATCGGGTTGCGCCAACCTGGCTTTATCAAATGTTGAATATGCTTGAGCCAGAGGAAATCGCCGCACTGCAGCCGAAAGTTTCGCAGCTCAGTACCGGTCGCATGTTGCGCGAAGGAGCCGATTTCTTTGAAAAACTGGGGAGCGATCAGCCTTTAATCCTGATCCTGGATAATTCGCACTGGAGCGACGAGTTCACCCTGGATTTGCTGAATTTTTTGGTGTCCAGATGCTCGCCTACGCGGTTGCTGATGATACTCAGCTTCCGGTCGAGCGAAAACTGCGCCGGTACCCGGCGGCTTGAAGAGATGCGCGAGGAATTGAGGCATCGGGGATTGTGTCAGGAATTGTCATTACATAGGTTGCAGTAAGGCGGGTCTGTGCTCGAATTTATCGCGGAGCTGACTCGAAAGCTGGATTCGCCGAAGGACAATCCACTAAGGGAGGGTTATGACCTAACGGCGGTATCGGCCGGGTAGGCAAGCTTGATGAGTAAAAGTCTTAGTTCTCGGGATGAGTTGACAAAAATCAACCATAATTTATGGCAGGATTTTATTAGGCTTGGAAAACAGTCTGCGACCGCATTTGCGGCCGCAGATCGTAAAGTCAATTAGTTGAGGACTTTTACGTTTTCCGCTTGCGGGCCTTTAGGGCCGCGGGTAACGGTAAATTCAACTTTTTGGCCTTCATCCAGGCTTTTGTAGCCGCCTGCATTGACGATGCTTCTGAAGTGAACGAAAACATCGGGGCCTGAACTTTGTTCGATGAAACCGAAGCCTTTTTCAGAGTTAAACCATTTGACGGTGCCAGTAGTAATTGTAGACATAGTAAGTCCTGTATAAATAGATATTGATTTTAAGCCTTAATAAGGCTGGGTCTAGCTGGTAAAATTGGAACTTACTAAATGAAAAACAGTACGAGAAACTACGAGAGAAACGTCGAAATGGTAAACAGAGGGTAAATCTTCTTTTCAAGCTGGGGCTAGTATCTGCTTATTATTTCACGATGTCAAACACTATTTTGCAATCGCATGGGAGCGAAGCGGGGAGGGGCGCCGACAAGAAGGCAAATAGATTGAAAAGGTCTCCCTGTTAGTCCATGTTGACTAACAGGGAGACGCCACTTTTTAGAGACAACATCAATGACCAGGCTTTCCCTCGTAATCGTCACGGCCAAAGAATCCTGAGTCAGCCGAGTCTTTCACCAAAAGCGAATATAAATTACGTGCCGAAGCGACGGTAGGTCCCCCCTTATAGATGGCTAAACCCTTCGTCGCCGGGTCTTTATGCTCGTGGATAATCGCATCGGCGACAGCCAGGCCCAGGCTTTGTCCCTGATAATTGTCGATGCCGAAATGGACGCCCAGGTAAATTCGGCTCTGGCCGTTTTCTAACTGAAGCTCGGAGAATGTCGAAACATCGCGCGTGGTTCCGTCCTGGCCGCCAATGGGAGTTTGCAGCTGACCGGTACCATTATTGGTGCCAATCAGCCAAGGCAGAGTGGTCAAGGCCACCGGCGTATTGTCCGGAACGATTTTATCGGAACGGAAAAATGCCCGGAGTATCTCCGTGCCAGCCGCGACGGTGGCGCTATGGCCGCTGGTACTGGATGGATGGGATGGCGTCGTCGCCAACGGTTTCCAAATATAGTCGGCTACCGCACCTGAGGCATCGGCGTTGATCGCGGTGATCGGACGCCAGAAAACCAGATCGTATTTCGACTGCCAGGCGGCAATGCGGGCATCGGCCAGTGCGTTATCCAACGCAGCAAACAATTTAGCGTTCTGATCCAGCGTTAAATTGCGTGCTGCCGAGGCGGTCCTTGCCGCCTCGTTGACGAACACTTCCGCATCCGATTTGTAATATAAAGCCTGGAGCAGTTGGTCACTGCTGCGGTTCCCCGGATGCGCGGAATCCTGGCCGTGGGTCTTTACGAAATCCACCTCCTGCGTGTATTCGGCACTGCCGACTTTCAGCGAAGGCGGGACGGCCGCAACCAGTTGCTGTTTTTTCAGGGTACTCAAGCTAAACGGCGTGACGTTTTTCCAATTGAAGTCAATGGCCGCCGCCGGCTGTATCGCGCCTTCCACAAATCCGGTAGGCGCGCCTATGATCGGATCAATGTCGCCGGCTGTGCCGTTACTCGGCCGCCATAATCCAACACCCGGATTGCCCGTGGCATTCGGCGCGACGGCGCCGCTTCCGTTGACAAAGAGATTGGTCGAGGGGGTATAGGTTGTCCTGATCGCCGCGTTGTCATCCTGTCTGGCGCTCAATGCGGCGGCGGCCGCCTGATGTCCTGCCGCGATACCGGGATCGCTAGCGTTAACCCCCGTTAGATCGCTTTCTAACTGATCATGCAACCACTGGCGGGTTGCGGCCCAGGCATCATTGTTTGGTAAGGCGCCGACCAGTACGTCATAGGCCGCTTGCGCTGCCGCAGCCGATGCTGAATGCGCAGTCAAACCGCTGGGAGCAGTGCTTTCCTGAGAGTAATAGCCCTTGCGGCTAAAATGATCGACCGCATTGACCGCGTCGAAGACCGCCCTGGCTTCTATCGCATGAAGGCGTGTGGCAACATTCGAGTTGAGGGCGATGCTCTTGTTTCCGTCCGAAAGGGAGGTTGCGCCTTTTGTCGCCAGAAGGGTGTATTCATTCCAGTCGGTCACCGCGTCGGCAAAAGTCTGCGTTGCCGATAGGGTGGCCGCGACAGCCAAAGCGATCCGGGAATAAGTTTTTGGGGAGGCTAAAGTGTTCATGATATGTCCTTATTGAGTGAATGGAGTCAGTTGCCTCTAGCGTCGCGCCAGGAGGACGGGCTGCTTGTCATGTCAAACGACCCGCACCGCAAGCACCCCTTGGATCGAACCGATTCGGGCAAGCAGGGGAGGCGGAATGTGATCGTTGATATCGATCAGCGAATAGGCGTAATCGCCGCGGGACTTGTTCAAGAAGTCAACGATATTGATCTTGTGCTCGGCCAGAATGCCGGTAATCTGGCTGACCATACCGGGTACGTTTTCGTTGGCGATCGCCAGCCGCAAGCCTTCGGTGCGGGGCAGGTGAACGTCAGGAAAATTCACCGAACGGCGAATGTTGCCGTTCTCCAGGAAATCGCGCACCTGTTCCGAAACCATCGCCGCGCAGTTGTCCTCGGCTTCGGCGGTGGAAGCGCCGAGATGCGGTAAAACGATCGTGCGCGGGTGATTCAACAAGGCCCGCGAAGGAAAATCCGAAACATAAGCATGAAGCGTGCCGGATTCCAGCGCGGCCAAAACGGCGCTTTCATCGACGATGGCGGCACGGGAGAAATTCAATAAAGTCGCTTTCGGCTTTATCTTGGCGAGGCGCGCCGCGTTGATCAAATGACGGGTATGATCGTTCAGCGGCACGTGCAGGGTTACGAAATCGGCGCGCGCCAACAGTTCGTCCAGGCTGCCGGCGGCAATCGCATCCGACGATAACTGCCAGGCGCTTTCGACCGTTAATTGCGGATCGAAGCCGATGACTTTCAAGCCGAGCGCTGCCGCGGCATTGCTGACTTTGACGCCGATGGCGCCCAGTCCCACGACTCCCAAGGTCTTGCCGGCCAGCTCAAAGCCGGAGAAGCGTTTCTTGCCTTGTTCGACCAGCGATTCAAGTTCGTCCCCGTCGCCTTCGAGATTTTTGGTGAAATGCCAGGCATCGGGAATATTGCGCGCCGCCAACAACAGGCCCGCGATGACCAATTCAGTCACCGCATTCGCATTGGCGCCCGGCGCATTGAATACGGGAATGCCGCGCTTGGAGTATTCGGAAACAGGAATATTGTTAACGCCGGTGCCGGCTCGGCCCACTGCTTTGACCGTTTCGGGAATGACGACATCATGCAAATCGTGAGAGCGTAGCAGGATCGCATCGGGGCGATCGACTCCCGGCCCGATTTCAAAGCGTCCGGATGGAAATTTTTCCAGGCCGGTGCGGGATAGCGTGTTATAAGTTTTGATCTTGAAGAGAGGGAAATTCTGTGTCATCTGGTTTTTTTTACTATGTATGTTTAATGAGGGTCCCGGCGCGATTCGGCTAAGCGCGTTACTGCTGCGGTGTCGGCAGTCCGTTTTGATCGAACAGTCCTTCAAACAAGACCGAACTCAAATAGCGTTCACCCGAATCCGGCAACACCACCACAATCGTTTTACCTTGATTTTGGGGCTGCTTGGCTTGACGAACCGCCACCGCCACTGCAGCACCACTTGATATTCCGGAGAGGATGCCTTCTTCTCTTGCCAATCGCCGCGCATAGTCAATCGCCTCTTCATTGGTCACTTGTCCGATTTCGTCAATCAGCGATAAATCCAGCACGTCGGGCACGAATCCCGCCCCAATGCCCTGTATTTTGTGTGGTCCCGGCTTCAGCTCCTCGCCGGCAAGCCGTTGCGTGAGTACCGGGCTGGCGGCGGGTTCGACCGCGACAGAAAGTATCGGCTTGCCCTGGGTCTGTTTGATATAGCGTGAAACGCCGGTGATGGTGCCGCCGGTTCCGACGCCGGCAACAAAGATGTCGATTTTACCGTCTGTGTCGTGCCAAATTTCAGGCCCCGTGGTTTGTTCATGAATCGCAGGATTCGCGGGGTTTTTAAACTGTTGCAGCAAGACGTAGCGATTAGGGTCGGAAGCGGCGATTTCTTCGGCCTTGGCGATCGCGCCGCTCATGCCGCGCGCCGCCTCGGTCAGCACCAGTTTCGCGCCGTAGGCGATCAATAGTTTTCTGCGCTCCAGGCTCATGCTTTCCGGCATCGTTAGCGTCAGCGGGATGCCTTTGGCGGCCGCAACAAAAGCCAAGGCAATGCCGGTGTTGCCGCTGGTCGGTTCAATCAGCTCCTTGCCGGGCCCCAAAAGCCCGCGTTTTTCGGCATCCTCAACCATCGCGGCGCCGATGCGGCATTTAACGGAATAGGCGGGATTGCGCCCTTCGATTTTGGCGAGAATGGTCGCGTTAGCGTAAACGCTAATTCGATTCAGCTTTACCAGAGGCGTGTGGCCAATAGACTTGGCGTTATCTTCAAACCAATGCGGCATCTTGTTTCCTAATGATTGAATGAATATTTTTAAGTTGTTTCTGGCGGGGGTCAGCTCATAACCTTGAGCTAAGGTTAATCGGGATGACCTATAAATTGAAACGATATTATTGGGTATGTATATCAAATAATAAGATGAGAACCGCAGGGCGGTTCTGTGCCTGCTGAGGCAAGGTTGAGGGCAGGCCCGATCAGGATGCCTTGTATGCGCGGAGGGTAAAGGCTGAAATGCTATTGGAGAAAGATAGGCTTTTTCGGGGGCGCTGATGATGGGTCAACCCGGACGTATCGCCAATAAATAGAGGCCCAGACCGACCATGACGATGCCGCTGACCAGCTTGAGCCAGCGGCCTTCGTTTTCCTGAAGCCGCCGTTGGCTGAGCGTGAATATGCCGATGCCGAGCACGACCGCATCGTCAAACATATAGGCCGCGTTGTACAGCAGCAGGTAGCCGTAGTAACTCAAACCGTCCAGGTGCTGCAAGGTCAGGATGCGGGTATAAAGCGCCGGAAAACCCGAGGTGCAGAGAAACTCGACGATCTGCACCAGGACGGCCAGAACCACGGCGCCGAGCATCGCGCCGAGCAGATTTTCGGCTTGCAGGATATGGCGGATTTGCGTATAGATGCCGGGTTTTGATCTTTGCGGTATCGACAGAGAAATCCCGCGTCCGTAGGCCAGGAAGTCCTTGATATGAATTGTGCCGGCGGCTATCGCCATGGCCGCGATGAGGGTTTCCGAGCTGCGTGATAGCCCGACGAGCAGAAACAGGTTCAGCCAGGCCGCCATGAAGGCCAGATAGGCGACTCCTTCCACCGCGATAAAGGTCCCTGCAACCGCGAGCATGCGCCAGCGGTTTTGCATCGGCGCCAACAGCGAGATCATCAGGATCAATACCCACATCGAACAGGGGTTCAATCCGTCGAGCAGGCCCATCGCCAGCGTAAACAGCGGCAGGCCGATCTGTTCGAGCGACAGGGTATGGCCGAACAGCGAGACTTCGAAACTTTCCGGCTCCGAAGGAGCGGTGGTCTCTCCTTCGCAACTTAGGCTTTGATCGGCGCTACAGCTATCCGGGGCGGATGGGGAGGCTTTTGGGGTCTGCTGAGCCTGAGCCAGCGCAGCCCTGATCCGCCGTCCTGTGTCAGCCTCTTCCGCAAAGCCGACGATCAACTGTCCATTGATATAAAAGGCCGGCACGCTTAATTGCTTGAGACCCTCAGCGTTTGATAGTTGCCGCAAGCGTTCAAGTGCGAGGGCGTCCTGGCCGACATCGCGTATCGATAACCGCACCTCCGGGCGCTCGGCAGACAAGACGGACAGGAAGGCTTCGGCCTTCTCGCAATGCGGGCAGCCTGTGCGCACGAAGGCTTCGATATCGATGGCCGCCTGAATCGTATCGGAAGAAGCCTGGGTTACAGATGCCTTCGATGGGGACTCGGCGGCAGCGAGGCCTGCATTACCTATCAGTAATATCAGCAGTAAGGCCAGGATGTTACTCTTCGGCACGTCATACAGAGATTGGAGGGCTTTCATTCGAGTTCTTGATTGATGCGGCAAGGCTTTTATTATAAGGCGCACTACCAGGAATCTCGTTGATGCAGCGAATTTCTTCCTGTCGAAGGAAGATAAGGATGGGGTTGCCGGGAGGGTCAAGAGATATGCGTGAAGTTCTTTAATCGCTAACCATCGGGATTTTGCCGCTAACACCTTGGGGAGTGGTTGAGGGTGTGCCTGGTAACAATCAAGATCAGTTGACTTAGGTTTTAGAAATACAAGCTGGGCCGCAAACGCGGCCGCAGCTTGCAAAGAAAACTTAGATGGCTCTTACGTTTTCAGCTTGGGGGCCTTTGGGGCCTTGCGAAACGGTAAATTGCACACTTTGGCCTTCGTCAAGCGATTTGTAGCCGCTTGATTCGATGTTTCTGAAGTGAACGAAAACATCAGGGCCTGATTTCTGTTCGATAAAGCCGAAGCCTTTTTCAGAGTTAAACCATTTAACGGTGCCGGTAGTTATTGTAGACATGATAAGTCCTAGTAGATAATGAGTATAAAGCCTTAGAAAGGCGAGTCAAGCTGGTAAAGTTGTAAATTACTTAATGAAAAACAGGACGAGCAGCTACAGGAGAGACATCGAAATGGTAAACAGAGGGTAAATCTTCTTTTCAAGCTGGCGGTAGTATGAGCTTCCTCTATTGTATTGTCAAGGTATATGTTGCAATACGATATTAAGGTAGACAAATTTCCTTTTAAAAAAATTCGGAGGGCAATCATGAAAACCTTGTTATTTTTGCTGGTATTACTGGCCTCGACTCCCGTAGCGGCCGTGGGCGCTCATCATCTTGACTCCGTCGGACAGGAAAAACTCGGCTCTACCGACTTTCCGGTATCCTGCGCTCTTGAGACGCGCGGCGAGTTCAACCAAGCGGTCGCGATGCTGCATTCGTTCTGGTATGACGAGGCCAACAAGACCTTTCGTCGGATTGCCGAGTCCGATCCCGAGTGCGCGATGGCTTACTGGGGTGTCGCGATGAGCCTGTACCGGCAGTTATGGGCCACGCCGCCGACCGAAGACGAACTGCGGGAAGGGCGGGCGGCCTTGCAAAAAGCGAAAGCGCTGGCCGTCAAGACCGAACGCGAACAGCTTTATCTGGCTGCGGTGGGTGTCTTATATCGGGGCGAAGAGGCCAACTATGGCAAAAGAAAGCTCGCTTACGAACAGGCGATGGCGAAGGTGCAGGCCCGGTTTCCGGACGACCTCGAAGCGAACGTGTTTTATGCGCTCGCCTTGATTTCGACCGCCTCGCCGCAGGATAAGACCTATGCGAAGCAGAAACAAGCGCTGGCGCTGTTGCAGAAAGTGCTGGATGCGGTGCGGAATCATCCCGGCGTCGCACATTATATCATCCACGCGAGCGACAATCCGGAACTCGCCTCCTTGGGGCTGGCTGCCGCGCGCTCCTATGCGCGCATTGCGCCGGCGGTTCCGCATGCGCTGCACATGCCTTCGCATATCTTCATCCGTCTGGGGCTTTGGCAGGATGCGGCCGATTCGAATCTGGCCGCGTACCGTGCCGCGACGGACTATGCGCGGGACAATTTTCCAGGCAAAGTCTGGGATCAGCAACTGCATTACATGGATTATCTGCTCTATGTCTATCTGCAATCGGGCCAGCGTGACAAGGCGGAGGCGATTTGGCGGGAAGCGGCGGCGATCCAAAAACCACATCCCGAGAATACGACTTCCGCTTATGCGCTGGCCGCGATTCCGGCGCGCTATGCGATCGAACGCCAGGCATGGTCCGAAGCGGCCCAATTGGGCATTCGTCCTCTGGCCTTTCCATGGGAAAAATTCGGCTGGTGCGAGGCGATCACGCATTTTGCGAAAGGCCTGGGCGCGGCCCGGAGCGGCGATCCGGCAACGGCGCGGACCAGCCTACAGCGGTTGGAGGCGCTGCGGAATGCGGCCAAAGCCGCACACAACGCCTATACGGCCGATCAGATCGAGATTCAGCGTCTGGCGGTCGCGGCCTGGATGGCGCACGCAGACAAGCAGGATCAAGAAGCGGAACGGCTGATGCGCGCCTCGGCGGATTTGGAGGATGCCACCGAAAAGGACAATGTCACGCCTGGAGCGATCATCCCGGCCCGCGAACTGTTGGGCGATTTGCTGCTGGATATGCGGAAGCCGAAGCAGGCTTTGAAAGAATATAAGGCTTCACTGCAACGAACGCCGAACCGGATGCATGGTTTGCAGGGCGCGGAAAAGGCGGCTCAGGCCGGATAATGATCGATGATCGCGAACGCCCGGTCGATCTGCTCCAGGCCGTTATAAAAATGCGGCGAAAAACGGATGCCGGCGCCGCGTAGCGCGCAGATCACCTTTTGCTGCATCAGATACGGATAAAGCGCCGGGTTCGGAATCTTTTTATGCCGGAACACTACGATGCCGGACTTCAACTGCGACGGGGTAGGAGAAAGCAGTTCCAGTTCGGCATGCTGTTCGATGCGCTGCCGGAGGTAATCGATCCTTTCGAACAGCGCGGCTTCGACCGTCTCCATGCCGGTGTCGAGCAGCAGCGACAGGCTGGCCGATAAGGCATGAATCCCGAGCATGTTCGGGCTGCCGCATTCGAAGCGGCGGGCGCCCGGATGCATTTCCCAGGGTTTGTTCTCGTAGTTGTGCGTGTCCTTCATCATATGCCAGCCGAACTGGGTCAGCTTGAGCCTGTCCCGGGCTTCCGGCGTCGTATAGAAAACGCCGAGCCCTTCCGGGCCGAACATCCATTTATGGCCGTCGGCCATCACGAAATCGGCCTGGCAGGCCTGCACGTCGAAACGCACCGCGCCGATGCTTTGAATCGCATCGACACAGAACAGGATGCGGCGCTGCTTGCAGAAGGCGCCGATCCGTTCGATGTCGAGCCTGAGGCCGGTCGCGAACTGTATCGAACTGATCGTCAGCAGACGCGTATTACGGTCGACCAGCGCAAACAACGCGTCTTCCGGCGTTGCGGCGGCATGGAGATCGGCCTGGCGCAGTTCGACGCCCTGTGCGGCGAGCGATTCCCAGGGCAGGCGGTTCGACGGAAATTCTTCGTTGCTGGTCACGATGTTGTCGCCGGTCCGCCAGTCCAGGCCATAGGCGACGAAAGACAGCGCCTCCGAGGTATTCTTGACCAGCGCGATGTCGTCCGGGCTTGGCGCATTGATCAATGCCTTGAGCTGTGCGCGCAGCAGCGATTCCTTTTTGAGCCAGTCCGGATAAAACGCCGCGCCGTAGGTGCAATTTTGCTCGGCAAACTCGGCCACCGCCCGGCGCGTTCTTTCAGGCCAGGGCGCGACCGCGGCATGATTCAAATAAATCAGGTCTTCGGCTAAGGGAAATTCGGGATGTTTATTGGGCATCGCTTTCTCGTTCGATGATTTGCACGCGCTGGGTAATTCCGCACACCAGCGTATAAGGGATCGTGTCCGCACAGTGCGCGATTTCCTCGACCGGCAACGCCTCGTTCCATAAGGTGACCGGGTCGCCCGGTTTCGCGTCCGGCTGCGAGGCCAGATCGACCGTGATCATGTCCATCGACACCCGGCCGATCAGCGGCACGCGGCGGCCGTTCACCAGCACCGGCGTGCCGGCTTTCGCATAGCGCGGATAACCGTCGCCGTAACCGACCGCGACCACGCCAAGGAGCGTCTCTTCGGGACAGCGCCAGGTGCCGCTGTAGCCGACCGTCTCGCCCTGGTGCACAGGCTTCACCGCGATCAACTGCGAATACAGGCCCATCACCGGCTTGAGGCCGAGCTCCCTGCCGGTCAGCTCAGGAAACGGCGAGATGCCGTAGAGCATCACGCCGGGCCGCACCCAGTCGGCCAAGGCTTCCTGCCAGCCCAGAACGCCGGCCGAGTTCGCGATGCTGCGCTCGCCTGGGAAGTTTTCGAGCGTGTCGTTGAACAAGGCGATCTGCTGCGGCGTTTTCGGGTCCGCCTTGTCGTCCGCATTGGCCAGATGCGTCATGAAGCGGATCGGGCCTGAAATGATCCGGCATTGCCGCAGGCGTTGATAGGCGCCGGCGACATCGGCCGGGCGAAAACCGAGCCGGTTCATGCCGGTGTCGATCTTGAGCCAGACGCCGAGTTTTTCGGTTTCCTCGCGAGCTTCGAGGATTTCGAGCTGCTGATAAGAATGTACGATCGTGTCGAGGCCCTGCTGCAAAAATGCGTCCAGATCCTCGCCGCTCCGGAAACCTTCGAGCACCGTGACCGGCTGAGTGAAGCCGGCTTTCCGCAGCCTGATTCCTTCATCGCCTCTTGCTACCGCGAACGCATCGACGCCGGCCAGCGCGTCGGCGATGCGCAGCAAGCCGTGGCCGTAGCCGTTGGCCTTGATCACCGCCATGATTTTCGCGGCGGGCGCGTGGCGCCTGACGACGGACAGGTTATGCGTGACCGCCTCGGTATTCAGTACAGCATAGGCGGCGGGCGTCATCGGGCGGCGCTCCCTGTCGGAAGATGCGTGAGGCTATTCATAAAAGTCCTGGTCATACTGGCTGCCTGCGTAATTCTCGAAACGGGTAAACTGGCCGAGGAAGGTCAGGCGCACGGTGCCCAAAGGGCCATTACGCTGCTTGCCGATGATCAGTTCGGCGATGCCTTTGTCCGGGCTGTCCTCGTTATAGACTTCGTCGCGATACACGAACATGATCAAGTCGGCGTCCTGCTCGATCGCGCCCGATTCGCGCAGGTCCGACATTACCGGCCGCTTGTTCGGCCGCTGTTCGAGATTACGGTTCAACTGCGACAAAGCGATCACCGGCACATTCAGCTCCTTGGCGAGCGCTTTCAAACCGCGCGAAATGTCCGAGATCTGCTGTACGCGGTTGTCGCCGCTGCTTGGCGACTGCATCAGTTGCAGGTAGTCGAGCACGACCAACCCGAGCGGGCCGTGCTCGCGCACCAGTCGTCGCGCCCGCGAACGCACTTCGGTCGGCGTCAGCGCGGGGGTGTCGTCGATGAATAGCTTGGTCTCGGCCAGCAGGCTCATCGCGGACGTCAGCCGCGGCCAGTCGTCGTCTTCGAGCTTGCCGGACCTGACCTTGTGCTGGTCGATGCGGCCCAAGGACGACATCATCCGCATTGCCAGGGCATCGCCCGGCATTTCCATACTGAATACCGCGACCGGCATCCGGCTCTTGATCGCGACATTCTCGGCCATGTTCATCGCTATAGTCGTTTTTCCCATGGAAGGCCTGCCCGCGACGATGATCAAATCGGCCGGTTGCAGGCCGGAGGTCAGGCGGTCGAGTTCGGTGAATCCGGTGCTCGCGCCGGTGATCGATCCTTCCTGCGCGAACATCACCTCGATCCGATCGACCGCCTTGGCGAGCAGCGATTTGATCGGCTGGAAGCCGCTTTGTCCCTTTTGCCGCTGTTCGGCGATCCTGAACACTTCGCGTTCGGCGTTTTCTAGCAGTTCGGCGGTATCGCGGCCTTCGGTATTAAAGGCGGAGTCCGAAATGTCGGTGCCGATGTGAATCAGTTGTCGTAACACCGAGCGGTCGCGGACGATATTCGCATAGCTGACGATGTTCGCGGCGCTCGGCGTGTCCTTCGCGAGCATGCCCAAATAAGCCAGGCCGCCGGCATTGTCGAGTTCGCCGATGGATTCCAAGGCTTCCGAAATCGTGACGACATCGAAAGGAATCTGTTTGTCGGCCAGATTCTCGATCGTTCTGAAAATCAGTCGGTGGTCCTTGCGGTAAAAATCGTCGGCGGTGACCTTGTCCGCGACCGAGTCCCAGGTCTGATTGTCCAGCATCAGACCGCCCAGCACCGATTGCTCGGCCTGGATGGAATTGGGCGGAACTTTTAAAGAATCATGCGCGTAATCGCGCGGAAAGCTAAGGCTGTCAGGCATCTAGTCGGAAGATAAAAGAGTCGGTGATGATTATGAAGGGCAAGCGCCCTTGATTTGATATACTGTTATTTTATCAAAATTCGAGGTAACCCGGTGCGCTGTCAGCCGCATTGGGAAAATTCATTGGGAGTAAAAGATGCTGAATAAAGTTATGTTGATAGGAAGGTTGGGGGTCGATCCTGAAGTTCGCTTCCTGCCGAGCGGCGGTCAGGTCACGACCATTCGCCTGGCCACCAGCCGAAGATGGCGGGATAAACAGACGAATGAACGCAAGGAAGAGACCGAATGGCACCGCGTGGTGTTTTTTAGCCGTCTCGCCGAAATTGCGAGCGAATATCTGAAAAAAGGCAGTCAGGTCTATGTTGAAGGCCGCATCCGGACCCAGAAGTGGCAAGGACAGGACGGACAAGACCGTTACACGACCGAAATCGTCGCGGAAGAAATGCATATGTTAGATAGCCGCAGTGGCGGCACCGCCAGCTTTGGCGGCGATCAACCGCAATCGGGTTATGCGTCTTCGAGCCGGCCGTCGGCTCCAGCAGCAAGATCGGATGCGCCGACGTCTTCGGGCTCGATGCCGCCGTCTCCGTCTCCATCTAATTACGATGATTTTGACGACGACATTCCGTTCTAGAGGATACCTGAGACTAATGCTATAAGATAAATAAGGGAAAAGGGAGTCTTCCCTTATTTTATATGAAGCATCGATTATTGAAATAATTCAACAGCAGTTTTATCGCTCGATCCGGACAAATAAAATATACGGAATTCATGAACAAAGACCAACTCAAAAAGCTTGAAGCCGATTTGTGGAGCGCGGCAGACAAGCTGCGCGCGAACTCCGACCTAAAATCCAGCGAATACTCGACCCCGGTGCTGGGGCTGATCTTCCTCAAGTTTGCCGACAATAACTATCGCCGCCATGAGGCGGAAATAATTGCCGAATACCAGGAACTTAAAGGCTCCCGCCGCGAGAAGCCGGTTTCGGAAATCGCCATCGAGAAATGCGGCTTCTATTTGCCCGACCATGCGCGTTACGACTACCTGCTGAATCTCCCGGAAGAAAAAGACATCGCCAAGGCGCTCAAGAATGCGATGAAGCTCATTGAGGAATACAAGCCCGAACTCGAAGGCGTGCTGCCCAAGGACGAATATGCCGCGCTGACCCGCACCGACAAGACCCTGCCGCAATCGCTGCTGCGCACCTTCGCCGACATACCCGCCGATGCCACCGGCGACTTGTTCGGGCAGATTTACGAATACTTCCTATCCGAATTCGCCCGCAGCGAAGGCCAGAAAGGCGGCGAATTTTTCACGCCGCGCTCCGTGGTGCGCCTGATGGTCGAGATCATCGAGCCGCACGGAGGCAAAGTGTTTGACCCCGCTTGCGGTTCCGGCGGAATGTTTGTGCAGTCCGCCCAGTTCATCTCCGAACACCGCAAGGAACTGAAAGGCTCGGAGAGCGGCGTGTATGTCTGCGGCCAGGAAAAAACGCGCGACACCGTCAACCTCGCCAAGATGAACCTCGCGGTCAACGGCCTGCGCGGCGAAATCAAGCAGGCCAACACCTACTATGAAGACCCGTACCAGAGTTTTGGCGCATTCGATTACGTGCTCGCCAATCCCCCGTTCAACGTCGACGACGTGAGCCTGTCCAGCGTGGAGAAGGACAAGCGCTTCAACACCTACGGCATCCCGCGCAACAAGTCGAAAGTGAAGAAAGCCGACGAGGGCAAGGAAACCGTGCCCAACGGTAACTACCTCTGGATCAACCTGTTCGCCACTTCGCTCAAAGCGCAAGGCCGCGCCGCGCTGGTCATGGCGAATTCCGCATCCGACGCGCGCCACTCCGAAGCCGACATCCGCCAGACGCTGATCGAGCAAAACCTGATCTACGGCATGCTGACGCTGCCCTCGAACATGTTCTACACCGTCACGCTCCCGGCCACACTGTGGTTCTTCGACAAAGCCAAGACCGACGACAAAATCCTGTTCATCGACGCGCGCAACATCTATACCCAGATAGACCGCGCCCACCGCGAATTCAGCGAAGAACATATCCAGAACATCGCCATCATCAGCCAGTTGCACAAGGGGCGGCGCGAGAAATTCGTCCAGCTCATAGACCGCTATTTTGCGGCTGGCATGCAGCGCCTGGTCGAGAACAAAACCAACGTCGAACCCGTCTCCGCGCAACTGCTCGAAGTGCTTGACGATGCTGCTGGCAAGCAGGCCGTTGGCGAACTGGTGCAGCAATGGGCGGGGCTGGTAAAACTTAAGACCCGCTACGCGCAATATCAAGAAAAGTACGCGGATGAAATGGCCGTGGACAAGAAGAACAAGGCGCAGCAGCAATTGCGCGAGGCGTTCGATCCTTTCTTTGCCGCGTTGCATGAAGGTTTGAAGCATTTGGACAAGGTCGTGCGCCAGCGCGAAAAGCAACAGGCCGAACAGGCGAAGGCCGAAGGTAAACGCGGCACGACCGACCGCAAGACCAATGCGCTTAAGGGCGCACTGGAAGAATTGCACAAGGAAGTGAAGAGCGCAGAAATTTTCTACCAGCACATCCATTGGTTACAGGAACGTTTCCCCAAGGCGGAATATGAAGATGTCACAGGTCTATGTAAACTTGCTACCCACGCAGATTTACAGGAGCAGGACTATTCGCTGAACCCAGGCCGTTACGTCGGTGTGGTGATCGAAGAGGATGGCAAGACGGAGGAAGAATTTATCGCGGAACTTGCCAACTTGAATGACCAATTTGCAGCGTTGAATTCGGAATCGTCAATTTTGGAAAAGGTCATCAATCAAAATCTCAACTTGATTGTGAATGCGTGATATGGGGAGTCGTATTTCACAATTCGATGTTGACAAACTCGGACGCTATACTGATATATTTCCAGGGTTTGCTTTTAAGAGCGAACGCTTCACAGATAATCCAGTGGATGTTGCGCTTGTTAAAGGTGAGAACGTACAGCAGGGTTTTATCGATTGGAGCGCATCTAAATACTGGTCAATCGTAGATGCAGATTCATTCAGCAAGTTTGAGCTTCGTGTCGGCGATATTGTACTGGCAATGGATCGACCTTGGGTTACTGCGGGTTTGAAATGGGCATACATTAAAAAACACGATCCAAGAGCTTTGTTGGTACAGCGTGTTTCAAGGCTGAGGGCTAAGAATGGACTCAATCAAACCTACCTTCGGTGCTTGATTTCGAGTGGTTATTTTTCGGACTACATTCAGCCCATAGTCACGGGCGTAAATGTTCCGCACATCAGCGGAAAACAAATAGGTGACTTCAAGATTCCACTGCCTCCTCCGCCTATTCAGCAGAAGATTGCTGCCATCCTTTCCGTCTACGATGACTTGATCGAGAACAACCATCGGCGCATCGCGCTGTTGGAAAAGATGGCCGAGGAAATCTACCGCGAATGGTTTGTCCGCCTGCGCTTCCCCGGTCATGACAAGGTGAAGGTTATCAAAGGTGTGCCGGATGGCTGGGAGATCAAGAAGTTGGGGGAAATTCTAGAACTTTGCTATGGCAAGGCATTGAAAGATGACGACCGAGTGCCCGGTGAGTTTCATGTGTATGGTTCCAGCGGCGTGGTTGGCACACACAACGAAGCACTGGTAAAAACGCCCGGACTTATCGTGGGACGAAAGGGAAATGTTGGCAGCGTATATTGGTCTGAACGCGGGTTCTTTCCCATTGATACGGTGTATTTCGTAAAGTCGGAACTGCCGAACAGCTTTCTTTATTTTCTTCTGCGTTCGATGAACTTTATCAACAATGATGCAGCCGTTCCAGGGCTTAATCGCAGCCAAGCTTACTCGAATCTGTTCTTTTTACCACCCGTTCAACTCATCAAGAAGTATGAGGAAGTTGCAGACACCCAGTTTGAGATGAAACGATTTCTCACACGGCAAAATGAATATCTCACCTTGATGAGAGACAGGCTTCTTCCCCGCCTCATCTCAGGCAAACTCTCCGTCGAAAATCTCGACATCCAGTTCCCGCCCGGCATGGAGGAGGCTGCCCATGAAGCCTGAGCTGTTACATCACCCAAGGATTAAACACCTGCGGATACGGCGCGAAATCCTGCATGTTGCGGGTGACCACGGTGAGGCCGTGGCATTGGGCGGAGGCCATCAGCAGGCCGTCCATGACCGGCATCGGTTGCCCGGCCAATTCCGCGCCGGCTGCGATTTGCGCCCAGACGTGAAGCGCTGCGGCATCCAGCGGCAGGATGCGTCCGGCGAAGCGTTGTTCCACCGTGCCCAGCCAGGCAGTAAGTTTCTGGCTGCGGTGCGGATCGGCTTTGCGCAGCTTGAGAATGCCTTTTTCAATCTCGCCCAGGGTGATGACGCTTATGAACAGGCTGGCTTCGTCCTGCTCGTCCAGCCAGGAGATCACTTTAGTCGCTGGGGCTTTCTTGGCGTATTCGGAAATTGCGCAGGTATCGAGCAGCCAGCTCATAGCTCGATGTCGCGTCCGGGATCCGTGCTGCGGGAAATGTCCAGGTCTTCGGCTGCGAGGTCGGGGCGCAGCAGCGCGCTGGAGAGCTTGGTCCGGTGGCGGGTGAGCCGGGCATACTCTTCTGCCGAAACGACTACCGCTGTTGGCTTGCCATGCACTGTAACCGTTTGCGCTTCACCGCTCGCCGCCCGCTTGATGAGCTGGCTGAAGTTGCCCTTTGCTTCTTGTAGTTGCCATTCGCTGTGCATGATTGCCTCCGTTAATAATTCTGGTCAGACTGGGCTGAATTTAGCACAAAGCTTGCGGGGTGGCTATGCCTAATTTCATTTCCGAAGATCAGATCGAGCAGGCGTTGGTGCAGAAGCTCCAGCATCTGCACGGTTTCGACGTGCTCGACTGCTTTACGGAAAAGGCGGAAGATTTGAACGACGGCTCAGGCCGCGCCAACAAGCGCGATGTGATTCTGGCGGAGCGGGTGCGGGAAGCCGCGATTCGCCTGAATCCGGCCATCCCGGAAGCGGCCATCGAGAGTGCGCTGGAAAAGTTGCTCGACCGGCGGCAGGCGATGACGCTGATCGCCGCAAACCGGGAAATCTACGGCCTGCTGCGCGACGGCATCCCGGTGGAATTCGACGACGCTCAGGGCGCGCGGCAGCAGGAACATATGCTGCTGCTGGATTTCAACGAACCAAAAAATAACCGCTATCTGGCTGTTACCCAGCTCTGGATCAAGGGCGAGCGCGGCTTCCGCCGCCCGGATGTGTTGCTCTACGTCAACGGCATTCCGCTGGTGTTTATCGAGCTGAAAAATTCCAATATAAAACTACGCAACGCTTACGACGACAACCTTACGACTTACAAGGCGGAAATTCCGCAGCTTTTCCTGACCAATGCCTTTTGCGTGCTGTCCAACGCCATCGAGACCAAGGTGGGCAGCATCACGGCGGAGTGGGGGCATTTCTTCAACTGGCTGCGTGCGGATGATGAGAAGCAGAAGATCGACCGCGCCGCGATCCGCGAGCAGGGCATCAGCCTGGAAGGCGTGATCGACGGTTTATTGCCAAGACAGAGGCTGCTGGACTACGTGGAGAATTTCATTCTCTACTACAAGGACAGTTCGAAGGTCATCGCGCAGAACCACCAGTTCATCGGCGTGAACCGGGCTTATGACGCATTCCTCAGGCGCGATGAGCTGGCGGGCAAGCTGGGCGTGTTCTGGCACACCCAGGGCTCGGGCAAGAGTTTTTCGATGATTTTTTATGCGCGCAAAATCTTCCGCAAACAGACCGGCAATTTCACTTTTGTGGTGGTGACCGACCGCGACGATCTGGACGGGCAGATTTACCGCAACTTTCTGAACACCCGCACGGTTAGCGAGGCCGAAGCCGCGCAGCCCAAGAACAGCGAGGAGATGCGCAAGTTCCTCGGGCAGCACAAGCGCGTGGTGTTCACGCTGATTCAGAAATTCCGCTGGGACAAGGGCAGGGAATATCCCGAGCTTTCGCCGAGCAAGGAAATCATCGTGATCGTGGACGAGGCGCACCGCACACAATACAAGTCGCTGGCGGAGAACATGCGCAAGGGCTTGCCCAATGCGAACTATCTGGCGTTCACCGGCACGCCGCTGTTGGGGCGCGAGCGCAAGACCAATGCCTGGTTCGGCGGTTATGTTTCCGAATACAACTTCCAGCAGTCGATGGACGACGGCGCGACGGTGCCGCTGTTTTACGAGAAGCGCGTGCCGGAGGTGCTGAACCAGAACGAGGGCTTGAGCGAGGAGTTTTACCGGATTCTGGAGGACGAGAATCTGGACGAGGCGCAGCAGGCCAAGCTGGAGAAGCGTTTTGCCAAAGAGATCGAAGTCATCAAGCGCGACGACCGGCTGGAGAAAATTGCGCGGGACATCGTCTATCACTTTCCCCGGCGCGGCTATCTGGGCAAAGGGCTGGTGGTGTCGGTGGACAAGTTCACCGCCGTGAAGATGTATGACAAGGTACAACGGTTGTGGAAGGAAGAGATTAAAGAGTTACGGGGACGCATCAGTAAATCGGCCAACGACATTGAGAAGAGGCGACTGAGCCAGATCGTTGAGTACATGCGCTCGGTGGAAATGACGGTGGTGGTCAGTGAAGACGCGGACGAGGAAAAGAAATTCAAGGCTCAGAAGCTGGACGTCAAGCCGCACCGCGAGCGCATGAACAAGCTGGATGGACACGGCCACGACATCGAATTCAACTTCAAGGATGAGAACGATCCGCTGCAACTGGTGTTCGTGTGCGCGATGTGGCTGACGGGCTTTGACGCGCCCACGCTTTCGACGCTCTATCTCGACAAGCCAATGCAGGGTCATACTCTGATGCAGACTATCGCCCGAGCCAACCGTGTCACGGCGTGGAAGATCAACGGTGTGGAGAAGCGCAACGGCGAGATCGTGGATTACTATAACGTGTTCCGCAACATGAAGCTGGCGCTGAAGGATTACGCGCAAGGCGGCGATGAGATTGATCCGCCAGTCAAGGAAAAGGCGGAACTGTTTCGGCTACTGGACGACGCGATTGAGCAGGGTTTGGTGTTCTGCCACGAGAAAGAGGTTGCGCTGCGCGAGGTTCTGGGCAGCGACGATGTATTCGAAAAACTGGGTCGCTTTAATATCTTTGCCAATGCCTTGCTGGCAAACGACGAATGGCGCAAGGGCTTCAACGTGTATGAGAACACCATTTCGTCGCTGTATGAGGCGTGCAAGCCTGAGATTATGGGGCGCGGCAAACAGAGCCGAGTGCGCGAGGTGGCGGCATTCCAGTATTTGCGTGGGGTGATAGACAGCCTTATCGAGCAGACAGATATCGACAAGATCAGTTTGAAAATCGCCGAATTGCTGGATGAAAGTGTGGTAGTAAACGACTCGGAGGCGTTTAAGGTGCGCCAGTACAGCGCGGAATACCAGATCATCCAGAAGGGTAAGACCTGGGACCTCAGTAAAATCAACTTCGATAAATTGCGCGAAGAGTTCAAGCAGGCGACTTACAAGAACATTGAAATCGCGGACCTGCGTGCTTTCCTGCAACGCAAGCTTGAGCTGATGCTGCAACAGAATGCGACGCGTACCGACTTTGCTCAACGGTTGCAACAGATTATCGATACCTACAATTCAGGCGGCTCATCCACCGAGAACTATTATGAAGACCTGATAAAATTCACCGAAGATTTGCGCGCGGAGGATAAACGACACATTCGCGAGGGTCTGTCGGAAGACGAGCTGGAACTGTTCGATCTGCTGAAGAAAGACAGGATGACGCCGGAAGAAACGCAGAACGTCAGGCTTGCGGCAAAGTCGTTATTGCATCGTTTGTTGGAAGAGCAACCCAAGGTGCTGGTACAGGATTGGTATAAGGATACGCAGACCCAAAAGCAGGTGCGCTCTGCCGTCGAGAAGGTGTTGGACACTAATCTGCCGGAAAGCTACGACCGCGTGTTATTCCGGGAGAAGTGCGACAACGTGTTCTACCTGATGCTCGACTATGCTAGCCAGGGTAGGAAGTGGGCGGCTTAGTTAAGGATATTTTTGTAAGGCTGATGAGCCCGTGAAGCCTTTCGAAATATCGCATCCGGCTATCGATGTGATTCCGGGTTTATGTTCGCTTATGTCCGGGAAGCCAAGATAAAGGCAAAGTTTGACAGTTTGAAAAATAAAATGGATGCTGAAAAGCCCTGCGTGTTGTACATTTTGGGTGCAATCCTTGTTGGCTTTGAGGGCATCCTCTTATACGTTGAACAAGTTGATTCCGTTCATGGTCCGACAGGCTCACCACGAACGGAATCAACTTGTTCAGAGCTTAAATTCGAGTGGGTAGAGACTTGGATGAGCCATTTTCTCCGTTCGTCCTGAGCTTGTCGAAGGATGAACGGAGAAAATGGCGGCCGCTAATGCAAAATAATTGGGGTGAAAAATGTTTTGGGTTTATATCCTTCGTTGTGCTGATGGCAGCTACTACACGGGACATACTGACGACCTCGAAAGACGAATGGCTCAATATAAAGCTGGCGAATGTTCTGGATATACAGCAACAAGACTTCCGGTAGAGTTTGTTTGGTCGCAGGAAACTGCTACCCGAGAGGAAGCGTTGTCGGCGGAGAGACAAATCAAAGGCTGGAGCCGCTTAAAAAAAGAGGCCATGATACGCGGCGATTGGGCGGAGGTTTCTCGCTTGGCTAAAAGTAAATCCGTTCATCCTTCGACAGGCTCAGGACGAACGGATTTACTTTTACCTGGCGTTCCTGAGTGAGATCGAAAGGATTCTTCTTAAAACATTCAACTGCTTGCTCAAGGTGGGACGAATACTTCACCGAGGCCGCAAAAGTTGTGCCTGTATAGCGGCCATCGACCAATAACACAGTCACTTTTAGTTCCGCAGAATGTTCCGAACGAAGGACGGCACATCATTTACCATTTAAGGGCTGATACTGTTGGGTTACGCCGGTTGGACTTACCGACAAAGCCCTTCTGCCCGCATTGCCTCTTTCACCGATGGTCTGGCCGCTACTTGTGTGATGTAATCCTGGAGTCTTGACCATTTCTTTAGATCGACTTTAAGCAAGGAGCTCCAATTAAGTACGGTAAAGAGATAGGCGTCGGCGACGGTGAACTGGTCGCCCGTAAGATAAAGCTTTCCGTTGAGCTGTTCTGCCAGATAGTCGAACCGCCGGCCGAGCAGTTCCAACTGATTTTCCCGCCATTCTGCCGGGATTTTGGAGTTGAATAGTGAACCGAACGGCTTGTGGATCTCCGAAGACACGAAGTTCAACCACTCCATTAAACGATAGCGCTCCTTCGTCCCCAGTTTAGGTGCTAACCCGGACTCAGGTTTTTGATCAGCGAGATACTGAAGTACGACGGCCACTTCCGTCAGGACTTCCCCATCATCGAGCCTGAGTGCAGGCACATAGCCCTTGGGATTGATGTTCATGTAGTTCTCTCCGCTCTCGGTCTGCTTTCTGGTGTAAGCGTCCAACCCTACCACATAGCGAGGTTGATGGGGGCGTGATTTAATGTGATTTGCCGAAAGGCAGTAATTCGTCGATACGGCTGTTAGGCCAGGTAGGCAGTTTTTCGAGGGTGTCTTTTAGCCAGGCCAAAGGATCGAGGCCGTTGAGCTTGGCCGTGCCGAGCAAGGTTTGAATCACAGCCGCGCGTTTTCCGGCGCGTTCCGAGCCGGCAAAGAGCCAGTTCTTTTTACCCAAAGCGATAGGTCGGATGCTGTTTTCAATCGGGTTGTTGTCGATTGGCAGATCGCCGGTTTCAGCATAGCGTGTGAGAGCGATCCAGCGTTTCAAGCTGTAGTCGATGGCTTTAGCGGTCGCGGTATTGGGCGCGGCGTGGGTTCGGGTGCGTTGCAGCCAGTCGTGCAGGCCGGCCAGTGCCGGCCGGCTTTTCTCGGCACGCAGGCGTTGGCGTTCCGCTGAACTCAGGCTTTGGCCTTCGGCTTCAATCGCATACAGCACCGCGATGCGCTGTAAGGCTTCTTGCGCAATCGGGCTCTGGCTGGCCTGGAACAGGTCGAAGAATTTCCGCCGCGCATGCGCCCAACACGCCAGTTCGATACATGGCTCAAGCCGAAGTCGAGTTTCGGGATGGGCGCGGGCGGCCGCAAACAAGGCTTTATAGCCGGCGTAGTCGTCGACCACGAGATGGCCTTGCCAATCGCCTAGAAACTGCCCGGCATGCCGGCCGCTGCGACCGGCTTGATAGTCGAAGACGATGATCTTGGGCCCCGGTTGTAGGTCATTGCTGCGGTAGGCCCACAGGTAGGCTTTCTTGGTTTTGCCGTTGCCGGGATCCAGTTGCGGCACCGGCGTTTCATCGGCATGAAGACTCGGCCGTTGTTGAAGATGCCAGGCCAGGCGATCCGCCAAAGGTTCCAAGGCGACGCCGAGACGTCCGACCCAGTCGGCCAGGGTGGAACGGGACAAGATCACGCCGTCGCGGGCGGCGATCTGCTCCAAGCGGTAGAGCGGCAGATGGTCCTGGAATTTGCTGATCATCACCCAGCTCAACAAGCCGACCGCCGCCAGACCGCCATCGATCACCGCCGGCGGAATCGACGCCGCCGTCACGGTCTCGCAGCTCCGGCAGGCATATTGCGGGCGGATATGGCGATGGACGAAGAACTTCGCCGGCTCGACATCCAGTTGCTCGGTCACATCTTCGCCGATCTTGACCAACTCCCGGCCGCAGTGCCCGCAGGTGCAGGATTCGGGTTCGTGGCGGTGTTCGATGCGCGGCAAGTGAGACGGTAACGGTTGCCGGCCGGCGCGCAGGCGTTTGGGGCGGACCACCGTGGTACAAGGACTGGCATCTTGCAGTTGCTCGACTTCCGCGTCGATGGCCGAAATATCCGTGTTCCAGGTTTCCTCGAACACATCCCGCTGCAGCGGGGCCAAGGCTTCGCTCTTGGTGCTGAAACGGATGCGCTTGTAATACGCCAACTCGTGGGTCAGCGCGGCGATTTTGACGTCTTTGCTCTGAATGGCTTTGGCATCCCGCTCAGCCTGCTCGATCAGCGCTTGAATCAATGCGGCTACTTCGGTTTTTGCCGAAGGCTCCAGGTTCAACTGATCGAGTTTGGCGAGGGGATTCATGGCCGTTATTATACTGCATAAACCCACTGAACGCCTTGATTTTACTAGGTTTCAATACCGTACCTTACACCCGCCATTCTGTTGACGGTTGTGCCGATAGCCGTTGCCAATCGACACCAGCCACAAGCCACTGCCACTGGGCCTGACTGAGCGCAAAGACCGGGTCAGAGGCTTTGGGCCAAACAAAACTGCCTCGATGCAACCGCCGCTGGCACAGCCAAACCCCATTGCCGTCCCACAGCAACAGGCGCAAGCGGTTGCCGGCACGGTTGCGGAAGATGAAGGCCGATCCGCAGCCAGGCGGGTGCCCCAGGCTTTGCTGGACGATTGCGGTTAAGCCATCCAGGCCGCGCCGCATATCGACCGGCGCCACCGCCAGCCAGATCTGTGCCGGACTCGCAATCAAGCCAGGCATCGCAACAACTCAGCCACCCAGCGCGCTGATACGGTAGCGGACAACTCCAGGCGGTGACCTTGGGCATGCGTGAAGACAATCGCGGCAGGCGCAGACGGCTGAACATGCACCGGTATTAAGGCTGCCGACTCTGGCTGGGGCAATTTGCGATAGTCGCTCAAACGCGCCGTGAAGGTACGGACATTGAGTTGCCGCTCGGCGCAATACGCGGCTTGTGATAGCCCGCTACGTTGCCACGCTTCAATATGCTGACGCCATTTCGCTGTGATAGCCATGCCAAAACTCCTGACAAAAAAAGGACAGGATGCAACAGACGAAAATTATTTTATAGGCGGTACGGTTGAACGCTTACTTTCTGGTCAGATCAACCTTTTCCAAATCGAAACGGTAGGCTGCTTCACGCAACACAATATGCGGAGCCATCGAGCAGGCACCCGGTGCAAAATAAAGTTTCATTACACATCTCCTCTTGTTAGAAATAATCTTATTACGCTATAAGGCTCATCGGCGATAAAATTTTGATTACCGATCACTCGCACAGGTTCAGTTATGTCTCTGACTCTTTACTACTTCCATGACCCCATGTGCAGTTGGTGTTGGGCATTCAGGCCTCGCTGGCAAGAAATCGTTGAGGGCCTTCCTGATCTTGTGCGCAGTCAACGCGTTCTGGGAGGCCTTGCTCCGGACACGGAGCAAGCGATGCCAACAGACATGCAGGCCAAGCTGAAGGGTATCTGGCAAAAAATCCAACAAACGGTTCCCGGTACGCCGTTCAATTTTGAATTTTGGGAAAGATGCGTTCCTCGACGGTCAACTTATGCGGCCTGTCGTGCCGTTATCGCCGCAAGGCGACAAAATCCCGGATACGAAGAGAACATGATCCTGGCGATCCAACAGGCATACTATCTGGAGGCAAGAAATCCTGCCGATAGGAACACGCTGATTGAATTGGCCAATGAAATCGGTTTGGATAGAGCACTCTTTTCAGCGGATATGGAAAGTCCAGCCGTCCATGAGGCGTTGTTAAAAGAGATTGAATTCACGCACAGACTGGAAGTAAAAGGTTTTCCAACACTATTATTGGAAAAAGAGGGGGTTTTTACCGGCATCCAACATGAATACAATGATGTCAAGGCTGTACTTCATCAAATCAAGCGCCTAAGTTAGTCAATTAGCATCAATAATTTTTTTAGTTCAGTGTTATCTCAAAGTGATATAGGGGTACCGACAAATGCTATTCCTTTTGCGGGTATTGAATACGTGATCCTACGTACGTGCTCGCACGTATTTCATCTCGCGCTGATATCCGCTTTAATGTGCCCCAAAAAGAAGCTGGCTGATCGTTAAGATCGAATGCACTTCTTAACATGGAGAGGAAAATAGACGATTTTTAACCAAACCACTATAAACGGACTCGCCTTCACCAAGAGCCATTCGCAAGTGCAGATCTTAGCGATCTGAATCCGATAAAATAAAAATAACCAATCTCCACCGCGGTAAGGTGGATCATTAAGTCTTGAGAGAACTCGATAAAATAAAAATAACCAACTTCCACCTCTGTAAGATGGATCATAAAGTCTCGAGAGAACTTGATGCCTTAACAAAGCCGGGACCCCCCGGCTTTTTTTTATCCCTGTGCAAACGCCACCGAGATCACGATAGAGTCAAATACGGAAAGATAAAAAGTTCTTAGGATTCTTCCAATCCAGTTTGACAGACTTAATGCGACAGAACCGCCAAATTACCCAGATAGTCGTTTTTCCTGGCCAGATAGTCATCGACAAATGCCTGCATCGGCTCAGATTCATAACCATTCTGTATACTGATCGCTAGTTTTTTAAAGCCAGTGCCAACCACATTTTCGCCTGTCTTGATCTGAAAGTGTAAATAAGCCGAAGCGCGTTTGCCACTGACTTCCATCTTCGGTTCCATCATTTCCACGGACGCTTGCCGAAAATCAAGATGATCAAATGACAGGGTCATGCTTTCGTAAATCACCAGCGGCCGAGTGAGGCTGAACATAACGTTTTCCTTAGCTAATAACGGAACCAGCACATAGGGGAAATTTTGTCCTGAGAAAGCCACATAATCGCGAGTAAAGCTTTCAATCAATGCTTAATCCCGACTAATGCTTCCCGAACGTTCGATCTGCAAATAGGTTTTACCCTAAGAACTTCTATCATCCGGCTCTACCGGTTCCTTCAGCCTAGACCGCTGCAAAGCACTGGTAGACGGTGTATTTGCCATCGTCGTCACGCTGTTGGTTTTGGGTATCGACGTCCCTACCGATCACCGCTTTTCCGAACAAGGGCTTATTGCGTTTCTGGGGCGTATTGGCTTTGATCTGCTTATCTACGCGGTCAGTTTCTGGCTTGCAGGCACGTATTGGGTCCAACACGCTGCAATCATGCATTTTTTTCGGAACGGAAGCCGAACACTGGTTTGGCTCAACCTTTTTTTTCTGTTCCCTGTCACACTGCTACCGTTCATCACGGAGCTCAAAGGCGCCTATCGCGACGAGCCATTGGTTACGCTGCTATTTGGCGGTGTACAAATTGTCATTGGGCTTGCTCTGATCGCTCTCTGGAGATATGCGGTTTTGCATCCCCACCTGCTCGCCCACAAGATCGAAGAAGACACCCGACGACTGGTAACACGACGAATGATTGTAAGCCCAATTATTATCAGCTTGATAGCCATCCCCGTTTCATTCCTGAGTTTGCATCTCAGTACGATAATCTTCCTGAGCATTCCGTTGTATTACCTGTCCCATCCTGTGCTCGACCGGCATTGGTCCGATTCCGAAATGAATGAAGAATGACCGGTGACTCAGTGCGGCGGGTTTTGTTACTGGAGACAAGCAAAGGCGGTATCGCTTACTGCCTTCTGATTGGCCAGCCCCCAAGTGCGAAAAGCAATGCCAGCATCAAACACAGAGCAAGACTCAATGTTTCAGACACGAACGATAACCCGAAGATTGCGAAATAGAGAAGGGGGCCAAACCGATACTGCTTAGTAATTTGCGCGGCCTCGTCTTTTTTTACGCGGGTTGAATTTGTTGACAGTAGTCTTTTCGAGGCATATCGCCATAGCATGTCGAAGGTGAGTGAAATGGCCAGGAATGTTCCTGTATACAAGTTTGCGGCCACCTTTGCGTCGGGATGGAGCGAATACTCTGCTATGAGCGCTGTTGGGAAGGGTACGAATGCGACAAAGAGCAGCAAGAGACCATTACAGTAAAGGAAAGGATGGTCAATTCTTCTGATCAACCCGAAGATCCAGTGGTGGTGTACCCAGATGACAAGGATTGTGAAGAAGCTGGTCAAGAACGCCAAATAGCTGGGCCAAAGCGCGGCTAAGGATTGCGCCAACCCCTTTGCTGCAACCAGCTCATGGCTCGGTATCTTGATTTCGATCACAAGCAGCGTCATGGCTATAGCGAAGACGTGATCACTAAACCCTTCTATGCGTCCTGTCTCTTTTTCTTCGTGCCTTTGCATGATGTTTTTTGCCTTGGTAACAAGCCGGAGATATAGTTATACAGTAATCTGGATGTTCTACCCTTTTAGACAGTTATAAAGTTTCCATTGATTGACCGACTGACTGTTCATGGCCGTCTTATTTGCGGAAAATGCGGCAGAACTTATGCTCTCTACGTTGATGCGAGGACATTTGAAAGCATAATATGAAGCTTTCTAGGCTGCGTCGTGTCTAATCTTACGAAAAATATGACATTGATCGTTGGTAAACGTCTATCTGCGATAACTTGAGAGTTTGACATCGAAAGGCTTGGAGCCATAAAAAACCAAGCTATCGCTAAATAGGTCGTTTTTCGTTGGAGAACTTAAAATGTCTACAAAAGTTAAAGCGGCCTTGAAATCGCCGATATACACCTGCCCGATGCATCCGGAAATCCGTCAGTTGCAGCCTGGCAGTTGCCCCAAATGCGGAATGTCCTTGGAACAAATGGTCGAGCCGATCGCTGTATCTCGAACCCAATACGTCTGCCCCATGCACCCTGAGGTTGTGCGCGATGAACCGGGGAACTGCCCGGTTTGTGGTATGGCCCTGGAACCGCGAACAGCCGAAGTTGAAACCGAAGACCGCGAGCTAAAGGCCATGTCGCTGCGTTTTTGGGTTAGCGCTGCATTATCTTTGCCATTGTTCATTCTGGCCATGGGCCATGATCTTTATCCGGCCGCCATGCCCGGTTTTCTGGATGCACGAAGGCTGCAATGGCTTCAATTAGCGCTTGCCACGCCCGTGGTGCTCTGGGGAGGCTGGCCGTTCTTTGTGCGTGGATGGGCTTCCTTAATTCATCGCAGCCTCAACATGTTTACGCTGATTGCCTTGGGGATCGGCGTTGCCTGGCTCTATAGTCTGGCGGCTACCGTCTGGCCCGGTCTATTTCCAGACAGCTTGCGTAGCATGGCAGGCATGGTGCCGGTTTATTTCGAGGCGGCTGCCGTCATCACGACCTTGGTGCTGTTAGGGCAGGTTTTGGAGCTGCGGGCGCGTAGCCGCACGGGTGCCGCGATCAAAATGCTGCTGGGACTCGCGCCGAAGACTGCGCGCCGTGTGCTGGAAGACGGTAGTGAACGCGATGTGCCTTTGGAGCAGGTACTACCAGGCCAAGTGCTACGGGTGCGTCCCGGCGAGAAAGTTCCGGTGGACGGCACTGTTCTTGAAGGCGTCAGCGCCGTCGATGAGTCCATGGTGACGGGTGAGTCGATTCCCGTAGAAAAAAGAGCTGGCGATCAGTTGATTGGTGCCACGGTGAACGGCACCGGCAGCCTGTTGTTGCGCGCCGAAAAGGTGGGGTCCGATACCCTGTTGGCGCAAATCATCCATAGGGTCGGCGAGGCGCAACGCAGCCGCGCGCCTATTCAGAAACTGGCCGACACCGTCTCGGGCTATTTCGTGCCAGCGGTGGTGGCTATCGCCATCCTCACGTTGATTGTCTGGTCCCTCTGGGGGCCGGAGCCGCGCCTGTCCCACGGCATTGTCAACGCCGTGGCCGTGCTCATTATCGCCTGTCCCTGTGCATTGGGTCTCGCGACGCCCATGTCCATCATGGTGGGCACCGGACAAGGCGCTCTGGCGGGCGTCCTGATCAAGAATGCCGAGGCACTGGAAGTCCTGGAAAAAATCGATACGCTGGTGGTGGACAAAACGGGCACCCTGACCGAAGGCAAGCCACAGCTGGTCTCCGTGGTTGCCGCGAAAGACGTGGATGAACAGGAGTTATTGCGCCTCGTCTCAAGCCTGGAACGGGGCAGCGAGCATCCCCTGGCATCGGCTATCGTCAAAGGAGCGGAACAGCGTGGCATTCGGACCGTATCCGTGGAAGAATTCCAATCCCTGACTGGACGGGGAGTGACAGGTAAAGTCGATGGCCATTCGGTCGCGCTGGGCACGGCGTTGCTGATGGACGATTTGGGTATTCAATTTGGCAGCTTGGCCGAAACAGCGGAAGCTCTACGCCAGGAAGGTCAGACCGTGATGTTGGTGGACATAGAGGGTCGGGAAGCGGGCTTACTCGGCGTGACCGATCCGATCAAGGCTTCTACCCCGGAAGCCATTGCTGATTTGCACCGGGAAGGCGTGGACATCGTCATGCTGACCGGAGATAACCGGCTCACGGCGGAAGCGGTAGCGCGCCGTCTGGGTATCGATCGGATCGAGGCGGAAGTGTTGCCCGACCAGAAAGCGGCGACGATTAAGCGGTTGCAGAATGAAGGCCGTAAAGTCGCCATGGCGGGCGACGGTATCAACGATGCGCCGGCTCTGGCCCAGGCGCAAGTGGGTATTGCGATGGGCACGGGCACCGATGTGGCCATGGAAAGCGCAGGAGTAACGCTGGTGAAGGGCGATCTGCGCGGTATTGTGCGGGCGATACGGCTAAGCCGGGCAACCATGCGCAACATTCGCCAGAATCTCTTCTTTGCCTTCATATACAATACCTTGGGGGTGCCCATCGCCGCCGGAGCGCTCTATCCACTATGGGGCCTGCTGTTGTCGCCCATCATTGCCGCGACGGCAATGAGCCTCAGCTCGGTATCGGTGATTGCCAACGCCCTGCGCCTCAAACGCGCACATTTATAAGCGCAATTTAGCTAGCTGTTAAAACGAATGAAAAAAGCAATTCGAAGCTTATCCAACAATTCAGTCGGTAAAGATTATGTCGTTGGGGATCTGCATGGTTGCTTTGCTTTATTACAGCGTGTTCTGAGCGAGGTTAATTTTAATAAGGTCCATGACCGGCTGTTTTCTGTCGGTGATTTGATTGATCGGGGACCTGACTCCTTACCATGTTTGGAGTTGTTGGCTGAGCCATGGTTTTATGCAGTCCAGGGTAATCATGAAATTATGATGCTGGATTTTTTCCAGTCCTATCGACGTCAGGGTCATCTTGAGCATTTGAAAGATAGTAATCACACTGGATTTTTGCTGTATGGGGGGGAGTGGGTTGAATACTATTTTCAGCCCGAAAAACACCGGATGTCCTCAGAGTTCGATCGATGCCTCTCATTGACAGAGAATTTGCCTTTAATCTGGGTGGTGGGTGAAGGAGAAAATCGCTTTCATGTGATCCATGCCGACTTAATCAAACCCGGTTACCGGGCAGCGGAGTCTCCCGTTTGGCTCAATAGTGACATCGATCGTTGGTTAGGCGAAGACGCCATTCCATCAGCCGTTGCAGAACGTTTACTGTGGAGCCGAACGCTCATGTCGAGTCAGTTAGTGAGGCAAAGTCATGCCAGGTTTCAGCATGATCTATCGCCCACGTTTTGCGGCCATACTTATACAGCGAGGCCTCGGCAAGCGTTATCTCATATTTGTTTGGATACCGGCGCCTTTGTATCGACAGGACTCTTTGATGATGATACCGATGCCGATTTTGGGCTGACTTTGATGGATGTTCAGGCATCTTCCTGGATTTCAGCTTCTTATAGAAGAGATCATCTTGTTCGGGGTGAGTTGAGCCTATTCAACATGCCGAAAAGATGTTGATGCAGATTGTGTGCGTCACAGGGTAATCACAGCCCTTTCAGGTGAGGCGGTGGATTATTCACCGGCTTTGGTGAGAATGGAACTCTAGCAGAAGCGGGGACGCCCCCGGGATCGATTATTGGGCATCATCCGCCGCAGTATCGCAGGGTCTTGTATTCGATCGGAGATAGCTCACTATGCTCCCGGCCGTCAGCTTGAAGGCGGGGGCGATGTCGAAGCCTGCGCTCCTCAGCGCTTTAGCGGTCCATTTATTGCTGGTGTTCAGCAGGTAGTACCGGCCCTCGCCGGCATAGAACTGGCTGTCGCTGTAGATGCCTTTTGATAGTGCGATAACCTGGCCGGCAGCGTCCCGCGCAAAGCTGTTGGCCAGGAATGCCTTAAGGGATCTGAGCCCCGTTTCCGAGATGCAAGTCTCCACCACCTCACTGCCGGAAAAGTATGCGCGCGGTTGGCTCGGTAGGGCAGCGACATGCAGGACGGCGCCCTCCGACCAGAATATGGCCTGCAAAGTCAGACGCGTGGTGACTTCGCGGGCCTGATAGAAATTTTTGTCTCCCCAGCCCACTTCATAATAAGGCGCAGACCCGAAGCGTCGCTTGAGTTCCGGAACGGCGTCATCCAGATGGCGGGCGGGAATGATGAGCCCGGTGTGCCAGCCGTGACTGGCTACAAACACCCGGTTTAAGCGCGCATCGTTTCCATTCTGTTCCGGGTTAACGACATAAGGCTTGCCCGAGCACGCGGTCAGCACCAGCAGCAATAGAACGATGCGCCCGTGGGTCATGTGCCTCGCCGCTGCGCACAACGCTCCCCGTCACTTGGAAGCGGAAGCCGTAACCGCCTTATAGGCAATCCAGGGCAGGGCATCGACAGAGAAGTCAGGTCTATTCATGATACGAGCCCGCAAGATCCATACGATTTGCACGACGATAGCGGTTCAGGTTCTCCATGGGTGGGAAGGCAAATCGGCAAGACCGATTACATCGACTCCGGCCTTTGCCACCTGATGATCGTTTTCCACCGAACTGCCGCTGACGCCGATGGCACCGATCAACACACCGTCCTGATCGACAATCGGCACGCCGCCGGGAAAAGTAATCAGTCCCTGGTTTGAATGTTCGATGCCATACAGCGGGCCGCCCGGCTGCGATAATTGGCCGATTTGCCCGGTATTCATGCCAAAGTAACAGGCGGTCTTGGCTTTTTTGATGGCAATATCGATGCTGCCGACCCAGGCGCCATTCATTCGGGTAAACGCTTTCAAATCGGCGCCGGAATCAACCACGGCGATGCACATTTGTGTACCTAATTTCTTCGCTTCTGCAATCGCTGCGGCGATCGCCTGTTCCGCTTGTTCGTAACTAACATGCATGGCCTTTCTCCAAATTTCCGCTGTAATGTAAGAAATAATGTCTCATTCTGGCTGGGTCTTTATACGGTTTGAATGATGGCTCCGAGCGCATCAGTGCCGATCAATTCATTGGGCAGAAGCTCTTCAAGCCGACCTATCGACTGCAACACACCCACTACAATGACCGACCTGAATGAATTGAGTTCCTGATAATCTCGTGCGCTGGCAAAGGTCACAGTGGCATGTTAATTGAATTTTGTTGAAATATTCCAAGTCAAAAACTGGAGTGATAGACAAACAGAATCATCGATTCATTAATAAAATTACGCAACCGATGATAGGTTTCAAATCCTTCCCTTCAGAAAAGGCCACCGTAGATGGGAGCGAAATGGTGCGTATGATTCGAAAGGCTCATCTTCTTGTTAAGAAAGTCGGCTTATCAGCAGTTTATGGCTTTAGCCGGATAAATTTGTCTGCAAATAGGCGAGGATTAAGTAAGTCCTTTGAATTTTTAAGACAGAACCGCATCAATTTTACTGAAAAAATGGGGGAATTATGAAGTCTTCTAAGCCATTTTTACCAGGTAAAGCCTTGGCGCTTGACCGACGTACATTTCTGAAACGTGCTGCGGCGGCATTTACCGCGCTGGGAGGTTATTTGCTGGGTCCTCGTTTCAGTCTTGCAAAAGCCTTGGTGATAACCCCCGAAACGCTTCCGGAAAGCGCCGCGCAGTCTGCCGTCCAAACCACAGAGGTTCTCCGCTATCACACTGTGATAGTGGACGAAAACAATAAAATCCTTCCATGGTATACGCCCATCGAGAACGCCTATGATAATTACCTCGATCAACTCTGGACATGGCTGCCTACCGTTCCAAACGGCCCCTCGTCTTCGCTGCCGATGTATTATCTTTACTGTGGATTCCAGCCTGGCAATCCCATAACACCTAACAGCTACGAGAACGATTGGGGCGAACGGATCCCGAACTTCGTCGAGTTCGCTCGATTGTATTATGCCTACACGGGCAACATGGTCCCGCTGGACATTGCCAAGAATCTTGCAGACTATGCTCTCGCCCACGGAATGACCCCGTCGAATTATGCTTGGCCGAATTTTCCTTACGGTGCCGCCAGCGGCGGCGCCACGGAAATCAACGGAGACAACGTGGCGTGGAGCCAGAATGACATTCTGATCGATCTCGGAAGCGATATCGGAATGAGCTTCTACAAGCTTTATCTCTTCTATGGCACTCCCGCCTACCGGACTGCCGCCATCAACGTTGCCGACACCTTGGCAATCAATATCCAACCGGGGAGCGCGACTAATTCGCCGTGGCCCTACGTGGTCAATGCGAGTACGGGAGAGTCCAGATCGCGATACACCTCACACTTCGCCGGAGCGCTCACTCTTTTCGATCTTCTTATCGAGCATGGAGAGCCCAATGCGGCGGCATACACAATAGCCCGACAAACGCTGAAGGACTGGATCCTGCAGTATCCTATGCAGAACGGCAATTGGGTCTGCGGGCACAGCGACGTCCACATTGATGGAAACACTAATTGGAGTAATACCACTAAGAGCAACATGAACCTGTACCTATTGGATAATCCTGACTTCGATCCGAATTTTCAGGCAGACGTGCTGAGACTCTTGCAGTGGACCGAAGATAACTTTGTGAATGTCAATACTAACGATGGACTGTCTGGGCAGTATTTCGGAGCTTCCGTGGTGGCCGAACAATTCGCCTACATGATGCGGATGGGCTATCAGACCTCCCGGCAGGCGGCCGAGTATGCTGGATACTATGCGTTGAGCGGCGATCAGACGTACAAGGACAAAGCTTATCGCGGATTCAACTATTCGATGTATATGATGAAGCCGAGCGGAGAATCATCGGATGGTCCGACCGACAATGTCGGATACTGGTGGGGGGATTGCTATGGGGAAGGCCCCCGCATGTTCTTCTACGGATTCAAGGCGGTTCCAGAATGGGCGCCACCCCGGGAGAATCATATTCTCTATTCGAAGACGGTGCTCAAGAATGTCATCTACACATCAACCAGCGTACAGTACACGGCCACGGATGAGGAGGGAATAGAATATCTACGCCTGGCATTCTTGCCAGCCGCAGTGACAGTGAATGGTGAAACGCTCTCGCTGCGCTCTGACCTGGACGCCGAAGGTTACACGGTAAGGGAGTTGGGAAATGGCGACTATGCGGTAGTTCTTAAAAGGGCGAGGATTGGCGATGTGGTGATTTCCTCAGGCGGCCTGCCCATAACATTTACGATTGCAGCAACAGCAAGCACAGGTGGAACCATAACTCCCTCGGGAAACATAGTAGTCAATGAGCAGGCAAATCTAAGCTTCTCCATTGCAGCGAACAGTGGATATGCAATTGCAGATGTCAAGGTCGATGAAGTTTCGGTGGGAGCAGTGACCCGCTATACATTCACCAGTGTAACTGCAAACCATACGATAGCAGCCTCATTCAGTGTCATCAACGTGGGCGGTATGATCGGGTATGACGGTCCTGGAACCACAACCGACAATATCAGCGATGCGAAGGGCTGTTACATTAACGCTACACGTTTTCTGGCAACCGCCAATCTCAACGTTACAACCATGAAGGCCAAGGTGCTCGGTATTACCGGCGGATACAAATGTGCCATTTATAGCGACAGTAATGGACGTCCGTGGAATCTACTTAAGGAAAGCACGGAAGTTATTAACCCGACAACTGGATGGCAGACCTTTAATCTACCCTCTGTGCAAAGCATCCAAAATGGTGCTTATTACTGGCTTGCGATTTGGTCGAATGTGAGGAGTAACAACGCAGGGATATATTGTGATAGATCAGGAGCCATAATCCGGTGGACCAACGCGCTAACCTACGGTACTTGGCCAAATCCTATTACAACTGTAAGAGGCAATGCGTATCGGTATTGCATTTATGCAGAAGATGTAGGTTCGGGCTCCAATCCTCCACCCACTCTAGTAACCCCGGCTTCTGCCAGCCCCAATCTGGTAACAGGAACAGCGACCAGTTTAAGCGTACTTGGAGCGGATGATGGTGGCGAAGCGAACCTGAGCTACACGTGGGCAACCACAGGGGCGCCTCCTGCGCCGGTGACCTTCAGTTTCAACGGAACGAATTCAGCGAAAAACACGATTGCAACCTTTACGAAGGCCGGCAGTTACAGCTTCCAGGTCACCATAAAAGATCAGGGGGGCATGGCAGTAACCAACAATGTCGCCGTAATGGTCAACCAGACGTTAACGGCTATTTCTGTTTCTCCGGCAAGTGTAAGCGTGGTAACCGGTGCAACTCAGCAGTTCTCAGCAACGGCCATGGACCAGTTTGCTGCCGCCCTGATAGTGCAGCCGACATTCACCTGGAGCGTAAACGGTGGTGGCACGATCAATAATAACGGTTTATTTTCTGCGGGGAACACAATAGGCGGTCCGTTCACGGTGACAGCAACTAGTAGCGACATCAGCGGGATAGCTAATATCAGAGTGACGGCAGGAATCAGCATTTTGGGAAATAATCTTGTCGGATCCTCTAATGATGTCAGCGGAAGGAATGATCTTAACTGCTGGAGGTTTCAAGCGTCTTCGAGCTTTACTGCCAATACTATGAGAATCAATTTGGCATCTGCAATTACCGGAAGAATGAAATTGGCAATTTATGCTGACAATAATGGCAGTCCTGGCGCCTTATTGATAACGACTAATGAAGTTACCAACCCCGCGTCCGGCTGGGTAGCGTTTACGCTCGCAAGCGGTTATGTCATAACGTCGGGAAGTTACTATTGGTTAGCTGCTTGGGCCAATGTAAATTATACGCCCAAGTGTCAGACGACTGGAGGGAATGCCAGGTACATTACTAGAACTTATGGCTCCTGGCCTGATCCATTGACTGGAACTCTTGGGCCGTATTCGAATTACGAGAGCATTTATGCCTCTAATGGGTAATGAATTTAACCGCTTTTTTGAGGTTTATTGGGTGTGTTTTGGCATCAGTGCCATGGGGCAAGAGCCACGGCCCTACGGCCGATAAATTGTAGGGTCATCCGCGCAAAAAAACCGCCATCAACGTAAAAGGATTTCTTCGGTGAACGGGTGTAAGAGGCGGTTCTGGTTCCAGCCTCAGGTCTTACAGGATGCTCATGGCGCGTTAAAAATATTGCATAATGGACCGTTTTTGATATGTTTTTTTTCGGGCAGTGATTAGGAGATCAACAATGAGAATAACATATGCAGGAAACCCAACTACGGCAGGTTACGTTTTTGCAAACTTACTGATCCAGTGTCTACTTTTGTAATGGAGATTGTCCATGTCTGATCTGAAAACTTATGCGGTATGGGATGCAGGTACCCGTTGGTGCCATTGGGTCAATGTGCTTTGCGTGATTGGCCTCGCGGCTATTGGTTTGGTAATTCTCAATGACGGCACGCTCGGAGTGACCAATCCCGGCAAAGTGATCCTCAAAACAGTTCACGTATGGATCGGATATGTTTTTGCCTTGAACCTGCTTTGGCGTATGGTGTGGGGTTTTCTGGGTAACCGCTACGCCAGATGGGGCAGGGTACTGCCTGGGGGAAAAGGATACGTTCGGGCTTTGCGTAGCTATGTCGCCTCTCTCCGCGCGGGACGCCCGCAACAGTATCTTGGACACAACCCGATGGGGCGTCTGAGCGTGGCCGTGTTGTTTCTCCTTATTTTCAGTCAGGCGATCACCGGCCTAGCCCTGGCTGGTACCGACCTTTTTTACCCGCCTATCGGGCAGTGGATCGCGCAATGGGTGGCTGCGCCTGATGTTGCTCCGGGTTCGTTGCAGCCCTATGCGCCCGAAATGTATGACCCGGCAGCCTATGAGAGCATGCGTAGTTTCCGCAAGCCGATTGTTTCAGTCCATCTATACAGTTTTTACGCACTGATTGTTATGGTGGTCGTGCATGTGACAGCAGTCATCGTCACCGAGCTACGAGAAGAGGGGAATATCATTTCTGCGATGTTCACCGGCCGAAAGAGTATGAAGGGACTGCCCGTAGATGCAGAACGCAGCGGCCATGACTGACGTGTAGTTGTTCAAACCTAATCTGACCGTTACTGATTTTTTAGAAGCATCTGTCAAATTAGGGTTAAAGCTTGCCAGGTGATCAAAATTTTAAAGCCTACTGGCCTGCCGCTTTGCTGCTAGCTTCCATATAGGCAATAAGGGCTTCCACATCGGCATCGCTGAGCCTTAGGTTAGGCATCAATATTTTTTTGTAGCGATTGTAGAGCTCAAGTGCAATAGGATCTTGCTCGGCGAGTAATTTATCCGGTGCCTTCAGCCAGCGGGTAAGCCATGCCCTATCGCGCTGTTTCGTTACATTCAACAGGCCGGGTCCCAAGCCCTCCTGATCATCAAGGCTATGGCAAGCGTCACAACGGGAGCGAAAGAGGTCTTCGCCCTTGCTGATCCTGGGAATTTGCTGTGCCTTTGCATAGCTGGCGAGTTCTGTTTTCCGGTCCGTCTTGGCATGGCTCAAGGAGCGGCCCAGAAGCCATGCCAGGACCTTCGGTTCGTCGAAAGGGGAGCGCTTTATCCATTGCCCCGTGCTCTCGTTGCCGACGAGAAAACTGGTGTTATGTTCGCCGAGCTTTCCGGCTTCGACGCCATCCCTGAACAATCCCAATTTTTTGCGCAGCAGCGTGGTATCGGCTTTGCTTCCCGTCAGAAAGCTCCAGCCGGAATCGGAACCGATCCTGAATCTTTCTGCATACGTTTTGAGCACTTTGGGAGTATCGTGCTCCGGATCAATGCTGATCGAGTAAAAGAATATATCCTTCCCCATGCGATCCGCCAGCAACTTGTATACCTGGCGCAAACTCGCTGTTTCCAGCGGGCAAGTATCGCCGCACTGGGTATAGATGAAATTGATCGCGACCACCTTGCCTTTGATCAGGTCATCATAAAAGCGAACGGTTTTGCCATCCTGATTGACCAATTCAATATTAGGGAAATAGGCTTCTCCCCAGGGCGAGCTCTGGGAGGCAGCCCAGGCCGGGCTGCCTCCCAGAGTCAACACAACACCCATGAATACAGTGCAGAAGAACAACTTTGTCAAATTGCCATCGGTGCAATGCGTTTTCATCATTGTTCTCCTGTGTCCTGGCTATTTAGGTAAAACAAACGATTTCTTTGCCGCCAAATCGCCTGTCTTGGCGGTTGGCAAATAAACGCTAGGATCGTATTTTACGCCATCCCAGTCCGGCATGGGGGTAGGGATGGCTACCGTTTGATTGGGATGTTCAGCATCCCAGCGGAGCAACATCGCCTTATCTTCATGCTGGGTATTGTGACAATGTTCGACATAAGTGCCGGCAAACTCCCTGAAACGAATAGCCATATCGACACTCTCCGTACTGTCCGGCAGCGATCCTACCCGATAAACGTCCTTGCGGGCATATTTTTCCCAGGGTGGTGGGGTTTTTCCGCCACGGTAAAGAATTTGCCCTTCTTCAAAGTGCACATGTACCGGATGACTCCAGCCTTTGCCCCCGAGCTTGATATGCCATATCTCCGTTTTTCCAATGGTTGGAGCCGCCGAAACCCGATGGGTATCCGCAGCCAGGCCGCTGCCGCCATCGGTTTTAATCGTCCATGGCACTAAATCGGTGCCGTTGGATTTGCCAAAGTCGAAAGTTCTTTGCACGGCATTTTGTAATTCCGCTGTCGAAGGTTTGTTCAATGGAATCATCTGTTTCTTGCCTTCCACATAATCGGCAGGGTTCATGCTCAAATCCGCACCGTTGTAGGCCTGCACACGAAACTCGAGGAACTTGCCCACGCCAGGATCACCGTTCCCTTTATCCACCAGCGCCTGATATTTTGCTGGATCCAGCGCATCGGACAAGGCGATGACTTTATTAGGGCCTAAACCGTCTTTATGTTCGAGCAAATTCACCAGATACACACTTTTGCCTTCCATGCCCTTAAAATCGACAATCATATCGTAGCGTTCGGCTATGCCTTGCTCGGGCCAGGCGCCCTGGGCAGAAGCTGAATTGGGAAACGGTACGGCATGTTGCATGATATTGCCGTCGTTGGCGATCATCCAGGACGGGACGATCTTGCCGGTTTGGTCCACGATGGCTATTTTGTAATAACGCGAAACGCTGCCGTTCAGAATGCGGAAACGGTAACGGCGGGCGCGGACGTCAACATAAGGCTTGTAAATCCAGTTGACGGTAATGCGGTCACCCAGGTAACCGTCGGTATTAAAGATATTGAATTTAAGCTGACCGTTTTGATCCCACGCCTTGTCGGCAACGACGAGGTTCATGTCATAATCGCGGTTGCCCCAATCGAGTCCTGAGCCGCTAGGGAAACACAGATTCGCATTATCGGGGTTGGCGTAATGGCAGGCCCAGCCGGGTTTATCATCTACGCCATTGGTTGCTTCCTCCATGTTGGCGGGTTCTCTGCCGCGATCGATTGCGCTGTAGTAATTCATCATCGCCGCATTGCCCTTGTAGACATTCTGCGCCGTGTAATCCAGCATGTGGTCATGAAACCAATGGGTGCTCATGGTTTCATGCCAATCGCCACGAACTGGCGTGATCCCCCCCTGACCATCGGGCGCGCCTGTTCTGGCATCCGTCGCTCCGATATTGATGCTGTCGTAGCCGGCCAGCGCCATCGGCCAATGGTAATCATAGAACTGGCCCGGGTAAAAGTAGGCGTGCATGAAGCCGTCGCTTTCGGCCGGATTATGGCCGTTATGCTCGTGGGTGCTGATCGTGTTCTTGCCAAAGCCGTTGTTGGCCGCAATATCGATGGGCAGGGCGTTGTAATGGCGGAACAAAATGGATTCCCCATAGCACGCCATCAGCAGTTTGGGCGGCAGGGTGCCGTCAAATGTCCATACTGAATTGGTACTTTGTGTGGGCAGATTAGGGTGTATCTTTATTTCTAGGCCTTTGCTACCCGGCTCACCATCACCATCTGCATCCAGATAGTAAAGGCCGCCCGGAGCAAATTCCCCCACCTGATAGTTGTGCAACTGCATGTTGTCACGAAGACCGCCATTGACACGCGCACCGGTCATCGCGCTTTGGAACCACGCCAGGTTATTGTCTTTTTTGGAGTCGGTGAAAAACTCGCCCCACCGTTGATGGGCAAAATCTTCACCGCCCGGGCGCCCATCGGCGTATGTTGGAAGACCAGCCAGCCAATCGACACACGTCCTTACTTGAGCCTCCCATGGATTAGGCGTCGAAATATCGACTCCCGCATCGGTCTTATCCGATCTTCGTGTGGGAACCGAATTGAGGCCTGCCTTAAGAAAGCTGTCCAGGGCCTGACCGGCCGGCGTATCCTGGCAGCCCGTGGGAGATGGCAAAGACGACGCTGAAGGTGCGGAGTCAGACATCTTATTAAGCCCGAATTCCTCAAACAGTACCAACTTGGCGGTAAATGGCGTCGCACACGAACCATTAATGCACAGCGGACTGGGCACGGGCACGGGTTCGAGGGCGGGAGGAATGATGTTTTCGGTCGGGATGTTGAATACCGCGTGGGCCAAGTTCGTCCCGCCGACATAGCACGATATAACTGCGGTTACGAAAAGCAGAGGGTCGAGTAAAAAGTTACGCCGATCGGTGTCGGCGGCCAGGCGGGTTTCGAATAAACCGCGCTGCCTTTGGCTGACATTATCCTGCCCCTTACAGCGGGCTACCGCCATGCTGGAGGCCGGTTTGTCGGCCGTCATCGCGGGCGCGCTTCGATTAATTGAATCAGGTGGATTGAGTCCGGGATTCTGAGGTTTTCCGGTCATATTCCTATCTTGTTTTTTAGCGTTGTCCCAATGGCTCAAGTAAGTCGTCCAGTTCATGATTTTTTCTCCTCTTCAGTTTTCCAATATCTGCACAAGCTATTGAGCGTGCAAAATTCTTTATTCGTTTGTTGTCACCAGTACTGTGGTATTTAACAGGGGAAAGCATTCATCATTTATATTGATGAAATTGGCTTTGTTGTTAGCAGAGCATCGGACTTGAACTTATGGGGTGTTCTAGGAAAATTAACCCAATAATGCCCACGACTTCTCCTGCATAAAAACTATCGCAATAGTTGTGCCATTTTTTTAAGTTAATGATTTGTAATAAATAATATTTGTTATTCGGGTTGGCAATGGTTTTCGGGAAAGGCATCTGTAAGGATTGGTATACAGCGAATGACAAAGAAGGCGGTGGCACGCCTTGTGGAAAGGGATTGCATCTGGGCGCAGGCGCCCTTCAAGCGTGAGATCGGAACGGATGAAGGCCCTTAAACTGGCGTATAAAGCAATTTCGCAGGCGGAAGCCAGGTTTATCGTTTGAATTTCGGCAAGATGGCGATCGTTTTGAACCCGGCAGGCGCGGCATCTCGGGATGAAAAAGCGCAAACCGAAGGTGTAACGCAGTTAAGAGGATTGATACGCAGGCTAGTAGCTAACTTGTCAAAATATCGGCTAAAAAAATAGATTGATTCTATTAAAAATCAACAGCTTTTAGACTTAAGTTGATTAATTGCATGACCATGTATCTTGATTATGAATCTGCGCCGCAGCAGCAGCGGTGCCGTGACTATCTACCGGGTGAGGCTGGAATAATGCGGACTTCCCTTGATCCGATATGCCGATTCGGACCGTAAGAGAGAGGGGACAGCAACCCGGTGTCGAAGCGATCAATCTGTTCCAGTGCAGTGATCAGCTTTTTTCGGCTTAATGCCCTGCCTGTCTTTTGCAGTCCTTCCATTAACAGTCTGGCCGCACTGTAGGCGACGGCTTGCGCCGTCAGATGGTGGGTGGCGAGCTTGTGTCGTTTAATCAGCCGGAAAAACTCATCCGCCTGCGTTGGCTCGCGGGGCTGGGCCGGGAAAGACAGAAAAATTCTGTCGCGAAATGCCTCATTAAACACGTTCGATCCCGTCAATGCGCCGGAGACGAAAAGATAAGGTTTCGGGGCCAATCTTTCCACATGCTGCAATAGCCTGCGCAGGTCCAGATCGGAGCCAAAAAAGAAAATCACTTCAGGGGACGGCTGTTTTTCAAATTCTGCGGTAATCGCCTGTGGCTGGAATTGACTGGAGGGGTAGGCATATCGGGTAACGCGGCCTAAGCTACGAATCCGGCTTCGCTGTTCGATGGCATCAACTGCCTTTTGGATCGGTGCGTTTTCAGGGCTAATGACCATCGCCGCGGTGTTGTTGAGCTGCAATACGTCGGACGCATAATCCACCATGGCGATAGATTCGCTGTTAAGGCCCGGCAGCAGATAGAAGGCGGCCCGGCTGCGGAGAGTATCGTCTTCGGGAAATAACGTGTAAGGGCCGATCTGAGGAACACCCCGGCTCTCAGTCAACAACAGAATGTCTCGTTCCAGATTGGCGGCAAACGGTGCTATCAGGGCGAAGACAGGGTCGGCTTTTAACAGGCGCTGGACATTGCGGGTGGTTGAGTCGGCATCGCCGGTAAATTCGGCGACTTTCAGCCGTATCTTGCGGTGGTAAATGCCGCCTTCAGCATTGACCTCGGCAAAATAAGCCGACAGCATGGCTTTCATGGCCAGGCCGATAGCGGCCAATGGCCCGCGTGTCGGCAGCACGGTTCCGAGATCAATCGTCGTGTCGGTCAACCCCGGGTCCACATCGCTCGATAAACGCTTCAGGTAGGCGGTCAGATCGGCGCTGTCGCTGGCGGACAAGGTGTACCTCGGCATGGCGGCATCCAGCCGGTTGCCGGCCGGATCGATGCCGACGGTAATGGCCGTGATGAGGGTGTCGGCGGTAAACGCCGGATGTTTTCTGCCGTTGTCATGGTTGCGGCCATACGGCAGGGTCAGGTGCTCGAAGGTGATGTCAGGTGGTACGATGCCGCCTTCAGGCCGGCTCTCTCCGTCCTCGCCATGACAACCGGCACACGGCACATCAGCGCCGGCCAGTTTTGCCGACTCGGGCCCTACCAACGCCTGGACAGGCTTGCCGGAAGGACTGCCGCCGGTCAAATAAAGCTGCTTGCCGCGCGTTTCCGAAGCCGTCAGTGGCGCCGCCGATAGGGGCTGGCAGTATAAAACGGCCGCTAACAGCAGTAAACTAAGCGGATTCAAAGCCTGTATTGTACCCTCAGGATTTTGCATCGCGAGCGAGAAGCAGTTCATCGATCCTGGCGGCGATCGCGTCCGGACTGGACAAGCCGTTAAAACGCGTCCACACGCCGCGGGCCGGATCGCCAACCAGGATGACGGCCGCATGGTTGGTATAATCCCGGTTGTAGACGCCGAGGCCTTTGAGCAAGGCGTCAACATGGGTTTTCTCGCCGGTCAGCCAGACCCATTCAGGCGTGGCGTGAAAACGCTCCGCGTAGGCTTTCAAGCGTGCGGGTGTATCGGTTGCCGGATTGATGCTCAGCGATACCATGCGCACGTCTCGGGTCAGTTTATCCCCCAGCCGGCTTTGCAGTTTGGCGAAGATGGCCGAAGCGACAGGGCACGCCGTACTGCAGTCGGTATAAATGAAATTGAGCGCGATGATCCTGTCGCCGGCGATATCGCTGGCAAAGCGGACCGCTGCACCGTCCTGATTGCGCAGTTCCGGGTTCTGCAATTTAACCTTGGGCGATGCGGAGGGCGGCTCCCTCGGTGACGGATATGGCAATACGGCGCTCAGGCCCCCAGCCGCCAACAGCGCGATGACTACGATGGTTCCGAACCTGATTTTCATGGCGCCGGCTCCTTAAACTGAGTCCTGGCAAGCTCCGGCCGGATGGCGCGGAAAGTCAACACGGGCTGTTGTTCAAAAGTGAAATTCAGCGATAGCGACTGCGCGAACACCTGATACACGCCCGTATCCGGCGGCGTAACATCCGCCTGATAAATATGGTTGCCGAGCGGTTTGGCCAGCAGGCGCTGCTGCCCCAAACCTGGGACACGGATGACCAGCACCTGCAAATCGCTGACGGCGTCTTTCGCCGCCTGGTTGAGTTTGATCCGGATAGGCACCGACGTGCCGACCGGAATTTCCTTGTCGTCCAGCAAATACTCCACCGTGACCGGTTGCGTGCTTTGCCGGGCCAGTTCAGTATCGGGCGCGATGTCGGCGGCAAAACAATGATAGACCGGCGGGTTGTCCAGCAGGATAGAAACACTGTAACGGCCGGCGGGCGGCAGCTTTGCGGTGCCCGAATATACGCCGGGCGCGCTTTCCTGTGGGCTGCGATTGACGACCATGGCCGCTATCGGCTGCATGCCGAAGTTCTCGAAATTGCCCATCGGCGCGGCCATGCCTTCCATGTAGTAATACACGGTTTTATCGGCCGGATTGGCGACCACCACGGCATTACGCTCCGGCGTCGGCACAATGGCATCGGTCAGCAGCAAGCCGGATGGGCCGGGGGCGGCCTGACCGCCGGGAAAGGTCGTCACCGGCAGCGTTGTGTTTTTGCCCAGAGCGTCCAGCTGCAGCATGGTTACGGTTGCATTGCCGGTCGAGCGGACATAGGCGAACTGGTCCGTAAACGCGATCTGATCCGGCGCGGCGCCGACCTCGACAGTCTGGGTCAGACGGTTCAGCGAGGCATCGATGATGAACACCTTGTTGTCGGTCTGGCTGAGCGCGAAGCCCCAGCGGCCATCGGCGCTGAAGCGCAACGTTTTCAGCGGCGAGCCGGTCTCGATAGGGGCGCCGGCTTGCCCTTCGGCATCGACGACCCAGAGGCGGCCGTTTTCGGTGGCCGCGTACAGACTTTTACTCAACGCCGAAAATGCCAGCGCCACGGGCTGGGCGCTGCTTTTAACGGTATGCCGGCTGGCCAACCGGGCGATGTCGATCACGGTTACCGATTGATCGCCGGCATTGCTGACATAAGCCGTGCGGCTGTCGGCGCTGAAGGCAAACTGATGGCGGCCTGTACCCGTAGCGATCGCGGCCGCCACCTGGGATTTCTCCGTGTCGACGACGCTGATGCCGGCCAGTGATTTGCCATCGGATGCTTCAAGGCCTACCCACAGATAGTGGCCGTCCGGCTGCAGCGCCAGCTGGGTGGGCGGCGTCTCAAACGGCAGAAAGGCGGTGGCTTGCCAGGTTTCGGTATCGATCACGGCCACTTCACGGCTCAACGGCGTAGCCACATAGAGTTTTTTATGATCCTTGCTCAAGACCCAGACCACGCCGGGGCTGTTCAGCCGGATGCGCGTGATCAGTTTACTGCCGCCAAAGCCGTTGATCGGATCGATCACCGAGATGCTGGCCTTGTTGTTCAGCGCCAGCACGAAATAGGAGTTGAGGTTGACCTCGGGCTGAAAAGCCAGCTGGCTTTGCAGATAGGAATTGATGCGGTCCTTGCAGGACAGATCCTTTTCCTGCGGGTTTTGCCGGTCGAGCCAGACGGCCGGGTGCAGGCCCTTGAGAGGTTCCTAGCTAGAGGCCTCCTTGACCGTGAATTGCAGGCGAGCCGGCCGGCCCTCGCGGAGTCCCTTCGCCTGCTTTTCTTCTGTTACCGGCGCTATGGCCAAGGCGATCGACAGGCCGTTCTTGATGATTTCGTCGGCCGGCGGTTTTTTGCTAAACAGCGCTGCCCCGTATTCGCCGATTATGTAGAAAAGTCCGGTCAGGAGCATGGCGAGTAAAGCCAGGTTTCGATGGAACGTTTTCATAACAATATCCCTCTTGCGTCGGTATTGCCGGCAAAGAACAGTGTGCAGTCGCCGTTCGGCTGCACTCTGATACATTGGGTGAGGTCTTATTTGACCCTGAAAATACCCCACAAACCGCCGTCAAACTGGAACGAGGCCTGGTCTCTAAAGAGGTAAGCGCCGGGCGTTTTATACATACCGCCTGCGCCGTTGGTTAACAACAGATTCAGATGGCTGCCTGGTCCTATGCCATCTTGGGAGCCCTTCCATTCCGACCAGCTATTGCTTGCGATAACCGTTGAGGCACTGGTGAATGGCTCTTCCTGCCAGCCATGCCCATGCATCTGGAAGGAATGGTTACGCGAATGGCCGCCGGGTTGCAGTACGCGCAGCCGAACCTTGTCACCGGCCGTGCTCGTAAATACGGGCGTTTCCGAATCCCCTGTTAACACGCCGGTAAGATCCTTTTTGCATGTCAGTTCCAGCGGTTCATCCGGCGCGAAGTTCATGCGTGTCCACATCGGTTCGGTTCTGTAATTAAAGGCTTTCTGGCCGGAATCTTCGGCATCCTCCGCCTGGGCGGTGTTTTCGACCGCAATGCCATTTTGCTGCAGGTTCAGGTCATCCTGGATGATCAGCACATGTTCTCTGAAATAATTCCCGTCAGCCGTCTTTATTGTGGCTGATGCGCGTGTGTTGATGTCTTCGACCCAGCTCGAGCCTTGAGGTTCGATGATCATCGCGGCGATGGCACCCTTGCTGGTGTGCTTGATGCGATCTGCCGGCAGCAGATTGATCGCGCCGTATTCCACCGGTTCCGCGAAACGCAGCTCTTGGCCTGTCGCATTATCTTTGATCGTCGTCGCCCTGCCGGCATACCATTTATACTTGACCGTTTGACCGGGGGCCGCGACAGGCGGAGTACCCCCTGTCCATAGCGACGGATTGAAGCCGATATTCAGACCGCCGTTGCTCAGCGCATCAAACTCCAGCATCTGCGGCGTCAGCCCCACATAACTGGACGGCAGGATGTTATTGTTGTTGAAACCCTCGATGATCATCGGCAACGTGCTCCAGCCGTCGTGTTGCGTATTGCTTATGTCCGCTGGCAGGTGGTTTACCAGGTCCAGCGTAATGCAGTCTCCGGCGTGGGCGCGCAGAATCAGCGGCTCGACCGGAATGCCGGCTTTAAGCCGGTTGGTATTTTTGTCGAAATCGCCATCGCGAACGTACAAAATGGCGCCCGGATCTTCCAGTCGGGCCCTTTGGTTGTAAACCAGAGGACCGCCCAGTACATCACGAGCCAGGAAGGCATGTACCTTGAAGCCAAGCTGACGTGCGTTGGTGGGACAAAGGCCGTTCATGCCGACGCAATTGGTATCGCCTTTTTTACAGGTCTTCGGCGGCAATGCTTTCCCCTCCGGGTTGCTCGACAATTTAGCCAGTGTCGGGGCCGGGTATTGGCTGCTAAAGCTTCCTTTGCCGTTATAGGCCCGCATGATGCCCCACAAGCCGTTCCAGATGTCGTCCGTCGACGCGCCCGGAAAATAGGTGTAATCGGCCCAGGGCGTGTCTCCTTTGACGGCATTTACGGTCGGCACTTCGAACTCAAAGTGCTCGGAAATGCCCAGCATTTGCGCATTTTTATAGCCGGAGTTTTTCAGCGACGACTCGAACAGCCATTTGATCCCGTGCGCGCTGAAGTTGTGGCCTTCTTCGTGGGCGCCCATCAGAATCCGGATCTGGACCCTGTCGCCGGTATAAGCCTTCAGCAATGGTGTGAACGGATCGCCGGGCATGACATCTTTGGTTAATGGCCAGGAAAAAACATTCGGTTGACTGTTCAAGGCCTTCACGGCCCGGTCCGTGCGCGATTGGAACGCGAACGACAAATCGCCGGCCTGGCCCCGTGTCTGGCCCTTGCCATCATGAACACGCAGCGCGACCGGTTCGTTGCGGTAGTTCACGGTCATCGTGCCCGGCTCTTCAGCGGAAATGGCTTCTGGGCAGGGTCTCGGCGCACCGCCCGGACAAGTCGGCGCAACCTCTACCAGATCATGAAGGCCGGCCTCCTGTTTGCCCGGCGGATTGACCGGGGATCCGTCGTTGCGGGGTAAGCCAGCGAGAAATCGCCCATTTCCAGCAGGAACTCGCGGTAGGGTTTTTCGCCGCTGTTAGGGTCGGGTTCGATGATCGCTTGCCAGCTGGTCGGGCCTCCGTCTGAGCTCCTCGTACCCAGGAGCGTGCCATTCTCATTGTGCTTCCAGACCGAATTGGCCGGTTCGACGATCAGGCCGGCATAGAGCCCCGGATGCTGATGGGTGGATGGGCCGAAATGGTCATGCGTGAACACCGTGCGCAGGGTGCGATCCTGGCGATCATTGTTCATCACATTATCGGCATACCAGCGCTGTACCGTGGTTTGCACGCAGGAGCCGCCACCTTTTTCAAAACCGGCCAGATTACAGACCGCTGGCTTATCGGCTGCATTACCGTTTAGCTCCCGCCAGGCGCCTTCTCCCTTGTTATTGCCGATGGCCACCAGCCGCTCATGTACTTCCTCGGGGCTGAAGGTACCGTCTTCATAATTCCAGCCGTTGCCGGAACCGTCGGAGGAGGTGACGTCGAATTTGACCAGGTGGATATGCTGGCCAATGGTGTCGGTCGGCGTCGTCACCTGAAAATCATCCTGCCTATACACACTCGGAATCAGGTTGGTATGCTCAACGGTAATGCAATCGCCGCTGTTGGCTCTAAAAAACAGGGGTTCAGGAGGCCTTATCCGGTCAACGGTATCTGCGACATCGTCAAACAGGGTCAAGATGCGCTGTTGCGGGAAATGCCAGCCCACTTTGTTCATCGTGGTGTCCATCTGAATCGCGGCGACATGATAGAAACGGTCCTTGCCGGTCACGGCATTCTGAGCGTCGTCGATGCAGGGATCGGCAAACGGCGCACCCGGTTGCGGAGGCAGGCCATTGACCTTGAAAGCACCGCTGCCGCCGTCCGGCTTCGGGGTACTGTAGGCTTTTTGTCCGTTGCCGCCATGGAAAGACATGGCCTGACGCTCCCATGGCGTACCTTCGTCAGGGAGTTTTACGGCCGACAACGTAGTGATGATCTTGCTGAAGTCGTTTCGGTTTTGCGCACTGTTGGCGGTGCCGCCGGTGACTATGTGACGGGGCAGACCGCCGTCCGCAACCAGATCCATGGGCGGCTGTGGCGGCCGGTGGCCGGCAATGCCGGCAATGAAAAACGGATAGCCGGGATTACCGGATGCGACCTCAGGTAACTTGACCTGTCCGTCTGCGATTTCGACCTTAGCTCCGGGTTGCGGTGCCATGGCCATCGTCGGCAGGGGGACGAGAGCCGGTATCGGTGTTCCTGCTTTGATCTCATGATCGGGCAGTGCCCTGGAACCCGGTGCCGGCCGGCCGCATCGAGCACGGTGCCGGTTTCAAGGACGTCATGTACACGCCAGAATTCCCACATTCCCTGTGCGAAATGCGGATAGAAATGGCAGTGGAAAATCGAATCCCCCGGTGTCCGGTTGCGGTTACCGCTGCCGTGATAGGTGATTTCATAGGTGTAGCCACCGCCGGGTCCAATACTCTGGCTGTCCAGGTAGGCCGAGTTGTCGTTATCGGGTGAATGCAGCCATTGATGCGCATGCAGATGGAAGATGTGGTGCTCCTTGGGGCCGGCATGCAGATTCCTGAATTTGACCCGATCGTTCAGATAACTGTGATGCACATTGGACGGGTCATCGGGAAAATAGGCCTTGGTCGCAAACTGCGGTGTTTCGACTTTGCCAAGACCCCTGGCATTGATGCCTGCGGGGACATCCACGACCATGGCGGGATCGCCGAGTACCCAGGAGGTCAGGAAGAATTCCTCATACTTGCATTCGACGCAGTCCTTCATCGGCCCCAGCCCCAGGCGGTTGGCGATGACCTCCGAGCCGACACCGCCGGCACCGTAGTTGATGCCGAAGCCGTCCCGGACCCCATGCAGGGTATGGATAAGGACCGGATCGTTATACCAGGCCGGAAAGGCCTGCACGGCCTTCAGTTCGTCGTTAAAAATGACCGTGAACTCGCGGAATGGATCAAGACGGCCCGGATACACGGCATTGGTGGGTTCTACATCCGTGGTGAATTTGCCTCGGTTAGGGCCGGTGATGATCGCATTGAGATCCGAGTGGACGATGTTTTTGTTGCTATCGAGCATGTTCAGGATAGGGCGTCCGGCCAGAGGATGCAGGGCCGTGCCTTCAATCTTCCAGGTGTACGGAGCGGCGGGACTATCAGGAGCCGACACCTCCGAAGTTGGTGTAACAGTGGCTGAGCCATTGTCGGCATTAACCGCCGTGATAGTGCCCTCAAAGCCGACGCCGATCAGCTTTTTACCCTGATCCTGTTGCGTAAACCCGATATTGCTGGTCTCAAGTTCCGTGAAACCGGCATTGGTGTTCAGTTTTCCCATTGTCGCTTTATAGGTGCCGTCAGGATTCAGGACCAGATTGAGTCGCTCAGACGGTTTTCGGGTTTCAAATTGGGGATAAACGGCTCCATAGTCGATGACTGGGTAATATTTGCCGTCTGACTCTGACAGCGTCGATGATGTCGCGGCCAGGGCCAGGTCCTGCTCGGTGACTTGGCTGCGATACCATTCCGAGCCTCGGTTTTCGACGTTGATCGCGCCGAAAAGGCCGTATGCCAGCGAACCGCCATTGCCTTCGCCGCCGGTCATCGCCGCGGCGCTATAGGCAAAATAAGTGCCTTCTTTTTGGGCGTAAAAAATATAGGTTTGGTTTCCGCCTGGGCCTACCTGGCCGCTGCTATTGCTGCCGACACTGGATGCGTCGGACATGATGTCTTTCGGCTGCATGCCGATGACGTGAAACGAGGCGGCGCGCGTGGCCGGGCCGTCATCATTGCTGACCGGTGTGCCATTTGGGTTCGGGTCGCCGGGCTTAACCGGTTCCAGTAGAGAGCCATTCAGTGCCGGGCTTAACCAGTTGATGAAATTGACTTGCAGACAATCGCCTTCATTGACGCGTAAAGTCAATGGCCTGGGCCGTTTGCCGGGCCGCAACATGGCGTTGCCTGAGCCTGGGTTCGGCGCACCCGATAGATCAGTTACATCGGACTTCAACGCGTAAATCATGCCGGAAGGGTTCATCGCGCCCAGGCGGTTATAATAAAAAGTCTGATCCAGTGCGACGACATCGGCTATCACCGTATTCGTGCAGCCGGCCGCCCATGCCTGACCGGTATAAGCCAGCGCCAAGGCGAGTAGCGAGAGATTAATGCACCTTGCAGCCTGCCAACGCCCTTGCATTTCGGCGCCTTTTCCCGCTGTGGGGCCGGTAAAATGTTCGCCCTGTGGGTAGGCTTTCGGGATCGTCAGCGGCCCGATCCAGCCTGCGCTAGCCGCTTCAGCCAGCTTGGGAAGAAAGTTGCGTCCGCCAATCGCTGTCAGGCCAAGACCGGCTTGTTGAATGCCGTTGACCTCCTGCCTAGACTGAGCTATGGCCTTTCCGCATCGGCTGGCGTTCCTTATCTTATGTGTTTTCTTAAACATGACAAACCTCGTCTTTATTCTTGAAAAACCGGCCCCTTGCGGAGCCGGTTTTTTCTCTATGCATATCTGATATTAATTAACACCGATATTTTCCCTCTTAGCGCCTGTCGCAGAGGACCGCAAGCTGATAGGCGTCTTGCACGCAGGTCCTGGTTTTAACCGGAAGTCCCAGGTGCCATTGGGCGCGCCGGCGAGCACAGGTACCGCGGCGCCCAATTTATTGGTATTCAGATCGGCCGGCACCGTTGCGGTCAGATACAACTGGATACTGTTGTTCGTCTGCACTGAGCTGGTACCTCTGGCCCGCCATTCGCCTGAAGTCGCATTGATGACTTTGCATGTTGCGGAGGTTATCTGGATGTTCTCAGCCGCAACGACCGCCACCGTGACATGCGCCACCGGTGAAACCTGCCCATTGTCATTCGCTACGGTGTAATCGAAGCCGAAGTTACCTGCCGTCGCACCGGCCGCGAAAGTCACCTTGCCGGTTGCATCAGGAGTCGCCGTGCCGCCGGTGACGTTGGATACCGTTACCGACGTCGGAGCCAGCGCACCGCCATTGGCCGAGTCGTTGGCCAGCACGTCGATCACTACCGACTGATTCACGGCCACATTGACCGGTCCATCGGGATTAGCAATTGGCGCAGGCCCAGCCGCGGATGCCGCGACGGAGACTAATACCGTTGCCACATTGGACTGCCCGACGCTGTTGGTAGCCGTATATTGGAAAGTCACGTCGCCATTGACAGAGCCCGGCGTGTACGTGATGCTTGTGCCATTAACCGCCGCCGTGCCGGAACCCGCCGGGATTGCAGGTCCGACCAGTTGCAAAGACGTGATCGGAGCCGCCGCGTTCGCGACATCGTTGGCGGTAACCGGAATATCAAATGCCGGACCGCCCACGGTAGCCGTTGCGCTGTCATCCAGGGCCAACGGCACGCCAGCCCCGAGCGTGGTATTGACGCTTGTTGTTACCTGATTGCGCGCCACGATGAATGTACCACTGCCGTTGGCGGAAGATTTAACGGTCACGGTATCCGGCGGCGTGCCAATACCTGCCGCTGTCAGTCGGACTTCGGCCGGATCGGTAGCGTTACCGGTCGATGCTGCCGTATGAGTTGGGTACTTGGTTTCGTCGAGGCTCAATACAGGCGGAGAATCACTAACCAGTGGCGGTTGTCTAATAAAGCCCTTATCACTGCTGGTCGCGATAACGGTCAGCGTATCAGTAGAGTAATCGTAATTCGCCGATGACGCCGTCACGACATCGACCGCATCTTTCGTCACCATGCTGGGCGGCGTATCGGCGCTGTTGATGACCGAGATGGCCCCCGGCAACGTGCCGCTGGGATCCACCATGCCCTGGGCATAGTACTCCCCGAGCGCAGTCAGGCCGAACGGGATCATCTTGACCGGCGCTATGTTCGCTGCGGCCGCCGTCAACGAAGGATCTGGCTGACTGGGCAGTGCTTTGATGTTGCGGGCATACACATCGACCTGCGTGCCGGCGGTATCACGCCGGTAGAAGCCGTTGAAGATCTCCAGCGGACTGGGAATTGGGTTTGCCACAAAATCATGCAGGCGTCCCATCAGGCTGAACTGATCGGAACGAACGCACGTCCCGCTGGCCCCTTGGTCTCCCAGTATAATGGGTGTGACGCCGTCGGGCTGGAGGCCACAGATCTCTAAATAATTGGTGCCGAAGGGACTGCCGGTTACGAATTCCGTGGCGAGCCCATCCGACAGGAATTGAGCGCCATTAATGGTGATCGGGGCGAGTGGCGCGCCGCCGGCGCTGGCGGACCGTTGCAGGAAAGGCCCGACCCGGCTCTTCATTGCACCGTCAAACACGCCGCGTGCCACGCCGACGTCTTCGCTGAAGACGATGTCGCGATTGCCGGCAGAAACGGCGTCGACCGGGAAGGTCTCAACGCCGTAAGGATGCGTCACCGTGTAAATACCGGGCTCGGGAACACCCGCAAATACACGGATACGCGTGAATGTTATCTGATCGCCCACAACCACAGGTCCTACGGAGAAGGCCGCTTCCAGAGCCAGAACCAGGGTAGCCTTCTTGCCTCCCGGCATATCCATGACCGACGTGGCATTAAAGTAAAAGGCCTCGTCGGGGAAGTTGGTCGGAAAACTGTAGGGCGGATCGGGCAGGCCGGGTCCGACCAGTAAACAGGCATTCTGCTGCCCCGCGCCAGGATCGCTGGCATTGGGCAGGCAAAGGTCGAGGACCATGCCGTTCAGATCTTGATACCAAAGCGGAAAACCATGTCCCGCCGGAGAGGGGAGGTTGGTTGGGCCGACTCGCGCCAGGTCGGCGTGTGCGGCTAGGCTTGCCGTGGCGAGTGCAGCGGCAAACAGTGTGCGTTTTAGTTTCATTTTGAATACCTCATACTATGGCGTTTACTTTATTAAGGTTTTTTAGTAGGGCATCGGGCTCGAACTTATGGGTTGTTCTATGAGAATAAATTAAGCAACGCCCATAATTTTGCCTACATAGCGCAGACGCAATAGTTATGCCATATTACACAAGATATTGATTTATAAAATAAAAATCATGTTATGCGCGCTGGAGGAGATTCTTCGGAAGGGATGGCTGTAGTGTTTGGGATACAGAGAAGGATGTAGAAAGCGGCGGTAGGGCTTGTGGAGAGGCGAGACTGTATTTGCGTGCAGGCACCGATTCAAGTGTGAGTACACACGGATCAATTCCATTAAATCAGTCGCTTAGAGAAATTTAAAGGAGGAAAACGGCATTGTCGTTTGCACTTCAGAAATGATTGCAATCGTTTCGATCCTGGCAATGAAGCGGCACTGTGGGGTGAAAAAGAGCAAATCGTAGGTGTAACACGACTAAGATGATTGCCCCTCAGACTTGTGACACTCTTCCCATAGCATCGATTAAAAACAAGATTTATATTTTTAAAATCAATGTCTTTTTGACTTATTTATATTTATTACATGAGAGTGTATCTTGTTTATGAAGCGGCTCCGTTGCGGATTCGTCGTAAGCGTTCAACCGTACCGCCTATAAAATAATTTTCGTCTGTTGCATCCTGTCCTTTTTTTGTCAGGAGTTTTGGCATGGCTATCACAGCGAAATGGCGTCAGCATATTGAAGCGTGGCAACGTAGCGGGCTATCACAAGCCGCGTATTGCGCCGAGCGGCAACTCAATGTCCGTACCTTCACGGCGCGTTTGAGCGACTATCGCAAATTGCCCCAGCCAGAGTCGGCAGCCTTAATACCGGTGCATGTTCAGCCGTCTGCGCCTGCCGCGATTGTCTTCACGCATGCCCAAGGTCACCGCCTGGAGTTGTCCGCTACCGTATCAGCGCGCTGGGTGGCTGAGTTGTTGCGATGCCTGGCTTGATTGCGAGTCCGGCACAGATCTGGCTGGCGGTGGCGCCGGTCGATATGCGGCGCGGCCTGGATGGCTTAACCGCAATCGTCCAGCAAAGCCTGGGGCACCCGCCTGGCTGCGGATCGGCCTTTATCTTCCGCAACCGTGCCGGCAACCGCTTGCGCCTGTTGCTGTGGGACGGCAATGGGGTTTGGCTGTGCCAGCGGCGGTTGCATCGAGGCAGTTTTGTTTGGCCCAAAGCCTCTGACCCGGTCTTTGCGCTCAGTCAGGCCCAGTGGCAGTGGCTTGTGGCTGGTGTCGATTGGCAACGGCTATCGGCACAACCGTCAACAGAATGGCGGGTGTAAGGCACGGTATTGAAACCTAGTAAAATCAAGGCGTTCAGTGGGTTTATGCAGTATAATAACGGCCATGAATCCCCTCGCCAAACTCGATCAGTTGAACCTGGAGCCTTCGGCAAAAACCGAAGTAGCCGCATTGATTCAAGCGCTGATCGAGCAGGCTGAGCGGGATGCCAAAGCCATTCAGAGCAAAGACGTCAAAATCGCCGCGCTGACCCACGAGTTGGCGTATTACAAGCGCATCCGTTTCAGCACCAAGAGCGAAGCCTTGGCCCCGCTGCAGCGGGATGTGTTCGAGGAAACCTGGAACACGGATATTTCGGCCATCGACGCGGAAGTCGAGCAACTGCAAGATGCCAGTCCTTGTACCACGGTGGTCCGCCCCAAACGCCTGCGCGCCGGCCGGCAACCGTTACCGTCTCACTTGCCGCGCATCGAACACCGCCACGAACCCGAATCCTGCACCTGCGGGCACTGCGGCCGGGAGTTGGTCAAGATCGGCGAAGATGTGACCGAGCAACTGGATGTCGAGCCGGCGAAGTTCTTCGTCCATCGCCATATCCGCCCGCAATATGCCTGCCGGAGCTGCGAGACCGTGACGGCGGCGTCGATTCCGCCGGCGGTGATCGATGGCGGTCTGGCGGCGGTCGGCTTGTTGAGCTGGGTGATGATCAGCAAATTCCAGGACCATCTGCCGCTCTACCGCTTGGAGCAGATCGCCGCCCGCGACGGCGTGATCTTGTCCCGTTCCACCCTGGCCGACTGGGTCGGACGTCTCGGCGTCGCCTTGGAACCTTTGGCGGATCGCCTGGCCTGGCATCTTCAACAACGGCCGAGTCTTCATGCCGATGAAACGCCGGTGCCGCAACTGGATCCCGGCAACGGCAAAACCAAGAAAGCCTACCTGTGGGCCTACCGCAGCAATGACCTACAACCGGGGCCCAAGATCATCGTCTTCGACTATCAAGCCGGTCGCAGCGGCCGGCATGCCGGGCAGTTTCTAGGCGATTGGCAAGGCCATCTCGTGGTCGACGACTACGCCGGCTATAAAGCCTTGTTTGCGGCCGCCCGCGCCCATCCCGAAACTCGACTTCGGCTTGAGCCATGTATCGAACTGGCGTGTTGGGCGCATGCGCGGCGGAAATTCTTCGACCTGTTCCAGGCCAGCCAGAGCCCGATTGCGCAAGAAGCCTTACAGCGCATCGCGGTGCTGTATGCGATTGAAGCCGAAGGCCAAAGCCTGAGTTCAGCGGAACGCCAACGCCTGCGTGCCGAGAAAAGCCGGCCGGCACTGGCCGGCCTGCACGACTGGCTGCAACGCACCCGAACCCACGCCGCGCCCAATACCGCGACCGCTAAAGCCATCGACTACAGCTTGAAACGCTGGATCGCTCTCACACGCTATGCTGAAACCGGCGATCTGCCAATCGACAACAACCCGATTGAAAACAGCATCCGACCTATCGCTTTGGGTAAAAAGAACTGGCTCTTTGCCGGCTCGGAACGCGCCGGAAAGCGCGCGGCTGTGATTCAAACCTTGCTCGGCACGGCCAAGCTCAACGGCCTCGATCCTTCGGCCTGTCTAAAAGACACCCTCGAAAAACTGCCTACCTGGCCTAACAGCCGTATCGACGAACTACTGCCTTTCGGCAAATCACATTAAATCACGCCCCCATCAACCTCGCTATGTGGTAGGGTTGGACGCTTACGATTCGTCAAACGAAAACAAAGTAGACTAAAGGGCTATAGACAAGCGGTTTATTTTGTGAAAATATCCGCACAAACTCTATGATTAATAATGACTTAATAAAAGGTTGCACGGCCTTTCGATAAGCACACAAAAAATCTTTGTGAACGAGTACCTATCGAATCGAAGCCGGTCTGGTGCTTTGGCTTTATGTACGTTGACGCACTGAATTTTTCACAACTTGAGAGGACAATTACCTTATATTTTGTGTTAGGGCATGCTTAAGCGCGGAAATGGCGATTCAGGGAAAAAGAAGGTTTGCAATAGCAAGAAGTCATTAAACTCAATGGTTCTGCGGCAAGCGATCACAAGTGAATTTTAAGCCGGTAGCGAGAACTTTTTGCCGTCCTGATTTGCCGTAACGCATTGAATTTATAAAGACGCAGTGCTAGCGAGCTTTGTGTTAAGCGCTTAGAGCGTATGTGATTTTATAGAATCACAAAATCCCCGAGGTTTTATTTTTGGAGATAAAGATATGCCTGGCAAAGAGCGTAAAGTGATTATTTTTCAACCTCCTGATTGTGAAAATGGCATAGCTAAAAATCTAACAGACCTTAACTGGAATGTGCATGTTGCTAACAATTCTGATCAGGCCTCCAATATATTAAGCAACCATGACATCCATGTCGGCTTATGCTTAATCAGTCAATGCAATGAAAATACGTTCCGTATGGAGATCAACCGCTTATTTTATTCATTCAGTCAGATTAATTGGATAATGGGGTTGCCGAAAGAATGTATGCCAGAGATTTTACCTTCTTCCTTAGAAAGTAAATTAATCAATGAATATTGTTACGATTATTTAACTATTCCAATCGAAATGGATCGCTTGGTTTTTGCTTTGGGCCATGCCCATGGCATGGCTGAAATTGCCGCCAGCGCGCAAAAAGGTTTTGCCGAATATGCCTCTAACTATGGAATTATTGGAAGCAGTCCAGTAATGTTAGAGTTCTTCAGGAGACTTGAAAAAACTTACCAAGAAGACTGCTCGGTGCTCATCAAAGGCGAAACCGGAACAGGGAAGGAGTTGGTCGCTAACGCCATTCATTATCATTCAAGCCGCTCCGGGAATACGTTAGTTGCAATAAACTGTGGCGCGTTCCCGAAAGATTTGATTCAAGCCGAACTGTTCGGTTATGAAAAAGGCGCATTTACCGGAGCACAACAGCAAAAAATAGGTCGGATTGAATCGGCTCAGGGCGGGACGCTGTTTTTGGATGAGATCGGCGACCTGCCATTAGAACAGCAAGTTAATCTGTTACGGTTTCTCGAAGAACGAGTGATCGTACGTATCGGCGGAGTGGTAAAGGTACCTGTCAATGCGCGGGTTATTGCCGCTACCCATGTAAATTTAAAGGAAGCCGTGCAAAAAGGAAACTTCCGGGAAGACCTTTATTATCGCCTTCGGGAGCTGGTATTGACAACCCCGCCGCTGCGAGAAAGAGACGGCGACATAGAACAATTGGCTTGGTATTATTTTAATAAATTTACCGCAAATCAAAATAAATATAAGGCGAAAGGATTTAATTCAGATGCTCTATTTGTTTTAAAGAATCACCATTGGCCGGGTAATGTCCGAGAATTAATCAATTGTATTCGCGATGCCGTTGTCATGTCGGAAAACCGTCTGCTGACCCCCGAGGATCTGAACCTTGAAAGACGCGTTAAGGAACGCATACTGCGACCTCTTGCAGAAGCGCGCGCCTTGTCAGATCGCGATATGATTGTCGCCAGTCTGTACCAGTCCAATAATAATGTCAGCCGCGCCGCGGAATTACTTGGTATTTCCCGGGTTAGCCTGCACCGATTGATCGACAAGTACCAGTTGAAATGCGGCACTACGACGTGTGCTTTATGTCCTGATAGAAATCGTTGCCGGTGGGCACAAGGCCTATTTTGATTTTTTCAGCGCTTACGATGCCCGTTTTAAGGTGTTTTATTGTTGGGCCATGATGAGGATTCTGTTCCCGTCATACCCCTTATTTTTTATTCCTCGATGCCCAACTCTTTGATTTTACGGGTCAGGGTGTTCCTGCCATAACCCAGCAAAATGGCCGCTTCGTGCCGTTTGCCGTGGGTGAAATTTAACGCGGCCTGGATCAGGATCGTTTCGACTGTCGGGATCGTTTGCTTGGCGACCTCGTGTTCCTTGGTCAGCAGCTGGCGGTCGATCCAGGATCTGAGCATCGACTCCCAATTGCCGCTTTCCGCTTCCTTTTCCTGGGGCTTGTTCAATAATTCGGGCGGCAGGTCGTGCTGGTGGACCTCGCGGCCGGACGCCATCACGGTCAGCCAGCGGCAGCAGTTTTCGAGCTGGCGGACGTTGCCGGGCCAGTCCAGGCTGCTGAGATAGTTTTCCGCATCCGGGCGCAGGGTCTTGACTTCGGTATTCAGTTCCTGCGCGGCCTGGCTCAGAAAATGTCTGAGCAAGAGCGGGATGTCCTGTTTGCGGTCGCGCAGCGGCGGAATGTGTATCCTGATCACGTTCAGGCGGTGGAACAGGTCTTCGCGGAAGCGGCACTGTTCGACCAGCACTTCGAGATTCTGGTGCGTCGCGGCAATGATGCGCACATCGACCTTGACCGAAAGATGTGCTCCGACCGGATAAAACTCGCCGTCGGCGAGCACGCGGAGCAGGCGCGTTTGCAGTTCCGCCGGCATGTCGCCGATCTCATCGAGAAACAGCGTGCCGCCGTTGGCCTGTTCGAAACGTCCGGCGCGCCGGGCCTGTGCGCCGGTAAAGGCGCCTTTTTCATGGCCGAACAGTTCCGATTCCATCAGGTCTTTCGGAATCGCGGCCATGTTCAGCGCGATGAACGGGTTTTTCGCGCGCGGGCTGTGCTTGTGCAGGGCTTTGGCGACCAGTTCCTTGCCGGTGCCCGATTCGCCGTTGATCAGCACGGTGATGTTCGAGCGCGCCAGCCGGCCGATCGCGCGGAAGACTTCCTGCATCGCCGGCGCGGCACCGATGATTTCGGGTGCCGACTCGAGCGCGGCGGCTTCTTTCTGGTTTTCCTGCTGCTGGCGGCTGTGCGTGCAGGCGCGCTGGGCCAGTTCGACGACCTCGTTGATGTCGAAGGGTTTGGGCAGGTATTCGAAGGCGCCGCCGTGAAAGGCCGATACCGCGCTCTCGAGGTCCGAATGCGCGGTCATGATGATCACCGGCAGGTCCGGATAATTTTTCTGCACGCGGTCCAGAAGTTCGAAGCCGTCCATGCCGGGCATCCGGATGTCGGTCAGCAGGGCGTCGGGTTTGTCGTGTTGCAGCGCGTTCAACACTTCCTTCGCGCTCGCAAAGCTCATTGTCTGCATGTTGGCTTTCTGCAGCGCCTTTTCGACGACCCAGCGGATCGATTTGTCGTCGTCTATGATCCATACAGTTTCGGGTTTAGTCATGGCCGGACTCTATCGGTAACAGGATGGAAAAGGTGGTGTTGCCGGGTTCGCTCTGGCATTCGATCAGGCCGCTGTGCTGGCTGATCAGCGAGTGCGCGATCGACAAGCCAAGGCCGGTGCCTTCCGGGCGTCCGGTGATCATCGGATAAAAAATCTGATTCATCATTTCGGCGTCGATGCCGGGGCCGTTGTCGGTAATGTCGATTTTGACCGTCAGTTTGTGGCATTTGCGCCCGATTGTGACATTGCGTTTGATGCGGGTTTTGATCCTGATCACGCCGGCGCCGTCGACGGCCTGCACCGCGTTGCGGACGATGTTCAACACGGCCTGAATCAACTGGTCCTTGTCCGCCTTCAGCTCGGGGATGCTCGGATCGTAGTCGCAAAGAATCAACAGGCTGCCGCTGGTTTCGGCTTCGACCAGTTGCCTGACGCGTTCCAGTACCTCATGGATGTTCAACGGCTTTTTGTTCGGCAGTTTGTTCGGACCGAGCATCTTGTCCATCAAGCCTTGCAGCCGGTCCGATTCGGCAATGATGATGCCGGTGTATTCCTTCAGATCGGGATCGATCAGCTCCAGATCCAGAAGCTGCGCCGCGCCGCGGAGGCCGCCCAGCGGGTTTTTGATTTCGTGCGCAAGGCCTCTGACCAGCAGACGGGCGGTGTTTTGTTGCGATAACAATTGTTCTTCTTTCGATATTCTGAGGTGATTGTCTACCTGCAACAATTCGACCAGAATTTCGGTGCGTCCTTCGCCGCTTAAGATCGGCGTTGCACTAAAAGTGATCGTCACGGTCTGGCCAATCCGGTTTAAGCTCAGCGCCCGATCGAGCAGAGGCTCGGCCATCGTCAGTGACAGTTTCAAATTGGCGAGCAGGGCCGGATCGGAGGTCTTAAATAAGTCTTGTGCATTTTGACCGAGCAATTGATTGGCGCTGTCGGCCAGCAACACTTCGCCCGAGGTGTTGATGTAGGCCAGGTTCAGATCCTGGTCGAACAATAAAATCGCGGAATTCAGGTGATCCAGTATCCTTTTATGCATGGCTTGCCCTTAAAATTTAACTCATAGCCTTTCGATCTTTAGTTAAGCAATTTACAGACCAAAGTTCAAAAAAGTGCGAAAAAAGGACGATTAGGGCGCGTTTACCTACTAACCTGGATATTAGCATAGGGCGGAGCAAAAAAAACGCCCCATTATGGGGCGTTTTTTGTCGAGCTACGATGCGGTGTAAACCGGTTTTACAAGCTGTAGTACATATCGTATTCGACCGGGTGGGTGCTCATGCGCAGACGAGTCACTTCGGCCATTTTCAGGTCGATGTAGCCGTCGATCACGTCGTCGGTGAAGACGCCGCCACGGGTCAGGAACTCACGGTCTTGATCGAGTGCTTCCAGCGCCTGGTCGAACGCATGGCAGACTTGCGGGATGTTTTTGGCTTCTTCGGCCGGCAAGTCATACAAGTCTTTGTCCATCGCTTCACCCGGATGAATCTTGTTTTGGATGCCGTCGAGACCCGCCATCAGCATCGCGGAGAATGCCAGGTAAGGGTTCGCGGTTGAATCCGGGAAGCGCACTTCGATGCGGCGGCCTTTCGGATTGTTTACGAAAGGAATACGGATCGATGCGGAACGGTTGCGGGCGGAATAAGCCAGCATGACCGGCGCTTCAAAGCCCGGAACCAGGCGCTTGTAGCTGTTGGTCGAGGCGTTGGTGAAGGCGTTCAGGGCTCTGGCGTGCTTGATGATGCCGCCGATGTAATACAGCGCGAGTTCTGACAGGCCGCCGTACAGGTTGCCGGTGAACAGGTTCACGCCGCCTTTGGAGAGCGATTGGTGAACGTGCATGCCGCTGCCGTTGTCGCCGACCATCGGCTTCGGCATGAAGGTCGCGGTTTTGCCGTAGGCGTGCGCGATATTCGCAATTACATATTTCAACTCCAGCACTTCATCGGCTTTTTTGACCAGAGTGTTGAAGCGGACGCCAATTTCGCATTGACCCGCGGTCGCGACTTCGTGGTGATGCACTTCGACGGTCTGACCCATTTCACCCAGCACTTGGCACATTGCGGAGCGCATGTCTTGCAGCGAGTCAACCGGCGGGACCGGGAAGTAGCCGCCCTTTACGCCGGGGCGATGGCCGATGTTGCCGTCGGGATAGACTTTTTCGGAGTTCCAGCCGGCTTCTTCGGAGTCGATCTTGAAGAAAGAGCCACTCATGTCCGAACCCCAACGCACGTCGTCGAAAATGAAGAATTCATTTTCCGGTCCGAAAAACGCGGTGTCGGCGATGCCGGTGGATTGCAAGTAGCCTTCCGCGCGTTTCGCGATCGAACGCGGATCGCGCTCATAGCCTTGCATGTTTTTCGGTTCGATGATGTCGCAGCGCAGGATCAGTGTCGCGTCGTCATAGAAAGGGTCCATCACCGCGGAGTTTGGATCGGGCATCAGGATCATGTCCGACTCGTTGATGTGTTTCCAGCCGGCGATCGAAGAACCGTCGAACATGTTGCCTTCTTCGAAGGTGTCTTCGCTGATCGAGTGTGCAGGGAAGGTGACGTGCTGTTCTTTGCCGCGGGTATCGCAAAAACGGAAATCGACGAATTTCACGTCGTTTTCCTTGATCATTTTCAGTACATTTTCTACAGACATTTATTGAGTCTCCTAGGATCGATTTGTGTCAAATGGATTAGCCAAACTCAATTACGATAACATTTTTTTGCCGGATGATCCACAAAAAAATCATTCGTCCGCGCGCTTACGAAGGCACAAAGAAAATTTACTAGGAATGCATCATGTTGGTGCAAATTATGCACTAAAGTAGTGCTTATAGGGGGTTATATCGCTCGTATCGCACGCCTGATACGTTTTGCTTGCGCCGTGTTGATGCTATCTTGCTGACAAAATTAAAAAAATCATGCCTGGCATCTTATTTGCTTAAATAATTAATGCAAATTATTAATTTCTTATAGACTCATCAAATAAGGTTATTGCTATGAAAAATCACAGATGCAATGTTCGTTTCAACCTTAAACCCTTGGCGGTGGGAGTCGCGCTTGCTTGCGCACTGAGCACCGCGGAGGCCAAGGGCCTGCTTGAGGCCGAGCGTTTGCTGGAGGCCGCGGGCGATCCGAATGAGAGTAAGTTCATGAAAGACTGGGGGCTGATGGTCGGCGGCTGGGCGAATGCCGGTATTACCTATAATTCGATCAGTCCGGAAAATAATTTCAACGGACCGGTCACATTCGGCGACCGGTCGGCCGAGTTTCAATTGAATCAATTGAATTTGTTCCTGCAACGCGCGGTAGCGACCGAAGGCGACAGTTTCGATGTCGGCTTCCGTTTCGACGTGATGTTCGGCACCGATGCGATCTTCACGCAAGCCTACGGAGTGCCGGCATTTGACGTAAATTCGGGCGTGCCATTGAACAGAAATCACTGGGATCTCAATCTGCTGGGCAGCAACGACAACCGTTTTTACGATCTGGCAATGCCGCAAGCCTATCTGGAAGCCTATCTGCCGATCGGCAATGGCCTGAATATCAAGGCCGGTCATTTCTATACGCCGATCGGTTACGAGACCGTTCCGGCGCCGGATAATTTCTTCTACACGCACGCCTATACGATGCAATACGGCGAGCCGTTCACCCATACCGGTATCCTCGGCAGTTACACGGTCGATGATCATTGGTCGGTGGTCGGCGGCGTCGTGACCGGCAGCGCGACCGGCGGTTGGGACGGCGGCTGGGATAAGCATCTGGGCAATTGGGCGGGCCTTGCCGGCGCGACCTGGACCAACGCGGATTCGGGAACGTCCTTGAACGTGACCGGGACTTACGGCGGCACTTCCGAGCAAAGCAGCAAAGCCTGGGGCATGTACAGCGTGGTGTTGAAACAGGATATTGGCGACAAGACTCATTGGGTATTGCAACACGATCACGGTTTTGCCGATGGCGTCTTAACCGCGAACGGTCTTGAAGACGCAGAATGGTATGGCATCAACACGCATCTGTATTACGACATCAGCGACACGCTGACCGCAGGCGTCCGTGGCGAGTGGTTCCGCGACCAAAACGGATTTCGGGTTTTCGCTCCCGGCCGGGTAGGGGCGGCAACCGACGGCAGCGGCAACAGTTTCGCGGCGGCGGGCAATTTTGTCGCAACCAGTGCACCATCCAGCTATTATGCGGTGACGGCAGGCATCAACTGGAAACCGGTCAAATGGCTGAATTTGCGTCCGAACGTGCGCTATGACTGGGCGGACGGCGCGCGGCCATTCGGCGACGGCGGAGCAACGACCGGCAAGCTTGACCAATTCCTGTTTTCGGCGGACTTTACGGTCAGTTTTTAATTCGGCAAGACAAATTTAGGCTTCACCAAAATGCGCCTCAGGGCGCATTTTGTTATTAGGGTGTCGGTTACGCTCATTGGATAATAACTACCCTAGACCTGCCAGATTTTTAGTGGGAAGTTCTATTTACGAAAGCCTAAGCAAAGCGTTGTATCGGGGTAGAGCGCTTGCATCCCTTATCGCACCAGAATGGAGCTACCATCGGTAAAATGAACTGCTTTAGTGCACTAAGGCATCGCGTAAGACGTCCGATTGTGGGCGCAGGCGTTTCCCGCTTGCCTCATTTTGCGCCGCCCGCTCGATGTTAAGGCGGATGCTTGCCGGCTGATGCAAATTTCCGCTAACGGCGTTGCGGTAAAAGCGGCTTGGCATAATCATTGCTTTGTTTGATTTGGAATCGTTATTTTTATTCAGCAAGAGGCAATTTATGAAACTGATCACTGCAATCGTTAAACCCTTCAAACTGGATGATGTCCGCGAGGCGCTTTCAGAAATCGGGGTGACCGGCGTTACCGTCACCGAAGTCAAGGGCTTCGGCCGCCAGAAAGGGCATACCGAGTTATATCGCGGCGCTGAATATGTGGTCGATTTTTTGCCGAAAACCAAAGTGGAAGTGGCCGTTTCCAGTGGCTTGCTCGATCAGGCGGTCGAGGCCATTACCCGCGCGGCGGGAACCGGAAAAATTGGCGACGGCAAAATCTTTGTGACCAGTCTGGAACAAGTGATCCGGATTCGTACCGGAGAAACCGGCGATGACGCCCTTTAAGCATTTTAAGTAAGGACCGAATAATGAAACACATGATATCGACTTTGGCTTTTTTTATCCTGCTGGGCTTTGCCGGGCTCTCGCTTGCCGAAAACATCACCCAGGCGGTTGAAACGCAGACGCTCGCGGACCCGGTTAAACCCGCGCTGGTTGAAATCCCGGCCGCGGCAGCGGCTCCGGCCGCCGAACCCGCGGCTTCGGCGCCGGTGACGACCGATAAGGGCGATACGGCCTGGATGATGGTTTCGACCTTGCTGGTGATCATGATGGTGATCCCGGGACTGGGCCTGTTTTACGGCGGCCTGGTGCGCAGCAAGAACATGCTGTCGGTGCTGATGCAGGTGATGGTGGTGTTTGCGCTGATTTGCGTGCTCTGGGGCATTTACGGTTACAGTCTCGCGTTCGGCGGCGAAGGCCTGATCATCGGCAACTTCGACAAGGTGTTCCTAAAAGGCATCACGACCGCTTCGCTGGCCGATACGTTTACCGACAACGTGAAGATTCCCGAATTTATCTTTGTCGCCTTCCAGTCGACCTTCGCCGCGATTACCTGTGCGCTGATCGTCGGCTCGTTTGCCGAGCGCATCAAATTCAGCGCGGTGCTGATTTTCTGCGCGATCTGGTTTACCTTCAGCTATCTGCCGATCGCGCACATGGTCTGGGGCGCCGGCGGTTACCTGCTGGGCAAGGGCGCGCTGGATTTCGCGGGCGGCACCGTGGTGCACATCAACGCGGCGGTGGCCGGTCTGGTCGGCGCCTTTCTGGTCGGCAAGCGCATCGGCTACGGTAAGGAGTACATGGCGCCGCACAGCCTGACCTTGACGATGGTTGGCGCATCCTTGCTGTGGGTGGGCTGGTTTGGCTTCAATGCCGGTTCGAATCTCGAATCCAACGGCGGCGCGACCCTTGCCTTCATCAACACCCTATTGGCCACATCCGGGGCGGTGTTGTCCTGGGCCGCCGGCGAAGCGGTGATCAAGGGCAAGGCTTCGATGTTGGGCGCGGCCTCCGGCGCCGTGGCCGGTCTGGTCGCGATCACGCCGGCCTGCGGCTCGGTCGGTCCGATGGGCGGCATTATCATCGGTTTGAGCGCGGGTCTGCTCTGCCTGTGGGGCGTCAACGGACTCAAGCGCCTGCTTGGCGCCGACGATTCGCTCGATGTGTTCGGCGTGCATGGCGTCGGCGGGATTTTAGGCGCTCTGCTGACCGGCGTGTTTACTTCACCTGCGCTCGGCGGCACCGGGGCCGAGGATTTCTCGATCGCCAGTCAATTGCTGGTCCAGGCTGAAGGCGTCGTGATCACGATCGTGTGGTCGGGCGTCGTCTCTTTCATCGCCTATAAATTCGTCAATATGTTGGTCGGGCTCCGAGTCAGCGAGGAATTCGAACGCGTGGGGCTGGACGTATCGAGCCACGGCGAAACGGCATACCATATATAAGGTATAAAAATGTCATGATCGCCAGTCGGCCGACTGGCGATTTTTTTTTCAGCGGAGGAATGACATGGCCGATGAGTCACTCGCGAAATGAAATAGGGCTTCAGGTTCAGGGTCGATGGCATCCTTTTTTGTTAGCGTTCGGCATAGGGCTGTTTTGTATTCGAGCAAAAATTGTAAATCGATAGGGATTGTGTATGATTGCAGAATCTAGGAGCCATTTTTTTTCGTTATTTGTGACAGAGAGACATTATGAAATTAATCACAGCAATCATTAAACCGTTCAAACTGGATGATGTCAGGGAAGCCCTGTCCGAGATCGGCGTCGCGGGAGTCACCGCGACCGAGGTCAAAGGTTTTGGCCGCCAGAAAGGGCATACCGAATTGTATCGGGGCGCCGAATATGTGGTCGATTTTTTACCGAAGGTCAAGCTCGAAATCGCGGTGTCTAACGACATTCTGGACAAGGCGGTTGAGACGATCGTGAGGGCAGCGAATACCGGCAAAATCGGTGACGGCAAAATTTTTGTGACCAATCTTGAACAAATCATCCGCATAAGAACCGGCGAGACCGGCGAGGATGCCATTTAATTAGTGAGTAGAATGCGATCCAAAAGACTCTTTTTCAGCCTGCTGCTGTTGCCGTTCGCGGCGGAGGCCGCTCCGATCAATCAGGCCAACACCGCCTGGATATTAACGTCGACCGGCCTGGTCCTGTTCATGACGCTGCCGGGTTTGTCGCTGTTTTATGCGGGCCTGGTGCGCAGCAAAAACGTGTTGTCGGTGTTGATGCAGTGCTTTGCGATCACCTGCCTTGTCTCGATCCTGTGGCTGGCCGGCGTCTACAGCCTGATCTTCGCCGATGGCGGCGACTGGCAGAAGCTGATCGGCGATTTCTCGAAGGCGTTTTTGCCCGGTATCGGCACCGCTTCGCAGGTCGGCGAACTGCCCGAGGCGGTTTATTTCATGTTTCAGATGACCTTCGCGATCATCACGCCGGCGCTGATCGTCGGCAGTTTCGCCGAACGCATGAAATTCTCCGCGATGCTCTGGTTCAGCGCGTTGTGGCTGTGTCTGGTCTATGTGCCGATTTGCCACTGGATTTGGGGCGGCGGCTGGCTGGCTGAGTTGGGCGCGCTGGATTTTGCGGGCGGCATCGTGATTCATGTGAACGCGGGCATCGCCTCCTTGGTTGCGGCGTTGGTGATCGGTCGCCGCAAGGGCTTTCCGAGCACGCCGATGCCGCCGCACAACATGACCATGGTGGTAACCGGCGCGGGCATGCTCTGGGTCGGCTGGTTCGGCTTCAACGGCGGCAGCGCGCTGACCGCGGACGGACGTGCCGGCATGGCGCTGTTGGCGACGCATATCGGCGCGGCAGCCGGCGCATTGACCTGGATGACCATCGAATGGGTGCG